>CACZHP010000082.1 GCA_902780935.1 uncultured Bacteroidia bacterium | reverse complement strand
TTTGGAGCGGTAACTCAAGGAGTATCCCAGGATATTCATTGAACCTTGAGCCTTGGACCGTACCTTTCACCGGAGGCAAGGTTGAATTGAGCGGCTCCTACGGCGACTACCGGACCTTCGACACGCGATTTGTCGAAGGCGCCCTGGTGCACAATATGCGGATTGGCCTTACGGTACATATTACCGACAGGCTGGATTTCCTCGGCCGCCTTGACCATTATGCACTTTGGAGCGGGACACATCCTACGAATGGCAGACGGCCGTCCACTTTCAAAGATTACATCAGGGTCATAACAGGTTCCAGCGGCGGTTCAAGCAGTACCGTCAGCGACCAGATCAACGTCCTGGGTGACCAGCGAGGGGAGGAGCTCTTCGGCCTGCGTTGGAAAGGTGATGGCTTCTCGGTGACCTTCCAGCACGACATCCCTTACGACGACGGCTCCGGAATGGGCTTCCAGAACTTCCCGGACGGGGTGAACACCCTCCATTTAGGCTTCAATGACCGGTACGGTTGGGTCAGCGACGTGCTTCTTGAATATGCTACCACGATGTGGCAGTCGGGGACCCGCCACGACTGGACAGACTCCGAGGGTAAGAAACACATTTCCGGCGGAGGGGACAATTATTTCAATAATGGTGAATATCGTTCCGGCTGGACCTTCTCAGGCCGCACTGCCGGCTTCCCACTGTTCTTCCCGACCGGGACCCGCAACCATGAGTGGAATCCGTTCGATGGCATTGTGCTAGGGGTCGAGAACAACCGCCTGAAAGCCTGCCATTTCGGCCTGGCCGGAAACCTGTTCAGGAAGTCGCCCTATAAGCTGATGCTGACCTACAGCCAGAACTACGGTCTGTATCGTCAGCCTTATGAAGGGGAATCCCCTTGGGGGAAAGAGCCCGGAACTGTCAAGGAGACCTCATTGAGCCAGTTCAGCGGTGCTTTCATGGGAGAAATACCCTTCCGCCGCCTCGCAATTCTCTACGGCCTCTATGCCGACAATGGTTCCGTCCTCCGCGACTCCTTCGGCGCCACCCTCGGCCTCCGCTGGAGCCTATAACCCCCCAGACCTCTCCACTCTAAAAGCACATTTTGCAAGCTTTCTTGCTCCGAGCGTACTTTGTAATACTCTCAAAGCATGTTTTGCCCTCTTTTCTGCGCTGAGCGTACCATAGAATACTCTCGGAGCAGATTTGGTGGCGAGGGTAGCGTTCCATCCAGTGTGTCTGGAGTAGGGTCTGCAATTTAAAGAACGTTCAAAGTTACACCATTTTTCTTGTTATCCAAGGAGACTGGCCCCTTCCACTGGTTGCTCAGTCTCATTTTGACGCTGAACCAACGGGAAAGAGAGTAGCATCTTCCCGTATCCTCGGGATCACCCGTTGATAGGACTCCTTGTCCATCGCCGTCTTGCCCATCAGGACGATGACCGAGTTCTCGTCCGGCATCGCACCGCGCATCCGCGTGACCCGCCGGAAGTCCTTCTGGAGCCGCTCGATCCAGTTCGTCGTGTATATCATCGACTGGATCTGAGGCGCGTAGTTCAAGTATGTGAAGTAGAACGCAACATCCTCATTGTCAGCCTGTCTTCTTATGGACAGGTAGCCCTTGCCCCACTTCATGCACATCTCCTTCCAAGCCTGCATGCCCATCTCTATCGTGTAGTTCTTGTCACCCGTCCGGAAGACCTCCCGCATATCGTCCGCCAGTTCCTTCTTGTCACCGTGACGGACCCTCGCCAGCATGTTGCGCTTGAGGTGCGTCGTGCAGCGCTGGAACGCTGCCCCGGGGAACTTCTCACCAATCACCTTGTCCAAGCCGGACAATCCGTCTGCGACCATCAAGCCGATGCTCTCAACGCCTCTCTCATGCAGGTCGTCAAACATATTGCCCCAGCCGTTCGCGCTTTCAATCGGGCTGTTGTATATGCCCAGCACTTCACGCGTCCCTTCCTCCGTCACGCCCAAGATCACGTAAAACGCCTCCGTCGCAGCCTTCTTTTTCCGGAAGACCTTGATGTGGACACAGTCCACGAACACGATTGGATAGTAAGCGTCAAGCCCCCTGACAAGCCATGCGGACACTTCCTGACGAACGTAGTCAATCATCCTCGAGATGCTGGACTTGCTATAATGCTCGCCGTATATCTCGTCGAAGACCTGTCCTACCTGCGCCTGCGTCAAACCCTTCGTATACAGGCTCCCGGCGAGCTTCTCGCACTCTTCCTCCTGGTCCCGCAATATGGCCAGGATCTTCGGATGGAAGTTCCCGAAACGGTCCCTGGGAATCCTGAACTCCAACTTCCTTCCATGGCCGTAAGTATGACCCAACCGGTATCCGTTACCCTTGTTCCGGTCCTCCTGTTCCCGTAAAAACTCACCCCGTTCAGCCACCATCAAGCTCTCCAACATAATCTCCAGCAAGTCATGAAGACCGTTTTCTTTCTCGGCATGCTTGCACATTACCTCAGAAAGTTGTTCCTTTGTAAAAGTTAGCATAAGTCTGTTTCTTTAAAGTTGAACTTACCAGGTTCTTTTTTAGCTCTTTAAAGT
>CACZHP010000081.1 GCA_902780935.1 uncultured Bacteroidia bacterium | reverse complement strand
AATGGGAAGATAGGTGATGAACCCGTCTTTTTTTATGAGCCGTTCATTGGACAGGACGTAAGCGTCGTGAACGTGGTAGTCCGGATTCGCCAGGAAAGCATTGAGCGCCCGATGGATCGTATAGTCTTTCCCTGATTTCACTTCCACCGGCAGGATGGCGGCATTGTCGTAGTCATCCAGTAGGAACTCCACCTCGCCATGGGCCTTGTTGTCATAGTAGTAGAGCGGTCCTGAGCAGTGAGCCCTCAGCTCGGAGGCAACAACGCTTTCATAGACGCTTCCCAGATTCACACTGAGGCGGTCGTTCATGACTGCGTCGATGTTGTACTTATACAGCTCATTGGTAAGAATCCCGACGTCGTTCATGTAGAACTTCAGCAGGTTCTTGCTCTCGGACTCCTTAAGCGGGAAGACTGGAGAGGAAACCGCTTTTACCTCGATGGCAATCCCTGCCCCGGCGATATAGTCAAATTCATCTTGATAATCCTCATTCCGCTTGCTCTTCTTTTCCTCGATGTCACGATACACCACCCGTTTCTTCTTGTTGCCCATCAAGGAAGGAATCATATTGTAGATCCTCGTAATCTTGAGTTTGTGCTCTTCATCGTACTGGGAGGCATCAATCCCATATAGGGTATGGATAGCCTCATGGATGTCGCGGACAGCCACGATGTTCCTGGAACTCAGGTACTCGTTCACGGCATCGGGCAGACCGCCCACAAGAAGGTATTTCTTGAAGAGATCCATCATCCTCCCGTGCATGGACTCGTCCAGAGGCTCCCTCTGTAAGAACTTCTGCTCCAAGACAGATACTGCCTCTTCGGTAAATCCATTCTCCCAGAGGAATTCTTCAAAGTCAAGCTGATACATATGCTTGATGATGACGCTTCCTGCAGGCACGGATGTCGTCTGCCTAAGCGTTACACCGAGAAGGGAGCCGCTGGCAATATACGTATATCGTCCGTCTTCCTTCAAGAACTTCAGCAGCGTCAGGAGATGGGGATAAGCCTGAATCTCGTCCAGGAAGATGATCGTATCATCTTTCGTTCCCTTTAATTTCTCTCCGGCAACCGTGCTAAGCCGGAAATAGAATTCCTCCTTGGTCGTCGCCGCCTCGAACAGTCTGGGGCCGTTCTTGTCCTCTGCGAAGTTGATCTCCACATAGTTCTGGAAGAGAGACTTCGCAACGTCTCGAACAGTCTGGGGCCGTTCTTGTCCTCTGCGAAGTTGATCTCCACATAGTTCTGGAAGAGAGACTTCGCAACGTCGCGTATGATGTATGACTTCCCGATCTGACGGGCCCCGTCGATGACCAGGATCTTGCTGTTCCTACTGGCAAGATGCTCATGAATATAAGTGCGAATCTTTCTTTTTAGCATAGAATCACATCGTTAACATGGCAAAGGTACGCTTTTCTAAGAAAAATCAAACATAAAAAAGGACGCTTTTCCAAAGAATTTGAGGCCTAAAAAGGACGCTTTTCCAAGTTTCGAGTGTTGTCGTTTGGTTGTTTGGCGGGATTTCGTTTGGCCATTTGGCGGAGATCTACAGGATGCTCAGGGGATAAATAATAAAACCAACTAATTGGAATTAGTTGGTTTATGCCCCGGGCGGGAATCGAAGAGCTGAACTGGTCTGAAATGGGTTGAATGGATTTGAAAGCAGTGTTCGCTTATTATTAATTGATATCCAATAAATTATATGCGTTTTTGAGCCCGTTTCGATTCTAGTACTGGGTCTAGAAAAATCAAAATATTTCAGCTAAGTCGGCAAAAATCGGCAAAAATTATTACCTTTGTGCCGAAGGCTAAATAGTTGATATATGGCGAATATCGTGTATAAACTCTCCACGAAGGAGGACAAAATCACTGGAAAACGTGAGATTCACGTCCGTTTTTACCATGGAAAGTTCGATGTAAGGGCAAAAACGAACCTATACGTACAACCTGAATACTGGGATGCGGCTAAGCAAACGGTGAAGATTCCGAACACTCGTTCGAACACTCCGGAGAAGCAGCAGCTCATTATGAAACTGTCTGCCCTTAAGGCGGATCTCGAGTCTCTTTCAAATGATATCCGGGAAGCGTACATTGCCGACGGAGGAGGGAAAAGAGATCTTCCTACCGAGTGGCTGTCTGATTTCATCGCAAGCCGTATCCTTGCCCAGGAGAGGATTGTCGCTCAAATGGAAGAGGAAGAAACAGCTGAAGAAAAGGACGACTCACAGAAAGAATTCTTTGACACGTTCGAACATTTTGTGTCCATCCAGAAAATATCCATTTCCCGGATCCGGCACTACAATGTCATCATCCGCGCCCTTAAACGCTTCGCCATCTATAGCGCCCAGGAAGTAAGCTTTGCCACGCTATCCTCGGATATGCTCCGGAAGTTCTCCAAGTTTCTGGAGAATGAGCACAAGTTCGTTGTCGAAGGAAAGGACGGAAAACCGTGCATCAAGGATCCTCTCTATAAAAAAGCCTACAAATCGGTCCCGGAGTGCCGGTTCCCGAAGCAGCGTGGTCAGAATTCAATTATCGGAACGATGTCCCGTTTCCATACGTTCGTCCGCTGGTCGATCAAGAGAGGCTACATGAACCGCGACCCCTATGATGATTATGTCATCGGCACGGCCATATATGGC
>CACZHP010000080.1 GCA_902780935.1 uncultured Bacteroidia bacterium | reverse complement strand
AACTGGACCAGGAACTACTTCAAGCACAGCGACTTGACAAATGGAGCCAAGATAGTTTACTCGATGTCCGCGGAGCCAGTCACCACCCGCGGCACCGCCCCCGAGGACCGGCCGTATTCATTCTCGAGATAATTATTGTTTTAGCCTGCACATTCATGAAAAAAAGTATTCTATCCCTGGTGGTCTTTCCGCTGCTACTGGTATCTTGCGGGAAAGGAACCGACATCTGCATCTACGGCGGCAGCTCCGCATGTGTAACAGCTGCATATTCAGCAGCCCACGAAGGCAGCAATGTAGTTATAATCTGTCCTGACAAGACAATTGGTGGCATGACCACAGGAGGACTTGGACAGACCGACATCGGAAACAAACAGGCTGTCATCGGCCTCGCGAGACAGTTTTACCGCAAATTGGGCGCTCACTATGGTAAGCTCGAGCAGTGGCTCTTCGAGCCCCATGTCGCTGAGGAGATTCTCATGGAATACCTTGACAATCCGAGAATATCTCTCAAGCAAGGATGGTATCTTGAATCTGTTCAGAAAGACGGAAACAGAATCAAATCAATCACTTGCACTGACCGAAAAGGCAAGAGCGTCACAATCAAGGCCAAGCAGTTTATCGACTGCTCCTACGAAGGAGACCTTATGGCGGCGGCCGGAGTGAGTTACCGTGTCGGACGCGAGGACAACAGCGAGTATGGCGAGACCTGGGACGGGTTCGAACTCCTTGACCAACATCAGTTCCCCGACGGGATAGATCCTTTCGTCGAGCCTGGGAATCCCGAGAGCGGACTGCTTTGGGGAATAAGCGACGCCCGGGAGAAGGACAAAGGTACTGGAGACACCTGTGTCCAGGCCTACAATTACCGTATATGCCTGACAGACGATCCCGACAACATGATCCCTATCGGAAAACCGGAGCGCTACGACCCCTCCAAGTACGAACTGCTCGTCAGGGTCTTCGAGGCCGATCCCAACCCACAGCTCTGGAACTACTTCATCTGGAGCCGGATGCCTGGACACAAGACCGACATCAACAATAAAGGGCCGTTCTCCACGGACATGATAGGGATGAACCATTCCTACCCTGAAGCGTCATGGGACGAGCGCGATAAGATCCTTCAGGACCACCTTGACTACACCTTGGGACTGTTCTATTTTTACCAGACTGACCCAAGAGTGCCAGCCAATATCCAGAACGAGATCCGCCGCTGGGGACTTCCGAAGGATGAATATGTCAACAACGGCCATTGGACCCCACAGATATACGTCAGAGAGTCGAGAAGGCTTGTGGGAGAATACGTCGCAACCCAGGCCGACTGCGAAGGGAAGACAGAAATCACCGATGGAATAGGATACGCCGCCTATGGAATGGATTCCCATAATTGCCAGAGGATTGTCGTCGAAAGGGACGGCAAGCTGATGGTGAAGAACGAGGGAGATGTCCAGAAAGGTGTCAGCCACCCCTACCCTGTTTCCTACCGTAGTCTGACCCCCAAAAGGGAAGAATGGAACCCGTCTTCATGGGTATGGGCCAGGTAGCAGGCTTAGCTGCAGCCATGGCAGGCAAGGGCGATGTACAGACGATCGATGTCAGCAAGATCCAGCGCATTCTTAAGGAAGATCCCTACCTCGACGGCAAGGAACCTGAGACTCTTATCGATGAGGATTCCGAATATATTACCGGCAAGGAAGGCTGGGAGGTCATCTGGGGAGGCGGAGCCTACGGAAGGTCATATCTTAAATACACCGGCGACCCTGAAGACAACCACCTTGAATATAAGATTCCTTCAACCCTTGATGGTGAATACGAGATTTACGCCTTCCAGCAGGGGAACGGTTGCAAGGAGACCACTTTCAAGATCGAGGTCGGGGACGAGGCCAAGACCGTCGTTTTCGACAGGGCAAGTCTAGTTGTGGAAGGCCAGACGCGTGGAGAATGGGTACATCTCGGTACATATTCCCTTGTCAAAGGGATCGGAGGCAGCATCCGCGTCCAGAGCGATGAGCCGGACATCCACGCCGATGGAATACTCCTGATAAAGAAATAATTATTAGCTATTTCCAGTCTTCCAGGTCGAGCCCAGGTATCCTGGCAAGGTGCCTCGTGTTGTTGGTAACGAGCTTCATCCCCGCTTCGAGAGCTGTTGCCCCGATCAGCAGGTCGAAATCATCCAACCGCAAGCCTCTTTCCTCTAAAAGAGCCTTGACCTCGCCATATACCGAAAGTGCTGGAGCAATCGGAACCAACTCGAAAATCTCAAGCAAAAAACGGATATCCTGCCTTTTCTCGAAAGAGCGGGAGCTTTTGTTGGCACCATAATACAACTCTGCCACAGTTATTTCCGAGATTCCGCAATTCCGCTGCCCGACTTCTTCAACATGGCTTCTCGTTGCCGGATTGCCCTTCAGAAGCTCGATGCAGACATTTGTGTCCAGAAGGTAAGACGGAGTCATGCTAATAATCATTGATAACCCTGGTTTTCCCGGATGATCTTCCGGCCCTGATCCCATCGACTATTTCCTTGGAGGAGCGCCCGTCATCCCAAGCTCCTGAAATACGGTTGAGAAGCTCGAGTCCACCTGCCTTTCTGGACTCAGGCATCCCGACAGTGAATGGGATCCTTCCTTCCTCAATCACTTTGTTGACATATATGGTGAAAGCCGTGTTCACACTCATCCCGAACCCTTTGCAGAGGGCATCGAATTTTTCTTTCGCACCTTTATCAAGCCGCACTGTTGTCATTACCATTCCCATATCCCAAAGATATTTGTTCTTCGCAAAGATAGTAAAATGATATTAATATTCCATCATCAGTAAAAGTCCTATCATAATCTTTTGCTTCTTTATGAATATTTGCTTACCTTTAAAGCGAGTCTTGAAAAGACTATTTATATTCAACTAAAACCCATACTCATGAGAACAACATTTACCAAGACCCTTATGGCCGCTTTGGTGTCGGCCATGACCTTGCTCTTGCTGTCGGCCGTGGGCTGCGGCGAGAAGGAGCCGCCCGTGATCTCCGTCTCGGGCGTGAGCATCAACCAGACTAACATCACAGTGAAGGAGGGCGAGAGCCAGAGCCTGTCCGCAACCGTCTCGCCTTCTGACGCCCAGAACAAGGCCGTCAGCTGGTCGTCATCGAACAGCTCCGTGGCCACGGTTGACAACAGCGGCCGCGTGACCGGCGTGAAGGCTGGATCGGCCACCATCACCGTGACGACATCCGACGGAGGGAAGACGGCGACCTGCTCCGTGACCGTGGAGGCGAAGATAATAAATGTCAGCGGTGTCACCCTTGACAACGCCAAGCTGGAGATCCCTGTTGGCGGAGAG
>CACZHP010000079.1 GCA_902780935.1 uncultured Bacteroidia bacterium | reverse complement strand
ATGTGCCGTTCTCACATCATCGTCATTATCTGAAGTGATGTAAATATGGGCTCCTTGAAAGGCTTTCTTCACGCCTCGACATACTCCCTCAGCGCTGTCTTTGAATGAGACTGTATCAAATAGTAATCCTCGAACCTTGCACAGGTGCTGGGTAACAAGAACGGCCTCTTCTTCTGTTTTCGTACCATTCCCAATTACTGCAACTGCCAACTTCAACTCCGGTATGTAAGCATCCAGTGTGATCCCGATGTTCTCTTCGTCGTTTAGCCTCACCTTAAAACCAAGCCGACCGCAGTAGAGCATGATAAGGAGTTGGGGCAGCACACGAGCAAACTCTTCTTCGCAGACGGGGCACCTCTCTCCCTCTATGGTTCTCTTGGCAATCTTCTCTTTCCATGTGTGCCCGTATTTGCATCGCCACCATACCGGTCTCAAAGAGTTCCTTGTGATCTTTGTTGGCTCAACATCAGTGTTCAATTCATACGGCCACTCCTTCAGAAACGCCTTGTCAGTAGTCGCTAAATCATTGTAACCCTCAAGAACTGCTCGATCAGCACAGACAGGACATTTAAGGCCATTGACTCTTGCCTTGACAACTGCTCTCCATTCATACCCGCAGGCGCGACACCGCCACCACACGTTCTTTGGAGATCTGTCGTTGATCTTATCCGGCGTGAGTGTTCCGTTCCTTTCTGACCATTCTGCCGCAAGTTCTGAATGAAGCGTTTGAAAATCATTGAAGCCCCGGAGCGTTAATATGCCGCTGCAATACGGACATTTGCTTCCATACGACCGTGTTGAGATCAAGGCATACCACTCATGACCTTTATCGCATCGCCACCACATCTTCTTATTTGAATAGGCAGTAACCTGAGACGGCTGCAACGGTAGGTTTTTGGGAGACCACTCTGCTGCAACTTCCGGGTGCAGCGTTTGTAGGTCCCAGAGTACATCACTGCATTTCCCCGCCATTGGCACGAGGAAGCGGAACTGATCTACGTAACCGCCGGCCGACTGAATGTATCGGTCTGGGCCCAGAACTACTTGCTGGAACCGGGGGATATTGTCATTGTTCTCCCTCACGCCATTCACGCTATCGAACAAGCCCAGTCCGAGAAGGCGGAGTATTATAATATTATGTTCAATTATTCGCTTTTGGGGGAGGACCGTCTGGCAGAGAAGTATCTGAAACCCTTTTTGACACACGAAAAGAATGTCAATTGTATGGAACCGGCAGGATCGGAGCTGAATCTGAAACTGAAGCCGCTGCTGGAAAGCCTCATCGAGCATCGTAACGACAGCTATTCCACTCATGAATATCTGGTTAAATCCAATCTGCTGATGGTGATGCATCTGCTTAATCAGCATTGCGTGGAGACCGGGGAGAAGGATCTGGCACTTCATATGACTTACGACCGGCTAAAACCGGCTCTGGATTGGGTCCAGCTTAGCTATGCCATGGATACACCGGTGCAATATGTGGCTGATTTGTGTGGATTTTCTACCAGCTATTTCATGAAGCTGTTCAAGGATCTGATGGGCACGGGATTTACCGCTTACCTGAATAATTACCGGCTGGAGCTGGCTGCATATCAGCTTGCTGTTGAGGATCTGATTTTAACAACCATTCCTATTTCACCCGGGCCTTCGTGAAAAAATACGGCATGACCCCAGTGAAATACCGGAAATCATGTCAGCACCGGTAAACATACAAAACGGGTAGCCATTGACTGCTTGAATAGCTTGGAAGTCACGAAAAGCCGTAGCCTTCAGTGGTATAGACAGCTGCGTCCGGGCATTCTGCGCCGGAGAAACGCACGAGCCAGTCTGACAGGGTGTAGCTCAGCCTTTTGGTGGAGGGTCCAGCGTCCAGGAAAGGAAGCCCAAGCTTTCCAGGTCCCGCAGCACGTCGAGCGCCGCGTCCCGCCGCCTGAGGCCCAGGATAGCCTTGAGACCGACAATCCCGCCGACCCACATTCCGGGTACGACGGGATTGTCATATCCACAGTAGTGCCCTTCGCCCTTGCGAAAGGCCGCACGCGCTGCAAGACGCATCCAGGCTCCCATGAGTCCCTTGCCGCCGGGAACCTTGTTCCGGGGCAGCTTGACCCAGGGATATTTCAAAAGACATTTCATTGCGGGTTGCTTCCTTTCTTTGAATATGTTATAATAAGATCAAATTTACAAATCGGGATTCTGGTTATCGGTTTTAATCAGCAAAATACAAGATATAGGTTAATGTGCCTTTTATGGGACATCGGCCATGGTATACTTGGTGCAT
>CACZHP010000078.1 GCA_902780935.1 uncultured Bacteroidia bacterium | reverse complement strand
CAGCGTTCTGATGTTGTATATTTACGAAATATTCGATATATCACTGTAAAAAAGTTCCTATTTCTTTTCCAAAATCCAAAGAAGTTTCAGGCTTATAGCCGTGACTCCCCTCCTTGTAAATTCGGTTACACAATTTATCTTATGTTAAGGTGGTTGTATCATTCCGCTCCCCCAGCTTCTTCTTTATACACGAATAATATACGAAGTAACAGTTCGCTTAACTGAGTTACATTTGCGCAGAAATACTGATATATAACGAAGTGAGTTCGCAATTTCGGTATGCTTGACTATTTTTAGTAACTTTGTAATTCATAGCAGCTATGCAGATGGTTACTCAGAGGGACAATGCCGAATTTCTTCATCTATTCAGCCATGACCAAAACGGGCTGAAGTATCTGACTCATGATTTCAGTTCCGATGAAGACTATATTGACTATGTTTATCGTTGTCAGCAGATTGTCCTTTCATGCAGGTCTAAAATGCACCTGGAAGAAGGTCTTTATAGCCTGGTCTCCGGCTTCATCTTTGGCCCTCAGTGGGTAGACTACAACGGCCTTGTACATGATTCTTTTGCTTCATCAGAGGAGTTCGTCTCATATTTCGAGCAAACAGGCAAGCACCCGTTAAACAATCCCACTTTTGCAAAGGAGATAGAAGACTTCCGCAATTCCATACGATTCCGCAGTGGAGTGCTGGATCTCTTCGTTAGAGAAGAGCTCTCATCTGGGTTCCCTGAACTGGCAATGAAGGTCCCGGGTAAGCTCAAAGGCGCAGACATGTATATAGAGACGGGACCAATTAGAGAAGTGCTCCGTCTAATACTAAAAAGTATGCGCGAATACGGAGATTATCGAACGGTCGCAATATCGTTTCTGGAGGACGAACTGGAGGGTGGTTTCTTCAAATCCAGTCTATCCATTACTCAAGTGGGGTCCTTCCCTGCCCATCCCCTTTCCCGCGATATGGCGAGATTGGCAGAAGGTGATGGCGGAACCTTTGGAACGATTCGTAAGCGACTGAAGGGCCTGTGCAACTGGGATGTCGTGACCAAATGGCCAGATAAAGACTCCCCTATCAGATGGCGGATCCTGCGGGACGAAACGCAACCAGAGCTTTCTGAAGCAAGCCTTGCAGAAGGGTTTACCCATATTTTAACAATCATCCATAAGCCATGATCTACCTGATAGACGATACCCCTGTCCAGATGCTGGAAGGATACTTGAAGGTCACAGATTATGAAGACGTCCTTCGGCGAATTGACTTCCTTCCCGAGGAAGATGTAGCTTCTCTTGCGGCTGCATCCTGTGTCCTCATGCATTCCTCCTATCAGGACACTATCGTGAAAAAACGAGTCCTGGATGTAACGGATTTTGGGGATGTCGCACCGGTGGTTCTCTTTAGCGATGGAGATAGTCAAGAGGCCAGATTCAATGGAGATAATTACATAATCTCATTGAAGAAGAGTACGTTATATTCCCGTCTTCCGAAATTCCTAAAGGACTACCGGAAAACTGGACGGGTCAATCTCAAGATTCTTGCGGGAGAAGAGACAAAGGAATCCTTTAAGAGCAAGACAATATCCTCCGGTAATGTTTTCGGAGAATTCTTTTCCCGAGTGGCCATTGATTTGGCGCCCGTCGTGGATGAATCCACGCCGGTAGGACCTGTCATCTATTGCGTAGGAAGGGATGGAATGAATTCCATGGCGAGTAAAGTAGGTGGAAAGTATGTGAGGTTAAGTGCAGGAACGCTCAAAGGCGAGAATGAGCGCGACACGGATGTGCGAATTCATGACTTCATAAATGAATCTTTCCATGATGAGGCTAAGATGTTCCTATTGGACACCGATGCGGATCCGGAACTGATACTCTTGCTGTCCATGCATTTGCGCCTGACAGATACACTCCCTGGGAAAAGCAAGTATGCTGCCATCGTATACATCTCAGATCTCCATTTGGACAAGCTGGTTATGAAAGGCCTCGGAGCTCAGATGTTTATGACGACAGGGGCGTACATATGTAACAGAGC
>CACZHP010000077.1 GCA_902780935.1 uncultured Bacteroidia bacterium | reverse complement strand
CTTTTACGCAAAAGAGTCTTTACCTCCTTTACGTAAATGCAAAGATAGTATTAAAACAATCAAATAAAAATGTTTTGCGAAATAAAATAAATTGATTTACTTTGCGAAGAACTTTGGGCGGAACCTGGACGGAAATTCCGACTAAAGGGAAAGTGCAAGGAGTGCAGTTGTATTACAAATCCAACTGCCTTTCCTCCCGGAAAGTCCTTGCACGCCGAGGGCGAAGAGAGGTTGCTGCCGCAGTTGCAACCTTGGTGTTCCGGACCGGAACTGGTGTGTTTTTTTAAGTAATAACAGTGCCTCAATGGCAAAAAAAGAGAACAGAAACTGCCTAGTGCAAGTGCGTCTCACGAGTGATGAAATGGCCCGTGTAAGGGTACTCATGGAGAACGCCGGATACCCGACAGTTTCATGTTTCATGCGCGATCTGATTACCCGGAAACGGCTGCCCGAAAGGCGTCCCGGGGCGGTGATTGACGGGGAAGTGCTTCGAGAGAAGATGAACCGTCTCATCTACGAGGTGAACAAGATAGGAGTGAACTACAACCAGGTCGTAACGCTCTACCAGAAGCAGTCCAAACAGATGCGTCCCGACGGAACCCCTTATCTCAATACGCGCCTCCTGGATGAGAAGATGACTGTCCTTATGCGCTCCACGGAAGGACTACGGGATGAGTTCGCCGTCATGCTCGATATCGTCAAACGATATATAAACACCTAATTATCAACTCTTAATCCAAACCATTATGCAACGTATCGAAATCATCGGCAACCTCGCGAAGGACGCTGTCCGCGTCGAGGGCCAGAACGGAGGCAATCCGTTCATGTCATTCACCGTCATCTGCAACGAGAAGAAAGGGGACGCGGAGGTGAAGAAGAAAGGGGACGCGGAGGTGAAGGTCTCCTATGAGGTCACAGGCGCACTCACCGGAGTGCTGGACTTCCTCAAGACCGGCAAGCAGGTCTTCGTCGCGGGCTACCCGTCCGCCCGTGCATACATGACAAAGGACGACCAGCCGGCCGCCCAGATGCGCATCAATGCCCACACTATCGAGCTCATCTGAGGGACAGGCATTGATTTCCATGTCCCGATCAGTATCGACAAGATATGATAGTGGAGATTGAGCAGGCACGCCCCTCTTGCAGGCCTTCCCTCGACTACAACGAGGGAAAGGTCCTGCGCGGGGTGGCCGAGCTCGTCGCCTACGCTAACATGGAAAGCACTGACAGCAAGTATATCTATGAACTGTTCGACCGGTACGAAAAGACCCGCTACTATGTCGCCGAAAAAAGCTTCCATGCTTCAGTGAACCCCTCGGAGACGGACACCTGCACGGAGGACCAGGTGCTTGAGTTCATCTCCGGCCTGATGGATCACCTCGGCTATGGGCGTCAGCCATTCCTGGTGTATCGTCACTTCGACATTGACAGGGAACACTATCACATAGTGTCCGTACGAGCGGACAAGACCGGCCGGAAGATCAACAACTACTATGAAAAACGCCGCGCCACGGCGTATATGCGTGAGGTCGCGGCCCAGTACGGGTTTACACTGGCGCCGAAGGGAAGCCAGGTCCGAATGAGCAAAGATATCTCCGGTGATCAAAGCAAGGCAGTCCGCTTCAACCCCAGGGGAGAGGCCCTTTCGCAGCTGACTGGCATCTACAAAGCCGCCCTTTCATACGACCACGAGGGACTCTCTCAGCTGTCCTGCATCCTGGAGGACCTGGGAGTCCGGGCGACACTTATCCAGACCGACGGTGGGCAGCGCATCACTCTCCAGGGGCTCGACCGAAAAGGCAACCCCGTAACTGAAATCTACAATGAGCAGGAGATTGGACAACCGCTCTATCAGATGGCGGCTACAAGCTGGGCAGGACACAGTGCACGCCGTGGCAGGAACGCCCGGCAGAAGGAGCGTGTCCGGAGCCTGGTGGGCTTCGCCTTCGGCATATCCAAATCTGAAGGACATTTCGTGAACATCCTCAAGAATAAGGGCATCGGAGTACACCTCTCCAAAACGGCCGACACCGGGGAGGTCTTCGGGATAACCTTCGTGGACCATTCCACGAGGACGGTATTCAAAGCATCGGATATCCGTGATGTCATATCCGTAGGCCTCATGAGGAATGCTGTTGCGACGGGAAAGTGGCGGGTAGAAGACCGGGGTCGTGCCAGGAACGCCTATGTGAAAGATGCGAGGGTGAACGCCCGGGAGGATTCAGAGCGCATGCGGGACCTGCGTGCAGGCGTGATAGCGCGTGTACTGCGTCCTGTAGGACAGCCCAAGGGCGCATCATGGAGCGGCAAGGTGAAGCCGGACAAGGACCAGCAGCGGGCGAAGTTCGACGAGGAGCGTGCTGGTGCCATGGATGTCAACTTTGAAGACCGTCGCTACGAAGAGAAACTCAGGTAAGGGATGGCACAGAGGCATGAATACGAGAAGGTCTATGTCGCTGCGATTATCTTCGCCGCGATAATCCTTCTTGCGAACATCTATTATTACTGCCATCCGCTTCTGCGTCAGGTCCATCTTACTTGGCAGCCCCTTGATTATCTGATAAAGGGATTCCATAACGGGGGAATCTTCTCGCATCCCCTGAAGACCAAAGGAGTGGCCATGCTGCTCCTTCTGCTCTGCTCGGTTATCCGCACCGGCAAGGGGCGCAAAGTGGATCCGGGACTTCTCGTCGCCGTCGGGCTCGTCAGCCTGGCCCTATATGCGATACCCTTCCGTAACCCGATCCTGTACCTTGTAGCGACACTCACAGGCGCAACGGGCCTTGTGTGGACATTTGCGATGATAGGACGTATCTTCTCCGGCTTCCAGGAACACGGAAATGACCTGAAGGAGTCCTTCGAGCAGGAAAGTGAGCCCCATCCCGGAGAGTGGTCCGTGGTCCTGCCGACGCGTTACTACTGGAAGAAAGCCTATCATGACGGCTATATCACAGTGGAGAACCCCTTCAGGGGGAC
>CACZHP010000076.1 GCA_902780935.1 uncultured Bacteroidia bacterium | reverse complement strand
CTTATTTCTTCCTGGACGATCCCACCGAGGCGGCGCTGGAGCGGGCCTGTTTCTGGTTCGACGAGAATGGTCCCGCAATGGAACGGATGCGTGCCTGGGAACTGATGGGAACGGTCCAGACGGCCGTGGGGCGGTATGGAAGCGGGATGGTTTCCTTCCGGAAGGCCGGAGCCGTCGCGCGGGAGATCGAACGCTCGCGGAACCGGATCGGCATGCTGGCCCTGCTGATCCTGGCCGTCCTGTCCACCCTGGTCCTGTATTCCTGGGCCCGGAAGATCCAGACAGAGCGGCTGTTGGAAGAAAAGCAGGCGGAGAATGAGCGGTACATGTCCGCCGCGGAAGACCTTCAGTCCAAACTTGCGGCGATGAAAGCCGACCGGCCGAAAATCGGTGGCCTGGATACCCTGGACCGCCTGTGCGAACAGTATTATGTCTTTGAGGGAACATCCAACCTGCAGCCCCGTATCCTCGGCGAAGTGAAGTCCATCGTGGAGGGGCTCCGGAGTGATGCCAAGGTCCAGAAGAACCTGGAGCAGGCCCTTGACGAGCGTTCCGGCGGCGTGATGAAGCGCCTCCACGCCGCCTTCCCCAAATGGAAAGACGAGGACTTCCTCCTGTACCTCTTCACCGCGTCCGGTTTCTCCGCCACTACCATCTCCACGCTGCTGGAGAAAGACAAACCCTACGTCTACAATCGCCTTTACCGTCTCAAGGAGCGCATCAAAGCCTCCTCATCGCCTGACAGCGGAGATTTCCTGGCGTATTTGGAGAAATAAGGGAGCTCCTATTGCACCCCCCGGAAGCTCTCTGGTATCCCGGTCGTTCCCGCTAAAAAGAGAGCGTGTACAACTTTCCGCGTTCATTCATCAAGCCTGAAGAGATCTCTTTCTCTGCAATCTGATAATACCCATAGCCGTGTTCCTCGTCCCGGCCATAAAGACTTACCGATGTTTGAGGGAAAAGCGCTTTATCCCGGGGGGCCAGATAGGGGTAAAAGAGGATCATGTCATTCCCGTAAGCATCGACATCATATCCGGCTGGCTCAACCGGTGAATAATCGGCGATCCAATGACCTCCGATGTAAAGGATCGGTCCTTGTTCCTTATAACCTTGTGTCGAGGACCAAAGCCCTGCATATTGGCCGTCTTTCCCTAATTTCCAAAACAAATGATCGGCAAACGGAGCCTGGTCCGTAGAAGCGGTTGTCCAGTTCAAATAAACCGCATACAACATCTTGGCATTCCAAAAACTCGGCAAGGTATACTTCAATTTTATAACGGAGCACTCATGCTCCAGCACCGTCGAAGACAGGGCAATGCCGTCATGGATGGTGCCCCGACCGATCATGGGACAGTTGCTGAGGTGTCTGACGTTCGTTTTAGAGCCTTGCGCCTTCAGGACGCCAACATTTAGGATGAGCGCCAGATAATCATCTTCCTGTTCGATGGCAATGACTTGCCCACGTGACTGCGATTGGGGGACGTCTTTCGGTACTTGTTCCGACTGGTATGGAGGAGCCTGGGTCTGTGTTACTGCCGGATAAACCAAGAGATAATAAGCGCCAGGTGTGCCAGTGACCGTTCCCTTGAATGTAGCACTTGCCTTTCCGGCTCCGCTGTCCAGGGTTAAATTGTCGATCGTGGCCAATGTGCTGGAGTGATCGTCTGCATTGTAGGTGACAAGCGTCATCTGGTCTCCCTCAACCCACGTGCACTTAAGGCCGGAGTTCTTTGCCGTGTAACTCACCCTCGTGTCGGAATCGGACCGGATCGTCGCATCCAGGGTCACTTCATGCGTTTCAGGATTGATATGGGCCTCGGTTTCCTGGACTTCAGCCTCAAACTTGTTGCAAGCCATCAGGCAAGACGACAGCAAGGCAATAAATAACAGTGTTTTCTTCATGATTCTTTTCTGTTAAAGTTCACCACCATCTTCAAATTCCGGCAGGTCCATCGGATCCTGAAGCGGGTTCCCGCTGGCGCAGAAGGCGCCTTCGAAGATCAAATCCAGTATCCTGGAAGCGGGCGCAGTGTACAATTCTTTTTCCTTCTTCATAATTGTATGCTGTTTGGTTTGTAATCCGGAGGAGACTTACTCGCTAAATTATGAATCCGGGCCCTTTTTTGCGTAATGATTTTTCAGTATTCTGGCCTTGCAGGCGTACTGAAATGTGTTTTATTTGC
>CACZHP010000075.1 GCA_902780935.1 uncultured Bacteroidia bacterium | reverse complement strand
CCGGAAGTTCATATGGTCGATGTTCACGATGTTGTAGATCTCACCCATGAACATCACCCGGAAATGCGTGGAATCGATCGCAGCAGCCTTCCGGCAGTACCTGATGGTGACCGTCATGCTGAAATCCTCAACCGTAGTTCCGGCAATCTGTTCTTCCTTGGAACTGGCCACCCTGAATCCAAGGACCCATTCGTCCAGTTCCGACCTCAGGAAGTAATAACCCTTACCTGGAGGTGTGTAGTAGGGGATCTCCCTTCTCTTGACCACCTCCCTGAGCGTGTACTTGCTCAGCGACAGGTATTTGCATGCCTCCTCGGTGGTCATGTAATCCTTGCAGAGATAGATCTTGTCCTCCATCTCCTTGAGGTGCAATGTAAGTTCCTCCAGTGACTTGAAGCGGCCGAGGTACTCCTCGATGGCTGAGAACTTGTCCAGGAGTTCCTCTATGGAACCCCGCTTGGCCAGGATGTCGGGTATCCCGCTGGCCCTTTCGATCAGTTTCAAGATTTCCTTGCTGCTGTACTCCATGATTGATACATTTTAGTGATACGACTAAGCAAAGAATTGCCCTCCGGAGGCCGCAATGCTTTCGGAGGGCAAAAGTATATCGTACTACTTGAATATCAATGAATTCCGCTTGGTCACGTCCTTGCGTCAAGGGCGATACCAAGACAGGTCGTTTCAGAAGTCGTGACCTGATCGGAACATCTCCTTCTTAATTAGGACGACCCAGCGGTCAATCCTCGCCTTGATGGGGGAGTCTACGGTCTCGAAGTGGCTGAGAGCGGTGGAAAGGTCCTTCCTGGTGAGGTACTTCCTGCCGGAGGAACTCAGCACAAGATGCCGGTCGGCAATCACGGACTGGTACCTGTCCGAAATCACCAAGTGGAAATGGAGCATGGAGAAGAAATACACGAACACCTCGTTGCGGTTCGCTACAAGGGGGCCGTCAGAAGGGGTCTCGCAGTCGTTGAAGAGCGCATCGACCTCCTGGACAGTGAGGTTTCGCTTGAACAGGGGAATGTCGTTGACCGCTTCTGTCATGACCTTCAGCGCCCTGGCGTCCAGGTGGCACTCGAAGTTGGTGAAGCGCGTCTTGATTCGCAGGTCCTTCTCCAACATGAACTCCTCCATACAGGTGAAGAAGCTGCCCCGGTCCGTCCCTTTGGAACTGTAGGTCCTGACCAAGTCCTCACGGAGCGAAAGGAGAGCGCCGATGCGTCCCAGGTTGACCAGATGGTCATTGCGGGAGTCTGCGTCCTCGTCATCGTGGAAGGTGTGGGAATTGATGAAGTCCTCGCGGAAACGGTCGTAGGAAACGCCGTATTCGAGAACGGCAATCTTGAACATGGAAATGGCCTCGCACCATAAATCGTAAAGGCCTTCTCCGCCGATGCAGGCGGCTCTTTTAGTATGAGCGTTTGTACTACACAAAAAGAGAGATGAACAAATTAGAATTTTTCATTTCCTATTTTATAAACTGTTAAGTAAAAGGCACTTCTTAGGGTTAATCTAAAGAAGTGCCGTAGTACGATATACTCTTATTTCTTTTTGACCGATGCAATGATCTTGTCCAGAAGAGGAACGAAATCGAACTTGTCCACATTCCGGTCCACATAGCTGCTTTTGGTCTTGAGGGTGCCATGGTTAAGGGGCTGGCCATTGACCGTGAAGCAGTCGCACATCCTTTTGAGCAAGTCGGAGTTCTTGTGACCGCAGATCCTCTTGACGCAATAGACCAGGGAGTTCATACCTGTACCTATCCAGTTGACGGTATGGAAAGGGTATTCCCCGATCCCCATGATGGAGAGGAAGTTCTCCACCGGGGTCCTGGGACCGAGATACCCGTAGTGGACGAGCCCCTTGAAGAGTTTCCTGGCCTGTTCCTCGGTGGCGCAGACCGCGTGTCCGCACTTCTTGCACTCCCAGATGGGGACGGGGGTGGCGAAGATCCTCTGCCTGGAGAGGACCCAGTCCCATCCCAGGGAGTTGGTCCAGTCCTCGAGACGGACCTTCATGAACTCGGGGAAGAACGACAGGAAAAATATTATAACCTTCGGGTTTGAAACGTTCATCAAAAACCCGCGCGCAAAAAGCCTCGCAAAGCCGACGCCTTCCGCGCCCCCGCCCGTCCTGAAAGCCTCGGGCTTCGAGCGCGTGGCGGCATACGCCAGGGTATCGATGGACAAGGA
>CACZHP010000074.1 GCA_902780935.1 uncultured Bacteroidia bacterium | reverse complement strand
TCCATGGCCAGCTTCTCCCGGTCGAACAGCTCGCTCTTGCTCCCGGAAACCGGGTCGACGACATAGTAGCGCGTTCCTTCGGAGGTCTTCCACTCGTACCAGAACCGGTCGTCGCCGGCGAACCAGCGGGGCGAGATACGGGTCGAATAGACCATCTTGTCCACCTTCGGCGCGGAGAAGCGCTCGGCCAGGGCGTAGTTGGCTTTCCGGACATGCGGGTCCGGCGACGGGGCGAGGGGCGCGGTCTGTGCCGCACACGGCAGGATGGCGGCCGCTCCGAGAAGCGCCGCCAAGAAGCGTACTTTCATATGCAAACGATTCAGAAACATTTGATTCCTTGACAATTCCGAGCATAAATATAGTCAGATTCTTTGGATTATCCGCAGAGGGGACTTTGTATTTTCTGGAGAAATGATTATATTTGCAGCCCCAAAATTTTTGGGGAAAAACATAAATTATAGATTTACAATCATTTATGCCTACAATTCAGCAATTGGTCCGCAAAGGACGCGAGGCTCTTGTCGTCAAGAGCAAATCGCGCGCACTGGACGCTTGCCCTCAGAAGAGGGGCGTATGTCTTCGTGTTTACACGACGACTCCCAAGAAGCCTAACTCAGCAATGAGGAAGGTTGCCAGGGTACGCCTTACCAACTCCAAAGAGGTCAATGCCTACATCCCGGGCGAAGGTCACAACCTCCAGGAACACAGCATCGTGCTGGTTCGCGGCGGCCGTGTAAAGGACCTCCCTGGTGTGCGTTACCACATCCTTCGCGGAGCATTGGATACTGCCGGTGTCGAGGGTAGGACTCAGTCCCGTTCCCTCTATGGCGCCAAGAGGCCCAAGGCTGCCAAGAAGAAGTAGTTGTTTTATTTATCACCTTTAATTTTTACTCAAAATGAGAAAATCGAAGCCTAAGAAGAGAATTCTACTTCCTGATCCTAAGTATCATGATGTCGAGGTGACTCGCTTCGTGAACAATCTTATGCTGCAGGGGAAGAAGAGTATCGCGTATTCTATTTTTTACGATGCCATTGACATGGTAGGCGAGAAGATGAAAGATTCTGACAAGGCTCCTCTGGATATTTGGAGGAAGGCTCTCGAAAACGTGACCCCTCAGATCGAGGTCAAGTCCCGTCGTGTAGGAGGTGCCAACTTCCAGGTGCCTACAGAGTTGCGTCCGGAGAGGAAAGTCTCGCTTTCCATGAAGAACATGATCGGCTATGCCCGTAAGCGCTCCGGCCACTCCATGGCTGAAAAACTTTGTGCAGAGATCGTGGCCGCCTACAACAACGAAGGTGGCGCATTCAAGAGAAAAGAGGATATGCACAAGATGGCGGAGGCCAACAAGGCATTCGCTCACTTCCGTTTCTAATCTTTATCGCGGATGGCTGCTAGCAGGGATCTGACTTTCACCAGGAATATCGGCATCATGGCTCACATCGATGCCGGCAAGACCACTACGTCCGAGCGTATCCTGTACTACACCGGTAAGACACATAAGATCGGTGAAGTGCATGACGGCGCTGCAACAATGGACTGGATGGTCCAGGAGCAGGAGAGGGGTATCACCATCACCTCTGCTGCCACAACTGCCTTCTGGCACTATGGTGACAAGGTGTATCAGATCAACCTGATCGACACTCCCGGTCACGTCGATTTCACTGTCGAGGTGGAGCGTTCGCTCCGCGTCCTCGACGGAACGATTGCGACCTTCTGTGCCGTAGGACGCGTTCAGCCTCAGTCCGAGACCGTTTGGCGCCAGGCCGACAAGTACGGGGTCCCCAAGATCGCTTATGTGAACAAGATGGACCGCGTGGGTGCTGATTTCCTCGCTTGCGTCGAAGAGATCTACACCAAGCTGGGCGCAAGGGCTGTTCCCATTTGTCTTCCCATCGGTGCCGAAGACAAGTTCCTGGGCATAGTCGACCTTATCTCCCGCAAGGCAATCGTCTACGATTCCAGCGAGGAACTGGTCAACTACAAGTTCCAGGAAGTCCCTGCCGACATGGAGGAAGAAGTTGAAAAATGGAGGAACAAGCTTATTGAAGCCGCCGCCGAGTGCGACGAATCTCTCATGGAGAAGTTCTTCGAGGATCCTGACTCCCTGACTGAAGAAGAGATCATAGCAGCTCTTCGCAAGGGTACGATCTCAATGCAGATCGTTCCGGCATGCTGCGGCTCATCTTTCAAGAACAAGGGCGTTCAGTTCCTCCTCGATGCTGTCATGCGCTACCTTCCGTCTCCGCTGGACAAGGGTGTCGTCAAAGGCACCAGCCCGAAGACCGGAAACGAAGAAGACCTTCTCCCTTCCGCAGACCAGCCTTTCTGTGCTCTCGTTTTCAAGATCGCTACGGATCCTTTCGTGGGTCGTCTTGCCTTCATGAGGGTTTA
>CACZHP010000073.1 GCA_902780935.1 uncultured Bacteroidia bacterium | reverse complement strand
TCCGCCAGTCTGAAGGAACATCCGGAAAGCATCCTATATAATCTCTGGATGGATATCGTATGTGATGTACTTGAAAAAGACAGGGGATAGGAGAAAGAATCTGCGTATATACAGGGTTACACATTAATTGGCGAACATAGGTTTCGTTTTTAATCCGTACCTTTGCAATATCAAACACCAGTGATATGCCTGTAAACAAAGACGCAATGGCCCGCTACCGCATTATTGACCGGATGTTGGCCGACCCTCACAAGGACTATACGACCAAGGATATTGAAAAGGCCGTTTCCCGTGAATGCCCCAAGGTGTCAACGAGGATGATCCAGAAGGATATCAAGGCTCTGGAAGAAGAATTCGGAAAAGCGATGATCCGCAACAAAGGCGGTCGAGGAACAGTACGCTATGAAGACCAGGCAACGCCTCTTTTCTATCAGGAACTGACATCCGATGAAGAGGAGATCCTGAAGGAGGCTCTCAGCAGCCTTGGGCAGTTTGAGGGACTTGAGAACTTCAAGTGGCTGGAAATTCTCAAACGGAAGCTTGACATGCCCCATGAGAAGAAGGATAGACCGGTCATCTCATTTGCAAGAAACGATACCCTTCAGATACCGGAGAATCTTCTCGGGCATCTGTACTCGGCAATCTCAAGAAGGAAGGTAATCCGCTTCGGGTACCGCAAATTCCAAGATGCAGGAAAACCTTTCGCCTCTGTGACGGTCTATCCTTATCAGCTTAGGCAATACAATAACCGCTGGTTCCTTCTTTGCAATCCAGTCGGGAACGACGAGTTTCCGTTTGACCCAAAACTGATTTACAACTATGCCCTTGACCGGATGGACGGCAAGGTGGAGTATGTAGAAGAACTTCCTTTTATCGATACGCCGGTCGATATCGACGCGCGGTTCAACGAGATCATAGGGGTAACATACAGAGAGGACATCCCGATTCAGGACATCTACTTCGCTGTTAAACCCCAGTCCGTGAATTATGTTCTCACGAAGTATATCCATCCCTCCCAGGATGAAGTCAACCCTGAAACGGAGAAAGAGTTCAAGACCAGGTATCCCAGTCTGAAGGAATGCAAATTCTTCTTTATTAGCTGTCGCCCTAATGTTGAACTATACGCATTGTTCGCTTCATACAGGGATTCCATCGTAGTTGTTGAGCCGGATAACGTTCGCAATCTCCTCATAAGTTATCTGGCTGATGCGGTCAAGAATTATGATGACCTAGCTTTGTAATTGAACACAAATGAAAGCCCTACTTATTGTATATGCCATTTCCTGGCTTATCCTTCTTGCAGTATATCTCTTCAGCAGACTAAGTAAGAACTGGGACCCTAACAGATCCAAAGATCCTTGGTATATTCTTGCCATTATCATTGGCTTGGCACCGTTCACCGTTCTGCTAATTCCTTATATCCTCTGGAAATCAAAGAAAGAGGAGAAGGAAGTGAAGCGTCGGCATGAAGAATTTGAACTTGAGGAGGAGGAGAAAGAGAGGCGACGCAAGAGCGCAGAAGTGAGGTATAACAAAATATATCGGAACTTTTTGAATGCCGATACTGATGAAATGGTTGAAGATGCGCAGGCCCTTCACAGAGTTGTCCGAGAGAGTTCTTACGATTCGATTCTTAAGATAATGGACAAAACGACCGTGCTGGCAAATGCCAAACTGCAAGTTCGCGTGCCCGATATGTATTGTAATGATATAGGAGATCAGAGTAAACTCATTATACTTCTCGATGAAGAAGAGCATGACGCATTTGACTATCTTCGTTTCGAAGGCTCTTGCTTAGGTGCTTGGCAAGCATACCTGCTACATCAACTTTGGCATAGTCTTCCTCTATACTGGCATGCTAACTATGCTAAGAGGGATTACTTGTACTCTTGGAAAGATTTGCCATTCATTTATCACATGAGGAAGGATGAAGTTTTCCCTGATTTCTCTAATTATGATCTCACGCCAAGGGTTTATAGATCAGGGGACTATTACTACATTTCCGTTTGTTTCTGGTCTGAGTTTGGAGGTCTTATCCGCGAATATGTGGAGCTTCGGTTAAATGACGGAAAACTCTCTGAATTCGTGAATTTCAGAAACGATACACTTTATAAGTACGACTGCGGCATTCTTTTTTGATGCTGGGTAATACTGAACATACGTATCATGCCCATTCAAAATTCTCCTTTCCAGCTCCGACTTCGAAGTGGAATTTGACGATGCCTAGGTCCATCCTGCTGTATCCTACCATTGAGAACAGGGGCTTGGCCGCCACCTTGGGAAGCTTGCTGAAGTCCTTGAATCCCAGATACTCCAGATAGAACTTCTGCTGGTTGACGGCTGTCGGTGCCAAGATGGCCGCCTCGACGCCTTTGTTGAACCACTTCGGGGTGACGTC
>CACZHP010000072.1 GCA_902780935.1 uncultured Bacteroidia bacterium | reverse complement strand
CGTCATCCTGAACGACCCGCCACGTCATCCTGAACTTGATTCAGGATCTGTTGACTGCAAGCCTAGATTCCGGATCGAGTCCGGAATGACGGGGATAAACGAGCCCAGATTCCTGGTCAAGCCCGGATGGCGGAAGAAGGATGAACTCGTTTCCCCGTCATCGTGAAATGCGGGGCCGCCGGTGAGGCTGTCATTGATGCGGTTGGAAAGTATAATCTATGTCCTCGCCCAGAAGGACGAGAATTTATGGGCGACGGTATAGTGCCACAGACTGGCTTGTAATGAAGGACTGCATCGCCCACCCGGTTTCCAGAACGGGGGTTGGCAATGCGAATAGTCTCCTCAGCGCTTATAATGAATATCACCATTGCCCACAATTGTGAATAATCAAATCTCTCTTCAAGACTTCACAAAACCTTGTCGATGCTGAAGTAATAAAGAATCGCATACGGATATTCAAACCCTCCGGAATAAGTGTCTCGCAGAATGCTGTCGAGGCATGCTGCACGAAAGTGCGTAGGGAAGGGCGTGTCTCGACATCGAGGCCACCCAAGAGCCACGTTGTCGAGCAGCACCCCTTTGCAAAGCCACCAGAAGGCCCTGCTCCGACAGCACTTTGCGAAATTCCACCACTCTTATCCTGAACGAACAACCCTCAACATTCTATACGACCAACTACATAATCATTTACCGACCAACGCTGTAATCGCGAACTTGGTCGTCCAGAACGCTCCACCCCGTCATCGCAAACGTTCCCATCACGTCATCCTGAACTTGTTTCAGAATCTTTGCCCGCCCACCCCCGTCATCTTACTTTTTTCAGGATTTGGGCCTTCGATAATATAGATTCTTTCGTCAGTATGATGGGCCAGTTATTTTGTAATACTGCAACCAATGAGCGAATATCAGTCCGAATGCTTTTGCCGCACGAACCAATCCCAAGTGCAAGGCTCTCCAGCGTGGTGACCCGTCCTGATTTTTGTTTACAGTTTTGAGCCGTTATTTTTGTTCATACTGCCCGATTGATTACAAGATAGGCAAACTCGAGTGGTAGCCGAACTTTCAGTCAAGGCCGCCGCAGGCGCTTGCCTTGGCCTTGACGGACTGTGAGGCTACCGGTACCTTTGCCTTTCTTGGGAGCAATCATTCATTATTGTCAATACGCTGCGGATATCCTGCATCCGCTTGTCAGTTCATTTATTACATTTTCCACTTCCTCAGGCTTGTTGCCTTTGTAGTAGTTCTTCCATACACGTTTCTGCTCTCCCGTCTCAAGATGGGCTTCTGCAGGCGTTTTGTAGTTCAGACTCAAGTGAGGCCGCTTGTTGTTGTAAAGGTTTATGACCTCTGCAACTCGTCTGTGAGCGTCCGCAAAGCCGATGAAGTGGTCATCATAGAGCCATTCTGTCTTCAATATGCCATTCACACGCTCTGCAATGGCGTTGTCTCTGGGATTTCCATCCTGAGTCATACTTATCTCGATTCCGTTGTCCTGCAGGAGCTTTACATATTTCTCGCAGCAGTACTGGCAACCTCGATCAGAGTGGTGTATCAGGCCCTTCAGGTCACATCCGGCATTGCGTATAGCCATCTGCAAAGCAGATATGGTAGCATCAGCGTGAAGACTAGGACTAAGGCACCATCCCATTATCTTCTTCGAGTAAGCATCTGTCACCAAATGGAGATAGACGAAGCCGGTCTCTGTCTCGATATAGGTTATATCGCTCACCCATACCTGATTGGCGGCCGTAAGGATGAGATCCTTAACCAGGTTCGGGAACCTATGCAGCCAACTCTCACTCCATGTCGTCCTCACTGTACGCTTGCGCCGATGCACCTTTAAATGATACTTGTCGAGTATGTCAAACAACTTGTCGCGGCTTATCATTCCAGGATGCGCCTCATTGATTTCATACCACAACTTGCGGCCGCCCATCCTGCCCATATCCTTTCTAAGTTCAGCAATCAAGTCTAGTATTATACCCTCTTCGGCGTATTCCTCGTACTTGTAGCTAAGTCTTTGATAGTAAGCTTGTCTAGTCTTGCCAAACAGCGCACATATTGCATCTACTGACATCTTTGGAAGCAATATGCGAAGCTTACCTACTGTTTGGCACCAGATTTTTTTCGTATGTCAATGCCTAGCTCTTCTTCCGCAACATCAATCATTGTACTGAAGGCCAATGATTTCAGTTTCTCTTCTTTCAATTCCTTCTCCAATTGGGCGACCTTTGCTTCGAGCGTCAGTTCTCTCTGGCTTTTCTCCGGAGCCCGTTCTACTGCTTTCTTCATCTCGTTGAACTGTTTTTGGGATGTGTTTGAAAGCCCAAATTTAGTCATCCATCTCGATAAAGTGCAATGTCCCATCCCATATTTTCCCTGGAAAGTCTCCATTGACTCGCCGGAATTCATGTACTCCTCAATGATCTGAAGCTTCTCAGCATCATTGTAACGTCTTGTTTCTCGTTCCATTTGTCCTTAATAGTGTTTACATTGTCGGGCCTCCACTTGTAAACCCAGGTCAGGACAAGTCAGATGTTTTTGCGGATTTCTGTCGGGTGGTGAGGGGGAATGTGGCAGAATATGGGGAG
>CACZHP010000071.1 GCA_902780935.1 uncultured Bacteroidia bacterium | reverse complement strand
CTCGCACGATCGTGCAAGATGACACGAAGAATAAAGCAATGATGCCCCAAAGATTTCTCATTTGTTGATTACCGGTTACCCTCTGACAAATTACGATTTGACGAAACAAATATACGATTCCTTGCGTTTTTAACAAAGTGCATTTCATCCTATTGTCTCACTTCAGCTTCTCCACATACCTGGTATCTTCAAAGTTCGCGTCCATCGCCCCGGATCTTTCCTCGTCCCATCTCTGTCGTAACTGTTCTTTCGTCGGCGCCACCTTCCCACTCCAGGATGCGCCCTGTGGCTGTCCAACGGGGTACAGGACGCGGGCAATCGCGGGAAATGTGATATGGGTCTGCACTTTGGCCGAGGCATTCAGGATCCTGTCCCTGACGTAAGGAGGAAGTGCGCGGGCATCGATGACGGCCATAGCCTTGTGGTCGATGAATTTTACGTTGTTCCCGGTGACTACCGGCTCGATGCCGAGCCACTTCAGGTATTTCATCAGCCCCTCAGTCGATTTGGACTCGCGGAAAGCCATTTCAACGTGGTACTTCAGGTCCAGGGCACGGGAATAGTCATTGTGGCTGTGGTAAAACTTCATTCCTTCGTAGCTTTCATACCAGGTCCTCTTGGCCATGGTCTCGGAGACGGGAGCAGTCACGGGGTTGCCTGCGGCGTCAAGCCCCTGCAGGATGACTTTCGGGGCATCCGGTGTCCCGCCGATGGTGGCGCGCACACCCTTCCGCTCCAGCACGGCGGCAAGGTCGCTGAAATCGCTATAACAGTATTGGAGCGCGTAGGCGTAGATGCCCTTCAACTGCCGATAGACAGCCTTGCCCTGAACGAAGCGATTGGGAATCGGCCTGTCTCCCTGGGTGTACTTATTGACGGCCTTCTCTGCCGACCCGTCCGGAACGGTGAAGCCAAACTCTGGACCGATCTTCCGGGTGTAGTCCGTGAGCTTCCGATTTTCGTAGTAATTGTTGATCTTGCGGCCAGTGACGGTACTGATTCTTGAAGACACGACGTGATAGTGGGTGCGGTCGATGTCGTTGTGGCGGAAAACCAGGAAAGGCTGGTCCTTGTAGCCCAGCCTGTACATCACCTTGCATATGGCATCGAAGATCTGGCTCTCGGTGCAAGTGTCATCCGGCCCCGGGTTCACGGACATATGAAAGCCGACTTCCTCTATGGGATAGCTGGTGTGCTCCAGGGCGGCGAAGCTTGCGTAGATGCCGGCCCTGCTCAGCCTCGGCAGTTTGTGACCGGCTACAATGCGTGCGGTTCCGTCTGCGACCTTGTCATAGTTGTAGTCGAGCGTCGGTGCCACCGAACTACGGGTTTTCAGAATCCTGAATATCATGGAGCTAAAGGCGTTTGTTCGGATCGGCCAGATAATCGCGCAGCTCTTGCGAGGCGCGTCTCAGCGTTTCCCGGAGTCCGGCGAAGGTACGGCTGCTCGCCTCCAGTGCCTGTGCCAACGGAAGCGACGCCGTGTTCACCTTGACGGCAATCTGGTTGTAGTTGGTTCCGATCCTGTTGAATTCGCGTATCAGGTCGTTCATTTTTTGAAGGATTTCGTCATCCGTAGGAGATGACGTGGGGATGGTGATGGGCTTATCCTTGAAGACCGCGTCCCGGATGAAGGACGCTTCGGAACGATGTCCGGTCTTTCTCATCAGTTCGTGCAAACGCTCCCTGTCACCGGGGGTAACCCGGCATTTGATGAACAGTGTTTTCGGCGTTCTCGACTTCATGAATTGTTGTTTTCCGTCAGGAAAGGCAGATGTTTTCGGGCCACATCTGCACATCTTGCACCCCAGATAAAACCTCTATGTCCTAACTACCTCCCGAGGCTCCTCCGACGGTAGCTATCTCCGCTGAAATAGATGCTCGTATAGGCCTCGGTAATCCGGTCCATCACTCGTTCTCCGTATTGCCGCAGGAACTCCTCGCAGTCGAGATTGGTCGCGATGACGGTCGTCTTCATGTAGTCGTATCTGGCGATGATGATGTCGCGGATGGGGGTGCAGCGGTCACCCCATATCGTGCTGACCGCGGGTTCTGTCCCGGCCTCGTCTATCAACAGAACGGCCACCTGACGGAGCTCGGCGAGAGGTGCGGCGCGCTGATTGCTTTTGAGCGCGTCGATGATCTCGCCCGGGTAGCATCGCTGAACCTGGTTCCTGTCGAAATACTCCTTTCGGAAGAGGTCTTCCACGCAGGAGAGCATCGTGGTCTTGCCGGTGCCGTAGCTCCCGAAGAGCAGCAGCCCGGTCTTCTGCGGAGTGCCGAGCCAGGCTACCACTTCGTCGAGGATGTCGGTGCAATGTGGGTCCCACACCATGGCGTCGCCGCTCTTCGCAACACGCTCCTCATAACGCTTCCGGAGAAAGTCACGGACGGCCTCCGGAGTCTGGTCCTTCAGGCGCTGGAATTTTGGCGTTAGGGAATAAACTGTATTGCTTTCCATGAATATTAATGTTATTATCCTCTATTCTATCTCTTTTATTATTGTGTGACTTTTTATCACATTCAAATGTGAGATTATCTCCCATTGAAATGTGACTTTTTCTCCCATTTGGATGTGATATTTTCTCCCTTTTCAGGTAGTCCAGATTTGTCACAAAAGCACAGGTGCGCCCGGGATTGTGGCGGTACTCGCGCCGGATAATCAAACCCGCCGCAGTGAGCTTTCTCAGGTTCCTTCCTACAACCTCCCGGGTGAAATCCATCCATCTTGATAGGGTTTCTTCACTTTCAAACATTTCCTGGCCGTTAATCGTATAGCGATAGATCCTGGCGTACAGAAGGAGCGCACAGCCCTTCAGTTTCAGGCCGGAGCCAAGCATGAAATCATATATGTATAATACTTCCTGTGCCATTACCGCCGCCACCA
>CACZHP010000070.1 GCA_902780935.1 uncultured Bacteroidia bacterium | reverse complement strand
GAAACGTCCCTCCGGCAGTATTCCTGGAAAGGGCTTGAAGTCAGCGAGATGTATGTTTCACTTCTGTGATAGGTGAAACGTAGAATGGTGTTATCCAGCAAGGAATCGCGGGTGACTAAAAATAGGTCGCCATCACATCATGGTCTGAGCATTCGAGCCTTATAGAGAAAGGGGCCGAATGCCATTCTTCGTAATCAGAGTAATTAGAATGATGTATGACATCCGCCGGTCCGAACCGCCGGCAAATGACCTCTGAGAGATTATTATAAACTTCGTTGTAATAGTTCGGATTGAAATGGGGCTCCGCCTGCCATACAAAGCACACAGCAGTAACGATGCTATCCCGCTCACGAACCCTATACTCGGAGTAAAGAAACCGCGAATCGGCGATTTGCTTGGCAATCACATCCGTATGCTTGGATTCCTGGGAGCGCAATTCTTCAATACGCGGGAAATCGTCTCGTTCTAATCCCAACATACTAATCTTACCACCCAGCGCTTCTTCTTCCTGGATAGCGTCCTCAAATGTGAATGAGCCCCAGTGCGTCATGTTCCAGTCTAGTAAAGGCTCGAATCCATCGTTCTCTTGACAAATCAGTCCGTGCGGATATTGTAAGGAGATAATTGTGTTCCCAGCCTTGCCCATCTCAATCAACGAAGAAGCCCCAACACTATCTGATGCCAAGACGACAAGTATTTCCTCTTTCGGATTCTCCGGGTCTTTCCAAGTATTGTGGCCTTGGATCTCATACCGCTTTGAGAACTCGTGGACAGTCGAAAGACGTCCGTCTTCCAGCTTTGTCAAGACAGTTTTCAATGGCGTATTCAGCAGGCAATAAAGCGTGTCCACGCTCTTGAATGAACCAAGAATAACCGTATCAGGCATGGCATATCCACCCTCATAGTATTCAGGCGAAACATCATAAAGCGTCGTAAGCGATCTGGTTTCTCCGTCGGTATATAAATGGTCAAACTCAATCAGCGGCAGAGTTGAATTATGACGGGAATAATAGCCATTACGAATAAAGTGTGCGTTAATCACCTGAACGTCCTTGGCGAATTTATATAGCGTTGTTGAGTCGCACAGGAATCCTTCTCGTGGGTCAGGTATCTCATATATGCGTGTCTTACTGACAACATAATAAGTGCTGTCAATCCGATGGACATCGCCGATGAGTGATGTAAATGCGTATTCTAATGACGTGTGCTTGTCAATAAACCAACACATATACCCAAATTCGCCATGGTCAGCATACCGCATCACCCAGTCTTCATCTTCATAAAGTACGGCAACAGCATCTTTGTCAACCCTGAAGTTCTCCCATGACCAAGATTTCGTATTAAAATCAGACAAGGATCCGTCATAACGATCTATGGCGACCAAATGGCCATCCCTGGTTGCGATATATCCTGCAATAGGTAGGGGGACAGGCCTGGGCGACATCTTCTTCTCAGATAATGCCACAATGATTTCCCGGGAGCCTCCGAACGGCTTTCGATATAGTTCTTCAAAAGATAAAAAGTAGTATCCGTCACATCGGAGCAAGCGATTCAACTTGAAAGACGACGCCGGATAGACTGTATCACAGAATTCTATGAAAACGGTATCCTTGGCTTCTTCTTGAAACCCCGCAAAACGGTAACGCTGACGTTCCCGCCCACACGACAGAATGAGGGTGAGAAGACAAAGGACAAAAGGGATAAACCGCTTCACTGTTGAACTATTTATAAATCGTATGAACATCAACTTTCAAAGTTAACTAAAATCCAGTAAAACCAAGTATCATCAATTCGGTATTCTTTAAGAAAGCCCGTAACGTTGAATCAGAAAGTTAGGCTTTCATACACCTCACTTAGCTCTTCCTGCCGGAGCCCCAGGTACCGGCGTGTTACCAAAGGGCTGGCGTGGTTGAAGATTTCCGACAACTTGATGAGCGCCATTTCAGCGTTGGGTCCTGCCAGATCGACAACCCTCCGGCCGAAGGTCTTGCGCAAGGAGTGGGTGGAGAAGTTCCGAGCCTTGATCTGGTAGCGTACCTTGATGAGCTTGAAGTGGCGGTTGACCATCTGATTAGTGATGATGCCGCCAAACCTGTTGAGGAAACACGGCTGGCTGATGTCACGGACCTTCAAAGCCACGTAGCACTCACGGATGAAGTCTTGGAAGCCCTTGTTTACGCGAATCTCCCTCCTCTTGCCAGTCTTCTGCTCATAGATGGCGAAACTGTCCCCTGTCAGTAACTGCTCCCACGTAAGTCTGGATAAGTCCGAGAACCGGAGCCCGAAGAAGCATCCGCAGCCAACAAGGAGGGATAGACGGATTTTCCCGTCCTTGTAGAGACGCCGGATCAAATTCATCGCAGCGTCCCATTCAAGGTAATCGGAAGTGGTGTATTGGTGTCTCTGTCCCATTGTTGATCATTCTAACAAACCTTTACCAGCGTCTCGTAACGGAAGGATCGCCAGCCGCCCTTCTCTACGTCCCAGAAAGCAATGGTGTTCACGCTGTCCCTGCTGATACCTCTGCCGTTGATGTGGTTGGAGGCGAGACTGGACATCGTGGTCCCATAGGCGTGACGCAGTTCTCCTGTGGACTTCTTAACGAAGTAGAACTCGACTACGGAAGTCTGCATGCGCTTCTTGAGTTCGGCAACCATTGCGGCCTTGGCTCCGGCGATCAACAACTCGGCAGGAGTGATGGCGTTTGTGCGCGAGGCGATGACGAGTGCCCTTTGGGCTTCTTTGGGGGTGATAACGAGTGCGTTCATTGTGTCTTTGGTAGTTTTTAACCTTATTTTCTTTATTTCTATGGCAAAGTTAGTTAAATTTAACCAAAAAACCAAATTATTTGGTGAGTTTTTACGTATATTTTCACTTATTATTGTCATTTTTA
>CACZHP010000069.1 GCA_902780935.1 uncultured Bacteroidia bacterium | reverse complement strand
CTCCACCATCCGCGACAAACAGGGTAACTACCTCTACCGGAATGCCATCCGGGAAATTGAAAGCAAAGGAAGAGTAATCGAATACACCGACTTGATCCATGAATAGCAACAGCATACATATCTGTAATCTTCTTAGGAAAGAGAAGCATCAGAGCGAATTATACCTGGGGAACATTTCCTATACGTGGGAATACCTCATCTCCAGCTACACGGCCGACTGCACGGAGGCCCTCCCTCTTACTCTTCTGGATAAGGCTATCTGCGGAGTGCTAGACGTCGACGGTTCCCTCACCTTCGAGCAACTGGGAGCTATTCTCGGGCTGAACGTCTGTGACGCTCCTGACAGTGGTGAATACCGTGATTCCGCGGAGTACTCTCTGCTACAGAGCGGCATCCAGGCTCTCCTGGACTATAATATGATAGCCCGGGACTTCTCCGACGGGACTATCAGCCTGACGGATATCGGACGGGAGTACTACCGCCAGGGGAAGAAGTTCCGCACGACGGTGGCCAAGCAATTCGATGTTTACTTCGACATGACAGGTGGCAATCATGGCATGGCCCGCAAGATTTTTAAGGATGTAGAAGGCCGCACCGGAAGGACCATCACTCCTGCCGCCTTCAGGAACGAGCAGTTCTTGAAGGAATTTATCCATGAGCAGCTCCCTGCCATCTATGATACGGAGAAAGGAAACTCTTTCACAAACGTATCCTCGAGCACATATTCTTATCTGGAACGCGTTCCTGTCGAGGTGGGAATTCTGTTTGACGTGGTGAACAAGGTGTTCCGCTATGTGGCCATCCTTGATGACAAGGTGAGTCAGGAACTCAGCAGTATCATCGCCTCCAACGAGAAACTCCGGAGCGACCTGGAAGACCAGGTACAGGATCTCCTGAGGGACGCTTCCACGCAGGTTGACCGTCCCGTTCAGGAAGAGTTCGAGAGCAGCCTGCAGGAGGCGGAAGCGTCCGCGCATCCGCAGGATGGAACCTCCATCTCCATCCCTGCCGTTATGGAACCCGAGGAATTCTGGCAGGGGCTCACCCTTCTTGTACCTGAGAACGAGAAGAGCGTATTCATCCGTGCGGGAGAGATTGACGAGGATGAGTGCAAGGCGATTGACGCCCTCTGTGTGAACCATCCGGGAACGAACGTTTTCCTCTCCTACACGAGATGCTACGCCGATATTACCTTCAGGCCCAACCTCTTCTACATTCAGAAAGAGATGGACGGGGATTATCTGCTGTGCACTTCGAATCAGATGTACATGGTGCGCGGATATGCCCTTACCGGAGGAAATCTATTCGCTGATATGGTCTTCCATTATACGGATACCGAGATAGACGAATCCGATCTCAGGGGTCCCTTCGCTGTCGGTCTGCTCTCACAGATGTATACCGATGCGATGTCTTTCCTTGATACCGACTTCGAGATCGCGAAGCGTTCTGTACGGTCTATTTCCCATTGTGATGAAAGGATCTTAGTCTTTAGAGACTTCCTCAATGAGGAAAGCATAGCCAAGCTCGAGGCAAAGAAGCAGGAAGTGTTCAACCGCGTCAAGCTCCAGTACGAGAAGGTGCTCATAGAAAAGCTTGCTGATATTGCTGGAAAGACGGACCTCGAAGAAATTGAGAAGGTCAAGGAGCTCGAAGAGATATCCCAGAAAGTCGACTCTATCCTTGGTGAGGCGGACGAGACTTACATCACGCTCATGGAGAATGGACGGGCCTTCAAACAGGCGCTCAAGGACCGTGAGAGGACCATCCGGGATGAGCTTATGGCCAAGACCTATATCATCGACACGAACGTCTTCCTCAATGATCCCGAGATTCTGTCCAAGATTAAGAAACCTAACAAGATGGTTCTCTCCGGTCAGGTCCTCCAGGAGCTCGACAAGAAGAAGAACAAAGCTGATGATCCAACCGTTGCAGCCAACGCCAGGAAGGCCGTCAACGCCATACGTGCCATGCAGGAGAAAGAGCGTCGCTCGAAGAAGAAATCCCTTCTGCTGGAGTGGGCTGACATGTCGCTGCTCCCGGAAGAGCTTCAGACCCGCAAGGGAGACAACTTCATCCTTGGCGTTGCGATGAAGTTCCGCGAGCAGAACCCCTGGATGATCACTTCGGACAACATCTTCGCCATCACCACGGAGAGCCTGGGCATCCCTGCCGTTTGTCTGGATGAATTCTATAAGAAAAATGGACTGGAGCCCCCTGTCAAGAAGGACGCATCCACTGAGGCCCCGAAGAACTACATGGATGTGTATAATGCCATCTATGATCAGAAGGGCTATGTCGTTCTCGACCGTCTGGAGAAGGACTGCCGGAAAGCCGGAGTTATCGCGGCCGACCTTACCCATGAGGCGTTCGCGGACCTTATCTCAGCGGACCCCGACCTGACCATGAATACCAATGCCAAAGGTGTAACCTACGTAAACATCAAGCGATAATGTCACGATTCGAAAGTTCACGGTTCATCAAGGACCCTAAGGTGATGAATCCCGAGGCCATGCAGCGTGCGTGCGACAAACTCGGCTGGAAATACACTGTCAAGGGAGGCGAGATCCTTATCACCGACCTCGGCGGCAAGGAGAAGCTCCACGGGGAATTCGCCCTGAAGGTGAGCGACGGCGTCGTCACCTACAACAGCTACTATCTGAAGAACGGCAGGGAACTCGTCGAAGAGCTCAAGAGCGTATTCTTCCCCTTGAACGTGGAGTACGCTCGTGACTCGGTGATCCGTTCCTTCTCGGCAAACGGATTCACCTACAAGAAGGACTATTCGTTCCGCCCCACGGAGGAGGTGGCCGACCACTTCAGCATGGTCGGCTATACCGAGCTCCCGGACGAGAAGGAGAAGCGCTACGAGGTGGCTTTCAGCATCCTCAAGGACGGAACGGTCATTACGGACTCCAACTACCTCCCGGATGATGTCAACAACAAGGCCCATCAGTCCATGGACCGTCTCCAGGAACTCTTCGGCCGGGAGCGCATCATGACCAAGAAACCCGAATACGATATCTTCATACGTGAACACGGCCTCACATCTTCGGTCGGCAACAAGAACACAACAAAGTAAGACTATGGCACAGATTACAGTATACGATGAAATCCGCTCGATGCTTCAAGCGAATTTCCCCCTCATTTACCTTGCGACGACAGAGTATAACCGCGTCATGCAGAAGGTGCGCTCGCTGGCCTTCGGCCTCGGATACAAGTTCAACACATGGGATAGCGTAGACGGGCTGAAGAACCACGTCAGCCTTCCCGGAGGACGTCTTAAAGACATCCAGGATCATCC
>CACZHP010000068.1 GCA_902780935.1 uncultured Bacteroidia bacterium | reverse complement strand
GGAACCGGCGAACGGATTATACATCTTACCCTTGCCATCATACTCGCAGAGCTCTGCGATGAAATTGGTAAGCTCGTCTGGCTGCGTGTGCTCCCCGTTTTCTCTTCCTTCGGTTCGTGACATCCTGAAAAGGAAATCGTCGAAAAGCTGGGCCTGGTACTGTTTGTACCATTCATAGCTTAGCTGCGAAAGGAAGTTGACGGAATCCCGGCCCTTTTCACCGAGATCGCGGAGCCTTAGAATATCTGGTTCAAACTCCCGATAAAGTGCCATCTCGTATTCCGGCAAAGAAGGACCGAGTTCTGAGAAAGAAGACCTTAGGCTTTCGTCAATGGATGCCGAAGGATTGTCGAATCTAAGATATCCCTCACAGTAAGCATGCAGCAGGTATAAAAAGACCCTGTAGTTCGTGTAAGGAGAGAATCCCCTAATAAGGTCGAGAAATCCCCAGATGCCTTTCCAGATAATATCAAATCCTTCCTTATATGTCATTGCTTCTTTCATGCGCTTCTTTTTGCCTTTTTGTTGTTTGACGATGCAAAGTTTGATAGGAGGTGTGCAGCCTATTTGCACACCAAAAGATTATCATACATTTCCTTAACAATGCCGTTAAAATGCTCCTTGTAGGATTCGGGGGAGAGAACCTGTACATCTTTCCCGAAAGAAAGAATAAGTGCGTCGAGCTCCCGATTCGGGATGACACTTATTCCTATTATATGTTCGCCATAGTCAATAATCCTCTGAGAGGGATGCAGTGCTTTAGTTTCCACATATGGGAAACGACTCTCTGAAAACTTTAAGTAGATATCAATCTTGTCTGCCGGATTGACGGTCACCCCTACTACATCGTTAAAGAAAGTGTTATAATCCACTTCTGATGGTTTGTACTGTATGTGAACCTGTTCTATCCCGTCAATCCTATCCAAGGCAAGAGATGAAATCTTATTACTATACTCGTTGAGCCCAAAGAGGAACCATCTGTTATTATACTCCTTTAAGTAATGAGGATGGATGGTGCAGGTGAACGCCTTCTCTGTGAATGTTCTATAAGAGACATTGAGAACCTGTTTATTTACGATAGCTTCAAACAGATCCTCCATCCAATCCAATCCCGTGTATGAAGGGTTCTCTTCGTAACCGATAACGCTTGAATTGTTCTCTTTGAGATTGAGTTTATCTTCGAGTTTCAATACAACTTCAGACATCCATTCCTGGTTGGGCATTCCCTTGAAGCGTTGAAGCATCAGGACTGCTTCGCGGAACTCAGCCATATCCGCTGCCGTGAAATCCTGATGAAATATGGAGAACCCTTTCTCAGAGTAACGATAGTAGTATCCGTCTCCGCCATTGATGGACTCGATATCAACTCCAAACTCACCTGCACGTTCGCGTAGATATGCGATATCCGAACGAATAGAGCGGATGCCAACCCCGGTATAATCATCTCCGTACAAGTCCCGCAGTTTGCTGTTACATTCGTCTATGAGGTCATTGAACGAATACAATCGCCCGAAATTCGAGAAGCAGTCATCAAGAACTTTATACCTGACTTGCGCGTGCTTGTTAGTTGCCATTTTATGCGTGGTTTTTACAAAGGTACAAAATAATCGCAAAGGTGTGCAAAGATTCTGCACACCTTAACAATAAAATGAAAGAATTGAGTCTTCTGCAGTGACGCCTACTTCTTGTCCAAAGCTAATACAGACTCGAATGGGATATTGTCAGGATAAACATGAATACTAGCTTCTGCCGCCATCTTCTTATTGCTTCCCTCAAGTTCTACCTTGTAGCGTTTGGCGTCAAAAACAGGCATAAGTGCACCCAATAGGTGGTACATCCCTTTTTCCTGATTATCTGGAATATCCAGGGGCTTGATGAACGCGGTTATATGATATCTATACAAGTCCTCAGTCTTATGAACTATGGAACTCCATTTTGATGCATAGCTCTGGCACCATTTCCCTCTGTAATCCCATATGTCAGCAAGAGGAATCATGAATGAATCGTATTCATAGAGGTTTAGACCTTTGAACCCTTTATCCTCCGTATAGATCTCCCGGGCAATCCCGAACAACCGTTTCACATCTGTTTGCAGGCTCAATACTTGAGCCGGCTGAGAGAACCGCTTTGCCTCAATGAAAAAAATGAGCTTGCGGTCATTATCTACGATAAACGCGTCTATATGGGCTAACTGCCTTTTGCCCTGATGCTTGTTATAATACACGGGTAGTTCCATCCAGCAAACGATGTCTTTCCCCGTCTTCTGATAAACATTAAGAAATCGGTGAACTTGATTGGCTTCATGGATGACAGTTTTGTCTTCAGTCCAAGGCCAGACTTTCAAATGGTTAAGATCGTTGTCAAATGACTGACAGTATTCGGCGAATACTTCACTGATTAAGGAAATAACGTCTTGTTTGTTATTCATGCTCATAACGATATGATATACAAAGCTACAAATAATTGTAATAAGGCTTATCCTTTTATCACATGCGCCCGTCCCTCCTTGTAGTCCAGAAGGGCGGCCAGGGCATCCTCGTGCTTCTTTACAAGGGTTCTGTGCCCGCCGGCCTTGCCGCGGGCTATGTTATGCTTCAGATCATGGATTTTGACCTTGATGGCAAGATCGTTCCCGGAGAATCCAATCTTTGCGATGTAGTCATCATAAGAGATTGCCTTCGTGTCATGGGTGAGCAGTCCGATCGCTTCCACAACTTCATCTGAGTATCCATACACCCTGAGGTCTTCCAAAGCAGTGGGGGAATCCTCGACTATGTCGTGAAGAAAGCCCACGATCTTTTCGTTTTTGGTTTCCCCGGCCATACCCACAGCGAGAGCATGAAGGATCTGTGGATTGCCGTCCAGGTCACGGAGCCCGAAAAAGGTCCTTGTGGCGAGATCGACAGCGTCGTCTATCCCTGCCTCGAAATACTCCTTCAGTTCTTCGAAGGTCCAGGGATGACCTTTAGCGAAATACTCCTGTAGTCGTTCTCTGACCTCGTACATTGTGAGAACCTCGAAGTAGTCCTTGAGTTTCTTGAGTGGGACGAGGAATCGCCTGGTGTTCTCATTCGCCTCGTAGGGGCTGCCGTCAATGAACCATACAGGGCTCATGGGCTCCGTCTGGCCGAACTCCACGAAGGTGTCCGTAATGAAGAACCCCAGGGGTGGGAGTGTCCCGATGTCATCAATGGTGTCGATCTCCCGGGCGTAGACATCTATCCTTCCGAAATCCTCCCCACAGTGGAGAATGTCCATAACTTCGGACACGTAGCCGCCCTTCGTAATGAACTGGAGATCATCCTTATGAAAGTCCCTGTTGATGTAGTCAAGATACCCCGGCGTGCTGTCCGGGTCTTCTTTAAACCCCCATTCTTTGAGGTCCCAGGAGTCATAGGCATTGGCCTCGAAGAAAAT
>CACZHP010000067.1 GCA_902780935.1 uncultured Bacteroidia bacterium | reverse complement strand
GAGATAGCCGTTCACGTGTCCCCATTCCCGGAGACCGCGGTAATAGAAGAGTTTGAGTTCTTCGGTGATGATGAACGGTACGATACCGTTTGCCAGGCATTCCTTGAACATCAGGAGCCTTCCAACGCGCCCGTTCCCGTCTTGGAAGGGATGGATCGTCTCGAACTTCTGATGCAGGTCGATGATATCCTCCAGTGTCTTTACAGTCTTGGCATTATAGGAAGAGAGCAACGCTTTCATCCGGGCATGCACTTGCTCCGGAGGGCACGTGGCGTTCCCTCCCACCTCATTGGGCAGTTTCTTATAGTCACCCACATTGAACCAGGCTTTCCTACTGTCGGATGTGCCTGTCTTCAGGATCCGGTGAATCTCCTTGATCAGCGGCTCGGTCAGTTTATCGCCGGCACGGTCGATGATGAGGTCGATGCACCGGAAATGGTTTGTCGTCTCGACAATGTCATCGACGTTGACGCTCTCGTCCGTAATGCCGATCGTGTTCGTCTCAAAAATGAAACGCGTTTGTTCGTGGGTCAGACGGCTGCCCTCGATGTGATTGGAGTTATAGGTGAGGTCGATCTGAGTGCGATGATAGATACCCCCGCTCACCATTCCCTCCTTTTCTTCACGAAGTCGCTTCAGCAGGGGGCTCTCCATGGACTTCCCTTTCCTGGGAAGCGGAGCATCGGCCGGGATATTCCATGTCTTGCCGACAAGGATCGCCCTCTCCATCTTTCCCGTAGCGCACCAGTTTCTGACGGTTCGCTCGGAGATTCCATTTTGTTCGGCATACTGACTTACGGATAACATTTCCATGGAATCGGCAAATAAAGGGTTGAACCAGTTACAAATATAGTAAAATTTGCCGACATCGGCAAATAACTATGACTATTCGTCTTGAAAGCCTCTTATTCTTGCCGATTTGTTGACCGATGCTCCTGCCCGGCAAAACAGGACTTATGGTTCTGGGAGGGCGATCAAGACAACGCGCTGTCGGTCGGTTACCGTCTCATCGATACGGCCCAGGCCTACTTCAACGAGGAAGGCGTGGGCGATGCCATCGCAGAGTCCGGCATTCCCCGCGAGGAGATATTCCTTGTGACGAAGGTCTGGATCAGCAACAACGGCGAGAAAAAGGCTGCCGCCTCCATCGACGAGAGCCTCCGGAAGCTGAAGACCGACTACATCGACCTGCTTCTGATCCACCAGGCCTACGGCGACGTGTTCGGCACCTGGCGGGCGATGGAGAAGGCCTACAGGGACGGCAAGGTCCGCGCCATCGGCGTGAGCAATTTCCAGGCTGGCCGTTTCTTCGACCTCGCGCACTATGTGGACGTCAAGCCGATGGTGAACCAGCTCCAGTGCAACGTGATGGTCCAACAGAGGGGCATCGAACCGATCCTCGCGGAATTCAACACGAAAATGATGGCCTGGGGCCCTCTCGGCGGCCAGGGCGTGGACGGCATCGTGAAGAATGAGAAACTCGCTGCAATAGGATCGAAATACGGCAAGAGCTCATTCACCAATACTCCGGGCAGACGCCGATGCAGTGGATAGTTTCCTACACAATCAGCCAAGCGAAACATCTGCTATCACAAACGGAACTCTCTGTCAAGGTAATAGCAGAAAGACTCGGCTTTCCGGAACAGTTCACTTTCCGTAAATACTTCAAGACCCACGCAGGGGAATCTCCAACGGCATTCCGGCGTAAAAAATAAGGAAAAGGGATAATGTGAAGTCATCAAGTCAAAAGGCCTTACCCGGCTGTTGATCAGATCTTGTATATCATCCTCTGGAAGTCGACGCCGAACACATGACGATGATCTGCCGGGACAAAACCGATCGATTCATATAAGCGGATGAGGTGTTGCATCTCGCTGTCAGCCACCAGGGCAATCTGGTCGTATCCAAGGTCACTCCCCTTTCTTATCCCATCCAGCAGCAATGCTTTCCCGATGCCATGATGGCGACAGGACGGTATTACGGCCAGCGAATCGAGATAATATTCCCCAGGACCGGTTTCCATCTCCGAATCAGCATCCATCTGCGCCATGTCCGGCCAGAGCTCACTAAAAGTCTTGTGGCGCATTTCCTTGTAGATCTCTCCTGGATAGGAAAGCAGGGATCCGACTGTGACACCATCCAATTCCGCGACACGTGTGTATCGGAAACTATAGAGGAGATCTTCCCGCCTTTCACTTTCGATGAGCCGCTCATATATGTCCGCATCATCAGGAACGTCCGTTTCGAAGTCATAGAAATGCATCCCGGCCATGATGCATTTGGCCAGGAAAGGAGCGTCGTCCGGACGAGCATCCCGTATGATATAGTCTGCCATTAGATTACCAGGCACAAATTTACTGCTTTATCCACAACTAGACAAAGGTTGTAAAAACGTTGCTTTGCACATAAGAAAGAATTATCATTTGATGTGTAGTCAATTATTTGTAAATTAGCGGTATTGCCAATTGGGCAAACGCGTCATGAAAAAACATAAGTAAGAGGCACGGCACTCGGTGAGAAAGTACAAGGACGAACCCATCCCCGAGGAGATCCTTGTCATCCTGCGCGACAGAATCCGCGAAATCAATGAGAAGGCAGGTCTTCACATCCAGTTGGTGACCGGCGAACCCAAGGCCTTCAGCGGCCTTATGGCCTACGGCTCTTTCTCGGGTGTGAAGAATTATTTGGTGATGGTCGGAAAAAAGGGAGATGAAGCGCAGCGAGATTCGCCAGGCAGCTGGAGCCTGAAGAAAGTATTATAATATGACGCTAGAAGTTATCAATGAAGTCTTTTCCATCTGCAAGCTGAATGATTACTCGCAGACGGATATCAATGTTCCCTTAATATTCACAGGCTCGACAGATAAGGAAAAATCCATGGTCTGCCCTACACGTCTCTTGCCCTCGAATGTGGTTGAACGATCTGACGGATGGCGGGCTTTCCGGATATAAGGTGTACTGGATTTCTCACTGATAGGGATTCTCGCAAAGATCTCTGCCATCCTAGCCGGGAACGGAATCGGTATATTCGTGATTTCTACTTTCAATACAGACTATATTCTTACAAAAGCCGACCGGTTCGAGGAGGTATTGCAGTTGCTTTCATCCGCCGGATATGCTATTAAATACTGAAACAGGCAATGAATGCATTCAACATCCGTCCAGCCAGGCCCGATGAAGCCGGCGTCGTCCTCGATCTGATAAAACAGCTCGCTGTCTATGAAAGATGCGAGAATGATGTCGTCGCCGACGAAGCTACCATACTCCAGTCCCTATTCGTGGAGCGGTCTGCCGAGGTCGTCCTTGCCGAGGAGGAGGGTATGGTCGTGGGCTTTGCCCTTTTCTTCCATAACTTCTCTACCTTTGTCGGTCGGAAAGGGATGTATTTGGAAGACCTATTTGTCATCCCCGAGAAACGTGGTCTGGGCTATGGGAAGGCCCTCCTGAAATATGTAGCAAAGCTCGCCGTGC
>CACZHP010000066.1 GCA_902780935.1 uncultured Bacteroidia bacterium | reverse complement strand
TGGCGGAAGTGCTGCAACTGCTTGGAACAGAGGTGGTTTATGTAGTTGGAATAGCTACCGAATACTGTGTCCGCAACACGGCTGAAGATCTGCTGAAAGCCGGATTCAAAGTGACGGTCGTAGAAGACTGCCTCGGTTGGGTCGACACCGAAGGGCACAAAAAAACCCTTCCGGAACTAAAGTCGGAAGGGATCAGAATCCAATAAAGTAATAATTACTTCTTGATTTCGTTCTTGATGGCCTCAGCACCAGCGTTGACGGCCTCTTTTGTTACGTCTACAGCTGCGTCCTTTACAGCGTCCTTGACTTCGTCCTGAGCGCTCTTTTCAGCAGCGACAACTTCCTGAGCAGCGGGTTCTGCGGCTGCTTCCTTAGCTTTCTTGTTTCCGCAAGATGCGCAGCAGAGTGTGAGAGCTGCTACTGCGAGAATGACATAAATCTTCTTCATAAGGCAATAAACTTTAAAATTTAACCGGTTAAAATACTGTGGCTCAACGGCCGCAAATGCAAAATTAAGAAAAATTTCTTAAAGAGTGATATCTTTATATAAAAGTTCATCCCACTCAAAGCCTTATTTCACCGGGTCCTTGGGGTCGAAGACCGGGCGGATCATACCCCAGAGGTGGCGGTTCTGATAGTAGTACTGGGCCTTTGGGAGTTTTTCCCATTGCAGAAGCAGCGCTGCGCTGTTCCACCACTCCAGTTTTTGATCGACCTCCCACCACATTATGCTGGAAGTATGGTAGTAGGCGGCGTCTCCGCTGTTGAGGTTGTCGTGAGGGAGGACGATGTACCGGGTTTTATCTGCATTATAAACCTTGAAGTGCTTGCCGCCGGCCGATCCATAATTCCAGTTATCCTTGGTGTATTCAAGCAGTTCCACTACCTCCTGGCGGGTGGGCATCCTCCAGCGCCCTCCCCAGAGAACGTGCGCGGCGTCGTCTTCCGGTTCAAGGGTCACCTTGTCGTCCTTGTATCCGTCTGCGGAATCTCCGCAGTATTTTGTGATCTTGTATGAGGGATCTTCAAAAGTGTAGAACTTGTAAGCGCTTTTTGTAAAGTCGCTCTTCTTTGCCTTGGGCTCGGTTTCTCCCCAGGCAAAGAAATACCCGCCCTTGGTAGGTTTTTCCGCTCCTATGTTCATTGTGGCCCACATAATTCCTGAAGGAAGGCCCAGGTCTACGTATTCGTGGCCGTTCTCCTTGGGGACCGATACCGTGACTCGGCAACTGTCCTTCTCTCCGTTCTTAAGGGTGCAGGTGATGGTGGTTTCGCCCTCCTTGAGGCCCGTTACGATTACCTCTGTGGGTTCTTCTGGGGCCTTCAAGGTGATGCTCACTATGGAGGGGTCGACGGCCTCCCAAATAAGGTCATCAGGGCCGATTTCGGCGTCAGCCGGCTGGACAAGGGCGAATTGAACCTCCGACCCTCCTGTGAGAATGTAGAGTTCACCCTTGGCAAGGCGCACGGATTCAGGCTCCTTGGGGAGAGGATCCGTGTTGCGAACCATAGAATAGGGGAAGGCGAACTTTGAATTGAAATGGGTGGACCACAGGGAGCCCTCGTAGCGGGCATAGCCCATAAATGCTATGGGGTACCCGTGTGCGGCGATGACGACCGAGCTATCGGCCTGCATCACAAAGTCGCAGATGGTGTACTCCCGCTCCGAGTCTCCGGGGGTGGTGTTGAAGGAACCGATGGAAGTATGACCGTTATCATCTACATAATCGGCCAGGAATTCTACCGTCATCCTGCCGGTGTTGTACAGGGTTTGGCGGTCTATATGCATACGGCCTTCCTCGGGGTCATACCAGGCAGTGATATCGGCATTTACGTTGATTCCCATCAGGTAGTCATAGATGGATTTTTCTTCCTTGGTGCCATAATAAAGATGCGCGCGGTCTTCCTCCGTATACCAGGTTTCCCAGTTCTTGACAACGTAGGTCTTACCTTCCTCCGCGGCTTCTATCTGGATGCTGTAACTGTAGGTTGCCGGGGTTTCGCCCTCATTCATAAACCACTGGTGCTCAGTGCCTGTGACTATCCATCGGCCGATGAAATCCTCATAATTGGCTTTCACTCCCTCCACTTTGCCGTCACCGGGGGTGTCGTCGGGGGTGTCGTCGGGGGTGTCTCCCGGGTCATCGTTCTGAGTGGTTTTCTCTGGCTCCTCCACTACGTCCTCAATGACTTGTGGCTGGCAGGAGATAATAGCGAGCGCTGCTGAGCAGGCAAGGAAGAATTTCAGCGTTTTCATTGTCCAAAGATACAAATTTTTGATGGAATCGTGAAGAACAGATAGTTATAGATTAGTCACAATAATCTGCCGCCACATCTCCCTCAATCAGGTTCGGCCCGTCCACATTCACCTCTTCACGAGTGAGCACCAACTTGTCGTCGGCTGTCCAGATATGAAGGGAAATCGTCATCAATGTTCAGACCGATAAAGTAACTATGTTTGTAATCCAAATGAAGAACGCTCTCAGGGGCTTGTCGGCCCCTGCCGCTTGGCAGACCCCCGAGAAGTTTTTCATATAATATAAAAGCTACTGATATTTTTGGCTACATTTATAAGGCACAATTTGTAATCAAAAACACAGTAGCTATGAGTACACAAAGTAAAGCATTTTCCTTCAAAGGCCAAAAGATTTTTGTTGGATTAGACGTACACCTGAGGAGTTGGTCGGTAACTGTCCTGTCAGAGCAGGCTGTTTTAAAGAAGTTCACGCAGGATCCCAGCCCTGCTGCTTTGAACAAGTTTCTGACCAACACCTATCCGGATGCGGAGTATTACTCGGTCTACGAGGCCGGCTTCTGCGGATTCTGGATACATTGGGAACTGCACAACCTGGGGATAAACAACATAGTTGTGAACCCGGCAGATGTTCCAACGATGGCAGGTGAGAGGCTGAGAAAGACAGATGCCATAGATAGTGGTAAACTTGCCAGAAGTTTACGTTCTGGAGAACTGAAAGGGATATATGTTCCTGACAGTCTTGCAACAGAGATACGCTCTTTGATAAGATTGAGAGACTCACTGACGAAAGACCAGACTCGTCATAAGAATAGGATTAAGGCCCACCTAAGGTATTTGGGAATTGATATTCCTGAAGAGTTTCAACGCCCAGGGTGTACGTGGACCAACAAGTTTGTCCTATGGTTGAAAGGCTTGGAGCTGGAGACTGATTATGGGAGGAAGACACTTGATTTATTGATTGCCCAGTATGAAGATCTTCGTGGCCAGCAACTCAAGATGATGAAAGAACTTCGCCTACTGTCAAGGACGGAACGCTTTGAAGAGCCACTCCGATATTTGATGAGCGTTCCTGGAATCGGACAACTGGCTGGCTTGACGATAATCTCAGAGGTGGATGACATCGCTCGTTTCAAGGATGCTGCTCATTTCGCCTCCTATGTAGGCATCGTTCCGATGTGCTATTCAAGTGGCGAACATGACGGGACCGGCAATATCACCGTTCGCCGGCATGCAAAATTGAGATGGCTGATTGTAGAAGCGGCGTGGGTGGCTTCACGAAAGGACCCTGATCTGTCCTCTGCATTTGTTGACTATTGCCGGAAGATGAAACCAAGCAAGGCTATCATTAAGATTGCTCGCCGTCTGGTCAATCGTATTTACTTCGTCATGAAGCATCAGCAGCCTTATGTCAACTGCTATGTTTCATAATGCAATTGAAATCCTGTCTGGTAAACAGACTTCCTTTGGGAGAGAGTACTTAAATTCGAATGCGGCTTTGGAGTCCGCTTGTTAAAGTTTGTACCTCCCGCCTCAGTAACCTAATGCAGATACTTGCGGCACTG
>CACZHP010000065.1 GCA_902780935.1 uncultured Bacteroidia bacterium | reverse complement strand
AGGAGACACAGGCCTGACCGGCAGGAAGATAATCGTCGACACCTACGGTGGACGCTCAGCCCACGGCGGCGGTGCCTTCTCGGGGAAAGACCCTTCAAAGGTGGATCGCAGTGCCGCCTACGCCGCAAGATATATAGCCAAGAATATGGTAGCGGCAGGCGTTGCCGAGGAGATGATGGTCCAGATCGCCTATGCTATCGGTGTCGCCAGGCCCGTGAGCGTTTATGTCAACACCAAGAGGACAGGAATAATCCCTGACGCAGAGATAGCAGACAAGATAGGCAAGTTGTTCGACCTCCGTCCTGCTGCAATCATCCGCAAGTTCGGACTCAAGAATCCCATCTACTCCCCTACTGCGGCCTATGGCCATTTCGGCAGGAAGCCCTACACGGAAAATGTGACCCTCTACGAAGACGGTAAGCCGGTCCAGAAAGAAGTCCAGTTCTTCGGCTGGGAAAAACTGGATTCCGTCGACCTCATCAAGCGCGAGTTCGGAATATAAGATATATTCAAGTCACACAACCATTCTTATGGATAATAGATTCCTGGCGATTATCCCGATAATCGCGATCCTTGGTTTCGTATCATGCCAAAAGACCCCCGATCCCGTACTCTCAATCGGCCAGACAGAGTATTCAATCAGCGGGGATGGTGGTAGTTTCAGCGTCAATGTAAACACGAATGTGGAGGTCTCCATCAAGATTTCGGATGGATGGATCCGACAAGCCAGTGTCTCTCCAGATAAGAATACCTACTCCTTCACGGTTGCCTGCAACGATAGTTACGGAAGCTGTGATGCCAGGACTGGAAACATCACCTTCGCTAACTCCGAGAACGGATTGCTAAAGACAGTGACCGTCCACCAGGAAAAAGGGTCGATCCTGATTACGTTCAAAGACCAGGCGGCAAAGGACATTTGCGTCAAACAATGGGACTCCAACCGCGACGGGGAGCTCTCAGAGAAAGAAGCTTCCTCCGTGAAGAATCTTCAGGGTGATTTCTCCGAAGTCAGTTCCTTCGATGAATTAAAGTATTTCACAAGCCTCAAGACTATTCCGGATAATTTTTTCAACGGATTAAAGGGACTTGTCTCTATCTCTTTTCCGGAGGGACTTGAGACAATCGGCAATTCCGCTTTTATTAATTGTACCGGTCTGTCGCGGCTGATCATTCCCAATAGTGTCAAGAGCATAGGAAATGGAGCATTCGGCGGCATCCCGCTCTCGAGAATCGATGTCCTGGCCGAGACACCGCCGACTTTGAGTGATAACGAGTTCTCCTGGATCAAAGATGAATGCCTCATTTATGTTCCGGCTGGGAAAGCCCTTCTCTATCAGGAAGCGGAAGGATGGAGGATTTATGGTTACAGGATAACCGAAGAAGGGCACTCCCCCTTCGACTTCCTGTATGCCTCAACCGATTATTCAAAGGATGGAGAAGTGGTCTGTCTTCAGAAAGCTTCTGAAGGAGCTGGCATTAATTTGGTTTTCCTTGGAGACGGCTTTCTAGACAAGGATATGGAACCCGGAGGCAAATACGAGACTGTCATGAGGCAATGGATGGATCAGTTCTTCGTTTATGAGCCTTACAAGACATTTAGAAACTGGTTCTCCGTCTATACCGTAAAAGTAGTCAGCAAACACGGGTTGTTCGGAAGTCCTGAAATAGAGAGGAAGTTGACCAGGGACACCGAGGCAGGCGAGACTGATGAAGGCGGCAACCGGAACGCCGTCCTGATCGATGTCTGCAACCAATACGCCGGATTGGTTCCTAATCCAAATGGCCAGGAAAACAAGGTCTGCGTGTTCTTGAACATCGATAATAGCTTGGGCCGCAGCTGGTGCGACTGGTATTCAGACGGTTCCTGCCTAGGTGTTATCTTTGAATCGATAGAGCACAGGCCAACTGTCGTAAATCATGAGTTGGGAGGTCACGGGTTCGCTTTTCTGGATGACGAGTATTCGCTGTACGATAAGCCACATCCCAACGCCCAGGAAGCTTATGAGAATGCCTGGCAATATGGCATGCTCCTCAATCTCGACTGGAGAAGCGATCCTGAACAGGTACGGTGGAGCCGTTTCCTGAAAGATCCAAGGTACTCCGAAGAAGGACTCGGTGTGTTTGAAGGCGGAGGGTATTACTCTAAAGGAGTATTCCGTCCTACTGAAAATAGCATGATGAGAATGGATTACGCTCCTGGAGCCGTGTTCAACGCCCCAAGCCGGGAAGCGATCTACAGGCACATCATGCGTATGGGTAAAGGAGAGGACTGGACCTTTGACTACGATACCTTCGTAGAAGCTGATGCTGCTGGTCGAAAGCAGGCTGCAGCGGCCTATTCTGAATATCTCTCTACCCGCTCCTCCATCGCCATAGATAACTTCGAACCCGGACTTCCTCCCATATTTGTCGAAGACGGAGTGAAGGAGATCTGCGTCTCAAAAGAAGGAAAGGTCTCATTTGTACGGTAATCGCTCTCGCCTACCGCCCCTTCACTGGTCGTCACAGGTCTAAACCAGCAGTTATTTCCAGCCGCAATCCTTTTCAACCCGTCAGGACTGAGCTGTTACGAAATAGATTGACAATCTGGATATTAAGCAATCAGACGGTCCTGATTTTGGGACCGTTGGATCATTTAATATATTAAGAATAAGACACTTACATAACAGCACTACCACTTTTGTCAAGTTGACTTTTAATTAGTATTTTAGCATCGGCTTACCGGCGCACCGGTAACTTAAACTATAAATACTTCAACCATGCAAGCAAGGCACGCATTCATAAAAGGCCTCAAGGGCTTTGGGATATTTTACCGCCTGGAAGACTTGCTGGTATTCTACACTATCGTCAGCGTCACCGTCCATAGGATAGGGTTGAAAGTTCTGGCATTCTGCCCAATGTTCAACCACGTTCATTTTCTGTTCAAGGAAACCTCCCTGCATGATTTACGTTGTTTTATCCATCGGATTACCTCTGTTTTCGCAAGAGAGTATAATGTTCGATATGAGAGAACAGGACCATTGTTCCAAAGTCCTTTCGGCAGTTCAATCAAGAGAGGAATAAAGATAATAATGGGCTGCATAGCATATGTGTTCAATAATCCTGTTGCCGGAAGGATGGTCAAGACCGCCTTGGAATACAGATGGAATCTCCTGGCTTATCATGACAATCACAATCCATTCTCAAATAAACTCCGAAAAGACCATTGCCGGAACGTGATGAGATCTGCGTTAAGGAAAGTCGATTACTTCTACAACAATGGGAAATATTTGTCATACAGCGCGCTAAAAGATCTCTTCAAAGGTTTGGACAAAGATGAAAGCAATCAACTTATCGACTACATAATCTTCAAGTATAACTTCCTCGCTTACAACGATCTGGTAGAATTGTACGGAGATTTCGGGAAATTGATTACAGCTGTAGAATCAAACGCAGGATCGGAATTCGATCTTGAGGATGAATACGGTGACCATTCATGCTACCAAGAGATGCTCGCCATAGTCAAATCATTAGGTTATAAAGGATCAAGCCTCAACTTTGAGAAGCTCTCAGAAGACTCGAAGGACAGTCTCTTCTGGATACTTAAGAATCGGACTCACGCAAGCCCTTCGTCTATATACAAGTTTCTACATAGGTAAAAGTAAGCTGATAGAGGTTGACAGTATTTGGTAGCACTGTTACGGAATCCTTTGATAATGTGGATATTAAGCAATCAGACGGTCCCAAAATCGGGACCGTCTGATTATTCAATTAGCTAGTAATAAAACATTTACATAACAGGTAAAGGAAGGTGGCCGGGATAACGACCGACGAATCACATAGTAGTTAGTACCCGAAGATCTCTTCGAGGGTGAGGCGGGTGACGGGACCGAGGGTGGACACGAAGTCCATGTCAAAGTCGGACTCGCGGCCAAGGAAGCCGTAGACATATTCACGATTCTTGATCCACTTCTCCTGGAAGGCTTTCACGTCGGCGAGGGTCATGTTCTGGACTTTCTCGAAGACGGCCTTGTCACGGTCCT
>CACZHP010000064.1 GCA_902780935.1 uncultured Bacteroidia bacterium | reverse complement strand
TAAGGTTTTTACTTTGGTTAATCCAGATACGTCAGAAGAGGTCTCTGTTGGAGCCAATTATGACTACTGGCTTAGCGAGGGGATTTGTCCTATAAATGGCATCGTTGGATATGTGGATCCAAAGAAAAGCATTCAAACGGAGGAAGGAAAGCTCTGTTACCTTGTTTGTCCTGGCAATCTTGTTGTTCCTGTTCTCGAATGGGGTTTAAAGAAGCTGGATGAATGGGATTACAAAGAAAAAAGCCAACACGTCAGGATGCTCGCTTGTGACAAAAACGGGAAGTTGTGTCAAGAACTCCGGGCAATGAAAAAACCGTCCAGACCGGCAACTCAAGAAACAGAAATACGTCCAAGCGATCAACAGGTGGTTAAATATACTGCCACGTTCCTTCAGCGAATTGAAGGAGGAAGAGTATTGTCTGCCCGACCAAATCATAGGGATATCCGTTTGACATACACAAAAAGAGGCTCCGAATTAAAACTGGAAATACTGGGTGTTACACAACCTCGGTATGCAAGGTTCAAGAATGATAACGGCAGAATCCTTTCTTACGAGGATACAACAAGACCGTACACCTATTATGAGGTGGAAACAGAGCCCGAACATAATTCGATTGTTCGGGTATCAATCTTTCAGAAATGGGATAACCAATCTGTATCACGTTACGGATAAGGACAACATTGCTTCAATACTGAAAGAAAGGGGCCTTGCATCATGGTCTCAGATCAAGGAGAATGGGTTCTCATGCCCAAGGTCTGGTGGCGATGCAATAAGTCAAAGATTGGATAAACGCCTGCAACGGGAGAATTCAGTTCACCTATACGCCTTTGATCCGTCTCCATCGATCATTTCCTCCATGATGGCAACGGGACGTTTCAGCGAACTCTCTGTGCTAACAATTGACCTTAAGGCGCTGCGCCCACATAATACCACATTCTGGCTTGATAATCCTTACTTTGGAGGAGAACGCATAGAGAATATGCGCGACCTGTTGAGTATGTTGGAAAAAGACCCATCTATAATAAGCCGTTTATCAGTAGACATAGAAGGGACCATTCACATTAATCATATTGGAAATATCCCCGAAGATATATGATGGCAAAAAGTACCATTTTGAATAACGTCGAGTATGATTACATCTCCGATCTTGTCGCAGAAGCAATCAACACACAGATTGACTGCTTTCTTAAAAAGTGCATCGCGGATGACGGAACAATAAGTCATTTGTATGATATTGCCGTGATTGGTTACGGGAATGATGTATCTCCGGCCTGGAATGGTGACCTCGCAGATAAACCATTTCATTCTCCCATGGAGTTGCTTTCCCATGTAAAGGGCCCTGGAGATAAGTTTAGATGGGTAGATCCCAAGGACGAGGACACCAGAGGCCGGTACGACAAGGCGTTTGAATATGTACATCAATTGCTGTTAGAGTGGACTGCCAAGGAAGATAACAGATTCTCATATCCACCAACTGTAATTCACATCTCTGATGGAGACGTGAAACTGGATTATGAAGAAGCATTCCTGCTTAACGCTGAAAAGATTAAAGCTTTGAATACGGAAAACGGGAATATTATTCTTTGGAACCTTTGTTATCTACCCAGACGCTTCCGGGAATATTTGTTCTTATCCGGAGAGGAACTCTTGGCCCTAACTGAATCTCCCGCATCGCTAATACTGTACGAAGCTTCAAGCTATCTCCCTAATCGGTTTAAAGATAAAGCAGCCGTATTCCATAAAAAGAACAAGAGCTTGGAAAGGAAGACAATGGGGATAAATGTCCTAATAGAGACACTCTTTGACGTGCTCAGAATGTGCGTTCTTCCTGAATGATCTTACAATAATCTGAACTTGTTCTGAATCTGCCACCCGTCTATGTGCTGTCCAGTGTTTAGACAGGTGTAGTAGTATTCCATGAACGCTTCCGCATTTATAGGATTTGAAATTAACTGCCTAAACCAATTTCTCGGTGAGTCAAGAGACTTGTCCCCAAATAATGGATAGAATTCAGAGATAATCGAGGAAACATCTTTAAAAACTTGATCTCGTAAAAGTCCGTCACAATCATTATCCATTGCGAGAAAGGCTAGGTATTTTTTAATACAGAAAGCCACGCATGCTAACTGATGGTCGACAATCGCAATTGAGACAGAATTCTCTTTCAAGAGAAGGCGATAGTGGTCTGCCAAATCATCGATGAATAGTTTTTTAAAACTAGGATACCTTTGGCCAGAAGTGACTACCGGTCTATCGATACCATCGAACGAAACCGTTTTGCCATAGAATTCGATAATCCTATCAGGGAAACTCATCGCAAAACGAATGTAGGAGATTGTCCTCCCTTCGTAAAATACATGGCAAACTATTAGGTCAAGTGGATCTCCCTCCGAGAAGGCCGGATTGAAATATTGCAGCCGGGTCCCCATATCCATAGACATGCCCCCTTCGGATATTGGAGCGAAGGACGCGTGTTTGCGCATCCGGAGGTTATCCGCTCCGATAACCTCGAATCGAACACAATTTTTGTCTGCGATTGCTGTAATTTCAGCATTTATAGGACCTTGTGATATGCACATTCCACCGGACCATTCTTCGAAGCGGTCAGCGATAAACCGTAGAGACTTGTTAGCTAAATAGTTCATAATCGATTCTCAATAACGCAAAGATAGCGATAAATAAACCGTCTTTAAATGATAATTGCAAGTTTTTAATTCACACTCAGTTGTGCGAAAAATCATTTCGCTACACAATCATATATTTGCATCATACAAACAAGCGTGCTTAGAATGAACGAACAAGAAAGGATAATCAGTCCTTTGGCTTACGATATCCTTGAGAAAGCCAGAATGAATGCGGAAGAATCTCATAATCCTTTCGTAACACCTGAGCATGTCCTGTTTCTGATAAGTTCCAACCAGGAGTTTCAGAAATGTCTGCGCAAGCTGTCTATGGATCCAGATTTCTTCAAGAGCCGTCTTCTTCTCTTTCTTTCTTCCCTACCAGCTTCTCATGACAATCACTCAGCAGTGATGGTGTCCGCATCCCTTCGGGAGGCGCTTGAGATTGCCGGACTGACTGCAAACCTGGTCGACAAGAAGCCAGTCGGAATAGTTCACCTGCTGATAGGAATTGCAGAGCAGCGAGATACTCTTGCCGGATACCTTTTACGAGAGAACCCCGAAATCCTCAAAGAGTTCGGGGTTCCTGCATTCTTCCTTAAAGGATACTCTGAATCGTCTGCAGCCAGTTATTGTACAAATAGGATTTAGTCTGCATTGCATCTGTTTCTGCGACTTTCTTCGCAAACGGATCCCAAAGCGACTCCTTCACAAGGAGGTGATTTCCGCACCCGAGATAAGAATAGTGCCAACCGTCCGGCACAACAACGTTATACCCTAATAAACCGTGGTCGAATTCCCTTAGTGGCGGGAAGACGGATTCAAGATCCTGGTAAGACATCCCCCTATGATTACCGGTATATGCGGAGGGCTCAAGGTAGCAGGTGGAATAGACTTTCTTGTCAGAAGTAACGAAGAACACTCCGCCATGATAACCCATTGCCCCCGGTTCCGCTATTTGGAAGGCAACGATATCGAGCCCCTGAAGTTGCTCGAGATCCTCTTTGCCCACTTCTATTGTCTCGTATCCCCAGGCATTCATACCGTTTCCAGTTGGGAATAGTTCTCCGCAGCATTCATGAAGGTCTTCAGGACCTTATCCCGGATCTCCTTAGGCTCCACGATGATTATGGCGTCGCCATAAGAAGCAAAGCGGCTGTATAGCTCATAGTTAGGCCGGCAGCTCACAAAGAAGAACTTGCAGTCCTTGAGCGAAGGATACCTTCTCTTGAAGTCCTTTTCCGTTTCAAAATTGACTTCGTCCTGGGAAGGATGGATGTACTTGGTCCGGATATAATCCACGGACTGCGGCTTCACGGCAAAGAAGATATCCTCTACTGCCACGCCCTTCTGGTAGGTCACGCCGATAATTTCCTCAAATCTGGAGTCAATGTCTATCGGGGTCTCTATGAACGGCTTTCCCTCGACAACCTCAATCTTCCCGTCCATGCGGTCCAGTGCGTAGTTGTAGATGAGCGCGGGGTCGAATGGATACTGCTCGTTGCCGACCGGGTTGCAGAGAAGGAACCAGCGGTCGTTATACTGACGGAGCTGATATGGATATACGGTGATTTTCTGGTAAGGCTCGTTATTCTTCTCGAACCTGCGATATCCGAAACGGATAACCTTCTTGCCGGAGATAGCGAGGAAGAGTTGCCCCAGAAGGTTGCCGTCGACCTGAAGGAGGTCATTCTTGAAGAACGAGATGACCGGCCTTTCCTTCTTCCCCTGAGGCATCTCCAGCTTCTTGCGAAGGAGTTCCAACCAGGTGAAGCTGTCCAGGCCCTCGAACTGACCGAGGCTTCGAAGCGCTTCGCGCAGGATCTCTTCTTCATCGGAAGTGAGCTCCTGGTAGAAAAGCGGGCTTGACTGGTCTTTGTAGCGGACTGTGCCGCGTCCTCCCCTGCCCCTCTCGATCTCCTTATTGAAATCTTGTTCCAGGGCCAGGATATCCTTCTGTATCATCCTAAGGGACACCTTATGAGTAGGATACTCGCGGCAGACCCTTTCAAGGATCTGGGCGGTGGTATAGTCATGATTGGGGTCAGAAAGCATCTTGTCAAGGATGCGGTACCTGGCCATTGCGTCTTTGTTTACGGGCATATCTTTATCATTTGATAGTGCAAAGGTAATGAATATAAACGAAACCTATGTTCGCCGGAGGCGTCACTCTTTGTCAAGCAGCCTCGGGTGAATGAAATAATCGTATGAGAGTTGAGCGCATGTCGCCAGACTTTCGTTACCCGCTATGGAGGCCATTCGGTGAAGCACCTCGCAGAGCAGCATGTTCTCCATAAGGCATAACGTGTTACCATCCTTATTTGCCTGATAGTGCCTAAGGAAGGTATTCAGGCATTTTACGCGAATCTGGTCATAAAAGTTGTTCGGAATGACACTGAATGATGATGGGCTGTAATCCATCTGGAGATTTGCCCTCCAGGAGATCCATGCTTCCAGAAGATACTTCGTATACAATCCTGACTCCAGAATGTCGCCCAGCAGCATGATGCCTGAATGAGGTGCGAACTTCACAAGCTCCAAGGCGAGGACCGTCCTTCTGTCGATGTCCTTCTCTCTCTTTACCGTCAGCTCAAG
>CACZHP010000063.1 GCA_902780935.1 uncultured Bacteroidia bacterium | reverse complement strand
GAACGTCCCGGTCATCGCCTCCGGCGGCGCCGGCGGCATCGACCACTTCGTCGAGCTCTTCCGCGCCATCCCGAACGTGGACGCCGGCCTCGCCGCCAGCATCTTCCACTTCGGCGAAGTCGAGATCAAAGACCTCAAAGAAGAGCTGCGGAAGAATGGAATCAACGTAAGATTGTGATATTGTTTGGCATTTTTTCTGGAAAAGCTTTGCCTTGCTGCGAAGGGTTCACAGACTTGCGCTGCCTGCGGCAGATAAAGCAAGGCTGTTGAACTGGAAGAAACAAGGAGTGTCGCGAAGCGCTCCAAGCGAGCGAGACGACTATGTTTCTGACCGTACGCGTTGCGGAGGCTGTACGGGGGAATCAATAACGCCTTCGGCGTACCCCGCAAAGCTCAATTCTTGCTGCGGCAAACTTTTCCTACGAAAAAATGCGTGATTATAAAGCGACAGTATTTCGCTATTTAAAGGAGTTTTCTACCAATGCCGGAAACTAATTTTGTTTCGATCGAGGAACTGAAATTCGATGAGAATGGCCTCATTCCCGCCGTCGTTGTCGACAGCGAGTCGAAGAAGGTCCTGACCGTCGCTTACATGAACGCGGAGAGCCTGAAGATCTCCATGGAGAAGGAGCTCACCTGCTTCTGGTCCCGGTCCCGTCAGGAACTGTGGCTGAAGGGGGAGACCAGCAACAACTATCAGCACATCGTCTCCATCACGACCGACTGTGACAAGGATGCGCTGGTCGTCGTCGTCGAAAAGGACGGCCCGGCCTGCCACCTCGGCACCGACTCCTGCTTCGAATACCCGGTCTTCCAGAGCGAGACCCGTCATGAGTTCTCGGTCCAGGGCCTCTATGACCTGCTGGTCGGCCGCAACGAGAGCCGTCCGGAAGGTTCCTACACCACCTATCTCTTCGAGAAGGGCATCGACAAGATCCTGAAGAAGGTCGGTGAGGAGAACACCGAAGTCATCGTCGCCGCCAAGGGGGATGACAAGAAAGAGACCATCTATGAGATCGCGGACCTCATGTATCACGTCATGGTCCTCATGGTCCATATGGGCATCACCGTGTCGGACGTCCTGAAAGAACTGGCGTCCCGCCACATCATCGACCACAAGGTCAAACAGGAAAAAATGGTATGAGTTTCAACAACTTCCACATGCACACCACCTACTGTGACGGTGCGAACACGCCGAAGGAGATGGCGGAAGCGGCCCTGGCACTCGGTTGCTGGGAGATCGGCTTTTCCGGCCATTCCTGGCTCGACTTCGACCCGATGTGGACGATGGAACCGGATGCCGCCGTGCACTACCGGGAGACCGTTTACGGGCTGAAGAACGAGTTCGCAGAACAGATGAAAGTCTTCCTCGGCATCGAACAGGACTATTGCAGCGACACCGACGACCTGCCGCTTTACGACTACGTCATCGGCGGGGTCCACTGCGTCTTCAAGGACGGCAATTACATCTCTGTCGACTGTGACGCTGAGACCCAGCGCCGCGGGGTGGAGGAGTGGTATGGCGGCGACGCCATGGCCTTTGTGGAAGACTACTATGAGCTGGTCGGGAACCTCTATGAGAAGACCCGTTGTGACATCATCGCGCACTTTGACCTCATCACCAAATTCATCGAGCGTGACGACCTCATCGACGTGACCGACCCGCGGTACGTAAAAGCGCAGAACGACGCGCTTTTGGAACTGTTCGAGACCCCCGCTGTGTTCGAACTGAACACCGGCGCCATCTCGCGGGGATACCGTACATCGCCCTACCCGTCCGACCCCGTTCTGGAGCTCCTCGGCAAGGCGCAGAAACCGGTCATCCTGTCCTCGGATTCCCACGCCTGCGGGAAAGAAAAAGTGGTCATACACCACAATAAGGCGGGTCCTTTCGAACGAGACGTACATGGGAGATAAACTGCTTCAGAAAACATATTCCATTGATTTCTTGTCAAAGGATCGCTTGAAAAACCACGGTGAAGTGCCCCAGTACTATGTCGAAGGCGATCATGAGGCCATCATCCCGCCGGAGACCTTCAAACGGGTCCAGGCAGAGCTGGAGAAACGGAAAGGCCGCCATTCCACAGGCTCTTGCGTTTTTTCAGGCAGAATTTATTGTGCACAGTGCGGGCAGATCTACGGTTCAAAGACATGGCATTCTACTGACCAGTACCGTCGAGTGGTGTGGCAGTGCAATTCAAAGTTCAGTGGAGTCGGAGAAGCAGGGCCGAAACTGAAGTGCACAACGCCGACCCTTACCGAAGAACAGATAAAAGAGGCCTTTGAACAGGTATTGGCAAAGCTGGCCTTGGGACGGGAGGAAATCATTGCCAATCTCCGAGAGGTGCAAAGCCAGGTTGGTGACGTATCCCAGCTGGAGACGGAACGGGTGATCCTGGTTGGAAAGCACAAGGACGTGGATATCCTTTTCCAGCAGGAAATCACGCGAAACGCTTCCGTAGCGCAGGATCAGGACGCCTATAATGCTCGCTACGATGAGCTGGTTGCGGAAGGGGCGATGCTTGACGAGAAGATTGCCGAGCTGGACGCGAGAATCACTGAAAAGCAGCGCAACGCTGAAAGGATTGACCTGTTCATTCAGAGCCTGGAGCAAGCGGGCGAGGCGTTCACGGAGGACCTGTGGTGCATCATGGTAGACACGGTTACGGTCAGCCCACAGGGTGGGATGAAGTTTTGCCTGACATGCGGGATGCATGTTGAAGTGTAAGCAACCCCGATCACTCGGAACTGTGTTATTCCGGGTGGTCGGGGCTTTTTTGTTTGCTATTACCAAGGCATGAGTATAGTGACAATGACCTATCGAATTCTCTGGAGGGGGTAAATATTTACAATCTGCGAATACTATGTTATACTTAATTGCGAATTAACGAATTACAAGGGGAAGAACACTCGTGGCGAACAAAAACAGGATTTTGTATTTGCTGCAGTACCTCCAAAGTCATTCAGACGAAGATTGTGCTGTCTCTACCGCTGAAATACGCTCTGCGCTGAAGGAAAAGGATTGCCCTGTTTCTACTGAAACGCTGCGAAGTGATATTGCGGCGCTTCAAGACGCCGGGCACGACATCGTCGTGAACGAATCCAATGGTTTGACGACTACCTACAGCTATGTAGACAGGCCGCTGGATGCGCCGGAATTGCAGATCCTGATCGACGCGGTTTCCTCTTCCCAGTTCATCTCCCAGACGCGAAGCAGGCAGCTCATTTCCAAGCTGATCGCCATGGCCGGGCCTTCCCATCGGGAAGAATTGAAGCCTGGTATCATGATTTCCGAGTTTATCAAGACCCCCAATTCACAGCTTCTGTACACCGTGCAGAAGATCCAGCAGGCGATTCGGTCCGATAGAAGGATCACATTTCAGTATTACCAATTCAACCTAAACAAGGAGCGCGTGCCCCGGCATGACGGGAAGTGGTATGTCATCTCCCCTTATGTCACCATTTGGAAGCACGAGCGCTATTTCCTCGTGGGCTGGTCGGACGAGCGGGAGAAGGTGGTCGTGTTTCGCATAGACCGCATGGGCATCCCGAAGCTGACGCGGGAAACCAGAGAACCCGCGCCTGCAAGCTTCAATGTGCGCGACTATACCGAGCGCATCTTCAACATGTACGATGAAGGCGACATGGAGACGGTGACGCTGCGCTGCCGCCACCACATGATCGACCACATCATCGACTACTTCGGCAAGGACGTGGAGCCGTTCAACATCGCAGAGGAGACCTTCGATGTGAACATCAGGGTCTGCGCCTCCACCACGTTTTTCTCGTGGGTGATGGGATATGTTGGGGATATGACTATTGCCGGGCCTGAAGAGGTGCGGGAGGCATATGTACGGTTGTTACAGAAAGCAATAATCGAAGTGCCGGTGGATAATCGTTGAACAAGGAAATGAGGATCATCTAGTTCGATATGAGGAGGTATTACCGTGGATTTTCAGATTGAGAATGGTGTGCTTGTAAAGTACGAAGGTCTCGAGGAGAATGTTGTTATTCCTGAAGGCGTTACAGCAATTGGTGATGGCGTTTTTCAAGAGCGCAAAACTATGTCAAGCGTAGTTCTTCCGGAAGGCGTAACGAGCATAGGAGATTCTGCGTTCGCTTATTGCACAAGGCTTAGGTCTGTTTCGATTCCTGCAAGTGTCATTACCA
>CACZHP010000062.1 GCA_902780935.1 uncultured Bacteroidia bacterium | reverse complement strand
AAAAAGGGTAGTCCCCTCGGGCTTATCCTTGATAAGGTCTTTCAACGGCTTGAAGTTCCCATCCAAGCCGCGGAAAAGTTCAATCTTGTTCCGGATGGCTGTCTCTGTCCGGGGGAACCTCAGGCTATCAGCCAGTATCTGACAGGCAGCATCAATCCGCGCGTCGTTCTCGCGGTAGAAATCTATATGCTCAGCAATCTTTGAGACGTTGATTGTCCCGAGGTTGCTGGTGGCGTCATTGTTTCGGGAGGTGACGGGGCCGAGAATATACTCTATATCTGGGCACCGGTCGAGTTGAGAATGGCCGAACTGCTCGTCGTACAGAATAACGTGGTTCTTTGCGGAAAGCAGGTCGTTAAAAGAATACACTTCACCCTTGTTTGAGAGGAAGATGGGCTTCTGGCCAATCTGGTCATCGAACTTACTCAGACGGAGGAACTCTCCGTGAAGCTTCCCATATTGTTCTTTCCCAAGAGTCTTGATCCAAGATGACAATTTCTCATCGTCAGCCTGAAGCAGGATATCCTTCAATGACAGAAGCTGAACGTCAATATCAAAGCGGTCAATCTTGCCGGCCTTGATGTCTTCACTGATCCAGCTCAGCCCTTTTATCCCTAAGGCTTCCAAGGGTAGGCCGATTGCAGATTCGTCGGGTTTTCTGACGAACTGCATAGGGCGATAGGCCCCGTCTGCAGTCCGGACATTGTCCCTTATGAAAGGTGAGAAAGTATCATAGAACGGCTTACTGATGAACTGGACATCAACGTCCTTTTTTCCGGGCCAGGAAGCCATCAGCGAATCATAGATATAGTCGAAAAGCTCCTTGTCTGAAGACTGAATTCCCTTTATGTCCTCCAGAAGAAGGCTAAATGCCTTTTCGAGCTGTATACCGGTCTTCTGAGTATCGTTGATTCGCTGTCGGCTGCTGTCAAGTTCGAAGTTCTGCGAGTCGATGATAAAACCCATCCTGTATCTTGCACCGAGTACGGGCAAGGTCTTGAACAGGGTGACGTAATTCTCTTTCGCAAAAACGGGATTGAACGCAAACTGGAAAGTGAAATCGTCACCGTCAAGAGAGAACTCGACAAACCGGGACTTCACCGGGTGCATCTCCACTTCCCGTCCAGCCACATAGATGTGTTCAAGGTGACGTCCGAAGTTGCGCTCCTTGTCACTCGTGAGAGAGGCAAAGCCACCAAGACGCACCATCACTTTCTTTAGGTTATCTTCAGCGGCGATGGCTTCATACTGCCCTTTGCCAAGAGGGATAATAATGGCAGTACCTTTCTTCAGACGGTTGATATTCCGTTTGGGATCCACCAGATTCTCAAAAGCCTTCCGGATGTCGTGGAACTCTTTCATCGAGAAGAGATTCTTATCTACTCCTGGGGCAATAGGGTAGTAAGTCATGAGAATCTTGCAGACAAGAAGGTCTGTCTGCTCGGCATGAGGATCGGTATAATTCCAACCCTCAGTGGGCTGGAACCGGAAATTATTCAACTGGTCAACATTCCGCCAGCTTACGAGGTAAGGCCCCTTTCTCTCATTTTTGATGGCGTTGATAAGGGCGGTCTTGTTGCTGGCGGCACTCTTGTCGGAGATTAGCGTGTAAAGGAGTTTTGAACCCTGTCCGTACTCACCGCTCTTCTTCTCGTCCCCAGCCTTGATGGATTTCCCTTTCGCAAGGAAGTTATAGAGCTGACCGTCCCTGGGACGCTTGTCTTCTTCCCTGGGGTCCGTATAGAAGGGATCTCCGTTGTTCAGCACTATGAGATAGTCCTTATCGAAGAAAAAACAAAGCGAATCGGCATTGGCGTCGAATGCGTTCTGTACGAATTCGTAAAAGAGCTGTTCCTCCGAGTCCTTGGCAAAGCTCGCCACATCCCGGATGGTGGAATCAAGTTCCTGATCCTGTCCGTATATCGTCTCCAGAAACGGCTCCTTGTCAGTCCCAAGCAAGGAGATTGAACTGGATGGGCAGCGCCCTTCAAGGTATTTCTGTATGTCGCGTACTTTCATGTCAGAAATTGATATACGGGATAATCTGGATGATGAATGTCTTGTTACGGTTCTCGCCTTCAGGGTCCTGAGGAGAGAACTTATATCTGTGCTGGCCGCCGAAGCCCGATCCGCTAACGAACAACTCTCCCGTATAGTTGTGAGAGGTGTTTACTTTGGCAGCGGACTTGGCCGGGTCGTTATAAAGAAGGTTGCTGAGGATCCCGTTGGATCGCCATAGCTCAACGACTGTCAAAGCTCGCTTATAGCTGTTCTCCATCGCTGCTTTCCAAGCTTTCGGGTTACTTTCGGGCGTTACCCAGTTCGCGCCTCCATTTTTAAGGTCATTTGCCAAACGCCCTTCGACAATTACCTTGAACATAACACCTGTTGTCTCGGTGAATTTTGTCAGAATCGAATCCAACTCCACGCCGGCATTCTTCAGATCTTCGATGTACTCCGGACGGATATTCTCAAAGTCATTGGCGGTAAACTGGACATCAATTTTGCATTCAAAGCGTTTGTACTCCTCGTTATACCGGAAGTATTGCGAGTTGAGTGATTTCTGTGCGTCTTGAAACTGCCGGATCTTTTCATAGAGGTCCGCATTAATGATAATGTCGTTGATGTTTGCCTCGGTGATGCCTTTCTCGTGATAAAGATCGACATAGATCTTGTAGCTTGAATAGGCCACAAGACTGGCAATGATAAAGACGATGAGGAATCCGGACATGAGGTCCGTGTAGTTCTGCCAGAAATTGTGCTCCTCGCCGTCGTTATGAAAATTCAGTCTTCTCATTTGTTAGCAATCTTGGAGAGGACGGATTCGAGCTTCTGGAGTGTGACGATGGCGCTGCCAAGCTCTTCGATACGCATGACAATGGCCTCCATGTTTGTCTCCTTGTCCTTAATGAGTTCGAGAATCTGATCAACGCCCTCATTGGTCTTGCCGACGCTCTTGAGGCTGTCGCCGACCTTGTCAAGGCCCTTGACGACCTGCTCGTTAAGGTCATGGGCGTTTTGAACGGCATCCTGATAGGCTTCAGTTGCCTGCTCATAGTTGGAAACGATACTCGACGATTTCTCCGAGATGAAGTCGTAGGATTCGTTAAGACGCTGCACATTCTCCTGAAGGGCGGTCTGAAGGACCGCAATCTGAGCGCCGACAGACTCGATGATTCGTGCTGTGGTATTCTCCAGGGAAGAAGACATTCTGCTGAGCAGCTCTGAGTTGAAGTCGTTCTGCGCCTCAATGGTCCGCATCTGGTTATTGAGAGAGTCTTCGGTGATTTTCTGCAGTGCGGCAGTCTGTTCGTGAGCAATACCTTCGATACCGCTTACTGTGTTAGTCTTAAGCTCGTTGACTGCATCTGTCAGTGCAGTCTTGATGGCAGCAAGGTCATTCGTGCTGGCCTGAGTCATCTCAGTTACCGAATCTTTATGGGACTGGATAAGGCTCCGTGCATCATCTCCCAGCTGGCGTGTGATGCCTTCGAGGATTTCACGGCTCTGGGTGTACTGGGTTGTGCCGAAATTGGAAACACGCTCTTCGATGACCTGATTCATGGCCGTGAAGGTGCTTTCCATCTTCTCCACGAAGGAATCTACAAACTTCGAGAGGATCTCACTCTGTGCTTCGATTGTGTCAGTGAGCTTATTGTTGTTTGTCTCGTTGGCCTCGGTCAGCCTCAGAACATGCGCGTCAAGAGCTTCAATGGCCTCTTCAGGATTTTTGTACTTGAGGGTTTGCTCAAAAGCTGTATCTTCCTTTGCGAAATGCAACCTGGTGAAGAAAGTGGAGAAGAAAGCGAAAACAAGACCGTAGATGGATGTTGAGAACGCGGGTATAAGGTCTGCGATTATCTGCTTGAGGTCGAGGGAGCCAGCCGCAGATGTTGCTGCCTCTCCTATTGTTTTCCCGACATTGTTGACCGTCATGGGCTCGACGGAAATGCCGGCAAGAGATTGACAGATTGCCCCGAATGTCCCCAAAATACCCAGGGAGGTGAACAACCCCGGCATTGAAGTCAGTAGATTGCGAACTTTCGTTTTCCGATATATGATAATATAACAGACAAGAACAACAACATCGAAGGTAAGAATGACACCGTTCCACCAGTTAGCCCAGGGGATTAGTGTTTTTAAAAAGTCTCCCATTATCTATAACGTTTTTTGTCGAAGAAGGATGTTTTCCGGTTAAATCTTACAAATTTACACTTTTTCTTCAGAATGGCTGTTACTATTCAGCTTAATTGAAAGTTAGCGCAAAGAAAGGGTGCTCCCGCGAAATGGTTGTTCGCTGACCAAGGATGACGAATATAGAATTGCTATTGCAAAACAGAAGAGTCCTCAGAACTCGTAAATCTTCACGATACCCCGTTTGTCGGCGTCATAGGACCACTGGGCTTGCCAGACGTTCCCCGATTCGGTGTCAAGCAGGATGAAATTGTACATGTTATCGGTCTTCCGAAGTAATTGTCCATGCTGCCATAGACAGCCCCGAGATTGGTGTCATTTATGGAAAGGGTCCCGCGTTGGTTCTCATTCCCGACACTGTAGTGTACCTGCCATAGGCGCCCTGTGGCGGTTTCCAGTCGGATGAAAGTCCACATGTTGTCGGTCTTGTACAACTTGTACCCGGGAGCCGCTTTCTGGTTGACACGGTTAAGGAGATGCATCTGGAGGGAGTCTTTCTGGGTCCAGTCTTTTGTGTCGAGAGTGCCTTTGGTATAAAAAGACTGGGCATAGGAAATCGTGGCGAATAGTGAAAGGACGGCAATAACGATGATTCTTTTCATGGCATGAAGAGTT
>CACZHP010000061.1 GCA_902780935.1 uncultured Bacteroidia bacterium | reverse complement strand
AGCCGCCACTTTCCTCGGAATGACGGTGGATGGCCTTCGCGGTCTGACCTACAAGAAGCTTATCCCTTATTATAAGCCCAATGGGAAGAACATCTACTTTGATGTGGACGAGCTGGTCTCTTGGCAGAAGAAGAACCACTTCGAGCCCATATACAATGCTGCCGAGGGCAAGGATTAGATGATACTCCAGCGGATAGTGAACAGTTCCTCGGAACTGACCGTATTTACCATACTCTTTTCAAGAAGTGCAATCTGTTCTTCGGACTTGGCGTTGTAGTACTCCCGGGCTTCGTTGCACTTTGCCTGTGCGTCGTTTAGCTTCTTTGTCAAGGATAATTCTGCCTTCTTCAACTCTATCCGCTCCATGGCGGAAGTGGCTTTTCTGGCCGCCCGCCGGTTGGCCTGCACCTGCTTACGGAGGGCAATGACTTCATCCTCCAGCGGATACATGTTATCATCAGCCCACGAGTAGAGCTTGTCTATCTCCGTATTCAGGTAAGTCTGAATCCGGTCTGCGAGTTCGTTCTTGTATTCTGCAAGACTCTCCCTGAAAGCATTGTTAAGCTCAGTTGTTACATCCTGAGGAATCTCAGTTCGTTGGTCCCTTTCCACATCCAACTCAAGGAGTTTCTTTCCGAAGTCGTCCGGCGTGAGTTCCCCGTCATCAGACAGCCCGCATATAAGGAGTTCCTCTTCGTTGTCGTGCTCATTGCTGGCACTTACCTTATATCCGATGCAATAGCCGCTTTGGCCCTTGAAAGCCTCAAGCGTGGCGGATTTGTACGGATAGGAAGAGAGATTGAATACCATTTCGGAAGCAGGGATATCCTGCGACAAACCTTTGTGAATGATATACTGCCCCAGCGGTGACCCGCTACGAAGCTGCAAGGTCTCCGTCCATTTGGACAGGGAGTACCGGCCAGGCTTGATGTCACCGAAGCCATCCCGAAGCGTGAAACTGTGCTCTTTCTCGTCAATGTCATCCATTTTCCCGTCAAGAACGGAAAGGGCCAGTTTCCATAGATGCTTGTTGTATAAGCTCATGCGCTCGGAATCGACGCTCTGCCGCATCTTGAGCTTCTTCACGACATCCTCGTCGAAGTGTTCCAGAAGGGCATTCTTTGTTTTCTTCATCCGGTCGCTGATGATATCCTCGAGTTCCATCTGCAGGATATCGAAGGGATGATACTCAGGCGTTTCTCGAAATCGATATTCGATTCTATGGCCCCGAGTATTTCGTCACTGCTTCCGAAGACTCCTTCAAAGAGATTGAACTTTGTATTCAGGAGCTCGTAGACGCGCTTGTCTGCCGCGTTGGACTGATTGACGAAGTTCACCACAACGACGTCATGCTTCTGTCCATAACGGTGGCAGCGGCCTATGCGCTGCTCGATCCTCTGGGGATTCCACGGCATATCGTAGTTGACGACCATCGAGCAGAAACCATCGAGCAGAACTGAAGGTTGATACCCTCGGCTCCTGCCTCAGTGGCAATCATGATGTCGGCCTCCTCTTCGAAGTAATCCGTCAGTGCCTGTTTCTTGTCGATAAGGGGATCTCCCGTGACTCGGTCACTGCCCTTGTGGCGAGAGAGCCATCTGGAATAGATGCCCTTGGTCTCGGGAGAGTCGTTGGTGCCGTTGAAGCAGACGATGCGCCCGCCGTATCCGTGAGCGTCCAGATACCGCTTCAGGTAATCCTGTGTGCGGCGGCTCTCCGTGAAGATGAGCGCCTTCCTCCGGGCTCCTAGTTTTTCCATTTTTTGGAAGGCAAGCGCAAGAGCACCTACGAGGGCCTTGGCCTTGCTCTCTTCACCGACGCTTTTCGCCAGGGAGATATAGCTTTCCAGGTCACGAATCTCCTCCTTCATGGCTTTCTCGGCCATCTCCACGGAAGCGAATTCCTCTGGAACAGCCATGCCTCCGGACTCGTCGAAGTCATCCTCGTCAAGGATTTCGTCGTCTTCAGAGAGGGCGTCAATCAGGCGCTTGGCTTTGCCGGTGGCAAGATACTCCTCGACCCGGTGCTTCATCGTATTCAGAGTAAAACTGAGTGCATACGATGATGACGCCATAATCTTCCGGATGGTGATAGCCATCAGCGGGCGGATGATGTCCGGGATGGCGAAAAGAAGTGGCCGAGCAAGGTAATCGGAGACCTTGTCATACAGTTCCTGTTCTGCAGGATTCAGAGAGAAGTCTTGCACCATGGCGGTCCGCTTGGTGAAGCGGACATATTCTTGAACCTGACGGCGAAGTGTCCTCTGGATGATATTCTGAAGACGCGCTTTCAGTTCACCGAAGCGGGCCGCGTCCCTAGTGGAAACGGCATTGTACTCGTCCGAGAAATTGTCGATGTTTGAGAAATAATTTCCATCAATGATACTTACAAGTCCGTAGAGCTCATTGAGGTTGTTCTGAAGCGGGGTAGCCGTGAGCAGGACCTTCTTGTATGGCTGGAGGGCGTTTCGGATAGCCTTCGAGATCTTGTTATTCTTTTTGTATACGTTTCTCAGTTTGTGGGCTTCATCCAGGACGACCAGGTCCCAGTTGGTACTGTGGATCTCATCCGCGTGCTTGGCGGCGAAGTGATAAGAGCAGATGATGATGGCGTCCTGCTCGAAAGGTCTCTTCTTTAACTGAATGAGATCGTCGTAGGAAGATCGAACGAGTACCGTTGACGGAAGGAAGAATTTCTCGCGTAGTTCCAGGTTCCACTGGTTACGGAGTGATGCCGGAACAACAATGAGAATACGGCGGCGGTGTTCAGCCCAACTCTGAGATAGGATGATGCCCGCTTCGATGGTCTTCCCGAGACCCACCTCGTCGGCCAGTATCGCCCCCTTGCTGAGCGGGGACTTGAATGCAAAGAGCGCAGCATCCACCTGGTGGGGGTTAAGGTCAACCCGCGCCTCGGAGAGTACCCCCGTGAAGCGGGAATCGTCCCCGGTGGATTTCTTGTGGGAGAGATCCCAGGCGAAATACTTTTGTTGAATTGCGCTCAGATGCATCTTGGTAAGTCTTATCTGGGTAAACGTTCAATCTTGATACCGTACTCTGGCGAGGCTGCGTCGAACTCCTCGATCCTGGCTTTACGCCAGTAATCCCGTGCTATCTTCTGGCAGTATTCCCGCAGTTCCTCACTGGCTTCATAATCCGTTTCGGGTCCGTACAGATCGCGCATCCGCTCATAAGACTTGTTAAGGTCAAGGTCTGTAAGTGAAATGCGGACGATGCGGAAAGGCTCTTCAGGATGCTCCTGCATGAAGCGGTTCTGTGACTTGTGGATGTAGAACGGGACTGCCTCTTCCTTGAAAGAGTAGAGGTTTGTCTTCACGTCGACATAGGTCTTCGGCCTGGAGTCAACAGCATCGAGCGAGAAGTCGTAGTCTCCGACACCGCGAGCCGCTGCATAATCGTACTTGATCTTAGCGTTCTTGAGATACTGCTCGTAGATGAGTTCGCCGATGTAACCGATGTTCTTTCGAACCTTCGATTCCATGGACTCGTCTTCGACAGGCATATCCTCGAGAAGATTCCGTATCTTGTCCTTGTTCTCGGCTACGATCTTAAGTTCCTCTTCGGTCAGTCCCTCGATGATGTCCTTTACCGTGTCGATGTTCTCGGCCAGTTTGTTCATGGCCTCGTCACCGAGTTTATTGGCCATTTCGACGCCTTTCTTCTCGGTATCGTCCAACTCGTTGGGATCAACTCCCTGCTCGACCATTTCCACGTAAATGCCCTGAAGCGCAATGAATGGATTCTTGAAGAAATCTGTCGCCCTGGCAGCACGCTCGAGTGTTTTCATTTCAGATAGACCTTCAGGGTTGGGATGCTGAATGACGACTGTCTTCTTGTCGGAATCAGAACCATATAGGTCGCTACGAGATTTGATGTCGAGAATGTGCTTGCCGCTGACCTCGTCGGAGACAGACAGGATGATGCCTATCGGATCCTTGCTGAGGAAGATTTTAACTCCTTCAGAGTCATCGGAAGTCTTCCAGGAGTTGTAGGCCTTCGTTGCCCACTCCTCATATTTCTTTTCCTCAGCAGTAGTCTTGATCATGTAACGGCTTCTGTCATTGAGCCCTTGCTTCATGAGGAAATTGATGTTCGCGGAGTCGTATCCGTAAATCAAGTTCTCCTTGAAGAACTGCTTAAGTTTGAGCTTGGATTCAATCTGCGAGGCATTATCATAAACGTTCTGGAACGTCATCAGGGCAGCCTCGTCCTCAATGTACTCAAACGAAAGGAACTGATAAAGGACTTGATCTGATTCTTTCTTGAAGGATCCGGTGAATTTGAGACCCGGTAGGGATTCAATGTTCTCCGGGAGTTTGTCAAGTAGGCTGTTAAGTGTGCTGAAGCGGTTATCTGAATACTGAAGCGGAATTTTATACCCCTGTTTCACGATCCATTCAACCGTGCGTGCAAGTTTATCGGCATCCTCTACAACATTGGTTACATCATAGAAAGGTTCTTCCTTCTTAAGGGCCGAACGAATCGCGATATATGGGCTTGATTCGGTATTAAGTCCACTGATCAGGGTAAAGGCCTTGGCAGGATCCTTTTCAATCCATGTCTGGATGCTTTCAGGAAGATACTCTTCTTCAAGGAGCAGATCCTTCTGTGCGTAAACCTGGACATCCTTATCGAATCCATCTATTTGGAAATACTTGTCGAACCCGGCAAAACCATACTCGCTGATCATGTCAAGGGCTTCAGCAAGAGAAGCCTCCTCCTCCAGTTCGAGAGACGTGTAGTCCGGATGGTTGCTCAGTGAGTAGTCCAGGCAGAAACGGAGCTGTTCCACGCTGAGGTAATACTCCCGGACCTCTTCGTAGACCTCCTCTGCTGATTTGGTTTCCTGGTTGTCGGCATAGATGGCCGTCCGGAATGAGGCGGAATCGGGAAGGCACTCAAAGAAGCTGTCCGCAAGCTCATTCTCCGTCTTCACATCTCCGAGAAGCTTATACAGGTCGTAATCCGTTCCGTTGAGCTGGACGATGGTCGACTTGATGGTATCAGGGAGTCTCTGTCCCTTGTGCGATATGAGCTCAAGAAGCCGGTCACGGTAGAAGTCATTATCGGCGGACTCGGATTTCTTTATGCCGTACTGGATAAGTTTCCAGGCGATATCGTCTTCGGAGAGCTTTTCATCAACAACGATATCTGGAAGCTTGTCGAAGAATTTCTCATTGATGGCGTCATTATGCCTGCTGACAACCGGAAGAAGAGCGGGGAGCCTCTCGCTGGACATCCGGTCGATCGCAGTGTCCATCAGTGAATTGTCAGTAGTGAGCTCGTACCGGGAGATGTCATTGCTGAAATACCTGCTGACGGCCGGATCAATTCTGTTAAACCCTATGGTGCTGAGGGCCGCATCCAGTGATTCGGATTCAATCTTGCAAGTGTAATTCCGCCCTCCGTGAGGGAGTTTGGTTATATCATACCGGTCATCTCCGGCCGATTTAACAACGAATTTCCAGAGGATATTTGCTCCGGCCAGCTTGACAATGCATCCCAAAAGAACCGAATCGACAGACGCTCCGTCCTCGAGGATTTCTTCGATGGAAACAGAGTCCGTCTTGAAAGGGGCGCTCGAGAGGATCTTCTTGAATGAATTAGGAACAAGGTTGTATCCTTGAGTCTCGGCGAACATTGAGACGCGCTCGTACTGTTCCCCGGTGAGTTTATCATCAGAACTCAGGCAGAATGCCTTCTCCTCCGTCGGGATGCCGCTTTCATTTAGGTATAGGGACAGCCTTTCTGAAGGACTGTCGGCTGCCTTATAAACGGAGATGAGATCCCTCAGGTATGCATTGTGGCAGTCTGCCCAGTCCGGAAGGGATTTGATGTCCTCAAAGTGTTCTACCGTCCAGGACCAGATTCCCTGCGCCCCGGAAATGAACAGATCATCGGATAATACGGATGGAACATACCCGGCAACGCAGAAAGGGTCAAAAAGGGTAGTCCCCTCGGGCTTATCCTTGATAAGGTCTTTCAACGGCTTGAAGTTCCCATCCAAGCCGCGGAAAAGTTCAATCTTGTTCCGGATGGC
>CACZHP010000060.1:470-5368 GCA_902780935.1 uncultured Bacteroidia bacterium | reverse complement strand
GAGCTGATAATCGCGAAGAACAGGGCCGGAGAGATGGGCGTGATTCCACTCTCGTTCAACGGCGATCTGGTGAAGTTCACGGAAGCAACGGAATCACTGTGCGATTATGCAGATAAGCTGGACTCAAAGAAAGTCCAGCAAAAAACAGGAGCCACCTCATGGGACCAGTTCAATGGCGCCGTCGGGCAGTATGATCCTTTTGCTCCGGACGGCCGTGGATATGACGGAGCTTTTAAATGAATTGATATGACCGCTGCAAATTATTATATCTATCTTCGCAACAGAATGGGGTTCTGAGACTTCTGTGGATTCCGCAATCGGAGCGGAGGGTCGCAGAAGTTTCAGAGCCTTTTTGTATATTTATAAGGTCCATTTTTAAAGCATATAACAGTATCAGCAATGACTATTAGATCTCCTTGGCCCGTGTTGACGTTAATCCTACTCCTTCCGCTGGCATCGTGCCGACAGAAGAAAGATGTAGTAGTGCCGGCGACGGAGGCTACCGAAGAGCCCGGCCGGGCCGTTTATTTCTGGAAGACACGCTTCGATATCGATGAGTCCGAACAGGAGTTCCTCAAAACATATTCCATCGGGAAGATGTACGTGAGGATGTTCGACGTTGATTACGATGCTTCTCCCGCTGCCGGAGCAGAGAAGGTCATCCCGGTGGGAACCACAAGTTTTGTTTCCGGGAAGCCGGACGGCATCGAAATCATCCCGACCGTCTTCATCACCACCCGCGCCCTGGATCTTTCCAAACAGGAGGAAGGGGGTCTTCCCGCCCTTGCGGGAAAGATCGTCCTTAGGGTAGGCAACATGATGGACTATAACGAGCTTGGGACCTTCCGGGAACTCCAGCTAGACTGCGACTGGACGGAATCCACGCAGGAAGACTTCTTTCTGCTCTGCCGGCAGGTGAAGGCGCTTCTGAAGGCGGACAAACGGGCTCTCAGCGTCACCGTCCGTCTGCATCAGCTCAGGCAGTCGGCTCCGCCGGCCGACAAAGGCATCCTCATGCTCTACAACACCGGTGCGCTCCGCTCGGCGGGAAAGCAGAACTCCATCCTGGACGTCTCTGATGTGAAGGCCTATCTGAGCAGGACTCCTGTCATCTACGGGATTCCCCTCGACTTTGCATATCCATCTTTCGGATGGGGAGTATGGTTCCGCGGGTCCAAGTACAATGGCCTGCTGCATCAGACCGACTTCTTCAACCCGGAGTATTACAGCCCCGACGGGAACGAGTTCACTGTCCTGAAGGACCATGTCCTCGAGAATCACGAACTGCTGAAGGGCGACAGGATCCGTCTCGAGTCCTCCGCCCCGGCATCCATAAATGAAGTGAAGGAACTGGTCAGGAGGGCGTTCTATAAGTACCCTCACGACAATATCCTCTATCACCTCGATTCAAACAACCTTTCAAAGTACACCAAAGATGAGATACAGAGCATTTTTGCTGATTAGCGCGCTGGCGCTGCTGACCGGATTCCGCTCCCTCGCCTGCGGTCCGTACTACTATGAGCCCGAGTATTATTTCATGTACAGGGTGAGTGACAATTATCTTCCGAGCTTTCTATGGAAGACCCAACCTTTCGATTACAACTTCGAGTCCGAGGACAACTGCCGCCTGTGGCAGAAGCAGACGACCCCCTCAGCAAGCCTGGATGATATCTACCAGGTCGTCTACAAGTACTCGATAGAGGACCTCACCAAAACTCCTTCCGGCAAGAGGAACAGTTTCACGAAGTGGCTTAAGACGGACAAGGAAGCCCGCGAGTTCCTGGTCCTTGCGAAGGAGTGCGAGAAGGCCCGCGCCGAGATGGTTTCCCCATGGTATTACCCCTCGAAGAAGGATCCCCAGAAGGCGACGCTGGACCAGATAGCTGCCCGCGCGATGTCCTACAGGGGAAGGAGGCTGGCAGGGCGCTATGCCCTTCAGGCAGTACGTGCCCTGCACTCGCTGCGCCGCTATGACGACTGCATCAATTACTGGAACAAGACTGTCCAGGGCCTGCCGGATGACGTCATCACCAGGATGGCCGCCGGATACGTCGGAGGCGCCTATGCGAACATAGGGGATACGGACAAGGCGGCCGAGCTCTTCGCTTTCGCCGGGGATGTCGAATCCTTCCGGCTGTGCCTCAAGAAAGACTCCCTGTCCTTCAAGAAACGCACGAAGGAGATCTATCCGGATTCCCAGGACATGCGTAGGATTATCGCAAGGGAGATTACACTGATGCAGCCGTGGGACAAATACACCGATGCACCCAAATGGAGCAAGTCTGAGGTTGAGAAAAGGGAGGATTTCAAATACTGCATTGAGGTGGGGAAGAATCCGCGCTACGGCCATAAGGATTTCTGGTACTACAGTGCAGCCTTCATCATGCATGTACTAGGGCAGGACCAGGAGGCATCACGGCTCCTTTCCATAGCTGAGAAGCACTGCGGGGAGGACGAGCTGCTGGCCGAGTCCATCCGCGTGTTCCGCATCTACCTGGATGCCGTCCTGACGCCGTATTCTCCGTCCTATGCGAGCCAGATGGTGAGGGAACTCGCCTGGCTTGACGGCAAGATAGTCGAGCACTACCCGGAGGTCAGGAAGGAAGCCGTTAATTTTGGGATCTATTACATGAGGACCAACATCAGTTTCTTCTATTGGAACGACATGATGCGAAAGATCGTCCTCGGGGCCATCTGCCCGAAGCTCGTGGAGAACGGTCAGGGCGCAACCGCGATAGCCTTCGCCAACATGGCGGACAACCGCCTGCTTAACCTCGTCGGGGAAGTGGAGGACGGCTATTATGACAAAGATGGGTATTATAGGATATTTACATACTCCATCGATAAGTACCGGGCCAACGAACGGCACAACGTGTATGACTACAGTAACGAGTTGTTCCTGCTGCTGGATTCCATCCCATGCGACGACATCATCCGATTTGTGAACTCCATGGGACATCCGCAAGGGGAGGTGGACGCTTTCCTTCAGAAACGGGGCAACACCGACAAGAACTTCTTCCGGGAGGTCCTGGGAACCATGCTCCTGCGGGACATGCGCTACGCGGAAGCGGAGCAGTACCTGCGGCTTATCCCAGCATCGTACCAGTCACGCCTTAATACCTACAAGGAAGGCTATCTCAGGTTCGATCCGTTCTCGGTGGTCAGGAGATCCCTCGATGACAAAACGGACTATAAGCTGACTTTCGCGAGAACAATGGCTGACCTCGAAGGGGAGATCCGTACGCAGAAGGACCCCAACAGGAAGGCGCTTGCACTGTTCAAGTATGCCACCGGCATGCAGAACTCCGTATCAACCTGCTGGGCCCTGACCTTCTATGGCAAGAACTGGGGCTGCGATGACCCGGCTTATGGACCTACACCGATGCTGGACGCGCAGAAAAGGCTCTTCACAAGGGCGGAGAAGCTCTACGCCCAGGCCCTTGCCACCGCGACCGACAGGGAGATCATTGCCGGCATGCACCTGAGGCTGAAGAACCTCCGTACTGTCATGGAGAAATACGACGGGACAGTGGCGCACATGGAGGCTGACATATACGGCTGCGACGTCTATTACGACTACCATCTCGAGAAGAAGGAACAGTTCAAAAACAACATCTGGATAGAGTTTTAGAAATTTCAGCGAACATTGGTTTCGTTTTTTATCTTTACCTTTGCATCGTAAACAGATAACGACATGCCTGTAAACAAAGACGCAATGGCCCGCTACCGCATCATTGACAGGATGCTGGCCGACCCTCACAAGGACTATACGACAAAGGATATCGAACAAGCGGTTGCCCGCGAGTGCCCGCACGTGAGCCTGCGCATGATTCAGAAGGATATAAGCGCCCTGGAGACGGACCCCTTCTGCAAGAAGATCCTCCGCGGCAGGGGAGGGCGGGGGACTGTCCGATACGAGGACCAGTCCACGCCCCTGTTCTACCAGGAGCTGACCTCCGATGAAGAGGAGATTTTCCGCGAAGCGCTCGGAAGTCTCGGCCAGTTCGAGGGACTGGAGAACTTCAAATGGCTCGAAAACCTCAAGAAGAGGCTCGATATGCCGAACAAGAAGAACGTCCGTCCGGCCATCTCGTTCGCTAAGAACGACATCCTCCAGATTCCAGACAATCTTCTCGGGCAGCTCTATTCGGCCATCGCAAGAAAGAAGGTTATCAGTTTCGGATACCGGCGTTTCCAGGACCAGGCACAGTCATTCTCCCGCGTAACCGTCTATCCCTATCAGCTCCGTCAGTACAACAACCGGTGGTTCCTCCTTTGCAACCCGATTGGCAACGCGAAGTACCCCTTCAATCCGGAGCAGATATACAATTACGCGCTTGACCGCATGGACGGCAAGGTGGAGTATGTAGAAGGGATGCCGTATATCGATACGCCTGTCGACATCGATGCACGATTCGATGAAATAGTAGGTGTCACCTACATGAAAGACGCAAAGTTGCAGGACATCTATTTCGCGGTCCGGCCCGCCTCCGTGAACTACATCCGTACGAAGATGATCCATTCTTCTCAGGATGAGGTCAATATGGAAACCGAGAGGGATTTCATCAGGAGGTATCCCGCGCTCAAGGACTGCAAGTTCTTTTTCATCAGCTGCCGTCCCAACAGGGAGCTCTTTGCTCTGTTTGCGTCCTACGGCCCGGACGTCATCATCATCGAGCCCACGGAGATACGCAAAGAGATCCGAAGGATGCTCCAGGAAGCGGCAGATAATTATAATAATCTATTCTAACATGTTTGCAGATAGAAACGTGGAAGAGTTTGGGCGGGAGGATCTGGAAAGATTGACCGGGCTGGATGTCATCGCCTGCCAGGTTGCCGCCCCAGGTGCTTGTGGTTATCATGGTGGGGTTTTTCTTATCACTTCCGACAAAAGGATC
>CACZHP010000060.1:0-453 GCA_902780935.1 uncultured Bacteroidia bacterium | reverse complement strand
TGTTACCTTGAACCTTCAGACTATTCCGGGCACTATAAATATACTCCGGAAGAAGACCTGCCGATAGTTTTCCACGACTATGATTCATTAGAGGTGAATAAAAGAGATTGGCATGAACAAGATTTGGGAATGGGAAACACCTTATATGTAAGAAGGGACTATCTCGAAGCATTCTTCAGAGCAGCAAATGAACTGCTCGCTGCAGATCGAGAGAGAATTCTCTATTCCTGCTGGATAGATGCGTTATTGGAAGCCATAGAACCCGGTCATAATGCTGAGTTGATTCGCAGCATCAAGAAAGAGGCAGACGCGAGGGATGCCCTGAGACAACATATCACAGAGCTTCAACATGAAACTGAATCTCAGATTATTACAGAAATCACCCGGGATAACATCTTCAGTATAGAACCTGAAAGCATATTCATATGGAGATGCTCGAATGTCGCCGAGGGA
>CACZHP010000059.1 GCA_902780935.1 uncultured Bacteroidia bacterium | reverse complement strand
GCTGGACCTCGTCTGGCGTGACAACACCCAGCGCGACTACAACTTCGGCAACCAGTTCGTCATCGAACCGATGGACGAGAAGGCCTGCCTCGTGCTGAACGTCTGGACCAAAGGCATCAATGACGGCAAGAAGCGCCCGGTCTTCGTCTGGATCCATGGCGGCGGATTTGCCTCCGGTTCCGGTCATGACCTGGACTGCTATGAGGGCCGTGCCCTCGCCGACAAGGGCGACATCGTCACCATCACGATCAACCACCGCCTCAACATCCTCGGCTATGCCGACCTCCGCGGCCTCGGCGGCAAGTATTCCGAATCCGTCAACCTGGGTCACCAGGATATCGTCAAAGCCCTCGAGTGGATCCACGACAACATCGAGAAGTTCGGCGGAGACCCGAATTGCGTCACCATCGGCGGCCAGTCCGGCGGCGGCGGAAAGGTGTCCAACACCATGGCCATGCCTTCCGCCAAGGGACTTTTCCACCGCGCCATCATCCAGAGCGGCTCCGGTCCCCGTTCCGGTGATGCGGAGGCCTCCATCAAGTTCGGCCCCGTCTTCCTCCAGGAACTCGGTGTAAAGCCCTCCGAGGCTGAGACGAAACTCGATACCTTTACATACGAGGAACTGGTAGCCGCCGGCAACCGCGCCAATGCCAAACTCTCCCAAAGCGGCACCCGCGTCGGCTTCGGTCCTGTCAAGGACGGCAAATACATCGCCGAGCATCCGTTCGACGAGGCCGCCACGGATATCTCCAAGGATGTCCCCCTGCTGGTCGGTTGCAACTTCAACGAGATGCAGTTCGACATCAGCGAGAGCAAGACCGAAGCGGAAGTAAAGACCGCCCTTACCGAAAGGATGGGTGAAGAGAAGGCCGCGAAGTACATGGAGGCGTTCAAGAAGGCCTATCCGAACGAGGAGCCCAAGGCCATGCTGTACGTGGACACCCGTACCCGTGGCAATGCAGAACACCAGGCGCTCCTCAAGAGCCGCCAGGGGACGAAATCCTTCCTCTACCTGTTCACCTGGAAGCCGGAGAACAACGTCCTCGGCGCCAGCCACGGCATGGAACTCCCGTTCATGTTCAACAACATCGCCGTCCAGCGCGAGATGACCGGCTCCTCCGAGAGTGCTTACAAGCTCGCCGACATCATGAGCGACTACTGGATCGCCTTCATCAAGAACGGAGATCCGAACGTGAAGGGCCGTCCCGTCTGGGAACCCTACAACGAGGAAACCCGTCCGACCATGATCCTGGACAACACCTGCGAGACCAAGCACGGCCACGACAGTGAGCTCATCGACCTGATGCGCCAGTAGGAAAGCCATGAGAACGAACGTATTCTCCCTTTCCATCCTGTGCACCTTCATCCTCTCGGGATGCGGTTCCGGGGGTGCGGAGCAGCCCGCTCCGCACCCCGGGCCCATCACGGCCGGGGAGCATACCCGGGTAGACACCCAGTACGGTACCGTCGAGGGTTACCTGGACGACGACGTCTACACCTTCAAGGGTATCCGGTATGCCCAGGCCGAACGGTTCATGCCGCCGCAGGCTCCCGACAAGTTCGAGGGCATCAGGATGTGTAAGCTCTACGGCCCCAAGGCCCCGCAGATGAACAGCCTGGTGTGGCGTGACGACACCCAGCGTGACTACAGCTTCGGCAACCAGTTCAACATCGAGGCGATGAGCGAGGAGGACTGTCTGGTCCTCAACGTCTGGACGAAAGGCTTGAATGACGGTAAAAAGCGCCCTGTCTTCTTCTGGATCCATGGCGGCGGTTTCAACGACGGTTCCGCCATCGACCTGGACTGCTACGAAGGGCGTGCCCTTGCCGACAAGGGAGACATTGTCACCGTAAGCATCAACCATCGCCTCAATGTCCTCGGATACATGGACCTGAGCTTCCTCGGCGGCAAGTACGCCCAGTCCGTGAACCTCGGGATGCAGGATATCGTGAAAGCGCTGGAATGGGTCCGCGACAACATCGAAAAGTTCGGCGGCGACCCGAATCAAGTCACGATCGCCGGACAGTCCGGCGGTGCCGGAAAGGTGACGACCCTCCAGGCCATGCCTTCCGCCAAGGGTCTCTTCCAGCGGGGGATCATCCAGAGCGGTTCCTTCCGCCGGATCACCAGCGGAGAATATGGGCAGCAGCTCGGCCGAACCTTCCTGGAAGAGCTCGGCGTGAAGCCCGCCCAGGCGGAATCCAAGCTCGGTACCTTCACCTATAAGGAACTGCGCGAAGCCGGAAACCGGGCCATCGCCAGGATGAAGGCCGCTCCCGGGGAGCGGGGCGGATTCTGCCCGTTCCTGGACGGTACCGTCATCACGGAGCAGCCCTATGATCCGGAAACGGCCACCCTCTCGCGGAACGTACCCATCATGATCGGCAGCAATTTCAACGAGTTCTTCTTCGACATCAGTCCTCAGAAGACGGAGGAGGAGGTCCTGACGACCCTGACGGAGCGCATGGGAGCGGAAAAGGCCCGGCAGTTCATGGAGGAATTCCGGAAGGTCTATCCCGACAAGGCCCCCAAGGACATGCTGTATGTCGACACCCGCGTGCGCAACAACACCCTCCGGATCGCCGACGCCAAGAGCGGTATGGGCGAGAAAGTGTATGTCTATCACTTCCAGTGGATTCCCGAGAACAATGTGCTGGGCGCCAGCCACGGCATGGAGCTTCCCTTCATGTTCAACAACGTCGCCCGCCAGCGCGAGATGACCGGCTCCTCCGAAAGCGCCTACCGGCTCGCCGACATCGTGAGCGACTATTGGATTTCCTTCATCAAGACCGGCGACCCGAATACGAAAGGCCGTCCCGTCTGGGAGACTTACACCCCGGACGGCGGTGCCAGCATGGTGCTGGACAACACCTGCGGCACCAAGCGCAGCCACGACAAGGTCCTGGTCGGCCTGGCGCAATAAATCCGACGGAATAAAAAGGAGAAGACCTCGAAAGGCAGTTCTTTCGAGGTCTTCTTTTCTTTACGTTCAGAACTTCCAGCCGATGCCGGCGCGGCCTCCCTGGTACTGGAATCCATACCCCGCTTCGGCAAAACCGTAGAATCGTTTCCCGAAAGTGACGCCGATCGGAACGAGCTGGTAGGCCGGAAAGATCATGACACCAAGACCTCCTGCAATCTCCGAATAGAGGGAGAATCCGGTCCGATTGATCCAGTTTCCCCGGAAGGAAAGCATATAGCTGCCGTTGGCAGCCAAATCCTCCATCCGGTGTTTGAACCGCTCAGAAGCATAGCCATCGGTAGGAGCAGGAACACAAGGAATGGACATCGTAAGCCCGATGCTGAACCATTTGTGCCGTTCAGGGGTGTATAAGACTTCGGCAGAAACAGAAGCGAGCGGGGTTGGGCTCATAAATGCAGGGCTGGCATAGGTAGCGTTCCATCCAGTGTGTCTGGGGCCTGGTCTGCCATTTAAAGAACGCTCAAAGTTACGACTGTTTTCGGAGCCCGCCTCCTGTGTCGTTCGTTTGGGGGTGTCTCTAATGGAAGGGAGAGGACCTATTTTCTGTGAAAGTAAGGCTCGTCGAACTGGTGATTACAAACAATAAAACCTCCAGTTCGGGCATATTGGTCAAAAAGTGTTTCAAAATCATCACTTCCGCGCAAGATTTCTTTTCCCTCCCGATCATAAAAGGTAACACCATTATATTTGTTACTGTCGTAAATGTCCGTAATAGCGTAATGCTTATCACTACCGGATTTATACAGCAGCAAATAAAAACTATCCTGATTATTCAATTCCTTAAGTTTTAACTGAGCCCACGACGGATAACCACATAGGCAAACAGAGGATGTTTCCGGATCAATATCAGAACGAGTGCAAAAGGAGAATGCACCGAGGCTGCTTAGTAGCAGCAATATGGATAAAACCTTTCGATTCATATTGGTATGATTTAATGTGTACTGAAAAAATAAAATTCTGTTTGGACTGTTCCACAAGGGGTGTACGCCGTGGCACGCAAAGAAACAGACTGCTCACTGTTCATTGTAAGACCAGCCAATGTTCCATCGTTGTTTTGAGGCCCATATTGAACATCGCTTCCTCCAGAGGTTTTTTCCCAAGTAATCAAGTAAGCGTTAGGATAATAGACATGTAAGGTAATCGGGGTGGTTCTATCTACCATATTTGCAGTGTTCAAGGTTGTCCATTGGGCATTTTGGGCAAATTGACCAGTAATATAAGCTTGAGAAGGTAGGTTCCTGATATAATATGAGAGCCCTGAATAAACATAGGGAACGTAATCCTTGTGATGGCGGACACGAGGGCCATTCCCCCATTTTGAAATGAAGTAATCTGTCGTTTCCGTCGTAATTGCCGAATGGTTCCCGTTAATATAAGAGACCTTTAACCCTTTTCCTCTACAATTGGATGATGAATAACTGCCATCCGTCCAGTAAATACTTGTGGGATTGGTAGAAATCCCCATCCAAACATTACTTCCGCCTTCAGAGATATGCCAAGCATATGCATGACAATTATACTTAACAGAAGCGGGAGCAACAATCGTTGCTAACGGATAAGTGTTACTAAACTCAATAGCTATCTGCTGCCTTTGATAAGCTGTAAACTCCGGATCGGTTATTTGCTCGGTATCACTTACAATACTCCCATTTGGAGTTAAGACTGAAATAGGAATACCATATTCCATTTGCTGTTCATCCATCGACCCCAGAAAAGCTTCAAGTATTTTGCTTTGTAAATAGAAAGAGATGTCTTCATTGACCAAAGGATATAATTGTTTCTGCTGAATCACAGCCAGTTCCTTTACTTCCGGATTAGTAAGCATCCTTTTAAAGACTGGAAATGAACGTAATAAAGACTGAAATCCTTCATTGAGGGTTGGGAATAGAATGATATTAATTCTAAAAGGGTGCATCAAACACGCTTGAAGAATCTCTTCAGCATTTAAAGACTGCAAGATATCTTCGGGAATTTGACAGGCCTGAACCATCTCATTATACGTCCTCAGCTCTTTCCATCCTTCATCCCC
>CACZHP010000058.1 GCA_902780935.1 uncultured Bacteroidia bacterium | reverse complement strand
ACTCTGGGTCGCAGCTGCCATCGGTCTTGCGTGCGGTGCTGGGATGTATACCCTGTCCGTAGCGGCCATGCTCCTGACAGTAATATGCCTTGAAGCCATGCATTTCATAACCAGCAAATACAGCGAGCGGATAATCACCGTCTCCCTGTCCCCAGTCTCTTCAGAGAGGCTGTTGGAGTTCATGGATTCCGCCAAGGCCAAGAAGATAGAGATAGATTCTTTCATCGTGGCCGACGAGAAAGCCATCCTTCAAGTCCGCACCAAGCTTCTGAAAAGCACTGAGACCTCCAAGAAGATACTCACACTCGCCAAGGACCTGAGGGTGGAAATCTCCTGATAACTAGCAGAACCGCAACTCGAAAACAGTCTGCTGGTCATCGCTGCGAGTCAGCTCGATAGTGCCGTTGTGGTTGCGCATGATCTGGCTGGAGATGCTCAGGCCTATTCCCGAGCCTTCTTTCTTTGTGGTGTAGAACGGTATGATTTGGTTCGGCGATCAGAAGTTTTACCTGTTTGGCAGAATTCTTGAAAAGTGATATCTTTGCATGAAATATAAGATACGGATAACCAATTTTTTATAAGTAGCATGAAAAAAGTTTTATTATCTCTCGCTCTTGTGTGCGTGACTGTTCTTTCTTTTGGGCAGAATAACTCTATTCTCCGTCCCAGAATTGAGCTTGTGGAAGTGGAGACCGAAATCGATGAGGCCTTTACCACAGAGATGGAAGTTTTCTACATGAATGATGAGAATCCCCGCATGTACTACCTCTCACTCGGACATCTCGGGGTTGGTACTGACATAATCCAGGTCCAGTTTGATCCTGTCTTCGAGTTGTTTATTCCCCTTGGTGGCACTCTTGATGAGGCGATAGCTAAGATGCAGGAAATCAAGGATTTCTATAAAGCTCCCAGGAAGTCAACCATGGAACTCAACGGTTGCTTCGCCGTGGCATATCCGAACAACGAGATCATACCTGTCAAGGTCACCAGAAGGCAGTTTGTGACCAAGGTCTTGGAGTTCAGCCTGCCCACAGAAGGCACTCAGCCACTCGTCCGTGCAACACATATCGGCAAGAATGATTTCGGAAGCTTGCTGAGCTCGCTTAAGCTTTACAAGAAGCTGCATCCGAAAGAGAAGTAAGCCAGGATTCTGGCTCATACCCTAAAAGTGTAAAGGGCTTTACATGAAAGTGTAAAGTCCTTTACACTTTTTACACTCGTCATATTTTTGGAAATTATTGACAAACAGTGCTTTAGCTTCAATGGCACGAAAAATGTCCTTTTTTGGAGCGAAAGTGTAAATGTAAAGATCGGATATGACGAGAAAAACCCTTTTTATAGCTTTTATTTGTGTGTATTTAGTGATGACTCTGGGGTCCGTGGATGAGTCTCGGGCCCAGGAGTCTTCAAAGCCGATGACTCTGAAAGAGTGCATGGAGTACGCCATCTCGAACTCCACGAAGATGAGGATCCAGCAGGCGTCTTCCGGCGACGCGAGGATCGCCCGCCGGGACGCCATCCTTCAGGCTTTTACTCCGAGTCTCAGCACCGGAACGAACGCTTATTACAACTTCGGACGTTCGATCGACCCGCAGACCAACACTTATTTCACCCAGACCTCTTTCCACAATGGCTACAGCCTCAGCGCGGGAATTGATCTTTTCGACGGATTCTCAGCTGTCAACAATCTGAAAATATCCAAGACAGGCCTCGCGATCAGCGAGTCGCAGGAGAGGCAGGTCGAGGCTGATATCTGTCTGGCGGTGATGGAGGCATATTACAATGTCGTGTACTACAAACGTTTGGTCAGCATCTACGAGGAGCAGATCGGAACTGCGGAGATGGCTCTCCGCAAAGCCGAGAAACAAGAGGAACTTGGGCAGAAGGGTCATGCTGACGTGGTGCAGATGCGCTCCGAGCTGGCTGACAGGCAATATGACCTCACCAACATGAGGAATTCTTATAAGGATCAGCTTATGACGCTGGGTGACTTGATGTTCTGGCCTCCGGAGGAGGAACTGGTGATTGACACGGATGTCAGATCCTTCGCTCCCGCTCAGGATGACAACAGTGTCATTCTGAGGGAGCCTGCGACCGAAGAATCCATCGTCTCCTACGCCCTGGAAAACAACCCGCAGCTCCTGATCGCCGAAGGCACGATGCTCAACGCCAGGCGCGAGCTCAACACGACCAAATGGCAGTTGATCCCTTCCTTGAGCGTGTACGGCGGCTGGAGCACAACCTATTACACTTATGCCGGCTCCCAGACAGCTTCTTTCAAGGACCAGCTCAAGAACAATGGCGGACAATATGTCCAGATGTCGATGTCGATCCCGATCTGGGGCAGGATGCAGAAGCAGTCGAGGATAGCCAAGCAGCGCAATGCCCTGGCGAAGGCCACCGCCGAGTACGACCAGAAGCGCAGGGATGTGGAGAGCGAGGTCAGAAGGGCTATCCAGGACCGTGACGGCAGCGAGGCGGCCTACGAGCAGGCGCGTTACAAGTCCGAGATCCAGGAGGAAGCGTATAACTTGAACCTCAAGAAGATGGAGCAGGGATTGATATCGCCCCTCGAGCTTCAGACCGCGACCAATAACTACCTCAAGTCAAAGGCGGACGAGATGAACAGCCAATTCAAGTACCTCATCAAGGATGCCGTGGTCCGCTATTACAGTGGTGTTGAATATGTTAATCAATAGAATCTAATAATATCATGGATAAGATCATCGAGAAGAAAACAGGTTGGAGAGTGGCGTTCACGAAGAAGGCAGTGCCGTGGTGGCTCGGAGCGCTTCTTGGAGTATTCATAATCTATCTCATCGCCCGTCCCAACAACAAGACCCTGCGGGTGGACAAGGACACTCTGACCGTCAGCGCGGCCACCAGGGGAGAGTTCAACGACTACATCCGGGTCAGCGGCCGGGTACAGCCAATGACGACAATCCAGTTGAGCCCTCAAGAGGGTGGAATAGTCCAGTCTATCTTGATCGAGGAGGGTTCCAAGGTCAGGGCCGGGGATCCAATCCTTGTGCTGAGCAACGACAACCTGGACCTCCAGATCCTGAATGCCGAGGCGGAACTCGCTGAGAAAGAGAACATTCTGCGAAACACGCAGATCCAGATGGAGCAGCAGAAGCTGGACGTGCGTCAGAACGAGCTGGAGTACGGGACCAATGTCGAGAAACTCCACAGGGCTTACGAGCAGCAGAAGGCCCTCTACGAGGACAAACTGATCGCCAGGGAGGACTACCTAAAGGCCAAGGAGGATTATGACCTCGCCATCAAGAAGTACGACCTCATTCGCGAGCGCTCCCGCCAGGACAGCCTTTACCGCGGCACCCAGGTTGACAGGATGGAGGAGAGCCTTGAGAACATGCTCCTGAACATGCACATGATCCGCAAACGCAAGGACAACCTCATCGTGAAGGCCCCGATCGACGGAGAGCTTGGACTTCTGGACGTGGTCCTCGGACAGAGCATCGCCAGCGGCACGAAGATCGGCCAGATCAACTCTGTCGGGACTTATAAGGTTGAGGCCCAGATAGATGAGCATTACATCGACAGGGTCGTTTCCGGCCTGGAAGCCACTTTCGAGCGCCAGGGCGAGACTTTCTCGACGGTCATCCGCAAGGTCTATCCTGAGGTGCGTGACGGCAAGTTCAAGGCCGATTTCAAGTTTGACGGGGAGCAGCCGGACAACATCCGCGCCGGCCAGACATATTACCTCAACCTCCAGCTTGGCCAGCCTGAAGAGGCGGTCATCATCCCGCGCGGCACCTTCTACCAGAAGACCGGAGGAAAATGGATCTATGTGGTCAGCAAGGATGGCAACAAGGCCGTCAAGAGGGAGATTCGCATCGGGAGGCAAAACCCTCAGTATTACGAGGTTCTGGAGGGTTTAGAGCCTGGCGAGAAGGTCATCACCTCCGGCTACGACACTTACGGTGACTCTGATGTGTTGGTTTTTTAGATCCTTCGGGCTTCGCCCTCAGGATGACAGCCCTGTCATTCTGAGCGAAGCGAAGAATCTATAAGCAGGAAGAATATATGAGAATATTCAAGACAACTTGGATTTCGGCGCTGATGAACATCATCGGGTTGGGAATAGCGTTCGCGGTGTTCCTGATCCTGATGAGCCAGGTCTGGTGGGACTACCGGTACGACAGGTTCAAAGGCGGGAAAGATGTCTATATGGTTGAAAACTTGTCGGCTTTTGACGGTAAATACTCTCCCATGGTCACGCGTCCCGCGGTGCAGAAGATAAAGGACTGTTCCCCGGACATAGTGGCCGCTTGTGACTTTTTCGGTAGGAAAGGCGACCAGCTCGGAATAATCCAGATTAAAGGCAAGAGCGGAGAATATGAGCGAGTCAAAGGTATAAATTACGGAATAACAGAGACTTCCGTCATTGATGTTTTCAACATAACCTTGCTGGCCGGACGAAAGGAAGATTTCGCTACCGAGGGTGACGCTCTTGTCTCAGAGTCAGCCGCGGAGCTTTACTTCCCCGGCAGGAATCCTATCGGTGAGATTTTTTACGATAAATTCGGCAGGTCTGAGTGCAGGATCGTGGGTATCTACAAGGACAGGAAAGAGAACGAGACCATGGTAAATGGAATCCTGATTCATGAAGGTGATACTGACCTGGAGTTTCCAAACTACAATCCCCACAGGTGTTATGTGAAACTCGCTCCCGGAGCCGACATCCGTTCCGTCAGTGAAGCCGTGAAGAAGGTCAAGGTCTTTAGTGAGGACACGGAATACCGTATCACCAATCTGCACTCCCATTGGTTCATGTGGGACAGCGATATTTTCGGCAACAAGACCGGCGGAAACAAGCTGATGTGCTACATCCTGCTTGTGATCGCCATTCTCTTCCTCGCGATCGCTGCCTTCAACTACATCAATTTCGCGATGGCTTCCATCCCGTTCCGTATTAAGGATATAAACACCAGAAAAGTGTATGGAGCCACCCGGCGGTCCCTTATCCTAAGGCAACTTCTTCTGGCTTTCGGAATAGTCGGAGCAGCCTTCCTGTTCGGTGTTCTCATGATGAGGACTCTTAGCGGAACCTCTTGGGCCACATTCCTTTCCGGAAGTATGGCTCCAGGGAAGAATATTCCGGTAATATTGATTGGCGGCGCTGTAGC
>CACZHP010000057.1 GCA_902780935.1 uncultured Bacteroidia bacterium | reverse complement strand
GTATAATGGTTTTCGTTGTTTCCTACGGCAAATTACCTATTACGCACGAGAGTCCGTAGCAGGATAGTGCATCAGTACCGGGGATAGGTGCGATTTTGTGCATTATTCGCCTAAATGGTACTCTGAAGTGGTACTTTGGTATTATTCACTGTTGTCACCGGAACGAATTGAGATCTAACACAGACGTATTTCGATCATTGACGAAAAGCCAGACTGTTTTATGAGCTTTGATAATCGGACGCTTTGTGTTGTTGGCACGATTTTATAATTTCTCGGCACGATAAAAGCATTTTCTAGCACGAAATATTTGGTTTTTGGCACATTAATAGTATATTTGCAAAAAAATTAAAGTAAATGTATACGGAGTTATTGAGAATAATAGAGGGCGGATTACAGAAAGATTCTCCTAAGGTCTATAATTACTCGAAGATGCTTGCGGAGAAGATGAATCGTGACGGTGAATCAAGAATGGCCAAGATGATTATGGATTTGCTGGACAAGCGCTATTCGTCATCTTTGACTTTAGATGAATTGTCTTCAAAACCAGTAGATGCCGAAAGCCGCATGAGCATAGTGGATGTATATCTTCCTTCAGAGAAGGATATAAAACCGATTCTCCCGGAATTGACGGCCGCCAAGGTTAATGATTTCATTAACATGGTCAAGCGCCAAGGAGATTTGTTCTCTTTAGGGGTAGACTTAAACAATACTCTTTTGCTTTATGGAGCACCTGGATGCGGAAAGTCGACTGTCGCGAAGTATATTGCTAAAGAAATAGGCCTGCCGCTGGTTATTGCACGTTTAGACGCACTAGTGTCATCATTATTAGGAAGCACATCAAAGAACATTCGCAAAGTATTCGACTACGCATGTTCCAGGCCGTGTATTCTTTTTTTGGACGAATTTGATGCAATAGCAAAAGCGAGAGATGATCAGCATGAATTGGGCGAATTGAAGAGAGTTATTAATAGCCTGTTGCAAAATATTGATTCTTTCTCGAACACTAATGTCCTTATTGCAGCAACAAATCATGCCGATTTGTTAGATAAAGCGGTATGGCGCCGGTTTCATACCATTCTTGAGATTGGTCTTCCAAGAGAGAAACAGATGTCTGATCTACTGAGGCTTTTCATTGGTGATTTCAAGACTACCGACTCCTTCGCTGATGAGAAAAAAATGTCAAAACTGGTTAAGGCTATTACGAATTACTCTGGAGTTACGCCTGCTGATATACAGACCATCGTAAACAACGCAAAGGTCCAAGTCGTACTCAATGATAATAAAGCCTTGAGCACTGAGGATTTATTGCTTCAGTTGTATTTGTTTAAGAATCATGACAATGATAGCGTTGAGTATATTGTTAAGTATTTGAATGACAATGGAGTTTCTCAATCGGTAATATCCGAAATGATAAACCTCTCAATAAGGCAGATTAAGAACATTTTAAATAAGGAGAACTAGAGATGAACGAGAAGAATCTTCCTATCCGCTTCTTTTCCATGAGAGAAAAGGACGAACGAATGACCGAAGGTGCTGGCGATTCCGTCATCCCGAACTGGGTTGATAAAGACAGCATCCCTGATAAGCAGAAGACTTTCACTGGAAAGTTAGCAGGTGTTGCAACGTCATTGTCCCAAAAGGCGTCCAAGGGGGTGTTCCTCCCTTCAGTTCTGACCCTCCATCTTAATCCAAATGCCTTGGCGAAGGGACACAGACAGAATATAGCCTCCATCTTTAATGACAAAGGGGCAATCAACATTGTTGGCGTCGTTGGCCGGGATAAAGTTTTGGCCAAGGTAAACAGTGCACAAGAGGCAAAGAGGATAGAAAACAAGATCCAGAATCTCCGGTTCGGGGACAAAACCTATCTCGGTGTAGCAGCGATAGACCAGATAGACTCGTTTCAGCCACTCGTAGAGGAAGGTTTAACCGAGGAAAGTACTGTCAAAATCAAGCTCATCAACTACTATGACAGAGGGTTGAATGAACTTCTCGTCCGGTCTTTTGAGAAAGAATGCGACACACATGGTATCGAAGTTGTCAGATGCAATTATTCCAACCAATTGATTGTCTATAAGGCCGTTGGTGTCTCCTCAAATCAACTTTCCTATTTGAGGAACCTCGAAGGAGTCCAATCGATAAGCCATATGCCCTTTGTCGAATTTGATGAAGACTCCATTCAATTTGCCGAAGATATCGAGATCAAGACGCCGCAGGATGGAGTTGATTATCCCGTCGTTGGAGTCCTGGATTCGGGGATTGAAAGAATCCCTCATTTGGCTCCATGGCTCTGCACGGAGAAGGAATCCTTCTTTACTCCGGATGAATCGGATTCTTCGCATGGGACGTTCGTCTCCGGAATCATTGAATACGGTGACGAATTAATAGGCAGGAACTGTACCGGTAGTCAGGGCTGCAAACTTTTTGATGCCGCCGTTTTTGGGAAGTACTATAAAAGAATGTCAGAGGAAGAAGCAATCGAAAATATTCGGTCGGCGATAAGCCATCATCCGAACATAAAGATATGGAATATGTCAATCGGAACTGATGACACCGCAGATGAACAGGAGTTTTCCGACTATGCCAAGGAACTTGACAGGATTCAAGATGAGTACGACGTTATGATTGTCAAGTCGGCCGGGAATTATGATGATTTTCGTTCCCCGGTTCCAAGAATCTCAATACCGGCTGATTCCATTAGAAGCCTGGTGGTTGGATCCATTGCGCATACTAAGAGGGAGTTCGATCTCGCCGAGGCAAATTGTCCTTCTCCTTTCTCGAGAAAAGGCCGAGGCCCAGCGCATATTATCAAGCCCGAAGTCGTCAGTTATGGAGGAAATGCCGGGATTGATGACAATGGCGATAAAACGCAATCACCAGTTCTCTCTTTTTCTCCGAATGGAGAAATAACCGGTAACGTTGGTACGAGCTTCTCGACACCGAGAATTACTGCCATTGCGGCAAGTTTGCAAATGAAACTGAAGGACACGTTTAACCCGTTGCTTGCAAAGGCCCTGATCATTCACTCTGCCCATTATCCTTTGGAAATGAAAATGGAGATTGGGGACAAACTGAGATATGCCGGCTTCGGCCTACCGGCACCGAGTGACATGATCCTGTATAATGATAAATACGAGACAACCCTGATTCTTCAAGACACACTTGAAAAAGGCCGCTTTATCGAGATTCTTGACTTTCCTTTCCCCCAATCGATGATCGAGAATGGATTTTACTATGGCCAGCTAACCGTGACCCTTGTCAGTAAGCCAATTCTCAATGCATCTCAAGGAGCCGAGTATTGCCAGTCAAATCTAAAAGTGATGATGGGCACATACGACAATAAGACCCAGAGGGATATTACAAAAAGGAATATCAAGAACCCGATTGGAGCTGAAGGTAGAAAGAATCTGCTAGGGTCTTCGCTTTATAGCAGTAGGGCAAAAGAAGATACCACAACACCATATGCCTCGGAAAGAATGCTCGTAGACTATGGTGATAAGTTCCAGCCCATCAAGAAATGGAGTGTTGATTTAGAGGAGCTTACACAAGGAAAGAAGGAAGACCATCTTAAGGCCCCCAAATCGTGGTATCTTAAGATAGAAGGGTTGTATCGGCAATTCATCGAAGACCTCAATGAATCGAACGACGAGGCAATCAGCCAAGAATTCTGCCTGATTATCACCATCCGGGACAACAAGCACAGACACGAAATCTACGATGAAGTTACCCAACAGTTAGAGGTCAATGGTTTCGTATATAGCTCTGTCCCCGTTGAACAGCATGTTGTGGTTTCATCCAGTTCAGAAGAATAACCGAATAGTGGCATTGAAGAATACATTCATCAATCCTATTTCTTGGCGAACTGCATGATTTCATTGCACATCTTCTCGACATCCTGGTTGACCTTCACGAAGTTTTCATAGAGGATCCGTTCCTTCTGTTCCTTGGTGCCGAAGGTGTAGAACTTGGGGAGGTCGGTGTAGTGCTTCTCCTCCTCGCTGATCTCCTTCATGTCGAAATCCGTCTTGCAGAAGAACTTTGAGGTCTGGAACTCCTCGCTCTTCTGGATGTTCATCGTGCCGCCCTTGCCGGTCTTCGTCTTCACAAAGTCCCTCGCCGTCTGGCCGCAGATCCAGCCGGTCGGCATGTCGGAGATCTTCGACGCCGGGACCAGGCTGTCCATGTTCTCGTTCAGGTTGATTGACGTGCGGTCACGGTCGATCGTCACACCCTTCTTCAACTGGACGACCTTACCGAAGATGTCGTTCGAGAGCCACTCCAGCGTCTCCTTGGCGCGGGCGGAGCCGCTGACGACGTTGCCCACGGTTGTGATAACCTTCTGCATGCCCACCTTGCCGTAGTCGCTCTCCAGCTGCGGCAGTTCTTGGAAGCCCAGGGTCACACTGACCTTGTTGCTTCGGGCAGTGCCGATGAGACGGTCAATCTTGTGGAAGTATAGCGTCGGCAGCTCGTCGACAATGATGCTCACCGGTACGTTCTTTCCCTGGCCGGTGTTCACACGCGTCACCAGGCGGTTCAGGATCAGCGCATTCAGGGCGCCGATGATGCTCTCCATCTCCGGGTCGTTGGCGATGAGGAGATAACTCGGATGCTCCGGATCACTGACTTTCAGGTCGAAATCGTCCCCGTTGCGGTGGAAGATCCAGTAGGACTCCTTCGTGGCCAGACGGGATGTGTAGACTCGGAGCGTACCGATCATACCTTCGAGCTGCTCGAATGCCTTGTTCTTCAACGCGGTCTGGAACGGACCTAGCAAAGGCAAGACCTCCGGATCGGTCTGCAGCACGTCGAAAATGGTCTGGTAGTCCTTGTTCAGGAACGACAGGATATGTGGCATGTCGGAGTACCGGCCCAGCCAGTAGGCGGGCTGCACGACGAGTCCGTCGGCATCCCAGACAATGCCGGTAAGGACCTTCTGCCCGGTCTGAGGATCGGTGACATATTCCGGAACGAGCGGCTTCCTGTCCTTGTCATAGGGCATCTTGTCCCAGTTGCAGAAAAAGAAGATGCAGGCCGCGAGGAAGTTCACGGCAGAGGTCTGGAAGAACTGGTCGGAGCCGCCGCCACCTTCCTTCTTTCCCTTCTGGAGGGAGTCCAGCAGGGTCTCGGCGGTCTCGCTGGCCGCCGCGAGGTTGTTGATGTACTTGAGCTGGATAGGATTGACGCGCTTGGAGTACTCGACATCGACGAAGTTGATGACGTTGAACGAGAAGTTCGCGGGGATCTTCTTCCGCTGGAGGTTGAGCCGGTAATGGTAGTAGAGCTTCCGGGCGAGGGTGGGGAACTTGTAGTCGTACACCACCATCGCGAAGCCCTTGGCGCTGTGCTGCCGGATGAACGGCTCGATGATCGAGAAGGTCTTACCGGA
>CACZHP010000056.1 GCA_902780935.1 uncultured Bacteroidia bacterium | reverse complement strand
AGCCCGTTCTCGGGGTCTGAGAAGCATTGTTTTCGACTCTGATTTCTGGCCTGCGGCAGCTTGAAAATGTACCAAGTTATTTTTTAATGTTCACTTAAATCCAGGGAACGAAAACGATTCTCCGCTCCAAGATCCTTTTTAACTAAACGAACAGGGATTACATATTGTTCTTCTTCAATGGATAAGAGAAGATTCTTGTAATCGAAAGTTTCATAATAATGCCCGGTTACTCTGAAACGCCCGGGGCGAGGATTCTCAACTATTTCTTTTACAGTAATTTGAGATATGTCATTGTGAGAAGTCTCCTTGGGGGCAATTCCAGGAAAAGGGTAAATTATCAATCCTTCTTGTAAGGAAGGTGCTTCGGCTCTGAGATCAAAAACGGCACTCATAGCCGCTGCTCCGCAGGCTGCCCATAACTTGGCATTGGTGATTGTTGTGCCATCTGCACCAGGTTCTGCGCGACTAACCTTGCCATACTGATCAACCCATATCTTGACGACGACACGACCTGATTCTTGAATGCCATCACGAACAGGGGCTACCAAGGATGCTTTATTAACATGCCTTCCTTCCAAAATACATCTAATCTCATTTTGCGCAAAACAAGAAAACGATATGATAGTTGAAGCAATAATGCTGAAGAGAAATTTGTGCATCATGACTGTAAAAGATTCAGTTATATCGCCTGTTGGTAAAGATTTCGCTGGAAGTTATAGAAGGTCCCTCTGGCTTGTTCTATTCCTCCCAGGGCGTTGGTCCCCTCCAGGATGGTTCCGTACTTGTTAGCCATCAGTTTCGGGAGCCGGTCTGCTTCAAGTTCGTCAATACCGGCTTTAACATAGACGGATACGAGGTACTGAATGAACGCCACCTGCTCTGGGGTTTGCTGACCGGTGTAGAGTTGGGCATTCTGTACCCTGGCTGCACGAGTTTCAGGCCTCTTTTGGTATGCAATGTATTCCAGGACATCCAGGAGGTCGCAGTCATCAGCGTCAATCAAACTCCGTATCTGCTTCAAGACATCCTCTCCGTAGCCCTGGTCCGCCATCTGGTTCAATAGTTCCCGCCTGGTCATTGGTGAGGACCATTTTTCACGCAGTTCCGCTTCGTCAGCGAAGAACTCCGGCAGTTTCCCGAACATCATTCGCAAAAACTCTTCTGCGCTGACTGGAACCCCGTCCGGACCCCAGAACATGTCGCTCTTGATATGCTTTATGCTCATTGTATGCCCGGAAGAAAGGCGGATCTCCAATTTTGCCGGCTTATCTTCCTCTTCCGTTTCATCACTCTTCGGCTTTCTGGGACGATACTCCCGGTGAAAGTCTTCAAGCAGCTTCTCTCCATCATTTTCAATGGATTCGTATCCATCTACCAACGGCTCGTCATCCATGTCTTCTTCACCGTCCCAAGCCGGGTCCTGAAAGTTTTCGTACGCCTTTACGAAATCGTATATGGTGAAGTAATACTTGCTGTCGTAAAGTCTTGTTCCACGACCGATAATTTGCTTGAACTCTATCATTGAGCGGATGGGGCGGAGAAGGACGATATTCCGCACATTCAGTGCATCCACACCAGTCGAGAGTTTCTGTGAGGTGGTGAGTATCGTAGGGATGGTTTTCTCATTGTCCTGGAACTCCTTCAAATACTGCTCGCCCAATTTCCCGTCATTGGCGGCGACACGCACTGCATACTTGGGATTCCCGTGATGGAACTTGTTAATCATATCACGGATTTTGGCGGCGTGGTCCTGCGTGGCACAGAACACCAGGGTCTTCTCATCTTCTTTGATGTATTTCAAGAACTCCTGCACCCGGGCTTCATCCCGCTGCCGGATGGTGATATTGCCCTGGTAAAAGTCCTTCTCCGTATAGACCTTACCTTCTTCCACTTCGCCTGAGAGAATTTCATCTTCCGGGGTGTAGATGTAATCGTCAATGTTGCTCTGCATCTTGCAATGCCGGAACGGGGTCAGGAAACCATCGGCAATGCCTTCCTTCAAGGAATACTCATAGACAGGTTTCCCGAAGTATTCATAGGTGTTCGCATTGACATCCCGCCTCGGGGTTGCGGTCATACCGAGCTGTACGGCACTGCTGAAATATTCCATAATGCCTCTCCAATTGCTCTCGTCGTTTGCGCCACCACGATGGCACTCGTCAATGATAATGAAGTCGAAGAAGTCCCGGGGATACTGACCGAAGTTGGGCTTATCTTCCTCTCCGCTCTCAAAGGTCTGGAAGATGGTGAAAAAGATGGAGGCGTTTGTGGGGACCTTGCCGTTCTCTCGGACGCTTTCCGGAGTGATGCGGCACAAGGCATCGTTGGCGAATCCGAAGAATCCGTTGAACGCCTGGTCTGCAAGGATATTCCGGTCTGCCAAGAAGAGGATGCGGGGTCTGTTGCCGGTCTTCCTCACATTCCAGCGAGTATGGAAAAGCTTATAGGCAATCTGGAAGGAAATGAAGGTCTTGCCAGTTCCCGTTGCCATTGTAAGGAGGATGCGGTTCTTTCCGGCTGCTACGGCATCCAGGACCTTGTTGATAGCAATCTCCTGGTAATACCTGGGAACCTTCTGCCCGTCATTGTAGAGCGGCTGGGCGTAGAACTTGTCCCTCCACTCATCAACATCGCCGAAGGTCCGCTTCCAGAGTTCTTCCGGGGAAAGGTAGTCGTCCACCTCGCCTTCCTCGCCGGTCTCCATATCTATCTGGTAGATGGTATCGCCGTTGGTTGCGTATGTAAAGCGGATTTTCAGTTTCTCGGCGTATTCCTTCGCTTGCATCACTCCTTCACCCACCGGCTTCTCATCGCTCTTCGCTTCCACGACAGCCAGTTTGACACCCTTGTATTGCAGGATGTAGTCAGCCTTCATCGGTCTGGGCTTTACAGTCTGGCTTATCCTTCCCCGGGTGATGGGGACTTCCGTGAGGATATAACTATCAGCCGCCACACCCCAGCCGTTCTCTTTCAGCTTGGGGTCAATCTTGGTCAATCGGGTCTGGCTCTCGTTCATAGCAGCGATAGGAATAGATCATTTGAATAACTCCGAATGGGAGCCGACACGAACCAGTTTTATCGTTTTTGCATCCTGATCCACCCAAATGAGCAGGAAGTCGTTTTGGACATGACACTCCATGTATCCAGAATACTCTCCTGACAGCATGTGTGGCTTGTAAGATGCATCAACGGCTCCGTTGTTCGTCAATTGAATGAGTACGGATTGGAGCGCATTAATTTTTGCATTGTCGTGCTTGATACGCTTCAAGTCCTTTTTAAATTGTGTCGAGTACTGTAACTCCCACATACTGCTACAATGCCGCTACAAATTCCTTGAAATTATTGGGATCCAGTTTCTCAAGAGGCTTTCCGCTCCGAACTTCTTCTATGGCGGCAACGGTCTCGTCATTGGGCTCGTCATAAACGACGTCCATCAAGATGGTTTCCACATAGTTGTTCAGGCTCCGATTCTCTTTCTTCGCCTTCACCTTCAGACGGTTAATCAAATCCTTGTCGAACCTGAATGCGGTCTGAATCTTTGTACTGACTGTCTGCATTTCTCAAAATGTTATATTTCTGATTGCAAATATATAACAAAATGTTATACAAAACAAATGCCTACAAATAATTCTACATTTCTCCATTGAATGCCTTGCGAAGCAGGGACTGCTTCAAGTCATCGCAGAGAGTGAGGGTCTTCTGGTAGTTCTCTTGGAGGGCATTACACCTTTCGTTAAGGTCATCCAGACGAGCGACAATCTGCTTTTGTTTCTCAATCGTGGGGACGGGGATAGCTATTTCTTTTAATATTGCAACAGAAGCAACATTCTGTATTGCAGCTCCCTTTGAATGCCGTTGAATATCTTTCTCAAAAGAAATGCTCTGCATATACCATTTGAGATATTCGGGAAGTATTCTCTTTTTCGGTGTTAGTTTAAGAAGCGCTTGGTTGATTATCCCTATTGGGGCATCCTCCGGGATAATGGCAACTTTTCCAATTGTTCCAGAACAACTCATAATGAGGTCCCCGGGATGTGTTGTAAAACGCTTCATCTCATTGTATTTCTCTTCATTCACAAAGTATCTAAAAGTGAATGTTGAGTAAATCGCGTGTTGCTGCTCATACACGGGATAACCAAAAGGTACAAAACACGATTTTTTCAAACTTCCCCCGAAAGGTCCTCTAACGAAAATGCACTCATCGCCAAGTTTTGAAACCGGCGAAGGCTCATTGTAATACCCATTGGAAATATGCCGGAAGAGGTCCTTTGCTACTTGAAGGGATTTCTCGGCATTGGCTTTCAGGGCATCTATCTTGGCGAACTCCCGGTCCAGAATATCCACGATACGCTGCTGCTCGGGAAGAGGAAGGAGTAGAATATCATACGCTGCGAGGTCTTTATACTTCAGGTTGTTGATATTTGCACCATCAGCAAGACTATGGATATAGTCCTTGAACGATTTTGACGCAAGAGCGTAGTACAAGTATTTAGGGACTACCTTTGTGTCATCCGGAGTGATCAACCCCATAAAGCCCCCAAAAGCATAGTCCAAATCCTCGTCTATCAAAGCAACCTTGCCGAGATGGTCCTTGCTACCATTTGACATACACATAAGCAAGGAGGATTTTCGCACCTTTTTCTTTTCTGGAACCTCAAAGTCATCACGGAGATATTTGATTTCATCCAGGTTCAGGGACTGCGTTGTTAAATCCACATTGTTGGAACGAAGAACCCCAACAGAAGAATGTGTGACTTCATCTCCCTTTGCATAGGTTAAACCTCGTTCAAAGGAGATAATCTCGTCCAGTTTCACTATTCTCCACCCTTCTCTCATAGCATCTCCATAATCTCGTTCAACAATCTCTGGCTATCGGCGGCAAGGGTTTCAATTTCGGCGGCAATTTGCTGGGGCGTGCGTTCATCCACAATTTCCACCTTGTTGGGGTTCTTCACGGAGAGGTCGTAGTTGTCATCCAGGTCAGCGACATTCACGGACCAGGAGTTCTCGCTATCCACCTTGGTCTTCTGCTTCTCCACGAAGTCTGCCAGGTCATTCTCGTTCAGCGGGTCCGTCTTTCCCAGGGTGCGGTCCAGGTTCAGTTGATAGAACCATACCTTCTGCGTGGGCTCACCTTTCTTGAAGAAGAGGGCGATGGTTTTGACACCGGCTTGGAATACTCCGTAAGGAAGGTCCAGTATCGTGTGGAGGTTGCAATCTTCCAGGAGTTTCTTTCGCAGTTCAATGGAGGCGTTGTCGGTATTGGACAGGAAGGTGTTTTTGATTACGATACCGGCGTTGCCACCTGCTTTGAGGTACTTGATGAAATGTTCCAGGAAGAGGTATGCCGTTTCTCCGGTCTTGATGGGGAAGTTCTGCTGGACCTCCTTACGCTCACTGCCTCCAAACGGCGGATTTGCCAGGATATTGTCAAACTGGTCCTTGGTCTGGACATCGGCAAGGTTCTCTCCCAGGGTATTGGTCTTGATGATATTCGGCGACTGGACCCCGTGAAGTATCATATTCATCATTGCGATAAGATACGGGAGTGCCTTCTTTTCCTTGCCGTAGAAGGTTGTCTTTTGCAGTTTTTCCTCATCGGCG
>CACZHP010000055.1 GCA_902780935.1 uncultured Bacteroidia bacterium | reverse complement strand
GGCTGCTCGCTGAGGCCGAGCAGGGAGGGACGGTGTATGAAGAGCACAATGTCCGCGTCCTGCTCGATGGACCCCGAGTCCTTGAGATCACTGAGCATCGGTCGGCCGTTGATTGAGCCGGCACGCACGGCTATATTCCTGTTGAGCTGAGCCAGGGCTATGATTGGAATCTTGAGCTCCTTCGCTGTTTCCTTCAGCTGGCGGGATATCTCACCTATCTCCTGGGCGCGGTACTGGCTGTTGCTGTCTGATCCGTGCATGAGCTGCAAGTAGTCGACGAACGCGATTTTGATGTTCCTTTCGTTCTTCATTCGTTTGAGCTTGGCTACGCATTCGGAGATAGTGAGGGCCGGTGTCTCATCGAGGTAAAGCGGCGCCCTCGCGGCTTTGTCTATCGTCTTTTCGAGATAATCCCAGTCCGCCTCTGTCATCTTCTTACGCCCCTTGCGGAACGCTGAACTGAGTCCTGTTACAGTGCCTATCAACCGGTCGGCCAGCTCGACGTAGGTCATCTCAAGTGTGAAGAACGCGGTCGGTATGCCGAAGTCCACTGCGGCGGCGCGGGCCATGTTCAGAGCAATGGCGGTCTTTCCGTGTCCCGGGCGTGCTCCTATGACTATGAGGTTGCCGGGTTGCCATCCCATGGTTATGGCATCCAGGCTCGGGAAGCCGGAAGCAATGCCGGTGAGGCCCGTTGCGCTCTGCGAGCGCTCGATGCGTTCTATGGCTTCCGCTATGGCTGTGCCCAGATCCTCATACCCGCTTCTTCTGCTTCCTTCGATGGCCTCGTATACATCCTGGGGTGTCTCGTTGATCAGCTTATCCACGTTGTATGTCTCGTCGAACGCGTTCTTCAGCATCTTGTACCCGACCTCGATGATATTGCGCTGAATGGTCTTCTGCTGGAGTATCTTGACATGGTACTCGAAATTCGCTGCAGATCCCACCTTCGTGGTGAGGTCGGCCAGTGCCGGAGTGCCTCCGACATCTTCGAGTACGCCGTCCTCCCTCAGCTGCTCGGCGACCGTCGCTATGTCCACGGACATGCGTTTGTTGATGAGTCCCTTGATGGCGCGGAACACCAGCCTGTGCCGGGGATTATAGAAACTCTTCTCGCCAAGGGATTCCATTGCGGCATCCACGCAGTTCTCCTCCATCATCATCGCTCCGATGACAGCATCCTCTACCTCCGGTGCCTGGGGCGGCTTGTTGCCGATTTCTGTTGCGGCAGCAGCGATGTAATCCGGAGTGTTTTTCCTTTTTGTTTTGTACTCTTTTACCATGATTTTTCAGTCGTTATTACCGCAACAAAAATAGCCCTTTAATACGCAAAAAATCGTCAGAGTGAAGAACTAACTGATAACTTGCTAATTGCTTGATTAACAGTATATAATATGTTAATAATAAGTACCCTTTTTTCTGTTAATAATGTTGATAAACGGAAATCCTTTCCGCGCTGTCAAGCGTATTAATGGTTCAATTCCTCCCAAAAGGATTCCGGAAGACACACATTACGCAGGTCGGAGGCCTCGATGAAAAGGGGGGCAATTTCCTGCGGTGTATGTCCGGCAGCGCCGCAGCCTATAGGCGTAACAAGGAACGTCATACGCGGATGGGTGCGTGCAAATGCCGTGAACCTTTCGACGTACGGGCGTATCTCTTCCGCGGAATAGTATTCCGTCGGGATGGCGTAACTGCGTCCCTGCAGACCTTCGGGATGGCCTGGCACGGCCCCGAACATGTCAGCAGCGTACCTGGCAGAACCGAATGAGTGCTCTCCGCGTCCGTCAGTGCCGAAGACAAATATTTCCCCCGGGTTAAGGTCTAAGATGTGTGGGGGCGTTATCCTTTGATTCGTGTATGGACCATTGGCCGCTAGCATCTCTCTGCGCTTGACCCACCGGATGACCGGCTTAGGCATGTCTTTGTTTGTGAACATAGACTGTTCATTTTAAGACATGATTTTTCCTTCAGGCCTCTCCCCCTGGACGAAAGGGCCCAATATGGCCTTCTGCTGACGCTCCTGTTCCGCTTTGAGTTCATCGTAACGTCTGCCGAATCGTCGCTGCAACTCATTGATTACATCGACATACGAGACAAGCGCGTCCTTGAGATGTTCGTATTTGTTCTCGAACGACTCAATATGGAAACTCAGGTCGGAGCCATCCTCGGAGATGAACACCTTACCCATGAGGATTTGGTCAGCCACTTTCGCCGCTGCCTGCCGGAACAGGTCGATGTCATATTTCTCCTTGTTTATGGAGTACCATTTGCTGATGACGACATAAGGAATTCTGTCAGTGCTGATGTTGTACCTTTCTCCCTGCACCATGAATTCCACGAATCCATTTCCATTTGAGGGGATATATCCGTTAAACCTTACGGCCTCGGACACCAGCTCCGGGGTGAGGCCCGGATTGTCCCGGACGGGGGGCTCTTCCTTGGCCGTGAGCCTCGCGATCTGGAGGTCTTTCTTTGCAAGTTCCTGCCTGTTCTCCCGGATGGTCTTCAATGCATCAAGAAGGAATCCGATGCATGCGACAGCTATCATCAGGAAGACAACTGTCACGGGAATAGCGGGGGTAGCTAATACAATCATATTTCAGTTCGTTTTATCCTTGTTCAGGTTTTTCTTCATGAAGTGGGCAACTATCCATGGTGAGCTCTGGACGCAGGATAGGAGGGCCTGCCGCGTAGTGTACGAGGTGCCGAACAGGGCATTGATGACGTCCCTGGTGAAATGAACGCGGTCGAGCTCCGCCTGGATGAAGAATGCCTTTATCTCTTTGTTGGTCATATGCGTGTTGTGTAGTGAATACCTTTCACCCCGACAAAAAGTGCCGGTGTGTCTTACTCGTGCGGGTGTTTGTTCCGGGGGGAGTGCCGAGCACAAATATAAGCAGGGAGCAGCGAACTGAAAGTTCGTTTTCCCGGCTTTGAGAAAAAGTTTTCAACAACCCTTGCCAGGCGTACCGGGAGGCCTTTTCCCCCTTCCCTGGGAAAGATTCTGATGATGTCTTCGAGCATAGTTGCAGTCATTGTTCCTGGAATCGGACATGCCCCGCTTCCGGATACAAAGTAAAAGCCCTTGGGCGAACTGACGTTTCGCTCAAGGGCGTGGGTGAAAAACTGTTTCGTCTATTCAGACAGGGACTCGGTCATGTAACGCGACATGAAATCCCCGGCCGTCCCTGTCATGAAGTCTACCAGGCGCCTGTCGTGATACGACTCGGTCTTTATCTTGGCCCAAATCTTCGGGTCTTCCACCGTGGCGTTCAGAAGATCCTTGAAGCTAAATGGCGGAAGTGTTCCATGCTTCTCTATCCATATGCACGCGAGGACACCGCGGAGATAGTGTACGAAACTCTTTTCGTCGAAAGCGGTATCAATATGGTTTTCGTTGCTTACAATGCATGTACGGAGGTAGTGCCTGATCGCTGTGTCCGGGTCGAAGCTGCCCGCAAGCTCCCTTCGCATCTGATCCGCGAAATCCTTCTCGCAACGATAGACCTTCGGCGAGTTCATGAGCTCGTGGAGCAGCATGTTGCCCTGTCCGTGAAGGACCCTGGCGTAATCGATGCTCCAGCCCACGGCATCGATCTCACCCAGATACATTTCTTCGGTTATGACCTTCTCAATCACGTCTTTCCCACTGGACCCTTTGTCGAAGATGAACCTCACATCCCAATCACTGTCCGGAGTCTCCAGGCCGTAGGCCCGGCTGCCGTACTCGGTGGCATACAGGATCTTGATACCATAGGCGTTCTCGATTTCGTCTAAAGCGCGCGGGATGGCGTGTTCTTCAACCATGGTTATGTAATGCTCCCCGGTTCTGTGGAGCCGCCTCAGGTACGGGGCTAGGAAACGCCCTTCGCGGCAGAACTCATCGCAGCTGAGTGGTCGTCCGTTTTCATAGATGTCGAACAGTTCAGCACCGTACTTCCTGTTGCTATGGTCCTTTAAGATGATATATGAACAGGACCGGAGCACTCCTGCGTGGGTGACCTCATATTCTTTCCCGACTTCCAATTCAGGCTGTTCTCCGCGGAGAAGGTCATTGGTGGACCGGCAAATTGCGGTGATTCCGCTTACCTCGTTGAACTCTTCCGCGAGCTCTTGCTTATCAACGTGATTGTATGAGTACATCTGGTTATATCTTTGTGAGGCGGCGATATTGCGCGTCTGTTTACAAAGGTATGAATTATCTCGCGAACAGGATTTTCGCTACAATAGCTTGATAGCGTTGATGATTCTTCCGCACTCTATGCCCTCGCGCCTTGCCGAGAAGAAGCGCTCATCCGTGTAAGTGTCAATACAGATTGTATGGATGTTCTCTGCCGGGACTCCGGACTGCTCCAGGATCCACCTGTTGGCTTTCCATAGATCGATATGGTGACCGTGATGCATCGCATACTCCCCTTCTCCTTCATTGAAGAACCAGATGGTCTCCAGCGGAAATCCCTGGTCCTTGAAATGCGCCACGACCTCTTCCCCTACCTGGAAGCTCTGTGGCCCTATGGCTGGTCCTATTACCGCCTTGAGATTTGAAGGTACGCATCCGAATTGCCGTCCCATCGTGAATATCGTCCTCTCGGCGATTCTCCGGACCGTTCCTTTCCATCCAGAGTGAACGGCTGCTACCACCCGCTTCTCCGGGTCATACAGGAGGACCGGAACGCAGTCCGCCGTCCGGACGCCTATGGACACTCCCGGCTTGTTCGTGACAAGGGCGTCAATACCTTCAAGTTCTTCTCGCGTGAGGTCTGGTCTGTCTACGATCGCAACCGCTGATCCGTGAACCTGATGGCCGGTGATGACATGATACGGAAGGACGGAGTCACGGAGCGTCGAGAACGCCTCGCAGCCATCATCTAAATTATAATATAAAGGAGCAGAAGCCATCACTTAATTTACTTTGAGATTTATAAGAATGTCCTGAACCCAGCCGGGACAGAGTTGAAGGTCTCGCTCAAAGTCCTTCATGGGGACGTCTTCAAGTTTCCACTTCAGCGTTTCCCTTTCCGCTGAATGTATATTCTTGCGCCCCAGCGCCCTCATGGCATTGGAGATTAGCTGCATGCGTGTGTTCCCGAACGCGAAGATGCGCATCTCGGAAGTATGGAGGAACTCTATGGTCCTGCCGTTGCAAAGGCGGATTGTACGGGGAGCTCCATCTGTGAGATAGGTCGTCCTGGAGAACGAGAATCCAGAAAGGCCCACGAGATATGCTGCCTGGTCGCCGTACGGCACGATCCTGACCTTCGTTTTGTCAGCTATTGCTTTCGCTGTTTCATCGATATCGGGAAGGACCATCCGCATGCCGTGCTCAGTGAGCTTCGGAAGGCAGAATACTCCTCGTGCCAGACGGGCGATTTTGCCATCGTTATTTAGGTTGCTGAGGGCAAAGCGGACGCTGCTGCCAGGATAGCGATCATAGAACTCCTGGGCGAAGAATATCCGTCCTCTCCCCTTTTTCAGCAGGTCCTCGAAAATCAGGTCTTCTATCTTCTTTTCCGTGTCCATTTCACCAACAAAAATAATATAAATTTGTTGGTGATACAACACCAATCCAAATAAATTTCAATATGAAATGTCCGAAAATTGCCAGATTCTGCTAAGCCGAAAAT
>CACZHP010000054.1 GCA_902780935.1 uncultured Bacteroidia bacterium | reverse complement strand
CTTCGGGTTGAGCTTGTGGGCCATGAACTTCGCGTTATACTCCTTAATCTCCGGAGTACCAGCACCCTCAAAGAGGTCGTAGCGTTGAGACATCTCCTCACACAGCGAACGAAGGACCTTATCCGCCCCATCAGGATACTTGACGATGGCCCTGGCCTTCTCATCTTCTTCGGACGCAGCGTCTGGGACAACGGCCAGATAATGAGAATACAGCCGGGCGTACCGATTGAACTCAGTCTTCTTCGGATCGATAAAGACTAGCTTCAGTTCCGACGGCCGTTTGGAGTAAAGGAGTGACGCCACCAGGACATTCAGTCCCACGGATTTACCCATGCCGGTTGCACCTGCCACCAGAAGGTGAGGCGCACTGGCCAGATCAAAGACCTTCACTCCGCCTGTCACCTCCCGACCGATGACCACAGGGAGGCTCGCCTTGCTGCTCCGGAACTCCGAGCTCTCCGCCAACTCACGAAAGGAGACCGCTGAGCGCTGCTTGTTTGCCACCTCCAGACCGACGCAGTCATCCAGGAGGGTGGAGATGACCTTACCTGCTTTCAGTGCCACGGAGACGTCATCAGTCAGACTCCTTATCGCGGCCACTTTGACACCCTTTGCCGGGAAGACCTTGTAGAGGGTAACAGTAGGACCGGAAATAGCCTCAATGTTGGCTACTTGGACGTGATGATCGGCAAGGGTCTCCTTGATGATGGCGATATTCCTGTCGATCTCCCCTTTCGTCACTTCGTGATGACCGGCGCTTCCGTCAGCAAGAAGAGACACAGAAGGGATGCGATAATCCGGAGCTTCGTCGATAGATGAAACGTCCCTCCGGACCTGTGCCGTTTCCGTTTTGTCCGGCTCAGGCCGTTTGGTAACTCTGGGTGCGGGCTCTTTCTTCCTTACCGGAGCTGGCTTTTCGACGGTCACTTCCTTGACCACCTCTTTCACCACTTCCCGGACATAAGGTTTATTGATATAGAAGCGGGCCGTTGCGATGATGGCATCCATCAGAGCCCCGATGATCCACAGGAAGAATAACAAGGTCGATATGAGATAGGAAAGACCGGTCTTGCCTGTCCAGCCGTTTAGTTTACCGGCAAGGAAAGCACCGAGCTTTCCTCCCAGCGAACCGGAAGCTACTCCTACCGTCCCTTCCGTGAAGTGAAGCCAGAGCGAGACTATCAACACTCCGGTAAGAGACACTATAACCATTCTGGTGATGGACCACCGGGAACGCTCTGAAACTAAGCGTACAAATACCACAAGAGGGATGAGCAGCAGTATCCATGCGGCCCATCCCACGTATTCAGAAACTATACTCTGTTCCATAGCAGCAGTTAAAAATCTCCGTCGTATCCCCTGCCGTCCGGTGCGAACGGGTCATACTGCCCGACCGCGCCATTGAACTGATCCCATGAGGTAGCTCCTGTTTTTTGCTGTGCTTTCTTTGAGTCCAGCTTATCCGCATAATTGGATAGTGATTCCGTTGCTTCCGTGAACTTTACCAGATCGCCGTTGAACGAGAGTGGAATCACGCCCATCTCTCCGGCCCTGTTCTTTGCGATTATAAGTTCAGCATAGGTGTCAGGCTGCTCGCTGAGGCCGAGCAAGGAGGGACGGTGTATGAAGAGCACAATGTCCGCATCCTGCTCGATGGAGCCCGAGTCCTTGAGGTCACTGAGAAGCGGCCGCCCGTTGATGGACCCGGCACGGACCATGATGTTCCTGTTCAGCTGTGCGAGGGCTATGATTGGAATCTTGAGCTCCTTCGCTGTTTCCTTCAGCTGACGGGATATCTCACCAATCTCCTGGGCGCGGTACTGGCTGTTGCTGTCTGATCCGTGCATGAGCTGCAAGTAGTCGACGAAGGCGATTTTGATGTTCCTTTCGTTCTTCATGCGTTTGAGCTTGGCTACGCATTCGGAGATGGTGAGAGCAGGTGTTTCATCGAGGTAAAGCGGCGCCCTAGCGGCTTTGTTAATCGCCTTTTCGAGATGATTCCAGTCCGCCTCTGTCATCTTCTTGCGGCCCTTGCGGAATGCAGAGCTGAGACCGGTTTCGGTACCGATCAACCGGTCGGCCAGCTCGACATAGGTCATCTCAAGGGTGAAGAATGCGGTCGGTATGCCGAAGTCTACGGCGGCGGCGCGGGCCATGTTCAGCGCAATGGCGGTCTTTCCGTGTCCCGGGCGTGCACCTATGACTATGAGATTCCCCGGCTGCCATCCCATGGTTATGGCATCCAAACTCGGGAAGCCGGAAGCGATGCCAGTGAGTCCCGTTGCACTCTGCGAGCGCTCGATGCGTTCTATGGCTTCCGCTATGGCTGTGCCCAGATCCTCGTACCCGCTTCTTCTGCTTCCTTCGATGGCGTTGTATACATCCTGGTGTGTCTCGCTGATAAGCTTATCCACATTGTAAGTCTCATCGAATGCGTTCTTCAGCATCTTGTATCCGACCTCGATGATGTTACGCTGGATGGTCTTCTGCTGAAGAATTTTGACGTGATATTCAAAATTGGCTGCGGATCCTACCTTCGTGGTGAGATCGGCCAAAGCAGCTGTTCCTCCGATATCGTCAAGTACGCCGTCCTCCCTCAGTTGCTCAGCTACCGTCGCTATGTCCACGGACATACGCTTGTTGGTAAGTTCCTTGATGGCGCGGAATACCAGCCTATGCCGAGGGTTATAGAAACTCTTTTCGTCAAGGGATTCCATTGCGGCATCCACGCAGTTCTCCTCCATCATCATCGCCCCGATGACAGCATCCTCTACCTCGGGGGCCTGAGGAGGCTTGTTGCCGATTTCTGTTGCGGCAGCAGCGATATAATCAGGATTGTTTTTCCTTTTTGTTTTGTACTCTTTTACCATGATTTTCAGTCGTTAATACCGCAACAAATTTAGCCCTTAAATCCGCCAAAAATTGGCAGTGTGTAGAACTAACTGATAACTTGCTAATTGTTTGATTAACAGCGTGTAATATGTTTATTAAGATGAACGCTTATTAACGTTGAAAAGTTGATAAATCTCTATCCCGGGACAATGCCGTTCTAATAACAGTACGCAAAGACGGCGGGCCCGCTGCCACCTTTCACGCGACATGACACCGGGCCCTTGATGCCGTCAGGATAGGATCTTATTTTCAGCCGTAGTCTCGATTGTACGGGGCCCAAGCAGCGCCTGCTCCCGTTTCACATGCTCCGCTTTCAGCTCGTCATATCGCTTTCCGAAACGCTGCTGCGTTTCATTGATTATTCCGATATAAGTTGGGAAGGCATCCCGGAGGTGTTCGTAGCTGTTCTCAAACGAGTCCAGATTAAAACGCAGGCTCGAGCCGTCATCACTGATAATAACCTTGCCCATGATAATCTGACTCGTTACCTCCGATGCAGCCCTGCGAAACAGAACCATGTCGTAATCGGCCTTTTGAATAGCGTAGCTTTTATCAATGAGCAGATAAGGGATCCTCTCTGTCTGAATAAAATACTTCTCCCCTCCAACCATGAACATGACAAAGCCATCATCCGGTGTCGGGACATATCCGTTGAACCGGACTGCTTCGCAGACCAACTCCTGGGTAAGTTCTTTATCGTGCTGTTCTGGTTGCGGGATCTCGTCAGATGGCCTTGCACCTGCATCTTGGAGAGCAGTAAGCCGATCCTTCAGGAGCCGGTTCTCGACTGACAGGGAAGTGTCCTTTTCGTCTTGCTTCCCTAGAATCAGCAGAAGGATAAAACAGAAGACAGAAAGAGTGATTATTATCCACACCATTGGCCTAATGCTTAATTATTAGTTTGTTGTTCTCGTTGTCGATAGTGATGGCCCCGAACCTTTCCATTGCGCTCTGCCCGAAAAGAAGCGGTGCGTTCTGGCTGTTCACTACCGAGGCTTCCACGTTCTTCAGGACGGCGTCTCCCAGACGCACCTCGCGCAGGGTGATGACTGCTCCGGGGCTTATCTGGCCGCTGGCAGTCTGGTAGTAGCGCTTGCCCTTGATATCGTTCTCGGAGAGATAGTCGTTCTTGAGCATGAAGTTGGCCTCGACGCTGGATATCGACACATCAGATGCCCCCGTATCGAAGATCATCTTCAGGGGCAGACCATTTATCTGGCAGGGCACCTCGAAAGTCCCGCCGGCATGCCGGGAGAAGGCTACCTCGGAGACATCGGTACCGGGGGTCTTGGCCGGAAGGTTCTCCTCTTCCAGTTCCCTGGCGAAGATAGCCTTGTATTTTTCCACCAGAGCCTTGTATCTCGGCAGATCCCTTATCGGATCCATGTCGTGATCGTACTCCAGGTGTTTGAAGTTGCGGTATCCGAGCATCAAGGCCTTCTCCAGCTTTTCAAGGGCCTGGTCGATCTTACCCATACGTGCATAGAGACAGGACTGGTCGTAGACATTTCCGAAATCGCGAGGATTCTCGTCGATGACCTTCTGCATCCATTCTTCGGCTTCCTTCGCTTTTCCGAGCTCCAGCAGCGCATAGTGGGTGCAGCTGCCATCAGTGGCCACGGTATCCATCTTGACCACTTGCTCGAAGTCCGCCTTTGCCCCTTCAGTCTGCCCCATCTTCTTCAGGAGGAGACCGCGGGTAAGATAGATATAAGCATAACTCTGGTCGATATCAATACCGGTATTGTAATCCTCCAGGGCCTTGTCGTCCCTTCCGGAGAGTTCCCACGTCCATCCCCTGGAGTAGTACATGAAGGCGAGCCTGCCCTCTTCCTCAATAGCATCGTCAAAGTCCTCAATGGCGCGGGAATAGTTCCCGGTGAGGCGGTATTCGATGCCGCGGGCGCACAGCGTTCTGAAGTCCTTTCTCTCTTCAAGTGCGGCGGAGAACATCTCGATGGCTTTTTCGTGCATGCCGAGATTGCGGTAGCAATGCCCCTTGCGTTCATACATGAAGCTGCTCTTCCCCCTCTCGGCCTCAATGGCCTCATACTCCCCTATCGCCTTGCGGTACTGGAATACAGACTCATAGATCTCCGCGAGAAAGGCGTGCCAGTAGACGGGTTTCTCCGTCTTCTTGATGCGGGCCTTGATTCCAACGATGGCGTAGTTCTCGTTCTTTAGGCAGATTTCCTTCGTAAAGGCCCATTTGGGATCATCTGCTTTGTCGAAGTATTCTATCACGTAGTCGATTGCCTTCTTGGTGTCTCCTTTGCCCTCGTCATATACACGGGCAAAGAAACGATAGATCTCATAATAGTCAGGAGCAATCCTGCGGGCCTTCTCGAGAACGGAAAGGGCTCCGTCGTAGTCTTTCCTCTCCAAGAGGTTCCTGGCCAGGCCCACCATCGCCTCGGTGTCTGTCTCGTCATCGGAGAGCATCTTTCGGTAGATGGCATCCGCCTCGTCCAGACGGTCGGCATTAAAAAGAGCCTGGGCATACCGGAAAGAGATGTTCTGCACCGACTCAGGATTGTCCTTGCGGACCTGTTCGTAGGCCTTCTTGTACCATGCGAGGGAATTGGCGTCATCGTCCAGCTCCTCATAGAGGAGGGCCTTCCACCAATAGAGTGAAGATGTGAGCACTCCGCTCTGAGAGGGCTTGTTGTAACGTAGGGCTAAGTTGACGTCCGACATCGCCAGCCCGTACTCCTTCTTCTCGTAATAAAGGCGGACACGGGTGATGAGAGCGCCGGCATGATGTGGGGTAAGCTTCAGCTGCTTGTCCAGGAGGTCAAGTGCCTGGTCCTTGTCTCCGTCCTGGCGGAGGATCTCGATGGCTTTCTTGAGATTGTAAGTGTCCTCTGACTTCTGGGCGGAAGCGCCCTGGGGAACGGTCAGGAAAAAGAAGAGGATGGAAAAGAGGAAAATGAGCCTTTTCATGTGCGTGAAAGTTTGATGATTCAAAACGCTAGTTGTAGAAGTAAGACATCGTGGTTGTCTTACTGTCAGGATTGTACTTAAAGAAGATCAGGAAGCCCGGATAGTCGAGTTCGGCGGAGAACTTCCGGTGTTCGCTGTTGAATACGCTGGCCGCTCGAAGGATACTAGCATCGACATCACAGTATTTCCAGCTGCCATTGGTGTAGAATTTCTTCACCGTAGTGAGAAAGAAGAAGTACTCGGCATTGGGAACAATCCCCTTGCCCTTCACCATGAGGGACTCGGACCAGACCTTGCCGCCGCTCATTGTGAAATAGAATGTGTACTCGTGGTATTCGTCATCCTGCTGATGGACGTAGACAGCTTTGCCGTCATCCTCCGTCCAGCCGTATTGGATCTCCGGGAAGCTGTTTCGGAGCTGCGAGACGGTCTTTCCCAGGTTATGGGCCGGGACCTGACCGTAGGATAGGGTGCACATAAGTGCAGTTAGAAGTGAAATAAGAATCCTTTTCATCGATTATGTTGTTTATGGATTGTCGCTAATCAGCAAAAATACTCGCCCCGGGCGAACTGGAGCTTCGCGCTGAAAATAGACTCTCGTTCAAGCTACCTTCTTGTCCGGATCGAGGCCTGCGTTCTGCACCCTCTGTGCGCAGTCGCTAAGGTTGCATATTCCGGATGCTTGGTCTTATAGTCATCAACTACGGAGCCACGGGAAGCGTTCTCATCCTTTTTCTTACGGAGCTCCCAAATGATATCGATTCTTTTGACATGAGGAGCAGCCTTTGCCTGCAGGAGCTCAAGGGAGCGCTCAATCTTTGCTTTCTTCTCCTGGAGATTGGCAATCTCTGAAACCAGCTTGTTTATGGCGTCGAGAACGTCCGGGAGGATCTCCTGGGACATCTCCTTAATCCTGTCAATGGAGGCGCAGATCTCGGGAAGGGTGCCGGAGAGCTCTGTCAGGTTCTCGATGAAATCCAGGGCTCCGGTTATCTTCTCCGCCTTGATGACCATGGACATCTCCTCGGGATAGGCCCCGTAGCGGGATTTCTCCTCAGAGTTCATGTTCCGGACGGTAAGATAATGATATCCAGTGGACAGACAGGCTTTCTTGGCCAGCTTGTCTGCATATGCGTGAGGATCCTTCAGGACCTTCTCCAACCCATACATCATCTGGTGGATCTCATCGATGATATACTTCTGGACAAATGCCTCGGAATCCTCCGCCGCAGTGTTTGCTGCCTCCTCTACAAAGTTGAACGCGACGTCCCAGCTATCATGGGCGACGTTGTACATCCTCGTGAAGCGGATGATGTCCCTGCGCTCTGCAAAGTAGTACTTCACGACGAAGCTGTAAGGAAGGATATCTATGCCCTTATAGCGCATGCACAGGCGGAAATACGAAGCGGAACCGTACCCGAAGTTGGTGCCGAGTTGAATCCGGATATCATCGGTGACTTGATACTTGAAGTCCGACCAGCCGAGGGTGTCCGTCGAATACATGCGGATTCCCGGCTTGCTCTTCACACCATTAAGGGTATGCGTGTAGTTCTTCGCCATAATGAACCTCTTGGCCTGACGCAGGTACTGCTTCTTAAGAGATTCGACATGTTTGGCCATTCCCTCCGCGACGTATTCTTCGAGGCGACGGCGATATTCAGCAGGCTGTTGCTTAAGAAGATTCTTATGCTCTTCAGCGAAACTCTCTCGTAGGAATGTCTTATGAGAAGCGAGTTCCTCGTTATACTGGCTGAGCGATATGGCCTCCGGGTAATTCGTGCCGCTGATATAGGCGTCCCCGTAGGAATGAGGCGAGACGTAATTCATATACTCCCTATCTTCCTTCTTTGGATAAGCATAATCAAGGCGGGACTGCATGTCTCAAGCGTTGAAACGAGTTCGGTCGATGCGGGGATGTCAATAGTCTCGAAATAGGTCTTGTTGTTCTTCTCCCTGATAACGCAGAGGTAATCCATGTTTGCAGTCCTTGTCATAATTGAAGAGTTTTAAAGTTTACATCGGAAGGGAGCCCCTCTCCTTTCCGATTGCAAAGTAAGGGCTCTTGGACGAACTGAACGTTCGCCGAAAATAAGCGCTGAATATTTGCGTCGTGCTTGATGGAGTACGACGCTTTGTGTATATAAAAGGGAAAAGCCCTAAAGGCTGAGCCTTATGGCGTTAATGATTCTTCCGCATTCTATTCCCTCGCGTCTCGCGGAGAAGAAGCGGCCGTCGGTATAAGTATCAATTCCGACTGTTTGAATCTTCTCTGGGCTGACCCCGGTCTGCTCCAGGATCCACCGGTTTGCTTTCCAGAGATCGATATGGTGGCCGTGGTGCATCGGTGACTCTCCTTCCCCTTCGTTGAAGAACCAGATGGCCTCAAGAGGAAAGCCCTGGTCTTTG
>CACZHP010000053.1 GCA_902780935.1 uncultured Bacteroidia bacterium | reverse complement strand
TCTGTTCGTTCCGGACCTCTGAGGCCCGTCCGGAGCCCCGGGCTTGCCCGGAGTCCGGCCGGGAGATTGGAGCCCGGAATCGGGCCGGAAAACGGCCTTCCCGGGGAAGTCCCGTCTTCCCGGCGAACCCCCGGAAAGACAACTCACTCTTTGGCAGCGGGCTTGCCCGTTTGCCAGGATTAGAGGGAAGTTGGTAACTTAATACCAACCTGACCTGCGGTCAAGTTGCCAAGTGCCAACAAGCAGCAAGCTGGGCACCGGAGAAAGGGGAATGAAGAAACGCTAAAAACAAGGCAAAATGGAAACACAGAAACAGGTGGTACACTTCCAGGCGAAGAAGGGATTCACGACGGCCCAGAGCAACGAGCACCAGCGTCGCTGGACCGAGAGAGGCTGGGAGAGGGCGAACGAGAATGGCCGAATCGACAGGACCCGAGTCGCCTTGAACTTCGAGATCGTGAAGGGCGGAAAAGTGCAGGCCGTGGACAAGAGCAAGTCTATTCCGGAGAAGTTCCGAGAGAACATAACCGCACGGGAGCTCAAGGATCCCAACGAGAAATGTCCCGACAATCCGAAATACCGGACCGTCGTGGACTTCATCATCAGCGGCTCGCACGAGCGCCTGTGCCAGCTGGCGTTTGGCAAACAGGAGGTCGATCTGTCTCCTGGGGCTGACAATAGCCGGGTCAGAAGACGGCCGGAGATTGAGCGCTGGGCGAAAGATATGTACGATGCCCTAGCTGGCAAATATGGAGAGGAGAACATACTGTCCTTTATCGTACATCTGGACGAGCGCACGCCGCACATTCACGCGGACCTTATCCCGGTGACGGAGGACAATCTGATTTCCTTTAACCAGGTCTTCGCCGGAGGGAATAAGTACGAATTCCGCAGACGCTCCCTGGCCCTCCATGACATGTTCGGGAAGGTCAATGAGAAGTGGGGACTGGAACGCGGTGACAGTGTCGCCGTGACCCATGCGAAGAAGAAAAGCCATGAGGAGTACCGGCGTGAATTGTCAAGCCAATGCAGTACACTCGAAAAGGAGGTGGACCGCAAGAGTGCCACCCTCAAGACCCTGAATCAACAGATCGCCCAGGCGTCCAAGAGCATGAAGGGACTCAATACGATGGTCTCCAACCTGGAGGCCGGTAGGGCCCGCATCGAGGCTGAGATAGACTCCATCCGTCGTTCTCTCTCCGATGACGGCCTTGGCACGGACCGGCGCGACGCACTCAAGCAGAAGGAAGAGTCCCTCCAGAAGAAGCTGGACGATATCCTGGCAGAACTCGCTGACAAGCGTGGCAAACTCAAGGATGCAGAGAAGAGGCTCGCCGACCTCAAGCGCCAGGTCGCCGCATCGGAACAGCGGCAGGATGAGCTCCAGCACCAGATCAAGGATGCCACCTCCAAGGTGTCCCAGATTACTCTGAACAAGGTCGGGACGGAGGCGCTTTGGACTGTCCTTCGCGACTTCCAGGAACTGAAAAGATCGACGACTCGCTCCTTCAGGACATGAGCCGACAGGGCGTGAACATCATCACGTGCGCGTCGCTCCTCTTCATGGGCATGGTAGACCAGGCCACGACCTTCGCCGAGAACAAGGGCGGAGGCGGCGGACACGGCACGGGAGGCTGGGGACGAGACAAGGACGAGGATGACCGCCAATGGATCCGGCGCTGCCTGGCACGCTCCCGAGCGATGATGGCTCCTGCTGGACACAAGCTCAAGCGCTGATTGCCACGCCACTCAACTGAAATCAAGTAAAACCATTAACACCAGAATCAGAATGAAAAGACATTTGATAATCCTATCCGTCCTCTGCCTGGCGGCCATGACGCTCCGGGCACAGGACACGACGTCGGTCCGGCCGGATGTCCGGATCCGCCAGAACTGCGACTGCGGATGCCACCGGCACCCTGTCAACGACTACGACGGACTGAACTCGCTCCGCCAGAGACTTGCCAACCCTTCCTGGGACGGGAAGGCCGAACTGTTCCGTTCGATCGGCACCGGGATGAAGGTCGAGGATGGCAAGATCGTCCCACTGTCGAAGAAATCCGAATCCTCCGATACGGTTTCTCCGGAGACGTCTTCCGCGACTTCTGTACAGGGAAGTGCCAGCCCGCTGAAGCCTTATCTTCAGCAAATGGAGAGGGGAGAAGTGCCAATAGGTGCTCCGGTATTTATCTTCTTCCGTCTTGCCGGGACGTATGTGACGGACTCCCCGCAACTGCTCAGCGTGAACGCTGCTGCGGATCTGGCCATAGCACAGAACCTGCGCGTAAGGATTACCGGCGCGGCTGATTCGGCTACCGGATCGGCCGAGAAGAACGAGGCGCTTGCAAAAGCCAGGGCCGAACATGTAGCGTCACTTATGAAGAAAAGGGGAGTGCCGGATGACCGGATAGAGATACTGTCCCAGGGTGGGACAGCCTCATACGAGCCCCTGTCCGCCAACCGGAACTGCCGAATCGAGCTATTCATTCGATGACGGACACTCATACACATGAATTGACCAAAACGCCGTGAGGTGTGCTTTTGCTATCATACTATCTTACATTCATTTTCTTCATTGTTGACTTTTGACCGCGACCCTCCTCCCTTGTGAAAGGCAGGAGGGTCCATTGTAAATAAGACCTCCGGCTCATGGGACAGACCGAAGAAAGGGCGCTGCCGATACCGGTAACGCCCTTTCTTGATATACAATCAGGAAATATACCTTACTGCTCGTCGATGATCCGGCCGAGGCTGTCGATCTTCTTCTCGAAACGGTTCACGCCGACCACGGCGAGGATGTACGCAAGGCCGTTGGCGATGATGCCGAGGCCGATGATCGTCGAGAGCACTCCGGCGGTGACACCCAGGTTCCTCAGGCCGAAGAAGCCGAGGACGGCGCCCGCGACGCCCAGGCACAGCAGCGCCCACCAGTAAGGGAACCCGACCTTCCTGTAGTCGAAGCTCTGGACCGCGATGACGATGCCCTCGATCATCACCCAGATGGCGAACACCACAGGCAGGGAGACGGCCGTCCCGAGAATGTTGAACAGGAAGAAGCAGCCGAAGAAGATGTCAAGCAGTGCGCTCAGCATACGTGTTCCGCTGTTGGGAAGGAAAGCCTGCGTCCGGAAGGTGAAGACCAGCTTCATGACGCCGGCGAAAAGGGTGAGGCAGCCCAGTACCCACGCGGCGGAGACGAGGGTAATGTCGGGCTTGGCGATGCAGACGACGCCGAGGATGACGAGGAGGAGGCCTGCTACGCAGAGCCAGATTTTAGTACTTGTTCTCATATCGTTATGATAAATAGGTTGTGCCGAAGGCGAATTTACGAATTTTCCGGGAAAGGATGAACGGAAGGGGCGGAAATAGCTATCCTGCTGAAAGGAAGCCCTTCGAACCGGCTGAACGTCACCGGACCTTTGCCTTGGGAATGTCGCTCCAGAGAGTCGTATAGTGCGGGCTCTGGTGCTCCCGGCTCATCTTGATCTCACCGGTCCCCTGGGAGCCCAGAAGGACGGCGCCGCATCCGTATGTCTTATTGATGGAGTCGATGCTCGAAGAGAGCCTCGATTCCTTCTCCAGCGCCTCCATGTCCGAGAAAAGGGAATGTGAGAAGCCTTCCTCCTGCACCAGTTTAGTGATGACCACTCCGGCTTTCTTGTAGCCGTAGCCCGGCCGCCAGAGGTCCCGGCAGCCTTCCAGCGCGTGACGGATGAAGACCCGGTGGTCGGACGTGCCGTCGGGGATGACGACATGACTGCTGCTGAACGCCTGGGGAGCGTACTCCTTGAAGCGATTCGTAATGGCGAAGACAATCATTTCCAAGGCGATGGACTTCTGGCCACGGAGCTTCGTGACGGCACTCTCCGCGAAGTTGGCCACCTGCTCGCATAGCTCGCTGCGGTCAGTGATCTCCTTGCTGAAGCTACGCGACACACAGATGGTCTTCCGAGGCTCGATTATGTCCTCCATCTCGATGCACGGAATCCCCTTGAGTTCCTTCCAGGTCCTAAAGCCCGGCAGGTGGAAGAGCGAACGGACGGTGGTCTCAGGAAGGGAGACGTAGTCCCAGGCGGTCTTCACGCCCATCGTTTCGAGGCGCTTCATCATACGTCTTCCGATGCCCCAGACATCCTCGGCAGGGAACTTACGCAGGACCTTCTCGATATCCTGCGGCTTGTGCATGTAGCAGCCGCCTTTGAGCTTGGGGTATTTCTTGCAGAGTTTCGAGGCAATCTTCGCAAGGGTCTTGGTCGGCGCGATGCCCACGGACACCGGGATGGAGGTCTGCCTCCAGCACTCCCGGGATATCTCCTTGGCGTAAGCGTCGAAGTCCACATCGATGCCGTCGAGATCCAGGAACGCCTCGTCGATGGAGTAGACCTCGATGCAAGGGGAGTAGCCCCTCAGGACTTCCTGCACCCGTCTGGACATGTCGCCGTACAGCGCGAAATTCCCGGAGAAGACCGCAACATTGTTCTTTTCCACGATGTCACTTATCTTGAACAGCGGGTCGCCCATCTTGATGCCGAGCGCCTTAGCCTCGTTGGAGCGGGCCACCGCGCAGCCGTCGTTGTTGCTGAGCACGATGACCGGCCTCCCGTTCAGCTCCGGACGGAAGACCCTCTCGCACGAGGCGAAGAAATTGTTGCAGTCGGCTAAGGCGTACATTTATAGGCGATTGCGATACTTTACTTGATGAAATTATTTCACAGACAGTGGGGAAGTTTTTCCCCAGCAGTTGCGAAGTTTCTTCGCAGGGGGATGTGAACTATCTTCGCATCTGGTTGTGATGTTTCTTCACATCTGATGTGACCTTTCGTCGCAGGGGAGCTAACGTCACACCTTCTTGATGACCCAGGTGACGACGCCCCAAATGAGGAAGTCGTTGTCCGGTCCAACGGGTATGGGTTTGTACTTGGTGTTCTTCTCGTTGCAGGGCAGCAGGACCGCCCCATCTTCGTGGATCTCCACACGCTTGACCGTGTACTCGCCGTCGATGAAGCAGACGGCCTTGCAGCCGTTGTAGGGGTCGATGCCGCGGTCCACGATGATGATGTCGCCCTCGTCCATGTCGGCGTCCACCATCGAGATGCCGTCGATGCGGAAGAAGAAGGTCGAAGCGCTATGCTGCACCAGAAGCTTTACGAGGTCCAACTTTTCCCTCACTTCCTCTGCCGGAGAGGGGAAACCGGCCTTGACGGCGCCGGCGAAGGCGAGCTCAAGAGAGTCGCTGTCTGTTATGGGATGGGGAATCATAGGGACAAAGATAATACGGGATTGTGCCAACTGGTGACACAGCGGAAAGATTATTCTTCCTCGTCTGGTTTCTATAACTTCTGAATATACTTCTGGTCGTATTCTTTTACGTATTCCCTTAATTGTTCTCCCTCAAGAATCTTGACATCTGCCGCAAGTCCGATGACGAAACGGCCAGCTCCCTCAAGGCTGTGAATGGTCGTTGAAAGAATCCATTTGCCTTCTTCACGGCGGAGATCCTTTTCTGAAAGAGGGAATTCCTCTAGAAGAAGGCTCTTTGCACGAGTGTCAAGTTGCAACGTGATCTGCTCATCTAACGGGCCCGTCATTCGGAACACATCAGGTCTCGGGACATTATGTTCAGACTGGAACGCCCAATCATTATCTGTCTCTTGAACCTCGTGAATTCGCATGACCTTGAACATGCGGTTATCTTTATTCTCCACATCGTAGGCCCAGATATCAATCATGTTTGCCGTGAATTCAATCGGCTCCACAAGTCGGTCCTTAGCCTCATTGCTGTGAGCTGATTCGTACTGTTTCAAGATAACCTGCTTCCTATGCTTGATAGCAGCAGCAAGGGCCTCTACGTTGGCGGCATTGGCAGAGTTGTCAATGTAGTTTGCTATGCTGGTGCTGTCGTACACACTGACCAGTTTACGCTGCAAATCGCGTTTCAAAGCATTGTTGTTATCGATTCCCTCGATGAGTTTTGCCGTAATGTATGCTTCTTCCTCTGTGAAATATATGAGCCTGTTGAAGTCACTTAGCCCTCGAGCGACCTTCCCCATCGCAAAAACGTTTCCATAGAGTTTATTTACGACAAAACCCGCATCCCTTATATCGTCGATATATCGGTATACTGACCTCGGAGTGATTCCCATTTCCACGGCAAGTTGATCTATTGTCCGGCTTACATTACCAGTCAATAGCTTCATCAGGCGGAGTATTTTGACAATCTTGGTTTGATCCATTCTATACTATTTAAGACACCATGTCAGTTAGTCCAATGGTTCGGGTTCATTGTCATTCTCGACACTTGCTGGAACCGTCTCTTCCGGAGCTGTCAATTGACGGAACATATCAAGAAAAGCACTGTTGTTATAAAAATACGTTTCATCAGATTGTATTTTTTCTTCCATCACGGACAGTCCATAATTAATGTATTCCTCCATTGTTGCCATTAGGAGGTTCACGCTCTCATTAAGCGTGCGATTACCCTTTTCAAGCTCCAACCAATCAATCTCTGGTGTCTTAGAGACCAAGGCGATAAACATATACTCTCTAAGTCGAGGATATGCACGCCGCCCTTTCCGTGATTCTATGTTACCCCAATACTGAATGGGCTGTCCCAAGTCTTTTATGCCGGAATCCTTACTTAGGGGCAATCGTTTATCACTGTATAGGCCAATAAAGAAAGCCATTATCAATGCTTCATAACCTGCACCCAGCACTTTGCCTTTTGCATCAGATGCTTCATTTGTTCCTTTACCAAAATCAGTTAAAGGTTTAATAAGGGTATCCTCAAAGTGCTTTTCATAGGAGGGATTCTTTTTTCCCCATGATTCAAAAGCGGAAGCTAATGTATTAACTGTGTATGCCATGGCTTCTAAATGTCTTCAATAACGGTTTGAATAGTTGATAGGTCCTCTTCCACAAATGGACGCTTTAACTTTAAGCGATACTTTGTGGCGTTAATCTTATCAATCTTAGGCTTATCCAAGAGTGATTCTCCTAAAGAGTTCTCTTTCTCGGTGAGGAAACTCTTAGTGACAATGATGGTCTGCTTCTGAATGTTTCCAATAACGCTGAAGAAATCACCTTCCTTTGATCCAGTGAACGAAGAGGTCGGAGCATCGAAAATGAGAGGGTAATCATTCTCATGCTTGATAGTAGTTAGTTTGGCGACTGCAAATAGAAGCGACATGTACATTGTTGTTTTAAGAGCAGTATTTGGGTTATAAACCCTCGTGCCATCAACATCTACGAGGATAATTTCTGCGGAGTCATCAGGTTTCTCTATGATTCTCGCCGTGCCCCTAAAGTCACCTTTATTTAGCTCAGCAAGATACTCGTTAGCGGCGGTTTCCAACTGATTTAGGAAGTCTCTCTTGTTGGCTTGTTTGGCAGCAGAGAACGCATTCAGAATCTTTAATATAGCCTGGCTACTCCTTGCATACATTGCGGCCGATGATTCCTCTGAAATCTTTGAATACTCCTCGCGATATTGAGCCAAAGTCTTCTCATGCTGACCAATTTGTGTGCTGAGGTATTCAGAACTTCTTTCTGCTTGCATTCTTCCTTTCCACCACTCGGTGATTTCATAGTAAGCAGAAACAAGTTGATCTTCGGAAAGACCTTCCGTTTGAGCAAGTATTTTCTTTTTGCTTTCTTCTTCTCTCTCAATATTTGCGGAAATCTTATCAATCTTAGCGTGCT
>CACZHP010000052.1 GCA_902780935.1 uncultured Bacteroidia bacterium | reverse complement strand
CCCCAACTTCCGCAAAAAGCTGCTGGAGGCCCTTACCCCGCACTTCGTTGTCGATGAATTGGAGTTTAACACCCCGAGGCTCAACAAGCTATCATGGGCATACCTCAATTTCCTTCGCATAAAAAATACTATCTTTGTACCAGGCCTGCACACAAAGGAAGACCCGCTGGCCCTGCAGCAGATACAGCAGTTTTACCCGGACTGCAAGGTCATCCAGGTGCAAGGATGTGAAGAGCTGGCCCGCGACGGCGGTGCCCTCCATTGTGTAACATGGAATGTCCTTGCCGATGTTCCTGAATGGGCAAAAGAAGAAGCATAATAAGAACACAACTATATCATGAAAAATTTTGAAGGTCTGATTTCAATTCTAAAGCAGTTTGAACATCAATGGGATATACACCATAATCAGTTCCCCGCAGGAGACAGGAGAATGCAGTTCTCAGAGGCCATTGCCATGTGTTTTGAACCATGCGCCGAGAAGATTCTTTCAGGTCATTTCAAGGTTACAAATAACGAGGCAGGTAAGCCAGTAGTCCGGACTATCCAACCTACCGCCATTGAGCTGTACTACCATGAAGAAGGCGAAGGCCGTTTCAAAGACCCCATCATGTATCACACGAATGACCGGAAAGTCTGGACAAAGGAGAATTACTTCAAGGACAGGGGTATTGAAGGTCTTCCATATTATCCCATCGGGAGCCTAAATCCACATACCTCTGGCATTGATATCACCTTTGAGAATGCCCAGGAACGCTACCGTGCCTCATTCCTAATCCGTGAGTATAAGGTCTCCTATGAATGCGGCAAGACAGTCAAGGTAGTCAATTCCACCGAGATATATGACGATATGCTCCTAAACGGAATTACTCTCGATAAGGCCGATTGGATTGAATGGTGTTATGAGACCGAAAAAGTGGAGGTCACAAGGACATGGCGCAGGAATGTCCCCAAATATCGCCAAGTCCAAGGAGAGCCAGACAGATGGGAACCAGACCCCAATGGAATAGACACTTTCTCTACTCCGAAAGGCCGAGTCGCAAAATGCCCTTTCAACTGGCAGTTCCGGATTAAGTAGGGCCGATGAAAACACTATTCAGGATCAATTCTGGTCCATAGCTGAAGTGGCCCTTTATGGCGGCTATTTCTTGGTCAATGAGGAAACCCGCATCTATCCGGTTGAGATCGAGTTCTACCTTTACGTGGAAGAAGATTCCAAGGGAAGCTGGCAGCGCGATGCCAATATGTATCACAAAGGAAAAGGCGTTCCGTACTTCCCAAAAGAAGGCTCCCTATACCCGCATCGTTCCGGTGTTGATTTCACCTTTGAAAACGAAAACCAGAAGTACCGCGCATCATTCTTAATCCGTTGCTACCAGTACGAAGTTGGCGGCGAAATCATCAGGAAACCCACATACCTTTGGGAAGACCTTTTCGGATACAACAGCATCGCTGGGAAAGGACTTACCATAAGATGGGTCGATGCCCCAGAAGGAGTAATTCCAACCAGAAAACAAGGGAAACGCATCAATCTCAACGATGGGAAGGGTAAGGCCGACCTAAAGCCATGGCGTTTCATTAAGATTATCAAATAGCATCTTTTCCCCAACCATGAAAAGAATACTTTTCACCCTTTGCGCCATAATCGTATTGGCATCATGTAGCAGGGTATCTGGCACATACGTTAACGAAAGTGGTGGGCTGTATGAGCAAATTGAATTTGTAGAAAAGCAAAACAATGCTTATATTTGCAGTAGTTCATTGAGAACAACAACCTGTCTTATCTCTCCCGGGAGATAAGGCCATTGTTTCACTAAAATAACGGAGTTTATTTTATGAAAGGTCATTCTTTCTCGAGCGGACAACAAAGGCTGATTCTGCTCAACACCATCTTTACGACAGTACTGGTGGTTTCAAATTTTCTGTCTGCCAAGGTTGCGAACCTCTGGGGTTTTCTTTTCCCGGCGGGTACCATTGGCTATGCTATCACATTCCTTGTCACTGACATCATCAGTGAGCAGTATGGCAAGGAAGAAAGCCAGAAGGCTGTTTTCCGCGGAGCGATTGCTCTTGTTATCAGTTTTGCATTGGCAAAGATTGCCATCCTGCTCCCCGGACAAGCGCAGGGTGCTGACGATGCCTACCGTTCTATTTTTGACTCTGCCACAAGAGTTATGGCCGGAAGCGTCTGCGGCTATCTGGCCAGCCAGAGTCTGGACATTGTAATCTTCCACCGCATCAAGAAAGCGACGAATGGAAAGTACAAGTTCCTGCGGAACAATGTCGGTACAATCACGAGTCAGATCGTGGACACCGTCATCTTCTCGTTCGTGGCGTTCTACGGCTTGGTTCCGAACATCTGGTCCCTTATTCTGGACCTGATAATCGCCAAAACGATACTGGCCATTCTGGATACGCCATTCTTCTATCTATTCACCAGGCGTCCGGTCGCTAAAGAAAATGAGGAGGCGTAGTTATGGCACAGCTTGCAGTATTGATTGCGACTTCACAGGGTCGCGTGGACCTGTTATTCTCCAGGTCGCTTAAGTCTGTCCTCAACCAGACAGTATCTCCTTCTCTGATTGTTGTTGTAGATGACAACGATGACTCTACCATATCCGATGCCATCAAATCCCGTATTGAAGGTTTGGGCATTGACACTCTTCAGTTTCTGAAGAACTCCCACACTCACGGGATGTCAGGCACCGGCTCCTGGAATACCGGCATTGAATACATCAATTCCAACCTCGGAGCAGATTCCTATACCGCCGTTCTGGATGATGACGATGAATGGGCACCCAATCATCTTGAGGTTTGTCTTCGCGAGATTGAGCAGCATAATCCGGTTGGCGTATTCCCTTGGCTTCGCAGGACCGATATGGACCGGCCACTCTCGTTCAAGCAGGAGCAGTTAACTATCACAAACTTCCTGATTGGCGATCCGGGAATACAGGGAAGCAACTTGGTAATCCGCACAGGTGCGCTGATGTCAGTCGGATGTTTTGACGAGACGCTTCCGAGCTGCACTGACCGGGACCTTATGATATCTCTGCTCAAGAAGTATTCAAAGGCTGATTTCTCAGTGCTGGATGAAGTCTCGGTCACTCACTATGCTTCAAAAGACAGCGTGACCGGCAACCGACAGTCCAAGCACGGCGGTCTTGCCATCTTCTACCGCAAACACCTTGCTGAGTTCAAGGATAAGGCTACTCTTGAGAAGTCACTTACAAGGGCCTCAAATTTCTTCGGATACGACGGAACCGCAGAATTTTCCGCTTTTGAGAGCCTTGAGAATATCGCTATAGGCGTTGCCACCCATAACGGGGCAAAAACAATTCGCCGGTGTCTGTCCTCTATACTGCATCAGGAAGGCTGCAGGCGACACATAAAGGTAGTTATCGGTGCCGATTCCTCAACGGATGATTGGCAGAACGAAGTCTCTGATATCCTTGACGAGCTGGATGCGGTTGTCTTGAATCTTTCCTTCGGGAATGTCGCCAAGACCAGGAATGAAATCAACAACTATATCCTTTCCAAGATTGAGAACGTCCGATTCCTTGGCCGACTTGACGATGATGATGTGTACGCCTCTGACAATGTATTGAAGCGCATTGAAGATATCTTCGACAATTCCCATCCGGATGTTGTCATAGGTGGCAACGGATATCTTCAGGATGGTGTCATCATCGAGCGCGAGAATATGACAAACGCCAGGCTGGTAGACATAGACTACCTCCATAGCCGCCTTGAAGGCATGGCAGCAGATCGGCCGGAATGTGAACTACCTTCTTGTAATCTGTTCGTCATCCCTACTTCCGCAAAACCATACCCGGCATACAAGAGCGCTGAGGACCACTATCTCACTCTCTACTATTTAACGCATCAGGAGGCTTATAAGGTCATCGTCACCGACGATATCAAGGTCGCATACTATAATCTTTCCGGAAACATTACCAAGAAAAATAAGAAAGGATCCAGTTATCTGGGAGTGAGAAAGAGTTTCCTGGCCGACTTTGAAGACTTCAAAAAAGACAATGAGCGCATCGCAGCAACGAAAAGGATTCTGGCGGCCAAGAGTATTGTTGCATTGCAGTTTCTGGGTATTGGTAAGGAAGGAGTCGTGTTTCGTGATGATCGGTACGTTTACAAGGTTCTGCTCCCTGTTGTTGAGGAGTCTCAAAATACATGGCTTTCACGCGGGGTTTCCTTATTCACAGATCTTCCTTTGAAGTCAACGAAACATCTGTATCAATTGGAGATAGTTTCAGATGACGTATTCCGCTATGCCTACGAACCTTCAGTTCCATGCGTCGGATATTCTCTGGATGAAGTTGTTTCTTTTACCACGGAGTGTTGGCGTTGTAGGTTGGTCATCAAAGACTGCAAACCACAGAACTTCATCCGCGTTAACGGAGCGATCAAACTAATAGATATGGAGGGGTGCGGATACGATGACAACCTTTTCCTGAATATGTGCGCGAGAATGTATCTCTATGCGACCGTTGGTGCTTCCGTCGATGAGCCGGAGATACGCAGGATTACCCGTGGCGCAATAAACAAATTCGACATTCCGGAACTGGCAGGATTCAGAGAATTCATGAACCGCGTATATGCCAACATCGTTTTTGAAGAAAGTGGCTGTGTGGTTAACTCTTATGGATTGTCCAGCGCTGAGATATTCGAGGATTATCCCTATGACGAACTTCCGAACCTTGAAAGGCTCTTCTTCAGCAAATTGAAGGAAGGCAAGTATTTGAAGGGTATTTCCTTTGACGATGTCCGTCTGTCTCAGGAGAACTATTTCAAGCCAGGTAAGGTAAGAGTCGAGTACACTCCTGTTGAGGAACTGCCGAAGAAGGTCTCGCTCCTAATAAAGTGTTGCGCCCAGGATGTGAAGACGCTTGAAGAGAACGTCAAACATATAGTCCGACAGCTCTCCAGCCCTAATACCTTCACAGAGGTTGTGCTTGGAATAGATCCTTATGTCGGAGAATACCTCCGCCAGTACAACCACGAAGGTACCGTTGAGGATTTGATCAGGATTGCCAACGCTCTCGTTGAGGAAAAAGTCATCGACAGGTATGTAATACACGACGAAACGAACAACGCCGCAATCAACGAGCGCTGGTTCGGTCTTGCTTCTCAGTACTCCCATACCGAAGATCTGAAGCCGGTAACGCCACAGTTATTTGCGCTTGAATCCTGCACGGGAGACTTTGTCCTGCAGGCCGATTCCGATGTTATGATTGGGCGGGAAGACTATGTCCATCCGTATCTGCAGGAGATGCTTGATCAGATGCTAAAGAACGAGACCATCGTTTCCGTCGGCTTCAACATCCCCAACAAAGAATCCAAGGCGTACTACGGCTTTGAAAATGGCGGCTTTGTTCCGGAGATCCGGCTGGGTCTCTTCAACAAGAAGAAACTGCTCTCAATGCTTCCGCTGCCCAACTCGCTTGATGAAGGTGGAAAGCTGACCAAGTCCTGGTTTCGCGCCCTTGAGGTCAAGCAGCACGAGACGGGTATCTGCTCAATCAGAGGCGGAGACAAGCGTACTTTCTACATCCATCCGCAGAACTACAGGAAGAAAGAGCCAAACAGCTGGATGTCCATACTTGACAAGGTAGAGCAGAATGACATACCGGAATGCCAATACGGAGAGTTCGACTGCGCCGGTTCTCTGCAAGACTGGTGTGGAGCAAAGCGCAATGAGGACGTGGTTGTTGTATCTGTATTCAGAAACGTCAGATATGACCGCTTCCTGCGGTTCTGGGCATCCCTGATATCACAGACCGATCAGAGTTTCGGAATCCTTCTCTATGACGATAATTCAGACAACGGCTTGCCGCTGTTCATTGATTCTCTGATCAAAGACTACAGGCACCGCGTAACCTTTGTAAAGGGGCGCAGCAGGACCACCAGAATGGAGAATGAATACAGATGCATTCATAGTATTATGGGCAACCAGGAGAGCATCGCAGTCCTTGTAGATGGCGATGACGCTCTGATTGGCAGCCACATAATTGAGGACCTCCACAACAAATACCTGAATTGTAATGCCGATGTAGTGGTGGGCAGATATCATCAGACCTACAGGATTCAGCCCCATTACCGATACCCCGTAGATTTCGAGAATCCCAGGCCGCGTGGAGGGAATGTCTGGCAGCATCTCAAATCCTTTAAGAAATACCTGTTCGACTCTGTCCCGTTGTCTTATTTCAAGCACCCGGGTGATGGGAGACTAACCTCAACCCGCTGGTATGAGACAGTGGATGACTACGCGATGATGGTTCCGATAGTGGAGTTGTCTGAGAAACCGATGCAGAACGATTTCGTCAACTATTTCTATGAGAGAGACTTCGACCATAAGGACGACGATCGGGTTCTAAAGGAGTCCTACATCGCTGAGATTCTTCAAAAGCCGGCATTGAAGACCGGGGGTTACACCAAGGGCAGGAAGTCCTTCTTCCCCGACTTTACAAAGATAGAGATTGACATCACTCACGAGTGTAATCTAAAGTGCCTGGGCTGTAACCGGTCCTGCGGATTAGCACCCACTACAGACAGGATAGGAATCGATGCAATCTACGGGTTTATTGCCGAAAGCAAAGAGCTGGGCTTCCGCTGGAATCTGATAAACATTCTTGGAGGCGAACCGACGCTTCACCCTCAGTTCCTGGATATCATTCAGAAGATTCACTCCGACTATATCGAAGCGTTCTCTCCTGACACCATCCTTCAGGTGGTTTCCAACGGATACACGGAAGACAGCCGTTATTTGTGTCGGGAGATACTGAAATACAAGAATGTGCGGGTTGATTTCGGTTCCTACAAGAAGAGCAACAAGGTCGATTACTTCACACCCTTTAATAACGCACCCTGCGACGGCCCGAACCATAGCACCAACGACTATTCGAAGGGATGTTGGGTAGCAAAACACTGCGGTCTTGGCCTCAACCACCTGGGATACTACGGCTGCGCAGTATGCGGAGGCATTGACAGAGTTATGGGAAAGCATATAGGTGCTGCTTCGCTTAAAGAATTGACCACGCCGTTGATTATTCGTCATTTTGAGTTATTCTGCCCTCTGTGCGGCAACTTTTCCGCCTACGAAAGCAACTACGGCGATTTCATTCC
>CACZHP010000051.1 GCA_902780935.1 uncultured Bacteroidia bacterium | reverse complement strand
ACCGGCACGCCGGAATACTTCTACGAACTGGCCGCCACAGAATACCATGGTGAGAACCGCATCAAGAAAGCAACCTACGTGATGAATCGCCTCACGCATCGCAATCCCTTGATGCCTTTCCTTCAGGAACACAAGGAAGAAGTGCTTGCCGGCCTCCGGAACAAGCCCAGCCGCACACTCATTCTCTCCGGCATAATCAATGCGGCGTATTCCTTTGGTTATGACTTGACGGAGATTTTGGGCAAATACCTCCATGCTCAAGAACAGGTTCCGACACACCTTCTGTCGGCAAAGCTGGCTGAGAAATACGGCTCAAACCGCAGCCTCCCCAATGCTATGAACTGCATTATCCCTATGCACATCGAGGCGGGACTGTTCCACCGGCCTTATCCCGGCTTCTTTGAGCTTCGCAAAGCGGAGAATTATTCATCCCTTGCTTTCGAGGTGTATCGTCGCTCGTTCCTCCAGCACAACCCAGCACTGCCGCATAACGCTGATATTACTGACTACGCCTACTTTGAATTCGTCCAGTTATAAAGATCGCCTCCTATGAGACAATACGAGACCCTCCAAGATGTCATACAGGACATAGAGTTCCACAAACGATTCGGATATTCTGTTCCAGAAGAGCTCCTCACGGAAAAAGCCCGTCTTGAAGAGCGTGAGCGCATAGATGAAAATGAGTACATCTTCTCGACGATGAAGGCCCACAATAAATTCATGTCGGAGAAGAAAGAAGAGGTTATCCGTGAAATGGCCGAACAACTCCTAATTGAAGGCCCTCACGCAACCGAGCCCTGTTTGCTTCTGGGCAAGGTCCAATGCGGTAAGACGGATACCTTCGAGAGCATCATGGGCCTTACTATGGATCACGGTATTGACGTGTGTGTTGTGCTCACCAAGCCAACCAATACGCTTGCCGACCAAACCATCAAGCGTCTCAACTCGGATTTCAAGTACTTTGCGGATAATGGTCGCATTGACCAGAAAGTCGTTGTGTACATTTTCGACATCCTGGATCTCATCAAGCGCGGCTTGCCCGGTGGTCTCGTGGACAATCCACGCAACAAGTTCATCATTGTCTGTAAGAAGGAGAGCAAGAACCTCCAGCACCTTATCGCTCTTTTCAATACTAAGACGCCTGAACTGAAGCGTCGTCGTACACTCATTGTGGATGACGAGGCTGACTTCGCGTCTCGTGCCTACTACAAACGAAAGAACGAGCTGACGCTGTTGAAGATTGCGGAACTCATTGACGAATTCATTAAAGTACCGTCATACTACCGCTATTTGCAGGTCACCGCGACACCATATTCCATCTATCTCCAGCCGGATGGTACAGTCCAGCTCCGTGATGGAAAGGAAGCGTCTCCATGGCTACCTCGTTACACCGGCATCGTTCCTATTCACGACAAATACGTCGGTGGTGATGAGTATTATGTCCTGTCGAAGAATGAGAACTCGATGTATTCCCATCTGTATAAGGAGGTGACCGAGAAGTGCATCGAGGCTTTCAGCGAGCGTAATGACCAGTATCTCCACTCTAGAGCACACTCGGAGAACATCAAGGATGTGGCCAGAGCAATCATCGGCTACTTCATGGCCGCTGCCATCCGCAGTATTCAGGAAGCCGAACACGGACGTTCCTACAAATCCAGTTGCCTCATTCACCTGGAGATTGCTCAAGATATCCACGAATGGCAGGAAGAGCTCATCAAAGGTATTATCGATGATGTCAAGAATTCTTATACCAGACTTCAGAATGCTGATTATTACCTTTTGAGCCTTCAGGAGGAAGCTTATTACGATTTCCAGCAATCCAATGAGAAGGCGGTTGCTGCTGGGCAGATTCAGGAACGATTCCCGACCTTTGCCGAGGTGGAGGCTGCCCTTCGCAAAATCCTGAAATATGGTGACTACACCGTAAACGTTGTCAACTCCGCTGAGCCGGGCAAGGTGAAAACCCTTCTCAATGAACGTGGCCAGCTCGAGCTCACCAGCACCATCAATTTCTTCATCGGCGGCAGCATTCTAGACCGTGGTATCACCATCGACAATATGCTGTGTTTCTTCTACGGCCGCGATCCCAAGAAGTTCCAGATGGATACCGTCATCCAGCACGCGCGTATGTATGGTGCCCGCTCCAAGGAAGATATGGCCGTTACCCGTTTCTACACCACGGCAAAGATCTACAGTGTCCTGGAGACGATGAATGCCTTCGACGACTTCCTGCGGGATTACCTCATCAAACATAAGGATAACATTCGCACCAATGAGTTTACGTCCATCGTTATCGGCTACGACAAGCGCATCAAACCTAGCGCCCAGAACAAGTACACGCCGGCCAACACGATGGTTCTCAAACCGCAGCAGCGTATCCTACCTGTCGGTTTCCAGACCGGGACATATAGCGAGATTTACAGCACGGTTGCCAAGATTGACAAGCTCATTACCAAATATCCTGGATTTAAGGTGGATGACTATTTCCTGATGGATGTGGAGACGGCCTATCAGATTATCGACCTCATTCAGGAGACATTCCGCTATAGCGAGGAGCTGGCAAATCTGGACCGCGTGTGGGACCCGAATGAGATGCGCACGGTTATCGACAACCTTACGTATGATGGAGATGGCCAGATCTGGTGCCTCCAGCGTACAGACCGTAATGCAAGTCGACTTCGTGCAAACGGAAAATTCATGGATGCTCCGGATGATGGTCGTACAGACAGGCCTCAGGAAATTGCGAAAGACCGTCCGGCCCTCCTTCTCTTCAAGGAGAACGGTAGCGAGGACCAGGGGTGGAACAATGCACCTTTCTACTGGCCGCTCCTGTTCACCCCCGAAAGTGCCCGGGCCGGTATTTTCACCATCAACGGCGATTTCAAGAAAACAAAGCCCAAAAAGCCCATTTACCTTCAGAAAGTCAAAGAGCTTCCTCCGGAAGAAGTCCTCAATGTGACGATGCAGCTGGGCGCCTTTATGGACATTATTCTGGGGATCCAGGACGTTGAGCACCGGCTTATCAAACCAACAACTCAATCCCTGTATCTTGCCAGAGATGAGCGGGGAGAGCTTATCCTCGAGGATTTCGTTTTGCCAGGCAAGGAATATACTGTCAGCGACGTCGTGGATGGCAAGTTCCCGTTCAAGATCAAGGAGCATAAGTATATCCATTTCCGTTGCTCGCGTGACGATTCGGACTCAAAACTGCTTGTTTCCTTGAAACCGCGACATCCGTATGACCTTGTTCCGGAGGAATACACCGAATCCGACATTGTGTACAATGCGGACGGAAAGGGTAGGGAAGAGATTTACGACGGTCGCGCCAATTGGTGGATCTACTATAATATCGACAAGGTCCTGGAGTACAAGATGACGGCAAAGGACCAGAAGACCTTTGAGGAATACAAGCAGCAACTAACAGAAGATGGTATAGAAGTGAAATAGATGAAATATCTATTCCTGGATACGAACATTTTTTTGCATTACCGGCATTTTGAGGATATTCCTTGGAAAACGGTTGTGTGTGATGATTTTACACTTGTCGTTGCTCCAATTGTATTAGATGAGTTGGACAAACACAAAGACAGGGAAAAGGGGAAGATACAAAAGAGAGCCAAAAGGGTGTCCAGCTTGCTCTATGAGGTCCTGATGAATGGCAAGGAGTGTAAAGTACCGATATTGTATTGCAAAGAACCTGTTCCGACGAAGGAAGACAGCGAGAAGATGGATTTGTCCACAAATGACAATCGTTTGATTCTGTCTGCATTAAAATCGGAGTATAATATTTCGGATATTATCATAATAAGCGGTGATAAGGGGATTCAGTTCCGCGCCGCTAGCAATGGCCTCGCACATATCTTGTTGCCAGATACATACCGGCTTCCTCTAGAGAAAACTGATGAAGAAAAAGAGATAGAGCGCCTTAAGGAAGAGCTGAAGACTGTCACGGAACGAGTCCCTGAGCCGGGAATTTGTTTTGCGGATGGATCTTCAAGGCTAGTAATAGAACGATACTTCGAGCCGGATATTGCGAAACTTATTGAGGAGAAAATGGTTCCCATCCTGGAGCAATTTCCTCCTCGTAAAAAAGAGACCGGAAAGCCTCGTAATGAATTACAAGCGCTGGCCCTTGCAATGAGCGAACTTGGTGGCCTGTCATATGAAGGATACGATGAGGATAGGGAGAAATACCTTCAGGAAGAACGCACTCTCCTTGAACTCGAGACTAAACGTGACTGCCTGGAAGAACGATTCAAAAAAGTTTCATTCACTCTTTTCAATAACGGCAAGGCTGAGATTGGATCCGAAGTTATCTATATCAAGCTTCCGGATGATGTAAAAGTATATACCAGAAAAGAAAGCAGGGAATCACATGAGTATTTGCCGCCAGTTAAACCTAGTTTCATGTTTCGTGGCGAATTCAGAGAGACAGCTCGACAAATCAGTATGATGCCTGCACCTTTTTCTGGGAAACGAAACGTAATCTGGATGTGGAATCCAGATAAACCCTCTGATATAGGTGGCGTTTACAAGTTATCCGAAGATAATCTGTTGCAGCATCTCTCCAAAAGCCTTGACCTTAGTTTTTACATCGACGCTGCTCGAGTGGATAGTTTTTCTATACAGTGGGCTATCGTGGACTCTGAATTAGCGGATCCTGTTGTCGGAGAACTGACTGTGGAAGTAAAAAAGTAGCTTATGGATCAACCTAAAATTTCCCGCATCCTTCGCCTGATAGTACTGCTATCGGGTAACCGTATCTATACGGTGGATGAATTGGCTGCGGAACTTCAGACTTCGCAGCGAACCATATACCGCTACATTGACACTTTCAAAGAGGCGGGTTTTGCCGTGGAGAAGGTGGATGATTATAAATATCGGTTGGTCAGCATAGGAAAGGGGATTAAGGACCTCCGAAACATTGTCTATTTCTCTCCGGAAGAGGCATTCATCGTGAACAGGCTCATCGATTCACTTGACCCTTCAAACTCTCTGAAAAACGAGCTGAAACGTAAGCTATCGGCCATCTATGACAAAACCTCCATTGCTGAATTCACCGACCGTCCTAGCTCTGCAAAAAAGGTACAGGCACTCGTTGAAGCAATCCGGGATAAGATAGTTGTCCGCCTGGTTGACTACTCATCATCATACTCCGGCAACACTAAGGACCACCTCGTCGAACCATTCGAGATGACATCCAACTATGCCGGCGTCTGGGCTTATGATCTTGGCGATGGAAAGAATAAACGCTTCATCGTCCTTCGTATGGGAGACGTGGAAAAGACGAAGGATAACTGGTCTAATGAACTAGCACACAACAGTCTGCCAATGGATTCCTTCCGCTTTCATGGTGACAAAGAGTATCATGTGGTACTCAGGATGAACAACCTGGCCAAGAACCTTATGGTGGAAGAATTCCCGCTCACTGAGAAAGATATCTATGAGCAGGACGGCATCCTGATGGAGCAAATGATGGTTCTCGGGGATGCAATCGAGCTCCCGCCGCATGATATGGAGAATGAGGACGAACAGTTCTGGATTTACGATGGCATTGTCCGCGGTCTAGATGGAATAGGACGTTTCGTTCTCGGACTTGAAGGAAACATTGAGGTGATGGAAGGAGATGAGCTCATTGAATACCTCAAGCGACATGCTGCACACATAGCTGACACATACTGATACTTTCGCTGGATTATTGTTGTCAAAAGTTGACAATAGATGGTTTACCTTTGTGGCCAAAAACCACAATAGCCATGTTTACAAAGAAGATAGCAGAATTCATAGAATCGATCTACACTGAGAAGGAGTATTATACCAGAGAGTTTTTCTTTCGCTGGTATAAGCGTGTTGCTTTATTCCTTAAAAAGCTCGGATTGAACGACGATGAGGTCATAGGCTTCCTTCGCGCCCATCCTATTGATATCGCAAGGGCATACAAATGGTGTTCGGATCTCAAGCCCGAACACTTTGCGGCTCGTCATTGGACACGCTATACTGTTCCAACTACGGAAGAAGAGGCATTCAAGATGCTGGATGAGATTATGCCCATTCAGGAAAAGAATTTCGCAGTCCAAGACTCTAAAGAGGGGTTTGTAACATCAGAGCACTTCGGCTTAGGTTTGTGGATCCGAAATCATTGGATCCACCGGATAGATACTCCCGATGAAATAGCTCATGACCTCTACAACGCATGCTATAGGATGTTAACCGGCACCAAACCGGAAGACCAGATGCTCATTGATCCTGATTCAATCTCCAGTAGTTTCTTAGAGAAATACTACGACCATCTCAAGGACCTTGTTGCCACCGATGCTCCGGCCATTGGAGTTCGTCGCAAACCGGCCAAATGCCCGCATTGTGGAGGAAAAGTGCTTAGCATCAAATACGGAGAACCTGGTCCGGAAATGATGGCGGCGGCTGAACGAGGCGAATTCCTTCTCGGTGGTTGCTGCATCAGTCCCGATAGCCCAGACTACGAATGCATCAACTGTGGTCAAACCTTCATCAAAGGAATCGAAAACTAAACCTACTCTGCGATGATTCCAGACATCGAACACGATCTGTACTTTGCCAGGAACGACAAAGATACTTGGGCGATGGCCCGGCTACATCATTCCTTGTTATGGCAAATCCAGAATTCTCCACTCTGGGAGAAGGAAGATGTACCTGACATTCCTCTCTCGGAAGAGCAAATGGTCATTTTCACGAAGGGTTACGATCCCAGTTGGGAAGCGCGTTATGCACCTTATCTGCTTGGCGGGTGGTACTACATCACCCGTTCAGGCTGGTGGGTCAAGAAACTAAAATATGAAAAATGGGCAGATGGCTTCTACCATGTCACGGAGCACTATACCTCCCCGAAAGGAAAGGACCATAACGTCCTGGCGCAAGTTCTCATAGAAGGGCATTTCGAGCCCTCCATCATCGATGACCGCCTTCGCTCTATTCTGTCTACAATTGACATTTTACCAAAATTAGATTCCGCTGAATAGCAGAACGACCCCGGCTTCATTGCCGGGGTCATCACTATCATCGTCCGGAATCCTCTCAATAGAGACCAGTTCCAGTCCCAGTTCGCGGATGAGCGCCTTCACATCCTTCCTATTCTTGGGAGAGATGTACTCCAGCACTCCTTTGTCCTTGCGCTTCTTCTTCCTGCCCATGGCGCCCTCCGTCTTTTGGTCATCTCGACCGGCCGTGGTAATGGTGAACTTCTTCCTGTTCAACAGGCTGGGCCTCCTTGGCCGCCTGTACCTGCGACTCCTGCGCCGGCTGCTGGGCACTCACGTTTGCCGGACGAAATCGGCTGTAGTCCGCCTCCTCGCCCTTGCTCATCTCCTGCTGGATGGATTCGAGGCGCTGGGTGATCATACCGGTGCTTCGCCTGACGTCTCCGAGGACGCTTTTCAGGTACTCAGGTCCCTGCTGGAGAGATCCGAGCCAGGACTTCAGGTACTGGGCACTGTCGCTCTTGATGTGCTTGCTCATCCCGTACTGGCTGGAGATAACGGCCGCGGACAGTTCCGCGATCAGTTCCTCCCGCGCGTATTCCGGAGAGCCGAACGGGTGTCCGCCCAGATGACGGCTCAGCCTGGAGTCGGCTCCGGTCGCATGGGCGCATTCGTGGAGCGTATTGGTGGCAAAAGCTTCGCCGTCCACGAACTGCTCCCGGGTGGGAACGACGATCTTGTCATCACCGGGGGAGTAGTAGGCCTTGTCGCCCTTGACCTGGTT
>CACZHP010000050.1 GCA_902780935.1 uncultured Bacteroidia bacterium | reverse complement strand
GCCGGTTGTATTCGCCTTTGTTGAATGTACAGGTTATACCGAGGGTGCTGTTTATGTTTCGCCATCAGGCAATAAGGAGGCAATATACCAGCTCGGCTGGCGAGTATCCTTCTATAACTATCCGGACTGTACTTTGCTTGGCTGGGAGACAGTGGAACGTGCTTATGCAACACTCAAGGAGGCGGAGGATGTAGCCACAAGAGGCTGGTACAACCTGGCAGCCAATAGGTTGTATTATGCCCTATATTATGCAGTATCTGCTTTGTTGATTAACAATGGCCTTATCGTAAAGACACATTCTGGTATTACATCATGAGAGTCAACAGCCTATGAGAAAGATACTTCCACTGATCATCCCCGTCTTTGCCGCTGTCTCCTGCGCCATAAAGATGGAAGAACCCGCACCAGACACGGCTGAAGCCGCGATATTCCCTGACTACAAGAATGTCACGGTACCTCCGAATATCGCCCCACTTAACTTCTCGCTTGAAGAAGGGACGGAAGGTGTCGCCATCCTCGAAAACTCCGGAAAGAAACTGATCCTGAAAACCAAAAAAGGCGAGTTCGACATACCGGAGGACAGTTGGAGGGAATTCGCTATAGCCGGTTCGGAAATAACAGTGACTGTGGGTGTTAAAGAGGACGGCAAGTATGTGCCCAGAAAGCCGTTCCCGATCTTCGTCTCAGAAGACAAGATTGAACCTTACGTCGCCTACCGTCTGATAGACCCAGGTTACGAGACTTGGAATAAGCTGGGGCTGTACCAGCGCTGTCTTGAGAGTTTCAAGGAGACCCCGATCATGACTAACGACAAGACTGACCGGAATTGCATGAACTGCCACTCGTTCAAAAGCCGGGATCCTGGAACTATGATGTTCCACATGAGGGCGCGGAACGGCGGCACTTTTGTCTGGAAAGACGGTTCCATTGAAAAGCTTAACACGAAGACTCCCCAGACAATCTCGGCCCTTGTATATCCTTACTGGCATCCATCCGGGAAATACATCGCTTTCTCGGTCAACGATATAGCACAGTTTTTCCATTCCACGAACCCGAATCGGGTTGAGGTGTATGACTACAAGTCGGACGTGGTGGTTTACGACGTTGACAACCATCAGGTGTCTTCTTCGCCCATGCTAATGGACACGACCCGGATGGAGACCTTCCCCTCATTCTCACCCGACGGAAAAACCCTTTACTATTGTTCCACGAGGCAACCACAGATGCCTCAAGGCTATAAGGACGTCCGGTACAGCATCTGCTCGATCCCGTTCGATCAAGAGAAGTTTTCTTTCGGGGATAAGGTGGATACGGTATATAATGCCGACAAAACCGGTTTGGACGCCACATTCCCAAGGATATCCCCAGACGGCAGGTTCCTTCTTTTCGCCGAGACAGCTTACGGATGCTTCGCCATCTGGCATAAGGATTCTGAATTGAGGATGATAGACCTCAAGGATGGCACGTTCCACACTCTTGACGGGATCAACGGTCCGGATGCGGACAGCTACCATTCCTGGAGCGGCAACAGCCGATGGATCATCTGGGCGAGCCGCAGGCTGGACGGCCTGTATTCGCGCTTGTTCATCGCCCATATTGACGAGAATGGAAAAACATCCAAACCTTTCTTGATGCCCCAAAAGAGCGTCAGACATGATAAGGAATTGATGAAATCCTATAATGTTCCCGAATTTATATCCGGGCCTGTTCTTTTCGACCGGGACGAGATGGCTGATATTGCCAAGAACGATCCTGGCGTAGATGTGAATTTCAAATGACAACAAATAATAACCAATCATGAAACGAATCCTGATCCTCCTCACAGCCGCTCTGATCGCTATTTCCGCCAGCGCCCAAGAAAAGATCCATCAGGCATCCTCTTTCGGAATAAAATCCGACGGAGTCACCCTCAACACCCGCTCGATCCAGGCCGCGATCGATTTTATCAGCAGCCATGGTGGCGGTGTCTTGGAAATATCTGTAGGACGCTATCTTACGGGTAGCATATTCATGAAATCAAATGTAGAGCTACGGCTTCTTGAAGGCGCTGTCCTGGTCGGCTCTACCAATCCTTACGACTACGACATGGTCGAGGGTTATTATGGACTTCTTCTGGCTAAAGGACAGAAAAACATCTCCGTAAAAGGAAAGGGAGTGATCGATGGCCGTGGTTTCGACTGCGCCCTGAATTTCCTGAACCAAGTACATTTGGGATTCCTTGAAGACACTACTAAAAACGACAGGGTCACCAAAAGGCCTAAACTGATATATTTCAGGGAATGCGAGAATGTCGCGATTGAAGGCGTGAACGTGCGAAATGCGGCCGAGTGGACCCTGGTCACGGATCAGTGCGAGAACCTCACCATCAGCGGGATCCTGATGGACAGCAAGAACTACTGGAACAACGATGGACTGGACATCGTGGACTGCCGTCATGTCCTTATAAAAGATTCATTCATAGATGCTTCCGATGATGCGATTTGCTTTAAGTCCCACTCCTCAGAGCATCTTTGCGAGGACATCGAGGTCCGGAACTGCGTCGCTCGCTCCAGCGCTAGCGCCTTCAAGTTCGGAACCGTATCAAGAGGAGGATTCAAGAATATCCGGATAATAAACAACAAGGTGTTTGACACCCACCGCTCAGCCATTACCATCCAGTCTGTGGACGGGGGCGAGATCGAGAATATCCTTGTGGACGGCCTTGAGGCGGTCAACACCAGCAACGCGATCTACCTCCGCACCGGCATCCGCTGGAACAACGGGAAGAAGGGATACCTTAGGAATATCACCCTCTCCAACATCAAGGTGGAGGTTCCGGCGACGAAGGCTGACGCAGGCTACAGCTACGAGGGTCCGATAGAGGACTTACCGAGGAATATTTCCCCGTCCGGAATCGTCGGCATCCCCGAACTGCCGATAGAGAATGTCATATTGAAGACTGTTGAGATTATCTACCCTGGTGGCGGGAATAAGCTCTACGCCTTCCGCGGAACCTCGGACGAGGAACTGGACAGCATCCCGGAGATGAAGGATGTCTATCCGGAATTCTCTCAGTTCAAGGAACTTCCCTCATGGGGACTGTTTATTCGTCACGCCAAGGGGATAACCCTTGACAACGTAAGGCTCGTGGCCGGAGCAAAGGACTACCGCCCGGCGATTGTGGCTGACGATGTCCAGGGACTCGAGATAAAGAACCTCAAGACCGAAGAGCCTTCCAGCAAAGGAAAGAAACAGGTTGTTAAGAGAAACGTCCGGTAAATGTTTGTATTAATTGGTTTTTTACGTATTTTTGCGTAACGTAAAACAACGTAACGTAAAATAGCGTAAAATGAAAACCCTAATCCGGAACCCTTTCGTGCTAACGCCCTATGTCCCTGAAGAGTACTTCTGCGACAGGGAAAAGGAGACCGCACAACTCTGCAAGCATATTCTGAACGGCAGGAACGTGGCTCTTTTCGCCAACCGCCGCTTAGGGAAAACAGGCCTTATCAGGCATTGCTTCCAAAAGAAAGAGATTAAAGAGAGTTTCCATACATTCCTTGTTGATATCTATTCGGCGGGGAGCCTTAAAGAAATGGCAAGCTTGTTTGCGAAGGCGGTGTTCTCCTCATCCGGCGTATCCGGACTCAGGGACAAGTTGCTCAAAGGACTCAAATCTATAACTCCTGTGATCGGTTACAATGAGCTGACATCCTCGTTCTCCGTATCCGCAGGGATAAGAGACATTCCTGAACCAGAGCGAACCATTGAGGAAATTCTTTCCGTATTGGACTCCATGAAGAGACCTGTCGTGTTAGCCTTGGACGAGTTCCAGAGAATCAGGGACTTCAAGGAGAATAATACTGAAGCATATCTCCGGACTGTCTTCCAGAAATGCGAAAACATACAGTTCATCTATACAGGAAGCATCGGGCACTCGATGAACAATATCTTCAAGTCCCCAAGCAAACCATTCTACAACAGCGCGGTGATGATGACCCTTGACGTGATAGACCGAGATGTTTATAAAGACTTCGCCTTGAGGATGTTCCGGCAATATGGGAAAGACATTGAGGAGAATCTTATCTATAAGTGTTATGACTATTTCTCAGGAGTAACTTGGTATAACCAACTCCTCATGAATGAGGCATTCTCCCAGACAGAAAAGGGAGATAAAATTAAGGAAAAAGATTTCGAGTCAATCTATGACGCCATAATCGCCCAACAAGCGTTTTCATATCAAGAGCTGTTCTCCAGGTTCTCCGAGAAGCAGAAGGCCTTACTGTTGGCGATCGCCCATGAGGGGAAAGAAGGGTCGGAGATAACTTCAAAAGAATTCATGAATAAATATGGTATAGGGCCAGCCAGCTCGATCCAGACGGCATGCTCGGCTTTAAAGAAAAACGGCTTCATTTCCAACAACGGAAACCGCAAGGTGATAACGGATTTGATATTCAGGGATTGGATCAGAAACAATTAGAATTCAGCGATATGAGACGATTATTGACCGCATTGGCCTTCCTGGCCACATCTTTTGTCAGTTACGCAGGACAGCCGCTCGAGCCGGCGTTTTCAGCCGGAGCGGCTGCCGAGCTTAGGCCGTACTCAGCCGCAGCGGAGCGAGGATGGACTCGGCCGGGCTCGGACAGCCGTCCGGCAACAACGACTGCATCGGAAAGCAGATCCTTCACTACGTTCAGGATGACATCTGCCAGGATGACATTAGCTGACGGACACAACGTTCTGGTGGACGTGTGTGACGAGGGAATATTCAGGGTACGCATCAGCCCCAGGAAGGAATTCGAAGAATCCCTGATGGAACGCTACGGCTGCATCAAGACCGACTGGGCCCCCGTCAAGGCTACTGAAAGCAATAAGGGCAGCGAATGGACCGTGACCACGACAGGATATTCATTGACTGTCAACAAGAAGACGGGAGTGATTTCCCTCAAGGACTCCAAGGGTGGCTCCGTCATCCGTGAGATCAAGCTCCTCGACAACAATAACAAACTCTGCGACAACCTCCGCGAGACCATCAACAAGAAATGGGAAGCCCTCAACGTCGTGAGCAACGGCGGAGGCATCATCGGCGACGACAAGGAATTCGCCAAGATGGACAAAAGGGAGATCACTGGAGCGATGAAGATCTGCACTATCTCGATCCGAATGGAGGATGGCGAGAGGTTCTACGGCGGAGGCAGCACCAGCCGCGACCACATCCAGCACAGGGGCGAGCTCCTAAGGATGTGGACGACCTACCAGCACACTGAGATCCCGATGCCCTTCATGATGAGCTCCAGGGGATGGGGAATATATGACAACACGACCCGCAAGAGTTTCTTTGACGTGGGCAGCATCCAGAAGGACCTGTTCAACATCGTCAATTCTTACGACGAAGCTGACTTCTTCCTGATGGCCGGAAAGGATATGCCCGCTGTCCTCAACGCCTACACCACAGTGACCGGCCGCACCTATGTGCTTCCCAAATGGGCCTACGGACTCTGCTTCGGCCCCAACATGCGCGAGGAGCAGTTCGACATCCTCCACGATGCCGCCATGTTCCGACAGATTGATGTTCCCTGCGACGTTTTCTGGCTCGAGCCTCAGTGGATGGGCAAGCGTTACGACTTCTCGACCAAGAAGACTTGGAACTACGATCGATTCTCCCCTGAACCCTACTGGGTCCAAGACCAGTACCCCAAGCAGCTCCATCACAGGCTCTTCATCGGAAAGCTCCGCTCGATGGGCTTCCACCTTGGCCTCTGGCTCTGCGAGGAATACGACCTCAGCCTAGTGGAAGAGGACCTGATAGCCCTTCGTGAGGGCCGCGACACTTCCGGTCAGGAGCACTGGATGGACCACCTGAAGAACTTCATGGACCAGGGTGTCGAAGGCTTCAAGCTCGATCCTGCCCGTACCATCGACAACCATCCCGACTGGCCTTACTACAATGGCAGCACCGACGCAGTGATGCACAACCTCAACCAGGTCCTGCTGCCCAAGCAAATGGCTCAGCTCGGGAGGAACTACAACAACAAGCGCACCTGGCATCACTACTGCGGCGGCTGGTCGGGCACACAGCATTGGACGGCCTCTACATCCGGCGACAACGGCGGTGGAAAGACAGCCCTCTACGACCAGCTGAACCTCGGCATGAGCGGCTTCCTCAACACCTCCTGCGACGTGATGAGCGTTCCGCGCGACCTTGAGATGCCCTCGCTCCACTTCGGTCTTTTCCTCCCATGGGTCCAGATCAACAGCTGGTTCTCGATGATGCAGCCGTTCTACTATGACAAGCCCGAGCAGGATATCTACCGCTTCTACGTCAAACTGCGCTATTCCCTGGCCCCGTACATCTATTCAATGGCCCTCGGCGCAACCCAGGACGGCATGCCTATAGTCCGCTCGATGCCACTTACCTTCCCCGAAGACCGCAAGTGCGACGACATGACCTACCAGTACATGTTCGGTCCATGGTATTGCGTGGGAATATTCACTAACGAAATCTACCTTCCTGCCGGCACATGGACCGATGCCTGGACCGGAGAAAGGATTGTCAGCAAGGGCGAGACCTTCACCCGTGAATATCCTGCCGACCGCGCCGGACTGCTGTTCATCCGCGACGGAGCCATTATCCCCACCCAGGGAGACGTTTCCTACATCGGCACCCGCCCGTTCGAGAAGATTACCCTGAATGTTTATCCTCACGGAGACTCCCAGTTCACCCTCATGGACGACGACGGTGAAACTTACGGTTACGAGAAGGGCGCCATAGCCAAGACCCTCGTGGAATGCCATGAGAAGGGCGGCGCTTCCAAGATCATCGTTAATCCGGTTGCCGGAAGCTACGAAGGCATGCCCGGCACGAGGGAATATTCATTCGCCGTCCAGAACGACGGCAAGGCATCCTCGGTGCTTGTCGGCGGTAAGGAATTGAAGGACTGGACCTATGAGGGTGGCATGATCCGTTTTTCCCTTGACCCTGTCTCCGTCTCCGAAAAAATCACCATCGATATACTGTAATAACACTCACCACTAAAAACTTGCTGGTACAGAAATAATTGTCAATCAATCGAATATCCTATCGGACGGTATAAAAAAAGCGACCGTTAAATCATGGAACATATTGAATATTATTTACATACATACCAGCACATATTGGAATGAAGAAACTAGCGATCTGCTTATTAACGGTTATTTCAATAGCATCCTGCGAAAAGGGCGACTGGCGGGATGCGTCGCTGCCGGCTGCCAGCAGGGCTGAACTTCTGCTTAAGGAAATGACGCTGGAGGAGAAGGTCGGGCAGATGTGCCAGTACGTCGCCCCCTGCTACGTTCCTCCTGGCCAGGGTTCCCCCTACAAAAACATAGACGCCACCGACGAAAATCTCGGCAACAAGGACCTTGCGGACAAGATCCGCCGCGGAGAAGTCGGATCCTTCCTGCACTGCATGACCACCAAGGAAGCCATTGCCCTGCAGGAATTGGTAAAGGAGAGCAGGCTGGGCATTCCGCTGCTTATAGGAATAGACGCCATCCACGGCAATGCCCTTATAGAGGGTTGCACGATTTATCCCACAAACATCAACATGGCATCGACCTTTGATCCTGAACTTATGGAAAAGATTGGGGCCGAAACAGCTTTGGAAATGCGTCAGAAGGGTCTCTACTGGACCTTTGCACCCAACCTTGACGTGGCGCGCGACGCCCGCTGGGGCCGCATGGGTGAGACTTACGGCGAGGATCCTTTCCTTGTGACCGAGATGGGAAAGCACTCCATCTTGGGTCTTCAGGGCCCTGACAGGAACTTCGACGAAGGCCATGTGATCGCCTGCGCCAAGCATCTGATTGCGGGAGGAGAACCTTTCGGTGGCCTGAATGCTGCCCCAATGGATGTGTCGGAAAGACAGTTAAGGGAGATCTATCTGCCTCCTTTCGTCGCTGCAGTTGAAGACGCCCATGTCGGAACGGTCATGGCCGCCCACAACGAAGTTAACGGAATCCCCTGCCACGGCAACTCATGGCTGCTGAAAGACCTGCTTAGGGACGAACTCGGTTTCGACGGGTTCGTGGTGAGCGACTGGATGGACATCGAGAGGCTCCATGCCATGCATCATTGGGCACCGGATTCGACAGAGGCTTTCGTGCGTTCGGTAGAGGCCGGAATCGACATGCACATGCAGGGTGACAATTATTTCGAAGCAGTGATCGAGGCCGTGAAGTCGGGAAGGATTCCGATGAAGAGGATCGACGAGGCTGCCGGGAAGATCCTGGAGATGAAATTCGCTGTCGGCCTGTTCGAGGCCCCCCTGCCTTCCCTTGAACCCCTTGAGAATGCCGCCGAGCACCGTCAGACTGCCCTTCAGGCCGCCCGCGAGGGAATTGTTCTCCTGAAGAATAACGGAGTGCTGCCTTTGTCTCCTTATGGCGGTATTACCAACTCCGGCGGCTCGACCGCCTCGCTACGCGAGGCCCCACCGCTCGCTTCGCAAAGCGAAGCTCCGGTCCCCCCTCTTAACGTGCCGAGGGTGGCAGTGGTCTCGCCATCCGGACTGGCAAATCCCGCCATTCCTGGCGAAAGAACTGCCGTCAGGCGGATCTTTCTGACGGGGCCGAATGCTGACAGTCAGACGATACTGGGAGACTGGGCGGCGCCTCAGCCGGACAGCCTGGTGATGACGGTCCTGGACGGCTTGAAAGCTGAGTTCCCTGGAGCTACGATCGACACGATGTGCTTCGGAGGAATGATCTCCAACGTGGATGCCAAAGGCATCGCCGTGGCCCGTCACAAGGCATCGGCGGCCGATGTGTGCATAGTCGTTGCAGGTGAGAACTCGCAAAGATATTCAGCCTTCGGCAGGACCTGCGGCGAGAACTGTGACCGCGACGATCTCGACCTCCCAGGGATGCAGGAAGAACTCCTCGAGGCCATCGCCTCTACAGGAAAACCTACGATACTCGTGCTCATGACCGGAAGGGCCAATTCTATCGTTTGGGCCAAGGACAATGTGGATGCCATTCTCAATGTCTGGGAGCCTGGTCAGATGGGCGGTCAGGCCATAGCAGAGGTCATATCCGGCAAGGTCAATCCGTCCGGCAAACTGCCTGTGACGATGCCCCGCAGCGTAGGCCAGGTCCCTACCGTCTACAACCATAAGCACTCACAGTACTCCCGCCAGTTCGCAACCAACGAGACCGGTCCCCTCTGGCCCTTCGGCTTCGGACTGAGTTACAGCAACTTCAAGTATTCAGCACCGGAGTTGAACGATTATTCTGTTTCAATTACTGTCACCAACGAAGGGCCGTACGATGGTGCCGAAGTGGTGCAGCTGTACATCAGGGATGAATATGCCTCCGTGACCCGCCCCGTCAAGGAACTGAAAGCCTTCAAACGCATATTCCTGAAAAACGGCGAAAGCCAGGAGGTTTCTTTTGAAATTACCCCCGACATGCTCAAATGCTTCGGTGCCGACAACCGCTGGTCCGTAGAACCCGGCGACTTCACCATCATGGTCGGCTCCTCATCCGCAGACGAAAACCTTCAATGCATCACACTAACTGTTGATTAGAATAATACGATGATAGAAATGAGAAAGGCAATACTGATTGCAGCCGGACTGCTGGCCGGATTGTACGCCTCCGGACAGAGGCTTGTACTTAATTATGACCG
>CACZHP010000049.1 GCA_902780935.1 uncultured Bacteroidia bacterium | reverse complement strand
TTTGAAGGATTGTGTTCCCCGGTAAGAAAGCCAGGTGTTCTTGCCGAAGAACTGTGATGCATCCTGCTCAGAGAGGAATTCTTTGACCTTCTCTTCGTCCTGCCAGATGAGATGCCGGGTGCCACGAGAGCCATCCTGGAAGAGGTGGGCTTTCTGAACCGGCGAGAGAGCACCGGCTCCCGTAGAATAGATGTTGCCGTGGTCCGTGGTGATGTAGACCGTGAAACCTGCGGCCAGAATCTCCGCAATTTTCCGCGCAAAGGTGCGAGCCCAGGCTTCCGTGGCAGCGAGAAGGATGTCTAGAGACATACCCTCTACGTGCATCATTTCATCAAGCGTAACGTCCACCAAGGCCAAGCGTTTGGTATTCGGGAAGATGTCTAGCGACGCTTTGTCATAGATGTACTGGATGTCGGAACCCGCCACATCGTGAGTGGTCCAGAATGAGTGCCAGAGTTTCTCCTCATTGGAAGGATTCTGCTTATAGTTGGTGTCTGGGATGTCGCCACGGAACAGCGCCTGACGCGAAAGCATCGTGATGGAAGGAATCCAGGCGAGGATGGATGAATCTGTCGAAGAGGCTCCGGCTTCGGAAAGCTGCTTCTTCAACACCAAATACTGCCAGTAAGCCATACCATCAACCACGACGAGCGCAATCTTCTTACCTTTCGCATTGGCTGCAAGATGCGGAAGCACCTTGTTTACTGAGTGTGCGGCAAGCATCGGTGAAGACTGAAGCGTCGAGAAATAGGAAGCATCCAACCAGGACTGGAACGAATCGTTGAGGCGGGATAGATCTTCTGAGACCGCATCATACTTCTCTGTGCGAATAGCTTCCAGTACCAGCGAGGAGATGGATGCAACCGTATCCGAGAACTGCTTCCAGTCTAGCTTCAACGCCGCTAAAGATTTCACGACATCCAAGACCGGGGGCGCAGCCTTGGGCTGGACGGTCACTTCCCAAATCAATCGCTGAAGGTCATTTGCCGAGACGTAGCCCGGGATGTGTCGATTATACAGGGCTTCTAATACATCAGCAGGTTGCTGACGAATTGTCGCCTTGTCCGTAAATGTCGGGAAAAGGTCTGTGGCGACGAAAGAAACCATGTATGCCTCTTCCCTGATGTCAGGAAGGATTTCCTCTGGCGTATCACAGAGATAGCAGAAACGCGCCTCTGCTGCGACTTTATAAGCAAGTTCAAAGTGCAGGCGCAAGGATAGCGGCGAACCCGTTACGAAAATGATTCCCGTCTCTGCAGTGAGCGCACGCTGTACACCAGGCTGCGACAGGAAACCATCCGGATTCCTGACAATCGACAGTCGCTTGTACGGTACGCTAATCTTGTCCGCTATTTTGCGATAAAAAGCACTCATACATATCTATACGTGTGAAAGAGCGATATCATAGAACTGGAGCAGAATCTCATCCTCTGTCAGCAGATTTTGAGGAATCTTGTCTCCAACTTTCACAATGGTTGCGAAATCTTTATCTATGTAGCATTGCTTAAAGCCTGCCCGGATGGCTTCAACTCTGACTTCTTTAATCTTAGCCTTAGGTTTCGAAGCTGCTTCGACATAAGTCTTAAACTCTTTTAATAGAGCTTTTGTACGTAGCTTATCCTTATCAACATCATCTTGAATATTAGGTAAGCGCCATGTCCCATCAGCTTCTTGAATGAAGTTTTCGTCAAGAATCTCATTGAGACCAGGAAGGATATCACCTCGCCTTAAACCACCAATAGCCTGAAGCCAATCTGGTTGAATTTGTTGATATGTTTGTGGTTTATCTCTAAGTCTATTCCTTAACCACTCAATACCGTCAGCCTCTCCACCGATAATCAATCCCATTGGGACAAACTCAGGAGCATGTCTTTTCTTCTCAATATACTCATTTAGTTGGGCTGCAGTAAAGAACATGCCATCGCACTCTTCGAAACGTTCACGGAGTCCGTTTTGGAAATCAGAAGCATCCATTGGTACTGGAAGCCCCTTTTGCACATAAAATGAAATCAAGCGGTCATATAGGATTTTAGGGCTCCTTTCGATAACCGTCGTTGTCTTTTCACCTTTTTCAAGATGGACAGGTAAATGCTGAAGATATTCTTCAACAAACTCCCAAACAGAATTGGAATCACCAAGCGATGATGAAAACTTGATCGTAAATGAGTCTGATGGTTTGAAGCATGTGATAACCAAGTCCTGTTTAACAGCAGTTGTTGATGTGACGGCATTAAATGACCCCTGCTTTTTGTCCAGAGCGGCAACATTTGCGACTATGAAGCCTACACCCTGCAAGGCATTTTGAATCGAATTCCAAACAGATGCAGATGTATTACTAAATTCAATTGTGAGCCATTTCCCTGGCTTCAGTACTCGATAGAACTCCTTAAATGATTCATTCATTAGTTGTTGATACTCGAAAATAGTCTTTTGTTGAGAACTATTAACGATTGCTTCTTCCTTATTATTTGTCCTAACCTTCAGCCAACTCTCTGCCAAGAAATTCAGCTCCGAGTACATAAGGTTTGCTCCAAATGGAGGATCTACAAAAATATAATCTACAGAATCATTGTTAATGCATAGTTTCGTCGCACTAGACACTGAAACAAGATTATCATATTCTAAAGGAAGATATGAGTGAATCCTAGACATACTTGAAATACGCCCACGTATCTGCTCCAAAACAGAAACTTCCATAGGAAGAGCTGGCACGTATAATGTGCCGCTCAACCCTGTCAAACACCATCCACCACCGCCATAGAAGAAATTGCGCGGACTAAACCTATTCATGACAGTTGAACGATTTATCATGCCAGTGAAGATAAACTTCAACTTGTTGTTAAGTTTTCTTTTTTCAATCTTATCTAAAAATGCAGATAAAAAGAGTAAATTCCGCTTAGTATAGAAAAGATGCGTGTGAGTGATGTTGTGAGAAGAAATCGGATCCTCGGTTTTAACTCCTTTCGGTATTCTGTATGTCGGGAAGAAGAATGGATTCTCAAGCTCATCAATCTTCTCGATCAAATTTGAATCATATTCAGTTGCCGCATACTCCGTTCTCTTATTCGAGTGAAGATCCGTACTCACAACATAAGCAGGAATATCTTTGGCGATAGAGTATGTTTCTTCAGTTTTTGAGTCATATATGCTCGTCATCAGACGCTTGCTATTACCTTTTGTATTAAGATAGCCACAATGTGGGCAAGCGAAATCGTCTTCGAGGCATTTCTTCTCGTGATTGAGTGCTGCATTCCAGTAAACTATTTCTTTCCCGCAATTCGGGCATACGAATACATCAGACCAAACCGTAAAATTCACCTCAGCATCTCGTCCGCTTGGTGTTTTTGATCTATACATCCAACCATATTCGTCCTCCAACTCCTTCAGAATAGAATTGATTTCTTTATTGAATTCAATTAAATCTACAGGAGTATTATAGTTGTAACAAATCATGGTGGCGTACGGGGATAAATCACTGCAAATAGCATGTCTCTTCCCCCACTTGGGTTTATCACCAAATAGGTGCTTCCACTCATTCTCAATGGTATTTCTTTCTTCTGCGGAAGGGTTTTCACATGCATTTGCGGCAACACCAGTCATTCCGGTCCCGCAAAAACCATCTAAGACTATATCTCCCGGATTTGTATAATGTAGTATATACCGCATAATTGCGGGATGAGGTACCTTTGTATGGTAGGTATGAGCCATATAGATGGGATTACCTTTCCCTTCACTCACGTCGCTAGCATATGGTTCCACCACTATCTTTTCACCATCACGTAGGCCTTTGGAAACAAGGCTCTGCTTTTCTAATTCCCATTCCGAGATGAAGTCATTTATCCAAGGATTGGGACATGCCGTGTAGTACGGCGGGTCAGACAATGCTACTATATCCTCATCATCAGCAATAGGGAAACCTTCTATTGAGCGCAACTCAGGGAGGCGTTTTCGTAATTCATCGCGAAAAAAAGCAAGTCTTTCCTCATCATTGGGGAAAGTATGTCCCAATACTGTAATTGGACCTTCGCGTTTCTGATTAAACAGATTTGGAGACTCCATAGAGTCCATTTCTTCCTGTGAGAAGAGGAAGTTATTGTTTTCGTCCATGGTACGAACTTATTTCAGAATAATACGAATATCATCACCGGTGCTTCCCAGCGTTTTGGATTCAATAAGCTTCTTAAAAGCCTTAATAGCATCTTCAGGCTTCACCAAACCTTCAATAGCCGATTGGATCTCGTCGTAGGTCAGCGTAATCTTCCGGATTCCTCTGTGGAGTTTCTTGATTATTTCAATGATCTTACCAACGTTCTGAGACGTTGCATATTCATTATGGAACTTCTCCACAATCTTCAGCTCTGATTCATCCAAAGCATCCTTGCCATTCTGCAACAGATTCTGGTCCTCCAGTGTTGCGTGCAGCGTATGCTCGATGGCATCGTAAATCTTGTCCAACTGGTCCTCGAGAACATCTAGAGAAGGCAGAGACTTGCCGGCGAACAAACGAGGGTTGAAGCCCTGGTAAGGGACGTTCTTGATGGACTGGAGCGTCACCATACCGGTATTGATGGTCAGCTCCGCCATCTCGCTCTCCCACTTGGAGAACTGGTCGGAAACCGAGATGAAGTCCTCCTGGCAGGCTATGTCGCAGACACGTTTCTTGTCGGAGTTAAGGATACGCTGCTTGCGGTTGTTCTCGAAGGCCGTGATGTGCAGGCGCTCATATTCGGCCAGATACCACTTGGCATAGCGATCAATTAGGGCGTCCAGTTCAGCATTGTAGGAGTTGAGAGCGGGGTCGCTGTTCTTGGCCACCACGTCGCCGACCTTCTCGAGAGCATCCTTGATGTCCTTCTCAAAGGCCTGATCGTACACATACTGGAGCGCTTGGTTGAGATAGCTGATACGGGACTTCAGGCTGTCACGAACTTCGAGAAGGCGTTTCCCTCTCTGGATTTCGCTCTTGGCCTCAAAGAACTTGTGGAGATCCTGCTGAGACCAAGGGAGATTACGCATCTTGGCCTTGGTGTTGTAGGCCTGGACCTTGTCGCAGATGCCTTTGATAGCATCGAGTTTCTGCGAGAGAGTGTTAGCACTGTAAGCGTCGAGGATTTCGACGTCGTCGATCATAATCCCGCCCTTGATCTTATACTGGAGGGTAACGATCTCCTGGGCCAGTTTCTGAGCTTCGGAAAGAAGCTGTGAGAAGACCTGCGGGTTGTCCAACTGATTGGAGAGGTCATGGCCGACAATGCCAAGGAAGAGCTCCTTCACGGCAGGCTGGTTAAGCCCCTTCGGCCGGCGGATATGGGAGAATGACCAGAACCAGTCGTCCTTCACTTCTATGATCTCCTTGATGTTGGTGGCATTGATGTTCTTACCGCCGGGATAGTCGATCTCGATCTCGCCCAAGGCAACCATCGTGGCCAGGACAAGGTACTCGAGGTCGGCATCAATATCAAAGTCTGCGCTGCGCCAGATCTCTTCCTGCTCATCCTTCCAGAACCGGTAGAGAATCTCGTCACGGTTGATAACTTTCCCCTCTCCCTTTTCTTCCATCTTATGCATCAGGCTCTGAGCATAGATTGAGCTGTCGAGGGACAATCTGTTTTGGTCCAGCAAGCCCATACCGGCAAGGATGGCGTCGGCCGTCCTGTTCTGGAGCTGTGGCTGTGCGATTTTCTGGCGGGTGGCCTTGATGGATGTGGCCCTGTTCTGCGGCGCCAGCGGTGCAGGAAGCAGTGTGAACTTGGGATAATCCTTGCGGCGGTTGCAGAAGTAATCCTCCAGCAACATGGTCGCGATGTTGTCAATGATGGAATCCTTGGAAGGGCCGGTCAGCTGGGTCGGGGTAAGGGTTTGGTCTTTTCCCTGATAGACGACCTTGATGGCCGTTGCGAACTCCTTTCCGAAGATATTCTTGAGTTTGTCGCTGTAGTTCTTCCTGAACTGCTCATAGAACATCTTTTCATTGGTCGGGGCTCCGGATTTAAGGGACTCAACAGCTGCGAAAAGACGCAGGTAATCCTTCATCTCCTCAGAAAGGTCATCGAACCGGATATAAATGCTGTCGGCCTCGGATCCAATCTTGATATTCTTCTTGTTGAAGATCGGCATGAAGTAGATGTAGAAGTTCTGCTCCGGATGCGTGGTGCTGCGCTGGTCAGGATTGCCGAAGAAGAGATATCCGTCCAGCATCAGCTTGTGGGACGCCCAGTTGATTCGGTGCTTGAATATCTTGAATTCACGACGATACTGGGGCTCCTGGACAGGCAGGTTCTCTACGAGGAATGAGAACCAGTATGAATCCAGGTTGTCCGGAGTCATATGTGTGACGTAGTCCTTGATCTTCTGCTCATAATTGACGCCGCCTTGAATCCGGAGGTGGAATTCCTGACTGTGGTCATTCTTCTCGAAATACTGGCCAACGGTTGCCGTCACAATCTGCTGCGCAGTAGTGCCGATGACATCCTTCAGCATGTCACGGTCAAAGCAGGTAGCGTCTAGGTAGCAGAGGTCATCAACGAGGGCCTCTGCGGATACGCCGTTCTGGCGCTGGAGGTCATCCTGTAGGATCTTGATGGCGCATGCAGCAGCAATCCTCTTGGCCAGAGGTGCCTTCTTCGCACGGGCATCCTTGAAATTATCTTCAATCTTCTGATAAATGAGCTCCATGATTTCCTTCACCCGGCGGACATCAGGATTGGTCTGCATGTCAGCGGAAGTGGCCATGTCTTCCCAGTAGGAGTCGTAACCGATAAGGCCGGGCTGTGTCGTAGGCACCTCTTGGTTCATGATGGACGCGAACTTTCCGGAGAGGGTCTTCAAGATCTCGCGCTGGGCTTTCGCCACCTTGATGCGCTGGAAGTTGTCGAAATAGGACGGGTTCACCGGGAACAATTCAACATAAGTCTCAGTGTCCTTGGAAATCTCCGTGAAGTAGGAAGTGAACTGCGCAAGGTGTTTCCGGATAGCCTCTTTCTGGGCATCATTCTTCTTCAGAAGGCGGCGTTGGACAACGAATTGTACATCCTGCTTGGTGATGGTGAGGTCCTTATATCGATCGTTCACACGGAGAAGCGTATCTGCGGCGAACTGGAACTCCGGAGCGGTATAAATGAGTTCCTGGACACCGAAGACCATACGGAACTTGGACTTGTCTGATGCCTGGCCCAGGCCCTGAAGGACGGCAAGGTCGCGGTTGAGCGCATCCGAACCGGAACGGCCCTTCAAGTAGGACAGCATCTCATCGATGATGACCATAAGACCGTGGTCTGGGAACTTCTGCTCGAAGTAGGCCATCATCATGGCGATCTTCTCACCATAGGAACGGAGTGATTTATCCTTGGCCAGGGAGTAATCCACCCCCATCGCTTTAAGGCCTTCGTCGATGCGGTAGCAAACGATGTCCCAGAGTTCCTGGTCGTTACCCAACTCGAAGCGGATTATCTTGTACTTTCCGGCGATCTTCTCCAGATGCTGCTTGGCTTTGTCGCTGCCCACGAAGTCCAGATACTTGCTGTCCTCTGCCACAAGGGAGAAAAGGGACATAAGGTGGGACTTACCGGTACCGTAGCTACCGACAATCTGGAGGCCGAATGTCTCGGCCGTCGTGGTGTAATCCAGGTTACGGCAGATGGTAGGGATGATGGAATCCTCGTAGGCCTTGGAGAAAACAAATCCCTTCACCAGAGATTCACGGTACTGTTCATCGGAAAGCCGGTCAAATTTGACGACTTCGTTGATAGGTTCGAATTGGATGAGGTCTGAGTATTTCATTATGTAAATTGATTATTAGCAGGTTGTTGTGTCTATTCCGGTCAAATCCAGATAGTATGATTTATCGCCGGGGAAAGGGTAGTAGCGATAGTCATCGGAAACCTTGCGCTCCAGTTTTAGAATGACTCCCCTACCGGCCATGGCTTCTTTTAGGAAGGATGAAATGTTGATTTTCAGTGAAGGCTCGAAGAGTATCGATATGTTCTCCAAAGCGAGAACACCATCAACTGTCCCTTCATTCATGATACCCTTGAGACCGTCCCAAGCCTTCATTGGAAGGTAACGGCTGGTAAGGTCCTCATCTTTCAGGAAGTCCGCAAGTGCAGCCCCCAGGTTCACATACTTGTAGCCTGGGAGATATTTCTCGGAGAGGGTAAGACCCGACCTTGTCATATTCAGTGTATTCTTCTCTTCAGTTTTGATATATCCACAAATTTACAAAAATGCCGTAAAAAACTGCACAAAAATCGTTATTTTGAGCATGTTAGAATAGGTTTACTTCGTGTCATCTGCCAACAAAGGTAGTTTTTCTATCGTCAATTTATGTCAATACGAAATCGACAATGACACTTAAACAATTCACTCTGACCTACATGGGACAGAAAGAAACCATTCTGCTCATAAAAAGATTGATTTGTTTTTGTCTTGTACCACGTTCTGGGACAACTCGACTATACCTTTGCAAATGCGCGGATAAGAAGTAGAAAAACTTTATCTTTGCGTAAGACAAGATACTAAGCATAGTAACAACCCTAGTTTCGTTTCAACAAATGGACGTTCAGCCGGACAAACAAAACATCGACCAGGTATTCTCGAATACCGTCTATTACATTGATTTCTATCAGCGCCAGTACAAATGGGACAAAGACCCTGTCAACAGATTGCTGGAGGACATCTTCTATAAGTTCAATGAGGAAGATGACCGGCACAAGGGCCTTCTTCTTCCCGCTGACCAGCTTGTCGCCAAGTATTCTTGGTATTACCTGAACACCTATGTGACGAACAAGGACCAGGAAACCGGCAGGTTGTATGTCGTGGACGGCCAGCAGCGTCTGACCACACTGACTCTGATCCTTATCCGACTCCGGCACTTGGCCAAGGAATACGAGTCCGAGCTCTATGACTGGATTTCCCAGAAGATCAGCGGAACCCAAGGGTACAAGAGGACCTTCTGGATGAACCACGAGCATGACCTTCCTACAATCCAGGCGCTGTTCGATGGTGCAGAGGAGGTCCCGGAGGGTGATGGCGTTACCGGCAAGAACATGAAACTCAACTATGAGATCGTCTCGAAGAGGCTTCAGAAAGAATTGCCGGACAAGGACCGGTTCGAGAGGTTCGTTTTCTTCTTCCTCCAGCGTCTCGTGATCATCCAGCTGAACGTCGAGCAGACCGATGTCCCGATGGTTTTCGAGGTTATCAACGACCGTGGCGTCCGCCTGAAGCCCTATGAGATTCTCAAGGGAAAGCTATTGGGACAGATAGACAAGGAGGCGCTCAAGTCTCTCAACCTCAATGACCTTTGGGAGAGGCAGGTTAATGCCATCAATGCATTCAGCTCCGAGTATACCGACGAGGTTGACAACTTCTTCATCGCTTTTCTCCGCTCCAAGTTCAGCGACACCGTCAGTGACAGTCGAAAGTTCGATAAGGGCTATCACCGGTCAATCTTCTCCTTTACGGATCTTGATCTGGACCATAATCCCGCCAAGGTCAAGGATTTCCTGCTCAATGATTTCAAGTACTACTCCGACCTGTATTTAAGACTTCTGAATCTGAGCAGGAATGAAACGGAGGGGTATCGCCATATCTTCTACAACTGGCTAACCCAGCGTGATTCCCAGCTGAGGTTGATCCTTGCTGCGTGCACTCCGCATGATCCTGATGAGGATGAGAAGATCAAGGTGGTTTCCTATGAGACTGACCGTATCGTCACCCTCCTCCAGCTTCAGCGCTGCTATGGCGGAGGTAACCGGTTCAATGAACTCTCCTATATAATCGGGGAAAAAATCCGCAATAAGGACATCGATACAATCCGAGAAGCCTTCAATGAAGTGCTCATTGATGAATTGAGGGACAAACTGAGCATTCCTGAACTCGCCGAACCGTTCAGTTACGCTTACTTTAAGGACACCGGCATTGATCTGGATAAACGATTCAAGCGGTATCTGTTTGCCCGTGTTGAGCAGTTCATCGCTGACAACACCTCGATGAATATGCGCCACAACATTTATAACCTCGTCGCCAACACTGGCCCGGTCAACGGCTTCCATATTGAGCATATCATTGCCGAGAATGATGAGAATCGCCATCTTTTCAATGATGACCCTGAATATTTCAACAGCCAGCGCAACCGTCTGGGTGGACTGCTCCTTCTCAAAGGAAGAGATAATGAGTCGTCCAACAACGAGCCCTACGAAAAGAAACTGGAATCCTATGCCAATACCCTGTATTGGAATGAATCCCTACGTGCGGACAGCTATAAGTCCAAGCTTGATTTTCAGCAGATGATTGACAAGTTCAAACTTGACTTCCGTCCACTTGAGCAGTTTGGTCCTGATGAACTTGAGGAAAGACAGCGACTGCTTTACAATATCGTCAAGATTATCTGGAGAGGCTAGATATGGACAAACACGCAAGCAGAATCGAGCTATTTGACTCCACGCTGGCCATTCTCCGCCAGGGCTGGTACATATCCCAATCCGGAAAGAAGATTGACCTTCCTTCCGCTGATGAGGTTATCGCCAGCGCTGCCATGTATAGTGAGCCGCTGCACACTCTCATTGATCCGGTCGCTCCGGTCCAGACCGAGGTCCGTGTCGAGAACGATGACTGTGTCCTCGTTGCGAAGCGGCTCATCGACGAAGGGTATAATCCTGCCATGCTGAACCTGGCCGACC
>CACZHP010000048.1 GCA_902780935.1 uncultured Bacteroidia bacterium | reverse complement strand
GGCTATCCGTGCCCAGCGAGAGTTGTCGCTTATCAACGAGCAGTATGGCTTCATCGACAAGAGCAAGGCCAAGATGGATGCTGTAGAGTACTTCTACTCCCTGATGCTCACCAAGGGGCCGAAATGGCTTGGCGCTTATGACCATTTCAATAAGTTCGTCCACGGCAAATGCGCCTTCAAGGATCTGAATGTAGAGCTGTGCAACGGGTTCCGTGAGTACCTGCTTACCGCCAAGCGGCTTAATAGCAAGAAACTCCAGATCTCCCAGAACTCAGCATCCGGCTATTGGAGCACCTTCCGGGCATTTCTCGCGTCAGCCTACAAGGAAGGCTACCTGAAAGAAAACATCAACGACAACCTGGATAAGATAGAACTGAAAGAGACTCGTCGTGAATACCTTACAATGGATGAATTAAGGCGGCTCTACAATACCCCCTGCGAGTTCCCGGTTCTACGGGAAGCATCCTTATTCAGCTGCCTGACCGGTCTGAGAATCAGTGACATCCTCGCGCTAACCTGGAACGATGTGAGAGATTTCCCGGACGGCGGCAAGTGTATCCGAATCTGCACCGAGAAGACTGATACGGAAGCGACAATCCCCATAAGCGAAGAAGCACTTGCGCTATGTGGCCCACCTTCAACAGGAATTGTTTTCAAAGGTCTTACCCGTAACATGGTCAACACGTACCTAAAGCCCTGGCTTAAACAGGCCGGTATCACCAAGTACATCACTTTCCACTGCTTCCGCCACACCTACGCCACGCAGCTCATTGCTGGCGGAGCCGACATCTACACCGTCAGCAAGATGCTCACCCACAAGAACGTCAGTACAACCCAAATCTACGCCGACCTCATTGACAAGAAGAAACGTGAGGCAGCTGAAGTAATAAAGATTAAGGAGGTGACGAGCACCAAGACCGAGGAAAAGAAGGAATCCGACGGAAAATGATAAAAAATCGTATTGTACTACAATTGTAGTGTAGGAATCAGCCAAAAATATACATTCATATTTGCCCACGAATTAAACAGTCGTGGGCTTTCTTTGTAATATAAGGCGCCAAAAGAAAGAACGACTCGCGACATAAAACATGTTTTTATGTCAGAATATAAGTTCGATGACCTTCCCGGTGTTGTAGCAACACTGGTTGAAGAAGTGAAGAGCCTCAGGCAAGTGATTGACGAGCGATTGTCAACGCCACAGCCCGAGCCCGCCAACAAGTGGATGGACGTCAAGGAACTTCAAGCGTTCCTGCCCGATCATCCTGCTGCACCAACCGTATATGGCTGGATTCGCAACGGCCTCATACCCTATTATAAAAAGGGCAAGAAGCTGAGTTTCAAGCGGTCCGAGATTGAAGAGTGGATGAATTCCGGTCGTCAGCTGACTGATGCCGAGATGGCGTCTGCCGCTGAAGATTATGTCAACCGTAAACGTCTGGGGAGATGAGCGAGCCTAAGCATATCCGGGATATTATGGTTGCGATAGCGGCCAACCCCAAAGATGATTTTGCCAGGGTTCTTCGACAGTGCCCTTTCATCCAAGAAGAATTGCTCAAGCGCAAGATTATCAGCCTTGATGACCTTACCGACGAGCAGATAGATTGCCTTTGCGAGCGTGCGTTCCTTGAAGATTGGATCGACGGCCAGGTAGTGATGCAGAGACTGCACATCAGTGCCCGTACCCTCCAGACGCTCCGCAGCAATGGCACAATCCCCTACACCAAGATCGGCAACAAGATTTGGTATCTCAAGCGAGACCTCGAGCGTGTTCTCCGTAGCAACTACGTCATGTTTAAAATCCGTGAGCGCTATGGAAAAGACGATTAACCGGGAGTCTGTTCTCCGAAGGACCCACTGGGGCGTGGACATTTACGCACATATCTTGCGTCTGTTCTACCCTGGAGAGGTTGTAATGAAAGTCACCGGCAGGGATTGCGGCATCGTCCGCAACCCCTTCGCCGGGGGCGTTCAGTCACTGCACATCTGGTTCGATAAGAACGATCCTTCTGCTAAACTCTCCGACGAGACAGCTCATCACAAAGACCAGTTCGGCAGCATACCGGACGGCGATGCCCTGGATTTCGCTGCCCTCTACTACCACCAGACCGGACAGGAGCTGCTGGAGACGCTCAACCGCGAAATGTACCTACATCTTGATGCTGCTTCAGTCCAGTACGCGAATGCGCCGCAAGTACGAGTAGAGAAGGGACCGAAGTTCTCCTTCTTCAAGGCCCCCATCACCAACAAGTTCGCTTTCAAGAGCATAACCATCCTGGATGCCTACAACTACATTGTAGGACCATATGCTAAAGATCAGACACTTGCCCTACGAGCCATCACCGACAAAAAGAAAGCCGCTCTCTACAAGCAGTCACACTTCGCCTATGTCACTTTTTGCGGCGAATTTGACGTTCGGAGCAACGATACGGTAAAGTCTGTGTCCAACCTGCTGTGCGTCGATTTTGACCACGTTCCCGGGCTGGAGGAACTGTTTTCCCGGCTCAAGCAAGACAAGTACTTCGACACAGCACTATTATTCCGCAGTCCATCGGGCGACGGCATCAAATGGGTCATCGAAATCAACAAGGGTACACTGTCTCATGCTGATTTCTTCCGTGCTGTTGACAATTATATTCTCAAAACCTACGGCGTCCAGATAGACAAGTCCGGCAAGGACATTGCCCGTCCGTGCTTCTTGCCTTATGACCGTGACGCCTACATTAATCCTTTGTTTATCTGAATATTATGGCAGAAAATACCTTCAATCCTAATGACTGGATGCCGGCAAAACCGGCTCCTGTCCCCACTTCTTCCTCCTCCGCCCCAGTTGCCGGTGACCTTGCCGACGATATTGAACTCGTCACCCAGCGTATAGAAGCCGCTCATACCGACATTACGACAGGTTACGACAACTGGCTGGAGCTTGGATTCGCACTCTCTGATGCCCTCGGCGAGTCGGGCCGCGACTACTTCCACCGGATCAGCCGCTTCAATGAAGGCTACGACCAGGCCGAATGTGACCGCCAGTACGATAAGTGCATGCGCTCCCACGGAACCGGCGTCACAGCCAAGACATTCTTCCAGAAGGCAAAAGACGCAGGAATCAGCGTTAGCACCCGCCCCATATCTGCAAAATCCGCAACTTATGCAAAATCTGCACATAGCCAATCTGCGGATTCCGCTACCACTATATCTGCACAAAACCAAAATGCGGATATTGCGGATACTGCCGAAATTGCAGATATGGAAGAAGAGCCACTGATGCCAACGTTCAGCCAGCAGGTCAAGGATGCACTTCCGGAATTCCTGCAAAAGATTGTCGCCGTCAGCAACTCAGAGTATGATGCCGACATCCTTCTACTCGGCTCCCTGACCGTCCTCTCGGCTTGTATGCCACATATCTGTGGCGTTTACGACAAGCGCATTGTCTATCCCAACCTCTTCCTCTTTGTCGCCGCCCGGGCATCTTCTGGCAAAGGTCGCCTAACGCTCTGCCGGTACCTTGTCGAACCCATCCACGAACGCCTCCGAGAGATCAACGAGGCCGAAGTCATGGAGTATAAGCAGAAAATGGCCGAGTACAATGCCGCCGGGAAGAAGAAGGCCACGATGGAGAAGCCAGAAGAGCCGCCCCTGCGGATGCTCTTTATCCCGGCCAATAGTTCTGCCACCGCCGTCTATCAGGTCCTTTCAGACAATGGCGGTGAGGGGCTGATGTTCGAAACCGAGGGCGATACCCTCGCCAATACGTTCGGCTCTGACTACGGCAACTACAGTGATGGCTTCCGCAAAGCCTTCCACCACGAGACCATCTCGTATATCCGCCGCAAGGATCGTGAATACGTCAACATCAAGCACCCTAAGCTCTCTACGCTGCTCACCGGCACTCCGAGACAGATTCTCAACCTCATCACCGATGCCGAAAACGGCCTTTTCAGCCGCTTCGTGTTCTATTATCTGAACACCAGGCTCATCTGGAACAACGTCTTCGACAACAGCATGGACACCACCTTGGACGAGTACTTTCAGAAGCTGGGCGCTGACTACCAAGACCTGTTCAAGATACTCCAGGGGCTCGACCACGACCTCAAGTTCCGCTTCACCATTGAACAGGAAGAGGATTTCAACGCCACCTTCGACGCATTCCAAGCCGACTATGTTGAAGAGAATGGAGAAGAATTCGTGGCCTCAGTCCGCCGCCTGGGTGTGATCATGTTCCGTATCGCAATGTGTCTCTCAGTCCTGCGTCTCATAGAGGACGGTGCCTTCGAGGATGACATCACTTGCCTGGACATCGATTATCAGACGGCCAAGACCATTGCCGGTGTCCTTATCCGGCACAATGCAAAGGTGTTCGGTACACTCCCCTCTTCACCGCAGCCCATAGCCAACACGAAGGGAGGCCGCAACCGGTTGAAGGAACAGTTCTTCGAGAGCCTGCCTGCAGAATTTGACCGCAAGGCTTATTCTCAACTCGCAGAGCAGCTCGGGCTGAATCCCAAGTCCATCGACAGAACAATCCGACGATGGTGCGATGAAGGCCGGTTAGAAAACATAGCGCATGGCAAGTACCAAAAAGTTCAGTAACGAACAAGGGCGAGGAATCAGATTCCCGCCCTTTGTTTTACCGTCTCTTTGGCTTACCCTGTTTCTCGAGTTTCTTATCTTTCTCCGTCTCGTACTTCTCAAGGCCCTCCTCAAGACGCTTAAAAATGTCTATGTCGTTTTTATGCGTGCTGCCCGCTGATAGATTATTTTGAAAATCACTGAAATCGTCTCCGAGCATATCCCCGAAAGCCTTGAAGACTTTTGTCTTGGTGAGTTTTCCTTCAACAGATTCAAATGCTCCGATTTCGTACAGAGCCATTATGACCCGGTACAGGTCAATCTTTTCAAAGGAGCTTGCTCTGTGTATCAATACCTCTGCCATATCGTCGTTATTCCAATCAATTACATCATTATAAGTTGAGAAATGCTCGCTCGCCACATAAGCGACGGCCCATTCTTTCAATTCCGGTGCGCTCGTATCCATATCCGCACCTGACTTCAAAGCGTTGATGTCCTTCCAGTGCTCACCGAAGCCGGACACCAGTTCGCTGTATATCTTTTGATTCTCCAACGAATCCGTCAGTGTCAGCCCGAAACATTCAAGTGCTGCTGCGCAGACCAGATTTGTCAAATACTCCAGGTCATCCTTGTTTGTGTTGAACTGGCTTGCTCTAAAGCTATTACGAAGAGCATTAAAAACGGTATCGTAGAAACTGGCGTTTATCCCGTCCTCCTGTTCCTTGATCGTGTCCAACGCCCACACCAGGTAAAGAAGGAAGTCCTCCTCCCCTGCCTGGAGCGACACAATCTTCTGTGACCACTTGACCCACCCCTTCGCAACAAATGTATACAGGGGCGACTCCAACAACTTATTTTTTCTTTCCTCGGCCATTTTTCTTTTTCAGTTCAGGCTCCACATAGGTATGTGCTCCGTCTTCAGGCATAAGCGTATCAAGCCAGATCTTAATATTGAAGCCAGACGAGCCGTCGTCCATCATCACCATAGTGCCATTCTCAAATTCTTCGCACACAGTGTCAGCAATACCATAAACCGCTGCTGCCTCCTTGCCATATTCCACGGAACCGGATTTGTCAAAGCTTATCTTCATGCTATACTTGTTCTCGATGAGCATATCTACCGTGTTGCGCACATCCTCCTTCGTGTCATCCAGAATCTTTTTGGCCGCATCATCCGAAGTCAGCTTTAACTCCCCTTCCGGCGCAGCCAGTTTCTCCAAAACCATCTGAAGAGCCTTGTCTACCTCATTGTTTTCATTCGGTTTCTTGCCAGTTAGAACGATGCTCAGTGATCGCACCCTATCCTGTCCCTGCGTGGTGCGCGTCTTGACAATATCCCATATTGAGCCCAAGCAGAGACGCTTCTCGGTCACAAACTTCCATCCCAACATAGCCAGCCCCAGCTCCCTTGTGCAGTAGTCGGCGATAAGCCCCATGACGGCATCCGGGCTCTTGAACGCATCCGCCTTCTGTTGTACCAGTATAGCACGGCAGTCGGGTCGAGTATCAATAATCACCAGACAATAGGGATAGTGGCCAATCTGTTCTGCCTGCATTTTGTCAATGGGCATCACATTCTTGTGCTTGTTATTACGTACATCAAGAAGGGCGATGCCACTATCGTAACGCCGAATATCATTGGCATAGCTTTCCGGAGCTGTCACGCCCTGCTTGTCTGCTTTGATGTCATAAAGGTTCAGGCTGTTGCGTTTCTCTGCCTTGCTCGCAAGGTCTGCAGCAAACTTTTCATTGATGGAAGATTCGGTAAGTTCTTCGCCTGTCTCCTGGTCAAATAAGGTCCTTTCGTCCGTCTTCTCGAACCGGTATTTGTAAAACACAAAATTCGCCATACTACAATGTGAAGTAATGATGAATGTACACGATGTAAATGCTGGGTAACAATAACAATTACAAAGTTAAGCATTTTTACTGATATGCTCCTGACAGTGAAAGACAACAGTCACAGCATCCCTCCTCCAAATCATTGTAATACATAGACAAAGATTGCTATCCGAACCATTATAAAAAGTGCCTATGCAAATTAATTGCACACTTCTTCCCTTATTTTGCGGGGTATTTCGGTAAAAATCGTTAAATTTGCTTAATTATCCCAATTACGCACTAATGGCCAGCAACAAACACGCACAAATACGCTATAAAGTCCTGGACGACTGCTTCAGCAACTTCCGGCGTAAATTCTATTTCGATGACCTCATCGAGCGTTGCAATGAGGCCTTGCGTGAGTTGTACGGCGAAGAGCATACTGGCATCAAAACGCGCACACTCCGCGCCGACATCAGTTACATCCGTGACCGAGCCGGTGAGGCTGGTGTTGAAGTTGAAGTTAAGGACGATGGCAACGGCTACTACTATCGCTATTCCGAGCCGGATTTTTCTATCTTCAAGCGTGGCCTTGGCGAAGACGATCTGGCGCAGCTCAAGGAAACCATCCTGATGCTTCAGCGCTTCAAAGGAATGCCCAATTTTGACTGGATGTCCGAGCTGGTGGTCAAACTGGAGGACAAGTTCAACCTTCGTGGAGTATCACGCAGCGTGGTTGGTTACGACGAAAACAAAGCCTACACCGGCCTCGACTGGTTCCAGGATCTCTTCGACGCCATCATCAACAAATGCGTCCTTCACGTCCAGTACAAGACCTTCACCGATATGGTCTACGACTGGACCATCCACCCCTACTATATCAAGGAGTACAACAATCGTTGGTTCCTCTTCGGCCTTAACGAGGAGCAACACACCATCTATAATATCCCGCTGGACCGCATTGAGAACCTCGAGCAAATAAACAAGGAGTACATTCCTTCCGACATCGATTTCGAGACCTATCTGGACGATGTGGTGGGCGTCAGCGTGTTCCCGCGGGAGAAAGAGCCCATCCGGCTCCAGTTCTCGGAGCATCGCTTCCCTTATGTGCTGACCAAGGCCCTTCACCAGTCCCAGAGAATTGTTGACTTTGACAACCGGATCGTAGAGATTAATGTCATTCCTAACAATGAACTGGAAGCCCTCATCCTCTCATTTGGGAGGGATGTAGAAGTGCTCTCCCCTGCCTCTTACCGCGAACAAATTCAGAGCGTAATTCGCGAATCTTACGAGAAATATTTCCCTGTGCAGGTTGATTGCACAGATGACGATTACCTTTGCAGCGTCAAACAAGAAGACCGGGTTTAATTAGTATTTGATTATGGCAACTATGACATATCGCGAAGGTTACAATAAAGTATGGGAATCGTTCTCTACTCTGAGGATGACTTCTTCTGGCGTAGGAGAACTTTTCATTTTTCTCCTTCATGCTCGGCGTTTCAGATTATTTCGTGATTCTGCCATAGATGAGTTACGGTTTGAGGTTTCGCACGGTCAGGTCAGACCTGAATCACTTTATATGTTGCTTGATATTGCGTCTCATGAGATACGTGAGAGAAACGAGCCCATTTCTCCGGCATTCCTTGAAGACGTCCAACACATATTACGTGTTCACTGTCTCTCTTCGTCTGGGGAAACACTTGCCGTATGTGGAGCATTGTTCAGCCTATATAGCATAGAGGATTCTTGGTTCGAGGAGCATTATGCGGCCGTGTTCGACGAACTTCTTCCAAGAATCTTTGCCGGAGATTACATGTCCGCTGGTGAGTTCTCAACACCAGAAGAACTGACTCTGCTTGTACAGCGATTATGCGAAGGATTGAATGCCCAAAGCATTTACAACCCCTTTGCTGGGACAGGCTCTTTTTCCTGCATTGCTACAAATGGGGCAACTTATTTTGGGCAAGAAATCAATGAGAGAATTGCCACCTTGGGGGTACTTAGAATGTATGCCCACGGGCAAAACCCCAATAGTGTCATTTGTGAAGATTCCACACTTCATTGGAGTCCGGGGAACCGCCGTTTTGATTTGATTGTTTCCTTCCCTCCCCTGGGGATGAGGGTCCCTAATACGGTGGAAATGATGATTGACTGGAAAGCCCAGTCGATCTCAATGGAAGACTTTTATATCTTGAAAGGATGTAAGAGTCTTAATCGTGGGGGCAAGCTGATCGGCATCCTATCTAATTCTTTCTTATTCAGCGGCGGCGGTACGGGTGCTTTAAGAAAACGCCTGGTAGATGACGGTCGAATTGAGACTGTTATCCAGTTGCCTGTTGGTCTTCTTAGGTATACTGGTGCGGCTATTTGCATTCTGATCATCAACGATGGCTCTCAGAAGAATACTTCTGTCCGCTTTATTGATGCATCGTCTTTCTTTAAAAAAGAAGGGAGACGAAATCATCTTCAGGTAGATTCCATCATTCAGTCTATCCAATTCTTCGACTCCCGTGTTTCGGCAAAAGTATCTCTTGATGAGATTCGTACCAACGATTATAAACTGGTTCCTTCTGCATACGTAGAAGGCGAGGAGCGTAAAGAACTCGTTATACCTGAAGGCTTTGAGGCTGTTCAGCTGAAAGATATTGTCTCGGGATACCGTTCAGTGGTAAGCACTTCTGAAACTGCACGCATAGTTCGAGGTCGCGATCTGCTTTTTGAGCACGATGGCATTGGTACTGGCTTTGACAATCTTCAACCTGAGCCTCTTGAAGGGAAGCGTTTTGGCAGACTTGACCGTGATGTTATTCTCGTACAGAAAGTACGTTTTCTCAAGCCGACATTATTCTTCTATAGAGCCGGCGTTGAGGTTGTCGTAAGTTCCAATGTTGTCCCTCTCATTCCAAATGAAGGTATAGATCCTTACTACCTCGTCTCAGAGCTGAGAAAAGAATATGTTGCCTCGCAGGTTGACCGCTTGATTCCCGGCGCATATATTCCTTCACTGAAGATTGGCGACATCCTTAGCCTTAAGATTCTTCTCCCCATCGATAGAAGCCTTCAACGTTCTGCTTATCTTAGCGGAGAAAGGCTTGCACGCGAGTCCCAACTCAAGGCATCTCAGTTGGATGAGCGCATTCAGCGAGAGAGGGAGCGAATTAGGGAAATGATGAAGATTCGCAGGCACAGAATTAAGCCATATATTTCTGGCCTGAAGGATTGTGTCTCCATGATGTTGGAGAAACTATATGATGGCAACATCGATGGTGCGCTTGAGTTGAGCGAAGGGTACAATTTACAGTTGGCTCTCGAAGATATGCAGACCAATTTGGGCGATCTGGAGACCCTCTTCGCTCTTTTCACGGCAGACACAAACATTGGCGAAGCTGAGTCTATTGACCTTGTTGCATTCCTTAAACAATATACCTTTACTCAAACCATTCCAGGAAGGCATTTTGAATTGAAGAAGGATTTCTCCGAGTTTAAGGGCGTTCTTCCGAAGATCCTCTTTAATAAGGACAATCTCAAAGAAGTGCTCGACGAGATCATTCATAATGCAGAAAAGCACCTTATTCTCGACAATAAGGAGAGCAGGGTTGTGTTAATTCCTCGTGTGGAAGGAACGGCCATTAGTCTTCTCATTTGTAATAATGGTAATCCTGTCCCTCCGGACTTCGACGAGGAACGCTCTTTCGTTGCCGGGTATCACAAAGATGAGGACGGGACCGGCCTGGGCCTCTCCCGAATAAGGCAACTCTGTGATGAATTTGGGGCCAAGATTCGCTGGGAGAACGAGGTTAATAGCGCAATGCCAGTTGGATTACGTATAACTTTCAGCATAGGTAAGGACTGATATGAAGCCAAGAGTAATTTGGTTGGACGATGATATTCATGCGGTAAAACTCCGTCCGACAGTAGCCAAGTTCCGCAATTCTTTTGATATTATCGAATGTGAGAATATCGATGAGTTCCGCGATAAAAGTCAGCGTCTTGAATGGGATGCCGCCATTCTTGATGTTCTCAATGCAGACGAGTCTCCGGAAGATGTAATTGCTTCGATTACCATCGTTGGGAAAGATAAGCTCTGGTTTGTTTTCTCTGGCCAGGACAGTATTACCCAGCAGGATAATTTTGTAAAAAAACTCCTGAGCAAGAAAGAGTACATCCGCAGCTATGTTTCCCATCCTATTTATGAGAAATCCACCCATAACGATCAACTCATAGAGGACATCAATAACGCTGTAAAGAATCAGCGAATGTGGCAGGTCGAGAATCAGTATGAAGAGGTTCTTAAGATTGCAGATACTCTTTTGGACGACAAGGATTGCAAGAAACATCTCCTTGACATTCTGAGCGCAGCTTCTGGCGTAACAACAATCGATTCTCATCTATACTACAATAAGGTTAGAGTTATTCTGGAATGGATGTTCAGAGCAGCTCGTAAACAGGGCCTCCTCCACGACAAATGCTTCGATGGCCGGGATCATATTAATCTCACCGATGCAAGTCTATATATGGCAGGAAAACCCACCCTTCATTCTGGCGTGATATGCAAAAAGGCTCATTTCCCCGTATTACTCGCAAATAATGTGAGATTTATTCTGGAAGTGACGGGAGGAGCCTCTCACACTACCGAGGTAGACGAAAGAGATATACCCAACCTTACCGCGTACTGGGCAAGCATTAAAACGCCGTATTTGCTGTTTAGCCTCGCTTTTATGCTATGCGATATTCTGGTATGGTTTGGTCAGTATATAGGAGAGAATCCTGACATTGCTGCGAACAAGGCTCTTGGACGAGACCTGGTATTGAAAGGAATCGTCAATAGGGATGGAAATGGTGACTATTATGTCGGTGATTGTTGGATTCCAAAGCACAAACTCTCTTTTTGCCGTCCCGGGTACCCTGCTGAAGTGGTTGATTTTGAAGAGTCTGATTCCATACACAATTCACTCTACCCTCTTACTGTTAAAAGATTTAAATAGTATTCTATATGATCACAGGCGAAATCAAAACCCGCATTGACCAGATTTGGGACACATTCTGGACCGGAGGTATCACCAACTCACTCACCATCCTGGAGCAGATGACCTATCTGTTCTTTATGAAGATGCTCGACGATGCCCAGCTCAAGCGCGAG
>CACZHP010000047.1 GCA_902780935.1 uncultured Bacteroidia bacterium | reverse complement strand
GGTAAAGAGCCTCGAGGCCGTCATACTGGGGGGTGAAGCCGCATTTGGAGGCGGTGTTGACTACCATCAGGACTTTCCCTTCAAACTGGGCGAAATCCACCTCAGCACCCTTATTACTGAGGGTCTTGAAATCGTAAATCTTTGCCATTGTCATGAATATTAAAGCTGTTTGACAAGCCCTGTGAGGCGAAAATCTTACTCTGAACCTTGTGCTGGAGTGACTGGGCGGCTAGGCCGGTGGCATAGGCCTGGAGGACCTGGATTGATTTCTGTTTGTCCATGACACATATCTTTTTATTGTTAATTTATATCGTTCACGATGCAAATATACAACTTAAATGTTATATCGCAAGCGATATTTTGAAAAAATAACACCACTTTTGACGGGAAACTGATAGACATTGATGACTGATTCTAGAACATAGAATCAAGTTCCTCGATCCTGAATCTCACCCCGACCAGTGAATGTTTTTCCGGTCCGGGGTGATTTTTAATGTAGGTGGTGGCCATGATGGTCCCGTCGGGGAGGATCTCAAGTCCCGGATACCCGCAGTCCGGACCGGCGTAGCTGTGGAGAAGCTTGACTCTGTACTGTCCGGAAAACCCGCCGGTGATGTCGCCATAAGTCCCGACCCATGCCACGAAATGGCCCTTGGTGGGGCTGTCGGGAGCCATGTCCCTGAACACGGCGATAAGCCGTCCGTCAGGGAGATATTTTATGACATGGCGGTCACCGGTAAGACCCCATGGTGTCTCCCGCATAGGGGTCCAGGTCTTACCCTCGTCATGGGATAACATCATGAGCGAGCAGCCTTTACGCTGGTTTTCCCTAGCGACACAAACCAGTGTTTTCCCGTCCGGGCTGTAGAACGCGCACGGCTCGCAGGGGGATTTTCCCGTCACCTCGGCCGCGAGCGCAGATTCTTCCCAGGTCAGGCCGCCGTCATGTGAGATTGACTGCCATATCGTAAGAGGGGAGCGGTCCTGGTCTTTGTCTCCCCGGTGATACATCCCGAGATAGTCCCCGTTTTTCAGGCGGACTATGCTGGTGAAAGCCATGACGCAGGGCTTGCCGAGCCTTCTAAGGTCACTCCAAGACTTGCCGCCGTCCTCGCTTACGGAATATGCCATCTCCCTGTAGCCCTTCCCGGTCTCAACCTGGGCGAAAACAAAGAGCCTCTGCTTGCCGGCTTTGTCAGTCAGCAGATAGGCGCTGGGGCAGTTGACCAGTCCTTTCCATTGCGCGGGAGCGGGCTTGTTCCGCCATGTCAGTCCACCGTCTGGGCTAAAACTCATGAAATCAGCGGATCCTCCATGTCCCTTTGACCATGTGCAGAATATTGTCTTCCCGTCATCAAAGAGGACTGTGGTCGGATGACCGTTGTACAGTTCTACAGAGCCCTGGGCAATCACGACTTGATTCTTCTTGCTGGCGGAAAAATCGGCCCACGGCATAACTTCCGGGGATCGTGTGATGCCGGGCCAGCTGTCCGTGCGGAAGGGCCAGGCGGGAAGGCCTTCACTGTTGAAAAGGTTGCAGACGGGGTTGGCTCCCCAGCCGTAACGTACCGCTTTGGGATTGGGGACTTCAGGACTTGAGACTATCACTTCTTTACCCGAAATCCTCGCCTCAGCCCAGTGCCAGACCTTATCGGCACCGGCGATCTGGAAGCCTGTGAGAATCCCGGACTCAGCCTTGGCGACAAGTTCTGAATCCATGCCGGCCTTTCCGTATCTATCAGGAGCGAAGTCTCCGGAAGGGATCACCTTGAGTCCGTCGGCGACATCCGTGAACCTTATCCTGACTGAGTTCCCGGTGATGGCGTACCCTGAGAAACGGGGACCGATGGCGATGACTCTTTTGCCGTAATCGTTGGCGAGAGCGAGTTTAGCGAGGCGCTCTCCGACTTCCCTTTTTCGGATAGGATGGATGTCATCCGCTTCTCCGATGTCGATAATGCAGGCCATCCCGACTTTGTCCAAGACTTTTGTGGGAATGTCCTGAGCCTCACGTAATTCCGCCCAATCGTCGTCTCCGGCCACCCTGGTGATGGCCTTGTATCCGGCGAGCTGGGTGATATAGAACGGGAAATCATATCCCCAGAGGGCCCTCCAGTCGAGGATGAGGGATTTCATATAGTCGCGGTAGCGGTAAGCCTTGGCGGTGTTGGACTCTCCCTGGTACCAGATAGCGCCTTTGATAGCGAAAGGAGCGAGAGGCTTTATCATGGCGTTGTAAAGCCCCGTGACCATGTTCGGCTCCCTGCTGGTAGATTTGGGCATATTCTTGAATGAGACCGACAGGGTGACTTTCCAGTCACCATCCAGGTTGATCTTCTTCCCGTCAGGACCCTGGAGAAACATGAGGGTGCCGTCCCCGTACAGGCCTCCGTCCCCATGGTCGTCGGTGTTGCGGATACAGATCACGGTTTTTCCGGCCTTGACCAAGTCGGCGGGGACGGAATATTCACGGGCCTTGTTCCAGATTTTTCCGGAGCCGACAAGCTCTCCGTTCCAGTAAGTCTCGTCGAAATCATCCACGGGCCCGAGACTCATTGTGATGTCGTGTCCCTCCCATGAAGCGGGAATATCTATCTCTTTGCGGAACCAATAAATACCATTGGTGGCGGGCCAGAGCTCCTGCACCTTTCTGGGGAGGGATATTGTCTTCCAGTCGCTGTCATTGAAGTCAGGCTTTGCCCAGACCACCTCGCCGTCTCTGACGCCGAGATCCTTCTCCGTGACTTCCTTGTAAAAGCGTTCGATTTCCTCCTCGAATGTCCGTTCCCGCTCGGCCTCATTGTCTGAGAGACTCTTGACCTTCGCCAGCTGCCCGAGGGTCTCCGGGAAACTCTTTATCGCGCCTTCGCTCATCCATGCCTCTATGATGGTCCCGCCCCAGCTGCTATGGATGATTCCAATCGGAACCTTCAGATCCTCAAGGAGTTTGCGGCCGAAATACCAGCCGGCCGCCGAGAAATTGCGGACGGTTTCCGGAGAGGATTCCTTCCATTTGTCGAAGTCAGCGCTGAAATAATCATGCTCAACCATTCCGGTTGCCCTCGACACCTGGAGCAGGCGGACATCGGCATATTCTGAAGCGTTTTCTATGTCCTCCTGGTTTATCCGCTGGGCTCTCCAGCTCTCCACGGGCATCTGCATGTTGGACTGCCCGGAGGCCAGCCAGACCTCTCCGACCACGACATTACTAAGGACCACCGGCTCTCCGTCGGAAATGGTGAGTGAATACTTCCGGAAACTGCCTTTCGGGGTTGGGATTGTGACCTTCCATCTGCCCTCGGAATCGGCTATGGCGCTGTACGTTTTATTGTTCCAAGATGGTGTGACCTTGACTGTCGCTCCCGGTTCTGCTTCTCCCCAGACAGGTGCCTTACAGTCCTGCTGGAAAACCATGCTGTCAGTAAACAGTGGAGTGAGCCGTACTTTGGCGGCCGCGCTCATCACCGCAAGGGTGGAGACGAGCGTAATGAGCAATAGGCGTTTTATAAGCATGATGATACGATTTCGTCGATCTCGCTAAGTTCCTCAGGTGCGAAGCTGGTGTTTTTCAGCGCTTTAAAGTCATCCTCGAGTTGTTCGACTCGGCTCGCTCCGACAATAACGCTTGTGACCAAGTCGTCTTTCAGGCACCATGACAGCGCCATTTGAGCAAGGGACTGCCCACGACTCGCAGCAACTTCGTTGAGCTTTACAAGGGCGGAATGGAGTTCGGGAGTGAGTGTAGATGACTTGAGGGAATACTCCCTGGCCATCCTCGAGTCGGAAGGAATCCCGTCGAGGTAACGTCCGGACAGAAGTCCCTGGGCGAGAGGGGAGAAAGAGATGAAACCGACCCCGTTTCCCTTCGCCTGCTCCAGGATGCCGTCCGTCTTGGGCTCCCGGTTAAGGATGTTGTACCTTCCCTGGTAGATCAGGCAAGGGACATCCCTGTCTTTGAGGTATTTGTAAGCGAAGGAAGCCGCTTCGGGCGGGTATTTCGATATTCCTATATAGAGGGCTTTTCCGGCCTTGACAATGTCCACCAGGGCCTGAAGTGTCTCCTCGAGCGGAGTGTTTGGATCGAACCTGTGGGAGTAAAAGAGATCCACATAGTCGAGGTTCATCCTTCCCAGGCTCTGGTCCAAGCTGGCTATCAAGTATTTCCGTGATCCCCATTCTCCGTAGGGTCCGGGCCACATGTCATGCCCCGCCTTGGAGGAAATGAACATCTCGTCGCGGAAAGGGGAGAAAGATTTTCTCATAATCTGTCCGAAAGTCTCCTCGGCCGATCCGTAGGAGGGCCCGTAATTGTTGGCCAGGTCGAAGTGCGTGATTCCATGGTCGAACGCATAATAAGCCATTTCCATGGAGTTGGCAAGCGGATTCACATCTCCGAAATTATGCCAGAAGCCGAGTGATATTTCCGGAAGCAGAACGCCGCTGCGTCCGCACCGACGGTAGCGTATTCCGCTGTCGTAACGTTCTGGAGAAGGGGAATAGACAGGATTGATCATAAATAGTCTTGTTGTTTACGCGAACTTACACAAAAAAACTATTCCCGCCGATGGGAAGGAACGGTAATTGCGGAAATTTATATATATGGACATAACAGCTGTTATCACCTCTTTGCTGACACTACTCGCGGGAATCGGTGTATTCCTCATCGCTTGTCAGATGATGAGCTCCAACCTTGAGGCGGCGAGCTCCGAAAAACTCAAGAAACTATTCTCTAAAGCCTCCGGCAGCAAGATGCTGGGAGTCGGAATCGGCGCTCTGGGAACCGCCGCGATCCAAAGCTCCGGTGCCACGACGGTGATGACCATCGGTTTCGTCAATGCTGGAATCATCTCCCTGACCCAAGCGGCGACCATTATCTATGTCGCCAGGATGGAAAAAGGAATCTGCACGCCTTCAGTAGGCGCGCAGTACCTTGAGTTATCTTCGAATGCCGAGCGAATGGCCGATCACATGATCAATATCGCCAAATCGATCAGGGCACTCTGATTTGTTAAATGATATTCAGTGATCCGGCGGCGAAAAGCACCAGGTATCCGAGTACAATGCTTATCAAGCCGACGATGATTCCCATCTTCGCCATGTCTTTCTGCTGGACAAGGTTGGTGGCGTAAGCCAATGCGTTCGGAGGAGTGGAGATCGGGAGGATCATCGCGCTGGAAGAAGCTATGGCTACTCCGATCAGAACGGTCGAAGTACCTCCAACGGCACCGAGCTTGTCTCCCATGGCGGTGCAGACCACAACAAGGATAGGCATGATAAGGGCCGCAGTGGCGGAGTGGGAAATCAGGTTGGAAAGGCCGTAGCAGAGCAGTCCTGAGAGAATCACGATAAGGAGAGGTGAGAAATTGCCGAAAGGTATGGCACGGACCACCAGGGCGGCAAGTCCGGAGCCGTTCATGGCATATCCCAGGGCGAAACCTCCAGCGACCATCCAGATGACTGACCAGTTGATTTCCTCCAGATCATATTTCGATATTATGCCCGCGAGTGCGAAGACAGCGAACGGGATGAGCGCGACAGTGTAGGTGTTGATACCGGTCAGGGAATCCATCATCCAGAGGAGGATAGTGACAATCATGGTGACGATCACGATGACGGTGTCCTTACCGCGCTTCATCTCGCCGTCTATCTTAAGCTCGATAGTCTTCTGGGTGAAGGGGAAAGCTTTTTTGAGGATCATCCAGGCGATGATGATGAGGACTATCACTAAAGGCACCATGAACAGCATCCACTGGCCGAAACCTATCCCGAGATTAAGGCTTTCGGGCTCGTTCAAGTACTTGAGGGCGATTGTGTTGGGAGGCGTTCCAATCGGGGTACCCATGCCTCCGAGGTTGGCGGCGATGGGAACGCTGAGCGCCATTGCGATTCTGCCTTTACCAGCCTCGGGAAGTTGTTTGAAAACCGGGGTCAGGAAGGTCAGCATCATGGCTGTGGTGGCGGTGTTGCTGATGAACATGGAGAACAGGGCAGTCACCAGCATGAATCCGAGGAGGATGTTCTCGCTCTTCTTGCCGAAAGGTTTGAGCAGGACACGGGCAAGATGGACATCCAGTCCTGTCTTTGTCGTGGCTATGGCCAGGACGAAGCCGCCAATGAACAGCATGATTACGGGATCGGCGAAACTCGCCATCACCTGCTTGTAGCTCAGGAGCTGACCGGCGGTTCCGGGGTCGCATATCCATTTGATACCTGAGTCTGAGGTACATAGCAGGAGAAGAACCATGATTGAGACCGAGGTCGCCCAGGCTGGGACAAGCTCGAACACCCACATGAGGGTCGCATAGACGAAAATGGCGATGATCCTTTGCTGGACCGAGGTGAGCCCGTCAAGGCCGAAGGACTCGGTGGGCAGGAACCAGAGGACAAGGACTATGATGGCAACGAAAACCAGGCCGAAGCTTTTCTTCTTCAATACCGCGAGGTCAAGTCTGCTGTTCTGACGCAGCTTCTGCATCTGCTCGACAAGGTTGAAACCGGTGAAATTCTTGAACATGATGTCTTTACACTATCGCGTTAATGGATTATTCATAATCAAACCTTATGTCGACAGGGATGCCGGCGCTTTCAAGCACTCGCTTGTCCGAGAGGCTCTCGGGACCGGCGATGCCATACTTGGATATCCATGCGCGCGCCGAGTCGATGTCACCGTGGGCCTGGATCCGGAGAATCTCGGCTCCGAGGGTCTCAAGGGCCTTCCATGTCTTGTCAAAGTCGATGCTGTAGCGCCCGGAAGGATTCCAGGTTATTGCCTTGCTCTCAAGCAGGTAGTTGTAGACTATTATGTTCGCTATACCGGTGGGATCGGCGGCGCCGAACCGGGTTGAGCGGATGGTGTTGGTGACGAAGGTCGTCAGAACGTCCTCCTTCTGGAAAAGGGCGGAAATCTGATAAGACTCGGCTTCCTTGGCGCAAAGCCATGCTCCGAGCACATTGGACTTGGCTTTCTCAACGACCAGGGCCTCGTCGGCGAGAGCCTCGGCGACGGATCCCTTGCCATTGATGGTCTCTTTCACACCCAGTCCTTTGGCGATCTCGCGGAACACGATTGTCCAGTAGAACGCGCTTGCGTCAACGTGGGGCTGATATACGTCCTCAAGGAGAGCGTTGCCCACGGGATGGACGGTACGGTTGAACTTCTCGCGGATGATATTGTCGAAGATGATCGTGCGGGAACCAAGCTCCTCCTGGACCTTGGCGTCATAAGGGAAGTTGATGCCGATGACCTTGAATCCGGCGTTTGTGTATCCGCTGCAGTAAAGCACGTTGCAGGAGAAAATGTCAGACTCCGCTCCGGGAACGAAATCGTGGTTGGCGGGGTCTCCGGGCAACATTTCCTGTAGTTCGGGCATCTTGGCGGACAGGGCGTTGAGTTCCTCGGTGCGCTGGAGGTTCTTCAGAAGCACGTACGCCCCGTAAGAAGCCTTGGTACCGTAGATGGCATCGTCAACCGCCTCGATAGGACCGATGACAAGGTCCATCTTGCTGTCCTTCATCTCCAGCCAGGCCTTGTTGCTCTCATAATAATCATCAGTCTTAAGCCCCTCGATCATGTGGAGAAGATAGTTTCGTACGCTCTCCTTGATGGTGACATCAGCGGCACGGGTGAGGTATTCCTCAATTTTGTTGATATTCTCAGCGTAAGCGTCGTGGTACCAGACACTCTCGAGCTTGCCGTCTCCGGTGCGGCGGATAAGAGTGTATGGGCTTTTTTTGTCCGGATTGTTCCAGGCGTCGAACTCTTCCTTGGTCATGTCGGTGGGGTAGAAGCACGCTCCGGCTGGCTTGACGCCATATCCTGAAAGGAACGGCTTGCCGTCTATACGATCCCAGGGGCCGTAGTTGATCGCCGCATAGAGCTTTTCGGAAGGATTGGTGAGAGAATGCAGGAATAATTCTCCATTACCGAAATACTGCATCCAGTAAATCTTGTCCACCTCGTCCGCAGCCTCCCTGTAAAGCTTCAGGACCTCTTTACCATTGTCTGTGATTCCGCTCAGATCGGGTGCGGGAATGGTCACCAGGGCATAGTTCTCCACAAGCCTGCCAGCGTCCGACTGGTTGCGCGCGCATGAGACCGCAAGCAGGGAGAGAATCGCCAATATAGTTGATAAATTCCTCATTTTGAATGAATTATAAAAATATGCAAACCAATCGCCTTGGGCCAAAGCGAATCGCGCCGCGAATATAGTGATTTTTCGCGACCTTCAAGCAATTATCACAAAACAGGATAAAACCGGAACAATATGCGAAATTGGTATATTTTCAGCTAAAATTGACACAAAAAGTATCATTATAAGGCGTAACTTTGCGACATGAGATTATTGTTAATACTAATATCCGCTATATTAATATGTTCTCCGGCGATGTCCTGCTCTCCGGAACCTGTCCCTGACAGGGTCGAGGAGGTTGCGGTTGAACCGGAAAACAATGATACACCACCTGTCGAGAGCCCGACACAATCCCAAGAAACAAATATGACCATCAGAGTTATCGTCGGTGACAAAGAGTTCAAAGCCGACATTGAGGAAAGCGAGACCGGGAAAGCGTTTATCAGCAAATTGCCGCTTACTCTCAATATGAGCGAGTTGAATGGTAATGAGAAATATTGCTACGGAGTCTCATTGCCGAAAGCTGACAAGTATTTCGCCAGCATATCGGCCGGAGATCTTATGCTCTACTCGGGCAACTGTGTGGTGCTCTTCTATGGGGCCGCGGGCGGTTATAACTATACCCGTATCGGCAAACTTAAATCGACGGAGGGTCTTGCCGCCGCTTTGGGAAAGGGGGCGGTCAGCGTGAAGTTTGATCGCTAAGATTATTCTAGGGCCTGGACCAAGGCGTCAAGCTCCTGACTGCTCATCCCGTTCAGCGGTATAGACATAATTGAATCTGCCGAAAGGGGCGGAGTCGCCACTGACATAGAAGTCCATGATGTCTCCCTCCTTTGTCATATTATCATTCCATTTGAATTCAAAGTCAACGGATGTCCCGGTTCCGAGTCCAAGGACAGAGCGTCCGTTGCTGCCCAGGAATCAGGATTTACCTCCTGCGAGGCCGCGGGAATACCGGTCAATGCGGAAATCGCCAAGGTCAGGAAAGCTAGAGATGATAATGTTCTTTTCATAATATACTTTGTTTTACGTGAAATGTGAAAAATATGACGATATTTTCTGTAAGTTCGCAAAAAGCCTTTAGAGATATAGAGATATGCGAAAGATATTCATCGCCATCATTTTTTTGGCTCTCGTCATTGGCTCCTGCGGACATAGAGCACCACGGGTCGAGGGCAATTACGTTTATGAGCATGGGTGGAATTACGACATTGCCGAGGGGCATATCGATGTCCATGAGACGGGGACGATGGATTTCTTCAATGACGGTACCGCTCTGGATTCCGCCAGACAGGTTTACACAGTGAACTTGAACTCCGGGGGCACGATCAAGTGGGTGTTCAATTACATCAGCCCCAGTCGCTGGAGGGTTGAAGGGGAGGATTTCTATTTTTCGGGTCAAAAGGAGAACTTCAGGATGGAACTAATTGAATCTGAAGTGGATGGTTGCGCTGATCAGCCGGAATTGGCATCCCGGATAATCGGGAGTGTAAGCGGTGGCATCGACCGGGAGACCAAGTTCCATCTGGCCGGACTGACGCGCGATGGCCTGACTTGGAGTTACACCTACCCGGACGGCCACACTGACACTTGGGAGTTTATCAGAAGATAAAAAAGAATATATGAAAGTACTGATTATCAATGGAAGCCCACGCCAGAAGGGCAACACCTCAATCGCTCTTGCCGAAATCGCGAAAACGCTTGGGGAGGATGGCATCGACAGCGAGATCGTATGGATCGGTAACAAGCCGGTAAGAGGTTGCATAGCCTGTAACCAGTGCGGCAAGAAACCGGGCGCATGCGTTTTCAATGACGATATCTGCAACGAGATAAGCGCGAGATTCGCGTCTGCTGATGCCCTCATTGTGGGCTCTCCTGTATATTACGGGCAGCCCAATGGCGCGCTCTTATCCATCATTCAGCGCTCCTTCTATTCCAACGGAGCTAATATTGCCGGAAAGCCTGCCGCCGCTGTGGCCGTATGCCGAAGAGGAGGCGCTTCGGCAGCCTTTGAGACGCTCAACCTCCCGTTCCAGATGATGAATATGCCGGTAATAGGCTCGCAGTATTGGAACATCGTCTATGGACGTGAACCCGGTCAGGCGGCGCTTGACCAGGAAGGTCTTCAGACCATGCGGGCGTTGGCTCACAATATGGCCTGGCTGCTGAAAGCGACCGACGGGAAGCCCGCTCCCGGCCGCGGTGATGAGCCGTGGGCCCCTATGCACTTCATCAGGTAGATGAGTTAGACCGGATGAATATTCTTATTGTAAAATACGAGTTAATTTGCTATATTTAAGGAGCTAAATTATATATTCGGCTTCGAAGTAAAAAATGATATGTTCAAGGAGCACTCCTGGTATTTCAGGAATGCATGTAACCCAAAGTGATAACCACTTTGAATCTTACGCTAGAAGAAGTGGCTATAGTTAAACTCCGCATATAAAATGAATATTCCCCAGGAGTTTAAATCGAAATTTTACACTATACAATGGCTCTTAAATCTCCTCGTACTGCTATGATATTGACTCTCGTTATTATCGCTGTCACTTTCCTTGTCGTGGTGGGTGTAATGCTGGCCTATTGGCCCAAGGGTATCTCGGTCAACGAGAACGACACCATCCAGTTGAGCACGTACATAGGCAAGCCGCAACTTATTCCTGTCGATGAAATTACCATCACAGAAATGCCGGAGGGCCTGTTGAACCATCTGATCAGGACCAACGGCATGAGCCTTGGCAGAATCAACTATGGCCACTTCAAGAACACAAAAACCGGGCAGAAGATGTTCCTCTATCTCACCGGTAAGGTAAACATAATCTGCTTTACTTACAATGGGGAGTTATATGTTGTAGATGATTGGCGACAGTAGTTAAATTCGGATTTAACGTAGCATATGATGAGAAATGCATTTGGGTACATACTCGGTTTTCTGGTTTTCGTCGCCGGGATTCCGGCATTGATGTGGTGGGTATCAGGGAAGCCGTTCCCGTGGGCACCGACGCTGCCTTGGGCGGTTATTGCCACCATTTTGATAGTTTTTGGCCTGGCGTTGAGTATATGGTCGATCGTGCATATGAAAAAGGTCGGCGAAGGCAATCCTTTTGATGCCTATAACCACGAAGTCGCGCCCCGGACCAAGCACCTGATGACGGACGGGCCATACCGTTTTACCCGTAATCCTATGCTGTTGGGAATATACATCTACGATATCGGCGTACTGATGTGGATCCAAAGCTGGTGGCCGCTGATCATCTTTGCCGTCGAGATCACACTTCTGACACTTCAGGTAAGGTCTGAAGAAAAGCGTTTGGAAGCTGAAGAAAAGCGTTTGGAAGCAGATTTCGGTGATGAGTACCGAGCTTACAAATGCTCTGTTCCCCGCTATTTCTTAAAGTGACGGAGCCTGGAATCCACAGAAGTAAATTCCCATTTTTCAGTCTGAACATCGATGACGATTACCCTTCATACCTGGAGCATTCCCTCTTATTGTCAGAGCATCGGCAAAAAGCAACAACTTGTTTCTTGACACGTATTATCAGACTTCGTAACTTTGCTCCATCAACCAAGACGATAAGACAATGGAAGTAAAAGACATCTTACGGAATCTGCGCGAAAAGAACCAGCTGACACAGGAACAGATGGCCGAGCGCATCGGTGTTACCAGACAGGCTGTAAGTCGTTGGGAGACCGGCATGACGCAACCCAATCCGGAGTTGCTCAAGGTATTGTCCAGAGAATTCGAAGTATCAATCAATACGTTGTTGGGCTCACCCCGGACGCTTTACTGTCAGTGCTGCGGAATGCCACTGTCGGATGATGCGATGATCAGTCGTGAGACCGACGGCAGTCTCAATGAGGATTATTGCAAA
>CACZHP010000046.1:11633-12956 GCA_902780935.1 uncultured Bacteroidia bacterium | reverse complement strand
TTATAGTTCGAGTCTCGTTTTCCGCTCCAAACGCCTCGCAGGAATGCGGGGCGTTTTTGTTTGTGCACCGGCTGGTTTGCCCTGCTCGGCTCGTGTACAAGTCTCGCTTGTACAAGAAAACATCGGCAGAACGACGTTTCCATGTACATGTCTCGCGGATTTGGTCGGTTATCGCCCAATTCCGAAAGACTTGAGCAGAAAACCCCGACCAGAGATGCATTTTGGTGTACAAGCGAGACTTGTACGTCACGGCATAGACTCCGCCGAACAGATTCACCTCGAAGCCCCCCGGAATTGCGCTAATCCCGAGGGTGGATCAGTATGAAGTCGTCGGATGAGTGCTATCGAAGAAAGGGCCTCGCCCTTTTTCTTTTCAGCTAATTGACTTAAATTTACACCGATAAATCGAGATTTACCACCATGAACACTATTACCAACAGGCCCGATCCGAACGCTGCATTCCCAAATCCCAAGATCCCGAGCCTCTGCTTTATCAAGAATGTTGTAAAGAATCCACGCATCATCATCGGAGACTACACTTACTATGACGATGTGGACGGTGCGGACCAGTTTGAGAAACATGTTACGCACTTCTACGATTTCATCGGTGATAGACTGATTATCGGGAAGTTCTGTGCCATCGCCAAAGGCATTGAGTTCGTGATGAACGGGGCCAACCACAGAATGGATGGTGTGACGACCTATCCATTCTACATTATGGGCGGAGACTGGGGCAGCGCCATCGCACCAGTAAAAGATGAATTGCCTCTGAAGGGCGATACCGTGGTCGGCAATGACGTATGGATTGGCCAGAATGTGACCGTGATGCCAGGTGTTCATATCGGAGACGGAGCTATCATTGGTGCCAATTCAGTTGTAGCCTCTAATATCCCTCCTTATGCTGTCGCTGCAGGCAACCCGTGTAGGGTTATCAAGAAGCGTTTCGATGAGGGCTTCATCGCTTACCTCCTGGACTTGAAGTGGTGGGACTGGGACATCGAAAAGATTGAGGCCAACTTCGAGGCGCTGTCCAGTGGTGATTTGACGCTTATCAAGAAGATCGTGGTGTAGCATATGGTTATTCTGATTACAGGTGCATCCCACACGGGAAAGACGCTTCTGGCACAGCGTATGCTTGAGAAGTACAAGTATCCGGCCTTTTCCATAGACCATCTGAAAATGGGCCTGATCCGTAGCGGAAACACCGCCCTCACACCGCTGGATGATGAGGCGCTCACGGATTACCTTTGGCCCATTGTGCGCGAAATCATCAAGACGGCCATAGAGAACCGGCAGAACCTCATTGTGGAAGGCTGCTATGTC
>CACZHP010000046.1:0-11587 GCA_902780935.1 uncultured Bacteroidia bacterium | reverse complement strand
GAATCCAGGCAGGAGGATTCAGACTGCACGATTGCCAACCTGAAGGAGAATAACCGGCAATGCTGTGAGGGATTCCTACGGGCCGGAGAACGCGTGACCATGATTGATGAGAGCTTTGAAAAGGAAATGGAAACTCTACTGGACGTGTAAATTCTAATTTATCGGTCTGTATATCAATGACGATTACCCCTAATACCGGCAGCGCATCAGACAAGCCTGCGCTGATGGCGTTGTGCAATGCCGTGAACAGGACGGTCGTGAAGGACGGAAAATCTATGGTTGTGAGGAGATTTGTATTGGTTTGATTTTTGATGCACATGGCATTCGGAATCATGACCCTTCGCAACCGCATATCCCTTACCTGGCGCTACGGAAAAGCGCAGCTGCTCATCGGCGCTGTGTACAACCTGGTGTGTATGAACTTCCTCCTGAGCGGTATATCCTACACGTTCTTTGTGGATAGTTTAATTGCGAAGGTGCCGCTGACGGCCATTATCCTGTATCTGAACCGTAAATTCCGTGACAGGGACGCCATATTCTTCTATATCAATCTGGGCCTTTCGCGCAGGAAGTTGCAAATCAGTGTGATTCTAGCCGATTTCTTAGCGCTCGCCATTATGCTGACCTCCGTCCTAGTCATATATGGATAAGCATCGGCTCATAGTAGACAGCGTAGTGGTCCGTTTTGGTCAGAAAACGGTCCTGAGCGGAGGATATAGCACATCCGAAACCGGGACTGTGACTGGCCTTCTGGGGCGGAACGGTGCCGGAAAATCCTGCATGTTCCGTGCGCTGATGGGGGGATTGAGGGTGGAAAATGTAATGGTGAGCATTGACGAGAAGCCTGTTGGCCGGCAGATTATCGGCCACGCCATCAAGTATTTACCGCAAGGGCGACTAATACCGGAGGGCATGAAGCTGCACCGGGCCTTTGATTTGTACGGGGTAAACTATTGGACCTTTGTCAATCGTTTTCCAAAGTTCTCAAGGCATTATGATTCGCCCATTTATGAGCTCTCAGGCGGCGAAGCCCGTCTGGCCGAACTCTACCTGATACTGCATAGCGACGCTCCTTTCTACATCTTGGACGAGCCCTTCACACAAGTTAACCCGGTGAACATTGAAGATGTAAAGGTTATGATTCGCGAACGAGCCAAGGGCCACGGCATTATTATCACCGACCACAACTACGACGCCATCTCAAAGGTGGCCGATAATCTCTTTGTCATTGCCGATGGCTACACCAATCCAGTCATAAGTCAGGAGGACCTGGTGCGGCACGGGTATCTGCGGGCGGATTAATCTGTCAGAAAAACGGCCATTTAATGGACACAAAGGCGTTTCCCGACACGAGCCGAATCCTGATTGTCGGGACGCGAAACAACAAAAGGGATTTCCTCAGCAAATAAGAACATACTGATAATCAGCCGATTCCGTTCTTGCGGGATTTCCTCAGCAAATAAGATTGTTACGCATAGTATGGAACATATGACGAGTACTTTTTCGACTCAGGGGCCTTATCGGATAGCTTGATAAGGCCTGCCTCGACAGCGTCAGATATAATCCTCGAAGCTCCAGCAGAGTTGTTCTTCGGCATATTTAGACGCTCCCGGAGCGATTGGTTGGTAAGATCAATGCCTTTTTCGTAAAGAAGGCATGCGTGCTGATAACAGGCGAGAACCTTCTCTGTCTTTGTCATTTCAGTATACCTCTTTACCGGGAACAACCGAACACGAGTGAAGTCCTCACCCTTCTCGACTGTGATGGGCGGAAGGAACATTGATTCAACTCCGGCAACAGCGCGGTCCATGCCGCTACCACGCTTTTCACAAAGGTTGAAAAGGAACATGGCCTGGGCCATCTTATCGTTGCGAGACTTTGGCGGGAGATCAATGAAGCGATTGGTGTCAATGAGCGGTGTGCCAGGATTTGTAATGACGATCCGGTTAGTGAAGATTTCAACAGCCAGGGTCATCCCATGAACCTCGAAGTTTTGATGGAGGACCATGTTGGCCACCAATTCTCTAATAGACACTTCGGGATAGGGGTATTTGTTCTCGCGCTTGGGGTGAAGGATGTCTTCCGTCTTTTCGAGCAGGCTCATGACATACTTCACAATCTTGTCCAGAGAGATGGCATATCCTTCGTAGAAGAAGGTTTCGGCAGAAATATTCAGGTTACTGGTTCTCTTGAGGGCGTGAACAGCGTAGCATCGTCATTGACGCCGAAGGCAAACGTTCCACCGCCCGTCTGGTTGGCAAAAGCGGAAATATGCTGAGCCAGCCTCTCCGACTTCTCGGAGAGACCGCTCTTCCAATCAATTTCATTCAGTTCAACCTTCACGGGGTGGAGGCTATTGTACAAGTTCTTTATGGCGTCTTCTTTCCAACTCATAGTCTCATTCTTTTGGCTAAAGGCAAATTTAATGATTTCATTTTGATTCTTCAAAAGAGTTTTGGCGTATCGGGGAGTGTCGGCTGTATCGGGTGTAACACTGGCGATACGGGCGATACTTTACCACAAGACCGACTCCGGAAGGGAGCAAGCCAAGGCCACCCTTGACCATGAAATCGGAAACGGCTATCTTCGCTTCTGGTTGCACATATACGCGACCAATTGACATACTGGACACATAGGTCGCAGATTTGGAAAGTGATGAGATCGCTCTACAAGCTGCTGGAAAGGGTATTTGATAGGGTATATTGAGATGGTGGTGTTTGCGGGCAGGTGACCCATTCCCGCTACCACCATCCGAAATTTCGAAATTCTCTATATATTCCCGTCACTGTCCTCAATGATGGTTATTTTGGGGAACTATATACCTGTTGTCCCGAATTAGGTATATAGTTCCCAAATTATTAACTCTGTTAGGAGACCAGAATCTCCAGTGTTATTTTCTGCGGAGCCTTTGGGCCCTACCTTCGCAAAAGTGGTTCATCGGAGAGAAGGGCGCGGACACAAGGTGCGCGAAGAAAAGAAGCAGCGCCGACAGGCTTTGGGGATCATCGTTGCGGTTTCGGGTGCAATGTTTCACCCGCAATACGGTATATATTGTCGACATCACCTAAATGAAAGAAACTATGAGACACAACGACAAATCACCACACTATTCCGACTGCCGTTACATCAAGGGGCTGAGCCGCAGACTCGCGGATGAGAAACTCAAGTTCATAGACGGCTCGCGCCTCGGCAACCTCTCTATCCGCATAGAGGACAACGCGACCTGCAGGAAGGTGCGCCGCATCATGGAGAAGCGCATAGCACAGGACTTCTGGAAGAACTCTTCCCGCGCTAAAAGGGCGGGCAACCGTCCACGCTTCGAAATGCGCCATCAGCTCACGAATCATTTCCTAAACATCTTTGGAGCCGTTCCGCAGGGATTCAGGTACGTGGCGTAAATCCCTGTCGGTCTTCTCAGCCAGCTGACGCTTGCTTCTTTAGTCAGGAATTACTATATTTGTGGTAATCATCCACTTGTGCCCGAAGGATAGAAATAATCCGACAGACATTAGTGAACAAGTATATCGTTCCATTGATTTGCTTCTGCCCGGCAGTCGGGCTAATATCAGGTATTAAATATGGATTTGGCAGGAATAATACACAGTAGTATCCGTCCGGAGGGGACGACCCTCGCGGAAGTTGCCCACAGCTATCTCACGCAAGTCTCGGATGTGCTATCCTCCCCCGAACGGAATTTCCCGGGCCTCGGGGTCATAGACACGAGGTACATGAGGGCACTTAAGATTTATATCGACTCGCACTATTTGGACGAAAAGAGCCAAGGGATGGATGCCACGGGCATTTCAACCGAACTCGGGAAGAAAGTCAGTGGAACGACGCTTGAGACCTATCTGGATGATTGCATCTATTCCCCGTTCAAGCGCTTGGAACCGGCCGACGGGGAGGTTGGCAAAATCATCGAGTTCCTGCGAGGGACTGTTCTCGCCATCAATCGTGAAGACTTGAACGAAATGACAGGAAACGCCTCCGGCGGATTGTTCAGTTTTATTCTGGATACATTCAGACTTGAGCCCATTAACTTCAATCTCAAACTGCTGCAGGACAAGGAACTTGAGACCCTTTACGCCAACGATGGCATGGTTGATTTCGGGAAACCAAGCACGCGGCGTTTGGCCAACAGCTTTTTCAGGATTTTCATAGACGGTAATGCAAAAGACGGGGAGCCGTTTGATCCGGAAAAGTATTATGGTGCGATTCCGATTTCGGAAAAACAGGTTGCGGACCTGTGCAAGCAGTGCGAGATTCCGGATGAGTACATTCCAAAATTCCTGGCGATAATGAAGGTTTCAAAAAGGTTTGAAAGTACCGAGGAGGACGGTGAAACGAAGTATTGCCTGAAAACACAATATCTTAACAATACCGAGTCCATCGCGGTATCTCTCCTTTACAAAGCCGGGCGCCCCCTGTCCAGGGAGATGATCCTGGAAAAAATTGGCGCTCTTCACAGAAAGCATCCCGCCCTTGTCGAGGAGAGGACGACCCTGACATTGAGACAGAACAGGAAGCCCATCATTGCAAAGGCCGGGCAACAGGGATACTGGCGCCTTCTCACTGGTGGCGACGGATCAGGTCACATGTCAAAGCAGGATGTCATGGATTTGATCAGGAACTTTGTGAACAAGACCGTCAAGGAAACGGGGAAACCGGTTTCTCTTGATGCAATATGTGACCATCTACATGAACGTGGCCTAAGTTATAAGAGACGTTCAGCCCGAACCTACGTTACCGATTCCGGCTGCAGGACAGAGGGCAGAGGAGACCTGTTTTATCCTCCACAGTCGGATTTGGACGAACCGGTCAGGTTTTGGCAAGGGAAAAGTCACCTCATCCAGTTGCATTGCGCCAACTGTATCCTGGACAAGGGAAGGCCGTGCAGCCGGCGTGAACTGGAGGACAGCATCCGTGAAGAATACGGCCATCCCATTAAGGAAACCACCCTCGACTATGTTCTCAATCTCCGTCAGGATTGCTTCATATATAGCAAGGGACTAACGGGAAGAGTAACCGTCACCCTGGCTGACAGGATCAAGACCAAGACAGAGGCAAAAAGGATCTTTCAGGCCGAAGAAAAATCAGAACCGGAGTACAGGGCTGAGATACGCCAATACCTGATAGACTATTTGCTTGAAAATGAGGAGGAATCCCAGTCCGAACTGGTCAAGATGTTTCAGGACAGGGTCCCCGCCGGAATAAAAACAAAGGATGCAATTGTCCGGTTGATTATCAATGGAAACAAGGATATTTTCGTCAAAGAGAAGGTCGCAGACAAAAATATCCTGGTCAGATTGAACCCCACATATGTCAAGGCCATTCAAAGACTTCCCAAAAATACCGTTTCCGACACTCCCTCCATTCCCGCCTTTTCGTGGGACGGGCTCAGGTCTGGTATCATCCGGGAGGTCAGCGGGAACAATAAACCCAATCCATCCTTATCCCGTATTATTGACAGGCTGTTCTTTATCCTTAAAGACGGGAAAGAGGGTTTTTATTCCAACGAGACGTTCAAAGAAGTCACGGAAAAGCTCTTCACCTATCTGAATACCCAGACCGACAACAGTTTCCGTATCAGCCTTTGCAAGGACCTTCATATGAATATGGAACTATATTGTAAGCTCTTTTATAGAATCACATTCGGGGAGGAAATCCTGGAAAAGGGCTATGGAGCCATTCGCTATCGATTCATGGATGAGGGGCTTATTCCCGACAACCGCAAATATTTGGCAGACAGGAATGAATTGCTGATAAGCAAAACAGCTGAACAAATCAACAGCCGGCGCAACGGGGCCGGCCATCCAGAGCAGTTTATTAATATGTCCGAGAACGAACTCAGCAAAGGGATCCACAACTGTCTTCTCTTGATGTTGCACCTTGCAAAGAAATCCCTTGAGGTGAGCCATCCCAATTAAGGGGAAAGAGTTCCATATGCTTATGACATCATACTTCTCTTGGCTTTGAGCATGGTCCGGAAAATTTTCAAGTAGCATCCTTGAACAATCATCACTGCAAAGCCCCCAGCAGAGATAGCTGGAGGCTTGCATTCAATGGAAGGCGGGCGGCGAGTTTTGTCTTCATAACGGATGACGGTATGTCCGCTGGCTTCACGGTCTGGGCTTCGTCGTATACCATCACTTGGTACTTGGATTTCATTGTAATAAAATCCAAACTTGTTGGCGAAACTCCTGGGGCAAACATCCAACTCGTTGTGGATCTTTACCAATCCTCTCTGATGACCTGCGTGAAACAAAAAAGGGAAAACCCTTTTGAGGTAATCCCTTAAGCCGCACCGCGCTTGCCGATTGTCAGGCCGTCTTCGTAAATCATGTCGACGAAAGCTTGAAACTTTTTCGTCCTGATTTCCTTTTCGATCTGCTTCTCACTTACGCGGTTCATCCACTCGTGCCTTGCATCAGAGGATGAAATTCTATTGACGCTCTTCATAGTATATTGTTTTTGTTGATTGGCTAGAGAAAAGAATAAAACCAACTTGTCACCAAGCAACCAAAACCGCTAAAAAAGAGCTGAACGCGGACTGTAAATCTAGGGAATATTTTTTCAATTACCAAATCAACATTTCGTCACCAATACTGACACAGTCTTTCGCCCGAAATATCGGTTCGTCTCTCTAGATGCATGAAAGGATTCCGAAGCAGGCGGGTAGATAACCTTGAAACAAAGATAAAACAGAATGACATCACAGCAAATCAGCACAGAGATCCAGACTCTTCTCCGAAGCACCGGCCGTTCCGGTATCGAAAGGGTTATCGACTACATCGGCAACAGTGACTTAAATCTTCTTATTCGTGGCTACAGGATTTCTGATAATAAACATATAAGTAACCATTATTTATGAAAGGAAAGGAGCTTACTATCATACCCGATGTACACGGGAGACCTTTCTGGAGATCTGCCGTACAGCAGGCATCGCCGGAGGGCAGGATCATATTCCTGGGGGACTATCTGGACCCCTATCCATGGGAGGGGATCACCCCGGGGGATGCCACCAGTATGCTTCGCGAGATCATCACCCTCAAAAAGGAGAGGCCGGATGACGTGGTCCTGCTGCTGGGCAACCACGACATGGGATATCTCGACCCGGACATCAACTTCTGCAGGCGGGATCATCTCGGAGCGTCACGCAACCGGGAACTGCTTGAAGACAACCTCGACCTGTTCTCCATCACACACACGGAAGAGATCGGAAGCACGAAGATCCTGTTCAGCCATGCCGGAATAGGCGTATCTTGGCTTGCCAGACACCGGGATGTTCTCGGTGAGGACTGCTTCGACCCCGACATCCTCAATGACATGCTCCACGATGACGCCAAGCGAAGGATCCTTTACGGGATGCTGGCAGAAGCATCATTCATCCGGGGAGGTGATGTGGACACCGGTAGCCCCGTCTGGGCGGACGTTTCGGAGTACGCGGAGGGTGAGCCGTTGATTCCGGGATACCTGCACCTCTTCGGCCATTCGCTCAACGAGAGCGGTCCGGTACGCGCCGGACAGACAGGATTCTGCCTTGACTGCATGTGTGCCTTCAGAATCACGGAGGATCCTTTCTCCATTAGGGTGCTTCCCTGACCATGGCGGAATTCCCTGCCGGGCCGACAGTTGGAACCGTCATCCTCCATCCATTCGAAAAAAACTGAGAATTATTCTGATAATACTCACTGAAATACTTGCAGGTGCGAACTTGTCGATTTCTTTAATCGCGCGCGCGTAACAAATTGATTATCAGTAAAATAAATTTGCGAATGTCGGATTTATTCCGTATATTTGCACCATGATCAATTCTTCAAGCAAGGATTCCCTGACAACCGGCCGGACCTCCGGCATCTCAAAGAATCAATCCCCTATCCGCACTGCAGAAGCGGCGCCCCGGCAAGTATTTTCAACTTTTTCCAATTCCCGTTGAAACATTTTGCCCGGACGGCCGTATAGTAATGTGCCGCCTTCCGCAGGACAGCCAGAAGCCGGCCCGACGAATCCACTCCTGACGCCGAAGGGCCCCATCCCTTAGGCGCCATCTCTACACACGTCCGACAGGACGATATCACCACACACGCGACTGGTCCCCTTGAGCGGGGTCTGGCGGAGCCTGCGCCCGCTCCGCCCCAGGAGCACACCCCCATAAAAGAACATTATCAGCATATGAAACATTTCGATTCCTCCATCCTCCTCAGTGCCACAAGGCATGCCGTCAACTGCTTCGCCGGGAAGCGCTTCCAGGGTTTCTTCACTCCGTATGAGCTTGAAGAAACCGTCTCCGATACCGTCCTGAAACTCCTCAAGGCCGGTACGTATGACCCCGAGAAGGGCGATTTCCGCTCCTGGATCCGAACGTCCGCTGAGCGCGCAGTTCTCAGCGCGGCGATGAAAAAGGCTGCCTACAACAGGATCTTCTCAAGTTTCAACGACCTATCCCCTGTCACCGACGAAGACGGGGAAGAGTACCCCGACGACATGCCCGAACTCGGGCTCGGCTCAGAGATGCCCGATGATATCCTCATAGAGAAGGAGACCCGCGAGAACATCTACGGCTCGCTCGGCGAGCGTGCCCGCAGGATACTTGACCTCCGCCTCCAGGGTTTCGGGTCAGGCGAGATTGCCGGCAAGCTCGGCATCAGCACGGGCGCAGCCTATATGGCCGTCCACCATATCAAGGAGTCCGTCAGGAAGGTCGCATAGGCGGACTTCCCAAATAAGGAAGAAATCCCCCCGGAAGATGAAAGGCTTTCCGCCCACGGCAGTATATACAGACAAAGAAACAAGGAATTATGAAGAATATGAATACCAACACAGGCAAAAGCAAGCCTGTCAAACTTCACAGGCCCGACCAGATCAAGGCCTATCTGGACAAGTACGTCATCGGACAGGACGAGGCGAAGAAGACCCTCGCCGTGGCCGTCTACAACCACTACAAGCGGCTCATCCACAAGGACGAGGCTGGCAGCAAGGTCAAGATCGACAAGTCGAACGTCGTGCTGCTCGGCAGCACCGGCTGCGGCAAGACATATATGGTCAAGAAGATCGCCGAGTACCTCGACGTACCCTGCTACATCCAGGACTGCACGAAGATCACCGCGAGCGGCTACGTCGGCTCCGACGTGGAAGACTGCCTCGTGGGGCTGCTCCGCGCCTGCAACTACGACATGGAGAGCGCTGAAAGGGGCATCGTCATCCTCGACGAAGGCGACAAGATCGCCCGCAAGGAAGCCGGGGTCTCCATCACGAGGGACGTGTCCGGAGAATGCGTGCAGCAGTCACTCCTGAAGCTCGCCGAGGGAGACATCGTGGGCGTCCCCCCGTTCGGCGGACGCAAGCACCCCGAGCAGCCCCTGCTCTACATCGACACCACCAATATACTCTTCATACTCTCCGGAGCTTTCGTGGGCCTCGAGGATATCGTGGCGAAGCGCATCGGCGCCGACACAAGGCGCATAGGATTCCGTGACGCCGACGCCCCGGGTAGCAACATCTCGTGCCTCGACGACGTCAGGCCCGAAGACCTCCGCGAGTTCGGGATGATACCCGAGTTCATCGGCCGATTCCCCGTGATCACGCACGTGGACCCGCTCGACCGCGAGGCTCTTAAACGCATCCTCACCGAGCCGAAGGACTCCATCCTGAGCCAGTACCGCGAGCTGATGAGGATGGACGGCATCGAGTTCGACATCGACGGCGAGGTATTCGACCTCGTGGCGGACGAGGCGGAACGTCTCGGCACCGGTGCAAGGGGCCTGCGTGCCGTCATGGAGAAGCTCATGCGCGACGTCATGTTCGATGCCCCGCGTGACGCGGCACTCCATGGGGCGTCGGCCCTGACACTGCATAGGGACGCCGCCCAGAAGAGCCTTGGAAAGGTTTTGCGCAAAGCGGAGTAGATAACAGAAAACGATATCAATATGAGAAGACGGGACGACAAGGAATTTTTCGAAGGCAGCGTGGAGCTGCACGCCCTCGCGTCAGGGCTCAACCACATCTACAAGACAGTCCAGAAGGGCGGCCTCACCGAGGAGGCGATGCTGTCCCTCTCAGAGGACGTGTCCGGGGTCGCATCCCATTTCGGGATCAGCCCGAAGGGGGCGATCCTGCTGGGGCTCATCACAGAGAACAATGCCATGAACGGGAGTGACCAGGACGATCTCGCAGGGTACGTGGGGTGCTCGAACATCGAGTTCATCGGCTTCCACGAGGCGCTCTCCGAACTGGAGCAGAAGAACATCATCATGCGTGCCGGGACGCGCGGGCGCAGGACCGTCTTCATCCTCACGCGCGAGGCGGCAAAGAGCATCGAGGACGGCAGCCCCTTCGAGGCCAAGAGCTGGACAGGAATCTCCATAGACGAGTTCTTCACCCGCCTGAGGATGTTCTTCTCGGACTTCCGCAGGGACGTCTACGACTGCGAGCGGCTCCTCTCGAACATCGTCAGCCTCGTCGAGGCCAACCAGCAGCTGCAGTTCTGCAGCAAGCTCACGGAGTGTGGCATGCTCTCAGAGTGCCCTCCCACCCAGCTGCGCTTCTTCTTCTACCTCTGCCACCGCCTCGTCTCGTTCGGAGACGACTCCGTTCCTGTCGGGAGGCTGCTCGAGTTCACTGAGTTCATGGAGGACGACCAGCGCATCCGCCGCGAGCTGTCAAACGAGAAACTCGCGCTCCAAAGGCATGGCATCGTTACCTTCAGCGGCACCGACGGGTTCAAGGACATGGACTCCCTCTCCCTCACGGAGGATGCCATCAAGGAGTTCCTCGGAGACGTGGAGTTCATCCGCAAAGGTGAGAACGAGAGGCCCGATGTCGTGAAGGCGGAAGCCATCAATGCACGCAGTCTCTTCTACAACCCGAAGGAGACCGAGCAGATGGAGCGCCTGGCCGGCCTCCTCGATGACGCTAACTTCAAGGGGGTCCAGCAGCGTCTCGAGCAGATGGGCATGCGGAAAGGCTTCGCCGTTCTGTTCTCCGGAGGTGCCGGCACCGGCAAGACCGCCGGCGTATACGAACTCGCACGCCGCACCGGACGCGACGTCTTCGCGGTGGACATGTCCCAGCTCAAGAGCAAGTGGGTCGGGGACTCCGAGAAGATAGTGAAAGGCGTGTTCAACACCTATGCAGAGATGTGCCGCAAGCGGGCCAAGGCCCCAATCCTCCTCTTCAACGAGGCGGATGCCATCTTCGCCAAGCGCCTCGAGAGCCCACGCGACAGCGTCGACCAGATGATGAACGCCATACAGAACATCTGTCTCGATGCCATCGAAAACATGGACGGCATCCTGATCGCCACGACCAACCTCGCGGAGAACTTCTGTGACGACGCCTTCGCCAGGCGTTTCATCTTCAAGGTTAACTTCACCACCCCCGAGCCTGAAGTGAGGGCGAAGATCTGGGGAAGCATGATCCCCACCCTCAGCGAGGAGGATTCGATGGAGCTGGGAAGGAAGTACACCTTCTCCGGGGGCAACATCGAGAACATCGCCAGGAAGGCCGCCGTGGGATACGTCCTCTCCGGCAACGAGGCCGGTCTCGACGACCTCATGCGCTACGCGGACGAGGAGACGCTCGTCTCGAA
>CACZHP010000045.1 GCA_902780935.1 uncultured Bacteroidia bacterium | reverse complement strand
GGGTAGCCGTGCCCGCTGGAGCCGTATTTCCGGCACGGGAGACGGTTTTTTGGGCAGCCGTGCCCGCTGCGGCCTGATTTCCGGCACGGGAGGCCAGCAGCAGCGCGCACCTCTTGCTCCCGGTCTTGTTGGAGTCTGTCGTGGCGGTGAAGGCGAGCTGGGCGGAGGCGTCGTCGAAGGCCGGGTGGAAATATTCCTGTGCCCCGCTACGAAGGGTGTCGAGGACGAGGGCCGGAGCGGATCCGGTTTGCTTTCCTGCCGCAGCCGACTGCTCGTAATAGGCCAGGATCATCGCCGTGGCGCTGAGGCTGTCCTTCTTGTCCTTTTTGCTGGTCAGGGCGAGGAGGGAGCCGTCGCCGTTGAATGAATATTTATCAATATTCCTTAGGGTGTCGGCCTGCCATGATCCCGGGGTCAGGAGGATGAGGCCTGACTTCGGCGTTTTCGGAGCGGGACGACTTTTGGCGTTGGAGTCTTTAGCTTTGGCTTCTTTGGCTTCTTTAGCTTCTTTGGCTTTGGCGCCGACGTTTTTGGCGGCTTCAGACCAGCTGGACTTATATGCGATAAAAGGCATTCCGAACTTGCCGGAGGAATATGATTCCACGGAAGGGAACTTTTTGATATTCATTGATATGAGATCGACTACCGCAAGCGTGTCTTTAGCTATCTCGTCCCTCTTTTTCTTGGCGATGCGCTCCTGCCGGGTCTTGGCGAATTCGGGTTTGATCCGGCACACCAGCCACCTGCCGTCGGGGGAGAGGGTCGGCTGGTAGCCGCGGGGAATGGCCAGCTCCGCTCCGCTTTGTCCGGACGGCTTCTTCCCCTTTTTCCCGGTAGAGATCTTCCTGGCGTACAGCGTCCCGTCACCCTCCTGGGGGTTGACCGACCAGACCATCGCTGATCCGTCGTCGCTGAGCGTCACCCCCGACACACTCTGCCAGGAGTCATAAACATCATGATCCAGAGGTTTCTTCTGGGCTCGCGCCTGAGGTGACATGAAGACACCTGAAAGGGCTGTCGCCGCTGCGGCGAGGATCGCCGCCATTCTTACGTTTCTCATGTAGCTTATACTAGTTTTTGTGAATATCCACTTTAATCCTGCTGCTCACGTTCGTCTTTGACTTTCTCAGCATCCGTAAATTTAGCTATTTCCGTGGAATTAAACAAAAGCTCAAAGATCTCCGCCTGCGTCTCCTTCGGCTCCGTTTAGGGATCGGGAGGGGACAGATGGCTCGGGCAGGGGGATATGTGCGCCACATGTCCCTGAAACACGGACACAAGGTGCGGAAAGCGCCTTCCAGTGCTGCATGTGGGGCTTGGGACGGGACAGATGGCGCAATTGAGGGGGATATGCGCGCCACATGTCCCTGAATCACGGACACATGGAGCGGAAAGTGCCTTCCAGCGCGGCATGTGGGGCTTGCGATGGGACAGATAGCGCGATATAGGGAGATATGCGCGGCATGTGGGGCTTGGGATGGGACAGATAGCGCGGGGGCGCATGGGAGCAGGGGTGCGGGGGTGTGGCAATGGGTTGAAAAAATGGGTTGAAGAAAAGGGGTGGAAAAAGGGTGAAAAAAGGTGTCGAATTGATGATGTTTATAAAAATATGAGAGGGGGGATACTTATTTAATATTTTTATGCTAAAAAAAAACGTAAATTTGCAGACTTTAACGGTTTCGGAAAACGCTCTTGGATTGGAGTGCGCCGCGATCAGGAATTGAAAGGCTGACAACCGTCCTCAACCCTTGCCTGAAGCGAGGGGATACAGAATATGGCTGAAAAGGAAGCGAATAAAGTCAACTGGTACCCGGTGAGAGTCCTCTACGGGCGGGCGGAGGCCATCAGGAAAGTGGCCGATGACGCCGGTGTGGAGTTCTTCTACCCTAAGCGGTTGGTCCAGAAGGAGACTCCGGATGGCAAGAAGTTTGTCGAGGAGCCACTGGTCCGCTCACTGATATTCCTGAAAGCGACACGCGGGGAGTTTCTCGCGGTCAAGGCTCTCGTCAACTCTTCCCTGATCCCGTATTATGACCGTCAGGCGAAGACTCCGCTGGTCATCCCCGAGAAGCAGATGGAGCTTTTCATGGAGGTGTGCCGGATGAAGGACAGCGGGCTTGTGTACCTTGGGGATGACGATCCTAAGTACCATCAGGGCGACCGGGTGAGGGTGATTGACGGAATATTCAAGGGCTTCGAGGGGCATATCAAGAGGATCCGGCACGACCGGAGGCTGATCGTGGCGATAGAGGGGGTGGCTGCCTTCGCGACGGGGTTCATTCCGCCGTCGATGCTGGAGAAGGTGGAGTAGATAATTAATAATATAAATAATTAGTTTAAAATGAAGAAGTTACTACTAATTTCAGTCGCTGTGACAGCGCTGGTGGCGTCGTGCTCGACACCGAAGAACATCACGTATTTCCAGGACACGGAGCAAGCCGATGGCGCGGAGATCGTGCAGAGGACTGAGATCCGTCTCCAGCCTGGTGACCAGGTCTCGGTCATCGTCAACACCCAGAGCCCCAAACTCACGGAGCTCTTCAACCTTCCTTATGTGACCCATCGTCTCGGGCAAAACGCTGACATCTCAATTTCCGGGACTTCGACAGGCAGCGGCCAGATGTCCGGCTACACCGTTGACTCTGAAGGAAATATCGACTTCCCGGTGCTCGGGAAGCTCCATGCCGCCGGTCTGACTAAAGCCGAATTATCTTCCCTCGTAAAGAAAGAACTCAAAGACCAGGGGCAGGCAAACGACGCTGTCGTGACCGTCGAGTTTATGAACCTGTCTTACAAAGTGATAGGGGAGGTCAACCGTCCTGGACGTTATGCGATATCCAAGGATGGGATGACCATCCTCGATGCGATAGCCTCCGCCGGCGACCTTAGCATCCAGGGCAACAGGGAGAATGTCAAGCTCTTGCGGAACGAGAACGGCATCCAGAAAACCTATGAGCTGGATCTCCTATCGACCCGGAGCCTGATTTATTCCCCGGCCTACTATCTCCAGCAGGATGACGTGATCTATGTCGAGCCCAACGACTTTCGTAAGCGTCAGACCAATGTCAACGGCAACAATGTCCGTTCCGCTTCCTTCTGGCTGAGCCTCGGCTCTTTTGTTACTTCCACCATTCTTGTCGTCCAAAGGATAAGCAAATATATCTAACAGTTTTTTGGGATATGGAGACTAACGACATTATCAACAACATCACCGCTCCCCAGCAGGAAGAATTCGACATCTGGGAATTCCTTCGCCGGTGTCTCTCGAAATGGTACTGGTTCCTTATTTCCCTGGCCGTTTGCCTCGCTATAGGAGCTTTCATCGTGCTGACCACGGTGCCCGTGTACCACTCCTCCGCGGAGGTCCAGATCAAGTCCGACTCCCGCGGCCGCTCGATCGACTCCTCCAACGAGATCGGCGAGCTCGGAATGTTCATGACCAGGACCAATGTCTATAACGAGCTCCGCGCCTTCAAGTCGCCGGACATCATGAGCGAGGTCGTGGAGCGGCTCAAGCTATACATGGATTATAAGATCGAGGGGCGCAGGTATGATATCACCCTCTACGGGACATTCCTTCCTCTCGAGGCCGCACTGATCGACGCCGACGACAATGTCACCGCCTCCTTCCGCCTGACCTGCCCCAAGGACAGCATCGTCGAGCTGGAGGATTTCAACCTCATGGGCGATAGGGTTGAGGCCGAGGCCGTCAAGGGCTTCATAGGGGACACCCTCTCCACTCCTCTTGGCGGAGTCGTCATCACCAAGACGATCCACTTCCCGGCCAAGGGATATGACCGGGAGATCATCGTCCGGAAGTATTCAAAGCGCAAGGCGGCGAATTCGTATGTGAATAAACTCCAGGTGGCCCAGAGCGACAAGATGGCCGATGTGATCACCCTCGGGATCGACGATGTCTCCACTCAGAGGGCTCAGGACATCATCAGCAACCTGATCGCCGTCTATAACGTCAAGTGGGTCCAGGACAAGAACCTCCTGGCTAGGGCGACCTCCGAGTTCATCAACGACCGTCTGAAGGTGATCGAGGGCGAACTCGCGGGCGTGGACTCCGACATTTCCGCCTTCAAGTCTGCGAATATGATTCCTGACGTTGGAGCTGCCGCAGACATGTACATGCAGCAGAACGCGGCCATAAACCAGCAGATGCAGGACCTCAACAACCAGCTCTACATGGCCCGCTACGTCAAGAACTACCTGGCTAACGAGGGCAGCAACAACCAGCCCCTGCCGGCCAACATGGGCATCACCAACTCCGCCGTCGAGGCCCGTATCAACGAATATAACAAACAGCTCATTGAGAGGAACAACCTGGTGGACAACTCCGGTGTCAACAACGTTCTCGTCAAGGACATGGACAAAGAACTCGCCTCGATGAGGGCAGCCATTTCCCAGACCATGGACAACGAGATCCTGAACCTCAACACCCGTTACAGCGGCCTCCAGGGCCAGTCCAGGGCCACTTCCGCCAAGATCGCTGCGAACCCGAAGCAGGCTACCCAGCTCCTGAGCGTCGAGAGGCAGCAGAGCGTCAAGCAGAGCCTGTACCTCTACCTCCTCCAGAAGCGTGAGGAGAACGAGCTCTCGCAGGCTTTCACCGCCTACAACACCCGTATCATCAAGCACCCCATCATCGGCGGCCCCGTGGCTCCGAAGACTCTTCAGATCATGCTGGTAGCTCTTCTGCTCGGCCTTCTGATCCCGTTCGCCATCATGTACATTATGATGACGGCCGACACCAAGATCCATTCCAAGAAGGACCTGAAGGCGTTGTCGCTGCCTTACCTCGGTGAGATTCCTCTTGCCTCAAAGAAGAAGAATCTCCTCGGCAAGATAAAGAGAAAAGCCCTTGACACAACTGCAGTAGTCGTGGAGCATGGCAACAGGAACGCCGTCAACGAGGCCTTCAGGGTCATGAGGACCAACCTTGAGTTCATGACCAAGGATCCTTCGGCGAACGTGCTGGCCACGACTTCTTTCAACCCGGGTTCAGGAAAGTCGTTCGTCTCGATGAATATGGCTATCTGCTTGGCCATCAAGGACAAGAAGGTTCTGGTGATCGACGGTGACCTCCGCCACGGCTCTCTGTCCGAGTTCACCACGAATCCCGACAAGGGACTCAGCGACTACCTTGCCGGCAAGGAGACCGACGTGCGGAAACTGATCCTCCAGTCGCCGAACTACCCGACCTTGCAGGTGCTTCCAGTCGGAACCATTCCTCCGAACCCGGCCGAGCTGATCGCCGACCCGAGGTTCGGGAAACTCATCGCCGAGCTCAAGACCCAGTATGACTATGTCATCATCGACTGCCCTCCGATAAACATCGTTACCGACGCGAAGATCATCAACGAATATGTGGACAGAACCATGTTCATCGTCAGGGCAGGCCTGCTCGAGAAGGATCTTGTCCCTGAACTCGAGGCGATGTACAAGAGGGGAGAGTACAGGAACCTCTGCTACGCCCTCAACGGAACATCAACTGGATCAGGCTATTACGGACGTTATGGCCACTACGGCCACTACGGCCATTACGGTTACTACGGCGGAAAGAAGGCCGCCAAGGCGTAGAAGGTATGAAGATAGCTGTAGCGGGGACGGGATACGTCGGGATGTCAATCGCAACGCTTCTGTCCCAGAGGAATGAGGTCGTGGCGGTGGATGTCATCCCTGAGAAGGTCGAAAAGATCAATGGGAGGATATCCCCGATCCAGGATGAATATATTGAGAAGTACCTGAAGGAGAAGCCGTTGCTGCTTCGAGCCACACTCGACGGGAAGGAGGCGTATTCAGGGGCCGACTTCGTCGTAATAGCGACTCCGACCAATTATGATCCCAAGAAGAACTTCTTCGACGTCTCGCATGTGGATGAGGTGATCGAGCTGGTCCTGGAGGTCAATCCGGAGGCGGTGATGGTCGTGAAATCGACAGTGCCGGTTGGGTACACGCGTTCGGCAAGGGAAAGGTTTTCCTACCGGGAGCGGCTCGCTGACGGAACTTTCAGGGTTGTGACGCCGAAGATCATTTTCGCTCCGGAGTTCCTCCGGGAGAGCAAGGCCCTATACGACAACCTGTACCCGAGCCGCATTATTGTCGGCTATGACGAAGCTTGTCATTCTGAGCGAAGCGAAGAATCTCTTTCAGTGGCTGCTAGGACCTTTGCCGGGCTGATCAAGGACGCATCCTTGAAGCCGGACGTCCCCGTCCTCTTCATGGGCAGTACCGAGGCCGAGGCCGTGAAGCTTTTCGCCAACACCTACTTGGCCCTGCGAGTAAGCTACTTCAATGAGCTGGACACCTATGCCGAGATGAAAGGCCTTGACACCAAGGCAATTATCGAGGGTGTATGCCTCGATCCCCGAATCGGTTCGCACTACAACAACCCTTCCTTCGGATATGGCGGATATTGCCTTCCGAAGGACACAAAGCAGCTCCTCGCCAACTTCAACGATGTGCCGGAGAACCTGATCAAGGCGATCGTGGACTCCAACCGCACGAGGAAGGATTATATCGCCGACCAGGTCCTTGAGAAAGCGGGTTATTACACCGCCTCCAGCCCCTTCGCTCCGGCAAGGGAGAAGGAGGTCACCGTCGGGGTGTATCGCCTTGCGATGAAGACCGGAAGCGACAATTTCCGCCAGAGCGCCATCCAGGGCATCATGAAGCGCATCAAGGCCAAGGGCGCCAAGGTGATTATCTTCGAGCCTGCCCTTGAGGACGGCACCACCTTCTTCGGAAGCAAAGTCATTAACGACCTGGCGGAGTTTAAGCGCTTGTCCGACAGCATCATAGCCAACCGCTACGATCCTGCGCTGGATGACGTCCAGGCCAAGGTCTACACACGAGATATTTTCAAGAGAGATTAAGAGTATTTTGGATTTTCGTGATTATTGCTTACCTTTGTAAAAAGGAAGCAAATCCGGAATCTGCGGAGTTAAATTGGACTCTTAGCGTCGGTGAGCTTCTTTTTCTTTTTATACAGCGTTGTCGTAGCTAGTTCCGAATGTCCATTCCGGATTTCTTCAATTAGGGAATAGGTATAATCGTTGATGTCTTTAGTGTAGAATAATCCAGGATTCCCGTTCTTACACTGAATTGATGTGCGAGTATCATAGTTTAGAACTATTTCACGAATCAGTAAATAGTCTGAAAGTGTAACAGGTTCTTGTCCTCTTAGACGTTCTCGATTTCCCGAGTGTCTATGCATAATGTGATGAACCGCAAAATTGTCTAGGACGTGTGAGTAGCCCAAATACTCCGGTAGAGAGGAGGGGGCTAGTTGGATCTTTATCAGGTGATTGTCTATGATGCTCCTGGCTGCGGCTATGAATTCATCAAGACTACCTGAGTAGTATGTAAAAAAGTTTTTCATAATTCTCCGCAATTTGGGAAAAAGAAAGTTTAGCAGCAAGTGTTTGTGAGAATTATGCGGAATGTTAATAACGTGTTGATTTTCAGTTAGTTCCAGAAGTAATGAATAACGTTAATGTCCACGTAACTGTGTGACTGATAGACGTTTACAAACTTGTTTGTTGGTTATTTGGAGTTATCGATTGTTTTGTTATATGTTTACACTTATTAATTTGCCATATGCGATTGACGCACTGGAGCCGGTTATCAGCGCCAGGACACTGGAATTCCACCATGGAAAGCACCTTCAAGGTTATGTCGACAACCTCAACAAACTCATCGTCGGCACCGAGTTCGAGCCCCTTTGTCATTCTGAGCGCAGCGAAGAATCTGTAGTTTGTCATTCTGAGCGCAGCGAAGAATCTATTCTAGCAGAGATTGTCGCCAAGGCACCCGCCGGCCCCATCTTTAACAACGCCGGCCAGATTCTGAACCACAACCTTTATTTCACCCAATTCAGATCCTTCGTCGCTGACGCTCCTCAGGATGACACCACCTGTCATTCTGAGCGTAGCGAAGAATCTGGTATTTGTCATTCTGAGCGAAGCGAAGAATCTCCACTGCTGAAACAAATCACCACCCAATGGGGCACCCTCACTGCCTTCCAAAAAGAGTTCGAAACCAAAGGAGCGACCATCTTCGGATCCGGCTGGGTATGGCTCCAAGCAGACGCTAAAGGCGAGCTCTCAATCGCCCAATACGCCGGAGCGGACAACCCCGTTGCCCATGGCCTCAAGCCCATCCTGACCTTCGACGTCTGGGAGCATGCCTACTACCTTGACTACCAGAACCGCCGCCCTGCCCATCTCTCCGCCCTATGGAACATCGTGGACTGGAAGGTGCTGGAGAGAAGGTATCAATAGTTTTATCCGGTATATTTTAACGCTAATAGCTTGTTTTATTTGTTATTTCTAAATATATCGTTTATTTTTGCCGTTAATTATTAACGCTTCATCAATGTTATTGCGATTTGTCATAAAAAACTTTTACTCATTTAAGGAGCAGTCTGAATTCAATTTGTTCCCAAGTAGTAAAGCAACATATAACACGCACCATATAAACTCATGTGGTCATGCTGAAGTACTTAGATTCAGTTCTATATATGGTGCGAACGGAGCAGGAAAAAGTAATTTGATCAAGGCCCTGATTGACCTTCAAGGAATTGTGGCTCAAGGTCACATAAGTGGTTTAATATTGAACACTTATAAATTTCAGTTGGCTAAAGAGAAATTAGACGAGCCAGTCTCACTTGCGATAGAGTTTTATTCTCACAATACAATATATTACTATTCAATAGATTTGGACACTGATCAAGTTATAAATGAGGCGTTGTATATCTCAGAAAAGAATAAAGATCGTCTTGTATTTGAGAGGCATGGGAATGGATCGCAGTCCATTTCTTTTGGAAAAGGTTTGTTTAAAGACAAAAAGGATGCTTTATTCTCTAGTGTCTTGGAGGAAAGATTACTTAATAAAGATGCTCTGCTTCTTAGTTTCATGGCAGTGAATTACCCGGAAGAGAATCTTGACATCAAACAAGCCTACGACTGGATTCTCAATGGTCTTTTTATTATTCGTTCAGATTCGATGAAAAATCTGACGATTCCTCATGCTCTTGATACAAATCCAGAGATGATGAATCTTCTTATGAGTTTACTGCCTGGGATGAAAACCGGTATTTCAAGCATGGCTGTCGTTCCTACTGTCGTGAATGACGACATGATAGATCCACGCTTGGCTAATAGTATCAAAAGTACTCCCGGAAGGGCTTGGACTTTTCCGAGTAGAACAGATTCAAGAATCAATGATACGATTGTCTATGAGAATGAAAGGCTTATCCGAAAGGAATTACAACCTTATCATCGGTTGGATGATGGAACCGAAATTAAGATGCCAATATCTTTCGAGTCTGATGGGACAATTCGTCTCATAGAATATGTTCCCGTGATTTATCTTATTTTGAATCAAGAATGTACAGTTATCATTGACGAGATTGAGCGCAGTCTTCATCCTATTTTAGTAAAGGGAATTATCTCTAAGCTTTCCGAAAGTAAGACAGCCAAAGGTCAGATTGTTTTCACAACTCACGAGTCATGCCTGCTGGATAAAGAAATACTTCGTCCAGACGAGATATGGTTCGCACAAAAAGATGAGGACCAAGCCACCCAACTATATCCTCTAAGCGATTTTAATATCCATAAGACAGCCAGTATTGAGAACGGTTATCTGAATGGCCGGTATGGCGGTATACCGTTTTTGTCAAACCTTAAGGATCTTCACTGGTGATATGATAACCCGAATTAAAAACTACGAAAAACAGACTCCAACTCGGGATGCCCGTAAAATCTACATCATCTGCGAGGGAAAGAGCACGGAGCCGGATTATTTTGCATTCTTTCAAGGCTTATCCTCTAATCTTGAGATAGTTATCATCCCGCCAGAAGAAGGAAGTGATCCTTTAAAACTGATGGACTTGGTTAACAGAAAGTTTTTTGATGCGGATGGCAAGTACTCAATTGATTATCAGGCTCACGACACATTGTGGTTCGTTGTGGACACCGACACTTGGGAAGTTGAAGGGAAGATCTCCAGGCTTCGTGAGTTTTGTTCGAATCTGAATTCAGAAGATGGAGAGGTTTGGAAAAAGTACAGCGAGGTCAAGCCATATTCCGTTTGTAATGTAACGCAGAGTAATCCTAGTTTTGAGATATGGTTATATTATCATTTCTTCGCTATTAAACCTGTAAATAGTGAGGTGGAGTCGTATTCAACCTTTAAGGAGTATGTGAATAGAGTAATCTCCGGCGGTTTTAATTTCCAAAGGGATCAGGTCAAGTTGAAGGATGCGATAGTTAACTCAAAAGCTAATTACGATTTTACTCTAGTTGGAACACCGGAACATTTTAGTACTGAGGTTTATAAGTTGGCCGAGGAGATTCTCCCTTTCGTGAGGAAGCCTTTGGAAAGATTGGGGAATAAGCTATAAGTGTAATGAATAATGTTATTTGAAGATTTTATAGCGTTTTTTGACGAATGTAATTTGAGAGGCAAGTGTCTGTGTCTTGAGAGTCAGAACTTGGGAAAAGATAATTGGCCCTCAGTCCGCTTCATCGAATATTTGGCGGGAATTGAGAAACATAAAAATGAGACTGGTGCTATCACTCGATATGCGACGATCATGGTGGATGATGAGATTATTGAAGTGGATGTGTATGTGCGAATTCCTGCTTATAAAGATGGTATAGAGAAGAATTATTGTATGTGTTGGGTTGTGAGGGGAAAGAGCATCTGTGGATAGTACTCTTTTATCCCATTTAGTTTTAATATAGAATAGAATATTATTGGTATTAGAGTGGGTTGGAAGAAAGCAGGGCACTTTAGATCAACTATTAACGTGGTAATATCGGCTTATATATGTCTAAGGTTCAAGTTATTACAGTAGGAGGATTTTCCCAGAATATTAATCGTGTTGCGATCGAATGTCCATTTTGCCATTCGAAAATGGCTCCCGATTATTTGTTTTTGGATGATGGATTTCTATTTGCGAAGTGTTCCAACAGTGAATGTGGCAGGCATATGGTTTTAACCCAAGATTCGTATGGCGATTTCAAGATAATCTCTCCGAATGCTTTGCCCGAAAAAAAGGTTTTCAGCAAGATTATTCGTGAAGTATCTCAGGATTTCGAAAAGATATACAATCAAGCTTTTTATGCTGAACAGTTGTCACTCGATCAGATTTGTGGAGTAGGATATAGAAAGGCGTTAGAGTTCTTAATTAAGGACTTTCTGATGTTCGAGAACAGTGATGAGGAATACAAGGAGACAATCAAAAAGAAATTCCTTTATAGTTGCATACAAGAGGATGTGTCGGATGAGCGAATCAAAGAAGTTGCCAAAAGAGCTGTTTGGCTTGGGAATGATGAAACTCATTATGTGAGAAAATGGGCAAAAAAGGATGTGTCAAATCTTAAAGATCTTATAAACTTAACCGTTCGGTGGATTGAGAATGAGATTGAGACCAAAAGATTGCTGGAGGAAATGCCCGAGTATAATTAAGATTTATGTGTGATTTGCACATGATGGGTTTTACGACAGGGAAAATACTATGAAAAGATACTGTCAGAGGTTAAGTCTTGTGGATGATGAGGAGATGATTCGCCAGTATGTCGAGGTTCATGCTCATGTGTGGCCGGAGGTTATTGCAGGGCAGCGTGAGGTTGGGATTCTTGACATGCAGATATATCGCCATGGTCGTGATCTGTTTATGATTATGGACACTGTGGACTAGTTCGATTTTGTCAAGGATATGGCTCGCCTCGCAACCCTTCCTCGTCAGGCAGCGACCCGATCTTTGAGCGCATCTTCCGCGAGGAGAAGGGCTTCGACATCGTGGCCAACTTCTCGGCCCATAAGCACGTGCGCAGCGAGAAGGACCGCTACAGCGTACAGGCACTCATCGAAAACAACGACATCAAGGCAAAGCGTCTGATGGACCTCCTCTGCGAGTTCCCGCCCAAGCACTTCTTCTGCTTCAGCACCGACAAGGCCGCCAACCCCGTGAACATTATGGGAGCCAGGAAGTGCATTATGGAAGATCTCGTGATGGCATACAACAAGTACTTCAAGGTGACTACAGCCAGATTTGCCAACGTGGCTTTCTCGAACGGATAGTTGACCAAACATGATCGTCGCAAGCTGGTTATAGCAAGTGAACTGCTTAACGTTTTTATCACCTTCATACTTCCGAGCCAGATAGTTGAAATCGTTCTGGTCAAGGAAGTCTAAAGCTGGGAGAACACATATTTTCCTTTATTCATGTGCCATTCTACGATAGTCTGGCAAAGATAATTTCAAATCAGTTGACTCAGAGTATCTTTGTAATTGCCTAACACTCAGTATTTTCAAAGAACTTTTATGTTTTTTTAGTGGACACTAATGATTCCTTGTTATTATTCAAGATAATTTCTTTATAAAATGGATAACATAGAAATAAAGGATTTATTGGGAATAGAACCTTATGGGGAGATAGGGCTGGAGGTCACGAAAGCATCTATTAAAGGGATTTCTTCGTTCCTTAATGTGGTTTTCAAGCCTGGTCTTCAGGAGTTGGGGTTTATGTTTAGTGATAATGTGCGCCGTTGGCGGCTGAAGAATATACTGCGGGTATTAGGAAAAGCAAAAGGAAAGCTGGACTTTGATGGAAAACAACTGAACCTTACTGCCAATGCCAGAGTAGGTCTTTCCATTATGGAAGAGTGCTCGGCTGTCGATAACGACGAACTGCAGGATTTGTGGGCCGGGCTTTTCGCTTCATCTTGTACCCCAGATGGTCGAGATGATAGCAATATGAATTTTGTGGACTTGTTACGTAGGATGAGCTCTGTTGAAGCCCGTATCCTGGACTATGCTTGTAAGCATAGCAAGAAATACATATATCCAAGCAAGCTCATTATGGCAGATGCCTTAAGCGTGTCATTTGATCAGTTGGTAGAGATTACTGGTATTAGTGATATATATCGACTGGACAGTGAACTTGACCATATGCGTTCAATAGAGCTTCTGGTACAAGGTTCTTTTATCGAAGGTGGCGGTGGCTTCTCAGTCGGTGATGAACAACTTGATGCAGACATATCGCCAAGCGCTCTTGCTTTGAATCTCTATTATAAAACGCACTCGACAGGAGTGCCGCCTATAGAGTTTTGGGGCGACCAGCTTGAAGTCTTGGATAAAGATGCATATAATGATAAATCTGAGAAAGCAATTGAAAAAGTAATTAATCAAGAATAGACGGAGTTTGATATTTAGCGTCACTCTTCCCGTACTACTGCCATACTAAATTAGTAACCTTGAGTATTCCAATACTATGGCTAGAGTATTCGAACAGTTTGCCTACACTATGCCAGCGGCGAAAAGTGAAGTCTTTGATTTCGAAATAGGATAAAATCGGAAACACAAAATGAACTATCGTGCAAATGAGCACAGAGCAAAACTTGTCCTGACTATGCCGAGTGCACCGATAGTACATGATAAAACTTGTTTTAGCATGAAAGGAATAGTACTCGCCGGAGGATCCGGAACCTGCCTTTACCCGATTACCAAGGGTGTAAGCAAACAGTTGCTGCCCATCTACGACAAGCCGATGGTATATTACCCCATCAATGCGCTGATGCTGGCAGGATATACGAAATAAACAATAACGCGATATACGATAATGAAGAAAGTAATGCTAGTGTTTGGAACGCGGCCGGAGGCGATCAAGATGTGCCCGCTGGTGAAGGAGTTCCAGAAGTATCCGGATGAGTTTGAGACGATTGTGTGCGTGACGGGTCAGCACCGCGAGATGCTGGACCAGGTGCTGCGCATCTTCGAGGTGAAGCCCGACTTCGACCTCAATATTATGAAGCAGGGACAGGACCTGTACGATGTCACTGCCCGCGTGCTCACCGGTATGCGCGACGTGTTCAAGGCGTGCAAGCCCGATGTGGTGCTGGTCCACGGCGACACCACCACCTCCACCGCCGCTGCCCTAGCTGCGTTCTACCAGCAGATCCCCGTGGGCCACGTGGAGGCCGGCCTCCGCACCCACAACATCTACAGCCCTTGGCCCGAGGAGATGAACCGCCAGATCACCGGCCGCATCGCCACCTACGACTTCGCCCCCACGCCCCTCAGCGAGCAGAACCTCCTCGACGAGAAGGCGCAGGGCCAGATCTTCGTCACCGGCAACACCGTCATCGATGCCCTCCGTATGGTGGTC
>CACZHP010000044.1 GCA_902780935.1 uncultured Bacteroidia bacterium | reverse complement strand
CTGGTATATTCGCAATTTGGATCAAGTTGATATGCTTGAAAAACAAATGCGACGTAAAATTCATTATGTGATAAAACCGGCATATTTGTGGAGTAATATCTATGAATTGGCACGAACACAAAATAGTCAATTGCTGAAAACTTTGCAGAGTGGCTTTAAATATATTGAGAATGAGTCGTTTGAAAGCAGATTTCGTGGATTGTTTTCAGAAGTTAATCTGGATTCCGATAAGCTCGGGAAAAATTATGGTGAACGCAATAGCTTACTATGTTCGATTATTACAGAAATCGCAAAAGGACTTGCCGAATTTCCAAATGAAACAGATATTCTGGGTGACGCCTACGAATATTTGATTGGCCAGTTTGCTGCTGGTTCTGGTAAAAAAGCGGGTGAATTCTATACCCCGCACGATGTCGTACAGTTGATAGCCACCGTCATTGAGCCGTTTGACGGAACACTATATGACCCTTGCTGCGGTTCCGGCGGCATGTTCATCCAAAGTTCTGCACTCGTTGAATCTAAACAGGGGGATATCAGTCGTATCAATGTCTATGGACAAGAGAAGGAAGCAGCCACATATCGTCTTGCAAAGATGAACCTTGCTCTTCGTGGTATTAGCCATAATCTTGGAGAGGAGAGCGACTCATCCTTTACCAATGATCAGCATAAAGGTCTGTACTTTGATTATATCATGGCTAATCCTCCCTTCAATCTCAAGGGCTGGTGGGACGAGAATCTTAGAAACGACCCTAGGTGGACTGACTATGGTGTCCCCCCTGAGAGTAACGCCAACTACGCCTGGATTCTTCACATGTTATCTCATCTAAAGCCTCTCGATGGTGTTGCGGGATTTCTTCTTGCAAACGGGGCTTTGGGAGACACAGATGCTCTTGAGATAAGAAAACAACTCATAAAGAATGACAAGGTAGAGGCCATTATCATCCTCCCCAGAGAATTGTTCATCACGACAGATATCAGTGTTACATTCTGGATTCTCAACCAGAACAAGCGAGGCGGAAAGTATCATGGACGTGAGCTCCGCAACAGAGAAGGAGAGATTCTCTTTATAGATCTCCGTACTTGGACCGAGAATCCAGTGAAAGGCGAACAGAAGAAGAAAGTTCTTTTGGATGCAAATCAAATTCAACGAGTGGCAGACATCTACCACAAGTGGCAGTCCGTCGGAACCGATGGCAGTGACTATGCTATCCCAGAATTATACAAGAGTGTGGGAATTCAGGAAATTGAGGACAAAGGATGGACTCTTGTTCCTAGCAAGTACATCGAGTTCATTGATCATGATTTGGAAATAGATTATCCAAAGGAAATGGCTCGGATTCAGAAAGAGATGAAAGAGTTATTATCTCGGGAAAAGGAATCCCAGCGTATGTTGGAAGAAGCATTTAAAGGTATTGGCTATGGGATTGACTAATTATAAACTGGGACAACTAATTAGTCTTTCTGATGAACGTAATAACTCTGGCAAATACCTGCTAGATAGTGTAAAAGGTATTTCTACGGAAAAAGAGTTTATTGATACAAAAGCAAATTTGGATGGAGTCCTCCTAGATTCATATAAAATAGTGAATCCTGGCGAGTTTGCCTATGTTCCTGACACTTCTCGCAGAGGGGATAAAATTGCTCTCGCTTTTAATAATTCAGACAATTCAGTTCTTATCTCTTCTATTTACACTACGTTTAAATGCATTCGTAAAGATATATTGATTCCTGAATATCTATATATTTTTTTCAATCGTCCAGAATTTGACCGTTATTCTCGGTTTAATTCGTGGGGAAGTGCAAGGGAGACCTTTTCATGGGAAGACTTTTGCGATATTGATATCACTTTACCTGACATTGAAAGCCAAAAAAGATTTATTGATGTATATCTGTCTCTCCAAAACAACCTCATCTCGTATCAAAGTAAAGTCGATGAATTAAAACTTGTGTGTGATGGTTTTATCGAGCAACTGATTAACAGCTATGAGAGAGAAAGAATTGGGGCATATCTCCAACAGAGTGATGAAAGAAATATTAATAATTCCTATACATTGGAAGACCTTCGCGGTATTTCAATAGAAAAGAAGTTTATTAATACAAAGGCCGATATGATTGATGTTTCTCTAACTTCATATTCAATCGTCAGGCCTTCTTTCTTTGCGTTCGTTCCCGTAACTTCAAGAAATGGAGGAAAGATAACACTTGCGTATAATGATTCAAGTCAATCTTTTGTAGTTTCTTCTGCATATGTCGTATTCAGTGTGATAGATTCTAATAAGTTGTTGCCAGATTATCTTTTTATGTTTTTAAGTCGTCCGGAGTTTGATCGTTATGCAAGATTCCATTCCTGGGGAAGTGCACGAGAAGTTTTTTCCATGGATGATATGAACAATGTTTCTATTCCCATTCCCGATCTCTCCGTCCAACGCGAGATAGTTAATATACATAAATGCTATCTAGAGCGTCAACGCATCGCCTGCTCCTTAAAAGAGCTCTTAAATAATTTGTGTCCCGTCCTTACAAAGGGTTCCATCAATTGATTTATCATGTCGGAAAAGGTTTTGTGTTCATACAAAGTAAGAGACTTGATTTTTGTTTGCGATGAACGGAATCAAGAAGGCATTTCTCGTTTTTGTGGTTTAAACATTAATAAAGAGTTTATGCCTACAGCAGCGAATACCGACGGTCTTGACCAATCTAAGTACAAAGTGGTAAGAAAGAATCGTTTTGTATTTAGCGGAATGCAAACTGGACGGGACAACTGCATTAGGATTAGTATGTATATGAAGGATGAACCTGTCATAGTTTCACCAGCATACATCACTTTTGAGATTAAAAGAAAAGACATAGTTTTACCGGAGTATTTTTTTATGCTATTTCAATCTAAAGAGAAAGATAGATTTGGGGCATTTTGTAGTGACGGTAGTATTAGGTCTAATTTGGATTGGGAGAGATTCTGCGATTTTGATGTAACGCTTCCCAGCGTTAAAGAACAACAAAAGTATGTAAATGTTTATTTGGCTATTCAAAACAATCTCAATTCATTCCAAGAAAAAGCAGAAGAATTGTTAAACAATCTCTGCCCAGTTCTAGTCAAAGGTTCCCTTCAATCTGACATTTAATTCTTTTGCTATGGCAAAGCATCCTCTTCAAAACATCAACGGCCATTTCGTCGAGAGTGATTTCGAGAACGCATTGATATCATTTCTCGAAAGCGAAGGTTGGCAGTATTTGTATGGAGACAACATTCCTAGGTCTAACAGGAAGGAGGTTGTCTACATGGATGACCTTATTGAGTTCCTGGAAAAGAAGAATCCGGAATTAGGAGATGACGAGATCCGCCAGATAGCCGATAACATCCGGCTTGTCGGTAGTGATTCCGACTTTGCTACCTTGCATAAGGTATATGGCTGGATGGTCGACGGAATTCAGTTTGTCTCAAAGAAAGGAACCGCAAAGATGGTCCCTCTCATCGAGTTCGATCCTGAACATACCGATGATAATATATTCCGTGTCGTTAATCAGTTCTCGGTAGAGTATATCAATAACGGCCAAACCAAGACCCGTCGGCCGGATGTTCTGCTTTATATCAATGGTCTCCCGGTTTGCGTTATTGAGCTCAAGAACCCTGCGGATGCCAATGCTACTATCCACGATGCCTGGGAGCAGATAAACATCCGCTACTGGAGAGATATTCCCCATCTGTTGCATTACTGTCCACTAGCATGTATTAGCGATGGAGTAAAAACACGACTTGGTACAGTTAGAACGCCATATGAGCACTTCTATGCTTGGAGACGTGTAGAGGACGGAGATAAGGTTTCCACGATGCCCTTCGAGGAGCTGGAGACTATGGTAAAGGGCGTATATAGGCCCCAGAGATTCTTGGAGATTTTCAGGGACTATATCTATTTTAGGGACAAGAAATACGATAACGAAGAAGTTGAAATAGTATGCAGGTATCCCCAGTTCTTCGCCGCTAGGCTACTTCGTGAGAGTGTTATCAAATCGGTGCAGACAAAAAGCGGCAAAGGCGGGACCTATTTCGGCGCTACTGGCTGTGGGAAGACCTATACCATGGCTTTCCTTGCGAGGCAGCTTGCAATGAGATGCTCTGATAAACTTGGGTCTCCTACTATCCTGATGATTGTAGATAGGGATGACTTACAGAATCAAGGCGCAAAGATTTTCACAAAGAGCTCCGAGTTTCTTGGTCTGGGAGAGGTTTCCGTTGTTCCTAGCCGTAGGATACTCCGGCAGGAAATGGGGGCGAGAGAGAGTGGTGGTTTCTTTATCTGCACCATTCAAAAGTTTTGTGACAGGAAGGAGGACAAGATAGGTCTTATCAATGAGCGGTCCAATATCATATGCTTCTCCGACGAGGCCCATCGCACTCAGATAGAAGGCTCTAAACGGATTCAGTTCAGCGAGGACGCGGATGCAAATATGAAGGCCATGATTTCGAAGCCTTATGCCAAGGTTCTTCGTGAGGCTCTTCCCAATGCCACGTTCGTAGGGTTTACGGGGACTCCCATTGCTGAAACATATCAGACGTTCGGTGATGAGATTGACCGTTATACAATGGATCAATCTGTTGCAGATGGCATCACCGTCCCTATCAAATACCATCCTCGAATTGCTAAAGTCTTCCTGAATAAGGACAAGGTAAAGGAGATTGAAGACTACTACTCCAAATGCGCGGAAGAAGGGTCCACAAAAGAGGATATAGCCAAGAGCAAGAAAGCTATGAGTTCCTTGGAGGTGCTCCTCGGGGAACCAGAACGTCTTGACAGGCTTGCTGTGGACATCCATGATCACTATGTCGCAGCCGTTGCTAATGACCCCGACCGTGTGCAGAAGGCAATGATTGTCTGCTCTAATAGGCAGATTGCCTACAATCTTCTCCAGAAGTTTAAGGCTCATTATCCTGAATGGTTTGTAGAGAGAAAAGCCCCTGAGGGAATGGTGTTGTCGTCTGAAGAACTCAACAAACTGAAGGAGATGCCGACTATCGCCATGGTGGCCAGTGTAGGCAGCAATGACGAAGAGGGTATGTATAACTACCTTGGTGGAGTCAAGAATGATCAACGCTCTTCAGATCTTGACGCGGCTTTCAAGCAGCCAAACTCCAATTTCAGACTTGTAATTGTGGTTGATATGTGGATTACTGGCTTTGACGTAGAGTGCCTGACGTACATGTACAACGATAAGCCCCTTCAGAAACATTCTCTAATCCAGACCATCAGCCGAGTCAACCGCAAGTATCCGGGAAAGGATTTTGGCTTAATCGTGGATTATATCGGCATACGCGATCATATGGTAGAGGCGATGAAGATATACGGAGGTGGCGAGGGCTCTATCGCTCCGACACCTGACGACATTGCTCAGGCCACCGAAATCTTCCGGGAGCATCTTGAGATTCTCAAGAGGCTGTTTAGCGGATATGACCTGACGCCTTTCTTGAATACCGAGACGGATCCTGCCACTCGGTACACGCTTCTTTCAAAGGCTGCCGAATACGTTTTCGCATCCACCCAGGTCCTGAATTCAGTAAGTAACGATGGGAAGAAGACCAAGAAGGTATCTTTCAAAACCTACTTCTTGAAAGAAGTCCGAAGGATGAGGAAGGCTTACGATATCTGCCAACCATCCGGAGATCTTGGAGAGGAAGAGTCTGCCTTGGCCCAATGCTTCATGGCAATAGCCGGTATCGTTTATAAGATGAGCGGCACAGATGCTCCGGATACCGACACCATGAATCGCTACGTTGCCAAAATGGTCGAAGCCGCCCTTAAATACAATAAGTTCGAGAGCATACTTGAAGAGGGCGATGAGATGGATATCTTCGGCCCCGAGTTTACAGAACGCTTGTCCGAAGTAAAAATGCCGGCATCCAAGCTTGAGATGCTCATCAAACTGTTGAGAAAACAAATCACGGAGTACAGCAAGACGAACCAGGTCGCTGCTAGAAAATTCATGGAAATGCTAGAGGCGACGATTAAGGAATACCATGACAGGCGTAAGTTCCTTTCAGAACAAGAAGCCGGTGCCGCCCAGGAGGCCACTGCGAACAGTATTATCAAGATTGCAACCGAACAGGCACTGGATATCCTCAATGGCATGAATGCCGACCGGGAGAGTTTTCGCAAACTCGGGCTCACCTTTGAGGAAAAAGCTTTCTATGATATTTTGATTCATCTCCGTGACCAGTACAACTTTGTATATGGTGAGGATAAAACCGTTGACGGGATAGTTGTCAACGAGAAATGTAAGAGCCTTGCCTGTAAGATTCGTGAGATTATTGATACCAAGTCCTCTTTTGCAGACTGGTTGAACAATCAGAATATCCGCAACCAGCTCAAACAGGATATTAAGATCTGTCTCGTTAAAAATGGTTACCCGCCCCAGTACACTCCTGAGGTGTTCCGCGAGGTAATGGATCAAGTCGAGAATTTTAAGGAAAACGAAGATTAATATGGACAATCTTATTGAACAATTTGCTATCGGCGAGCTTCTGGACGGGCGATATTTCTATATTCCTGCCTATCAACGAGGGTATCGCTGGACCGAAAAGCAGGTCGGGGACCTCTTGAGAGACCTCTTGTGCTTTGCTCTAAATGACCAGAAAAAAGACTTCGACTTTTACTGCCTTCAGCCCATTATTGCACGAGCAATAACGGATGAGCAGAAGGTTGCCGAGTTGTTCGGCGAAGAGTTGAAAGCCTCAGTTATTGAGAAAGGAGCCTGGGAGATTATTGATGGCCAGCAGAGATTAACCACCATCTTTCTGATCTATCGCTACCTCCTGAAGAAGTTGAATCTGGATGCGGAGACGCTGAAACAGGATTACGACGGCAGGGAGGAGTATCATATCTGCTATGCCACCCGAAAGGGTTCCGCGAGCTTCCTTGAGAATCTCTCTCTTGATTCTATCAGAGCGGAAGATTCAACGGACGCAGACAAGGACAACATTGACTTCTTCCACATGGGTCAGGCTTTCAAGTTTGTTGAGTCTTGGATTGAGACAGATGGCAAGGAAATCAATAAGAGGCACGGCCTTGGTGGCAGTCTTCCTGCCATTCGTTCCGCACTGTTTGAACTTCTGAACGGAGACCGCTCAAACAAGAGAGGTTCAGTGCAGGTTCTCTGGTATCAAATATCCGAAGAAAGTCAAAGCAGCATAAAGGAATTCCAGAAGATTAACACCGGCAAGATTAAGCTCACAGATGCCGAACTTATTAAGGGTCTGTTCTTAATGAACCGAGACTACGGCAAAGGAGATTCTGCATATATCTCCGAATTGGCACTGGATTGGGAATTCATAGAGAACACCCTGCACAAGGACAGCTTCTGGTATTTCCTTCAGATGCGAGGAAGCGATATGCCGAATAGAATCGACCTTCTGTTCAATCTCCTCTATAAGATGTCTCGCATGAAGGATGTCCCGGAAGAGGATTGGCCAACGAAATTACAGGATGTAGACGTAGATCTCAACGATCCCAGCAAGAGCGTAATTTTCCGCTTCTACTATGACCGCTTTGACGGCATTGACAAGGATCATATTTTTGATGCAGTAAAAGCGGCTTGGGAGGAGGTTATGAGTCTTTTTCGCATGCTTGATGACTGGTATGCTACCCCGATGCTATATAATTACATCGGCCTTCTCAGCCAATGCGGGGAGGATCTTACCTGCATCATCCTTCATTACATGAACATGCCAGAGGATTCTACACGTTCGGATTTTTCAGATTACCTTGTTGGACGTATCAGGCAGCATCTCTCTGGTACAGAGATAGATTACGGCAACAATACTATCCTTACTCCGTACAAGAATCATCACGACTTGATTTTCAACATTCTCCTTACTCTAAACATTCATATCCTGAATCTCCAAAATAGCAAGTTTGAGTCGGAATCCAACATATACAAGTTCCCCTTCGATGTTCTTAATGAACAGGGATGGGACATCGAGCATATCGACTCCTTCCATACCAACGCCCTCAAAAAGGACGACAAGAAGATTGAATGGATTGACACGGCGCTAGCGGATCTTTCCGGCCTCAGTGATGAAGACAGGCAGAAAGTCTCATCCTGGAAGGAAGCAAAGAAGTATGCTGAAGCTATCAGCTTCCTGAAGGAAAAAGCCGGCGAGGAGTCGGATGTTTCCGATGAGGTGAAGAATAGGATTGGGAACCTTACCCTTCTGGATTCTTCCACCAATCGCAGTTATGGCAACAGCCTTTTCTGTACTAAGAGACGCGTCATTATTGAACGAATGCAGAAAGGGGTATTCGTCCCCTTTGGCACGCAGTATATCTTCTATAAATTCTTTGATAAAACCGGTACGAATCGTTCTCAATGGACGCAAGACGACATGAGTAAGTATCAGAATTACATTTTTGAAATGCTTCGAGACTATCTTCCCAAGGAGGGGAATAACTAATGAAAGAGAGATATTCGTTTCCAGACTTGTTCGTTAGGCCTGTCGACGTAGATAAAGATAAGACTGTCGTTCTTGACAGAATTGTTATCCCAAAGATTCAGCGGCCATATGCTCAAGGTCGTGTTGATGGCGTCAGCACCTTTGTTCGAAATAGCTTCCTCGAAGAAATCTTTTCGTACCTTTCTTCGGGAGAAATTATGGATCTGAATTTCGTCTACGGAATCATACGTTCAGACGACAAGGAGAACACCATGGAGCTCCTTGACGGGCAGCAACGCCTAACTACGCTCTTTCTTGTTTATTGGTACATTGCCAATAGGGAGTTGGAAGAAGGCAGCGAAGAGGACCAGCGCATACGAGAGTGCCTTCGTAAATTCAGCTACGAGACACGTTCAACATCTACGTATTTCTGCAAAAAGCTTTCGGACTTTCATGTCGATTTAGACGAGCAGTCTCCGAAAGCTGCCATCACTAAGTCAAAATGGTATTTCAAGTCCTTCGACATGGACAGCACTATCTGTGCAATGTTGACCATGCTTGACGCCATTCATAAGAAGTACACCGAAGAGGATTGTCACGACTTCGCAAAGAACCTGGACAATCTTCGGTTCTATGTCAAGTCCCTTGGGTATTACCATCTCTCAGAGGAACTGTATATCAAAATGAACGCCCGAGGCTTACAGCTGAGTGCTTTCGAGAACTTCAAGGCAGACCTTACAAACTTCATTTCCAAGAGTGACTATAAAGACTTTAAGGAATATGTCTCACTCTATCGTGAAGGAGCTACCGAGAAACTGCCATTCTACCAGAATTTCTCCATAAAACTCGATGCCAAATGGGTTGACCTGTTCTGGAAACGGGGCTCTGAGGATTTTGACAGCTCGTATATGAGCTTCTTCTCCCGCTATTTTGCATACAAGTATATTCTGGTGTCAGCGGACAGTGTTACCGACTATGACATGAGGTTCGATGAAGGCATCAGGGAGTTATACACCGATGCAGAGCCCAGAATCCAGCGAAACGAGTATTTCGGGTTCAAGCCGTTCCAGAATATTCTGGATTCACACCCGGAGTTTATCTGTTCTCTCGATAAGGTTCTGGACGTTCTTTATGAATATGACTTTAAAGAAGACCGGAAGATTCTCCGAAAGGAGTTCATTCCCCTATGGGATCGGGATGGGAATGAGATTACAGATGATTTCATGTACAATTCAAGGGCTCGTTTCACCCATAACAAGCTTATCTTGCTTGCAGCTGTCATGGAGTTCATTGAGGCGTACGAGAAGTTTGTCCCCGAGGTGTATTCCGAATGGATGAGAGTCGTTTCGAATATCATTGAAAACACAAACATTGACAGCTTGACCCCGGTATCATCCTTGGTGAGGAAATTCTCTAAGCTTATAAAATTTGTAGTTACTCAGGACCCAAATCCTTCTGTTACAAGTTTCTATTCCAGTCTCGGCAAGTTTGTGCTTGAGGAAAACGAGAGTCGTGCCGTTGAAGAAGAAGTGAAGAAGGCTCGCAGAATCGCAGAAGACCTTCAGTGGCTTTCTCTCTTCAAAGAGACTGAATGCCATCCGTTCTTCAAGGGCATGGTTCTGTTCTTCTATAGAGATGACATGACCATTGAACAGTTCAAGAAGGGATATGAGAAGATCTCTACCATGTTCGACAAGGACGGTATTACGACTCCTTACAGGGTGAATCACTTGTTATTGCGGGCCATCGTAAGCCGACTTGGCACTTGGGGGGAACTGAATCAACAGTATGTGACGGAACGTTCAGAAGTGAACAAGTACCTGAAGAATATCCTGTCTGCGCGCGCCGGTGTTCGCTCCATGTTTGCAGATCTGGCCCTTCTCGATGGAGAACAGGACCTTAAGGGCGCACTTCGTGATGTCATTGCCAATGCCACCCCGGTTACCCCTTGGAAAGATATCACACCGGTTGACGTTGTTCGGTTTGAATATGCAGTTGATAACCTCAGGAACAATGTTCCTCTATATGACTATTTCCTCGGCAAAGAAAGGGATAAGCATTTCTTCAGAATTTATTGGTTCCAGGGCCATATCATGATCGCTATCAGTAGCTCGACTTATGAGCGAATCGCCTTGGATACGAACCGTGCAAATGTCGCGTTGGCGTTGAATAAGAACCACGGTTTTACTTTCTCTGATGAGAATCAGAAGAATGTCACCACGCAGTATGGTGTCTGTTTCGGCAAGGAAATCTGGATGTCCCGAATGATTGGGGACGTTTCGTTTACTGTTGGTTTTTGCACTGAACATGCTGTCAAGCTTCATGTCGTTCTTCCGACAGTTGAAGCGGCATCGGCATTTTCAGAAGCTTTTGAAGGTAGTTCTATCTCTGACGAGCAACCTTGCACAGTGATACTCCCGACCATGCAGGACTTCCCGAATGATTCTCTGTTGGAAGACATCTTGAATGCATATTCTGCCGCAGAGACTTTCCTTGCACAAGGATCTATACAACAGTCTTAAACTGACGACGATGAAACGCATTTTTTGTCTGGAGACAGAGTGGGACACGTCTCTTCATGCTTTGAAGAGCAAGTCCACCGTGCAGTCCCTTCTGGGATTCTTCGAAGAGTCCCTGGGTGTGCCGTACGTGTTCCGGCAGGTCGCGACACTCGATGATTTCGATTTTTATATCAGTCATCTGGAGAATCCTTCTTATGACGCATATGACATAGTGTACCTGTGTTTTCACGGCATGAAGGGCGGGATTGCCTTTGCCGATGAGAGCGATTATTCCCTTGTGAAATTTGCGGAGGACTATAAGGACATATTCAAAGGACGGACAGTTATTTTTGACTGTTGCAGCACCCTTGGTTTTTCTAGGGAAGACGCCCTCTATTTCAAACGGAAGACCGGAGCACGAGTCTTGGTTGGTTATACTAGGGATGTCAAGTTCGTACCAAGTTTTGTCTTTGAGTTCTGGCTCCTAAATGCGATGCGCATGAATCCTGATTTCGGGGCAAAGCGCTTAATGGAATTGGCTGAAAATGAGATGCCGGTTCACGTAAAGAAATTAGGTTTTATCACTTATTGAGTAAAATATGGAACAGCCCAGAGTAGAAAGAGTATTTAGACTCATGCGCCTCATGACCGGGAACGTCTATTTCACGGTCGATGAGCTTGCCGAGAAACTGGACACATCCTACAGGTCCATCTATCGTTATATCGACACCTTTAAGGAGCTCGGCTTTGTCGTGGAGAAGATCCACGGCAATGTGTATCGCCTGGTGAAAATGCCGTCTCCATTCAAAGACCTGTCAAAGCTTGTGTACTTCTCCGACGAGGAGGCAAAGGTTCTGTGCAATCTCATCGAGAACCTTAACAGTACTCATTCGCTGAAGGCTTCACTCTATAAGAAACTGGCCGCCATATACGATATCACGAGCATCAATGAGTTTAAGGGCTCCAAATCCAACGCGGCAAGCGTACAGGCCATCAGCAACGCAATCGCCGAAAAGAAAAGGGTGGTGCTTAAGAATTACGCATCGTCCCATTCCGGTGAAACGCGCGACCGTGTTGTTGAACCTTTCGCCTTTACGAACAACCACATTGAGGTATGGGCCTATGACTGTGAAAAAGGAGACTGCCGCCTGTTCAAAATCCCTCGCATCGAATGGGTTGACATACTTCCCGAGGATTGGGAAAACGAAAAGAAGCATCATCGAAAGAACATCGATGCTTTCCACATGGCCTATGACGGTGATGGGACTCCCGTGAAGCTTGAACTCTCTTTGCGGGCAAAGAATCTGCTGCTTGAAGAGTTCCCCCTTGCTGAAGCCTTTGTTCACCAGGAAAAGGAAAAGTGGGTTTTCGATGGAGTGGTAGGGCCGCTCGAAGGAGTTGGCAGGTTCTGCATCGGACTGGCAAAGGATGTCAAGGTCGTGGACTCCCCCGAGCTTGAGAAATACATCTCTGATTATATCAACGATTATCTGAAATAATATCTCCTATGAAAAAGTTCCTCATAGCCCTTGCCGTCGTGATTACTATCGCGGGAATTGCTGTGGTAACCTGCCCTGATAAGCAGGCACACAAAGACGCCATCATGTCTGTCATCAATGAGAAGATCAACGAGAGCGTATCAAAGGACAGTACAGAAGGGGACGAAGGCATCGCCCTTTTTGCATCATCCCTTGGTTCCGGCATTGTCGGATATGTCATTGACAATCGGCTCACGGTAAAGAACCACTTTGTGTTCTCGACTGGAGAGATCAACAAGCTGGACGGAACCAGCGAGAGACTCTCCGTCGGAGTTTTCGGGCATGTGTTCACCTTCAGCAAGGAAGATCTTGACAAGGCAATGGATGGAATTATATAACTCATGGTCGGAAAATATCCTGTCATAACATTGTGCGGCAGCACTCGCTTCAAGGAGCAGTTCCTTGAAGCGCAAAAGCGTCTTACCCTTGAAGGTAACATCGTTATCAGCGTCGGACTGTTCGGACATTCCGGAGATGATGAGGTCTGGACCGAAGGCACAAAACAGATGCTCGATGACATGCACAAACGGAAGATTGACATGGCAGATTCTATCTATGTCATCAATGTCGGCGGCTATATTGGGGATAGCACTCGGTCAGAGATTGAGTACGCAATGCGTCATGGAAAAGAAGTCAAATACTTGGAGTAAGGCACATTAGTTTCCGTCCCGGCGGGATGAACCCGACCCAGGCGATCTACCGGGAAAATACAATTTCAAGAAGCACCAATAGAATATGGTTTTCCTCGTTGAATCAGTCATAGCCTGCGCAGTCTTCACCCTCTTCGTGTTCCTGATGTCCAGAGACCCCGTGAAGACTCTCTTCAATTATCCTCCCGCTATCATCGACCGATGCAGGAGCCTCGGGCTGGTGGACGATTCCAACAAACCCGGCGGTGCAGTATTCTATGCCAAGAAGATCACAGCTCTCGTTGTGTTCGGCATCCTTCTTGGCCTTTTGGTCCGGTATGTCAACGGCTGCACCTCTTTCTGGAGCGGGGCCCTTACGGCGTATGCCTTGTGGGTAGTCGTGAACTGGTGGGATGCCTTCGTCCTTGACTGCCTATGGTTCTGCCATGACAAACATTTTGTCATCCCGGGAACAGAGGACATGGTCAAAGAATACCACGATTACTGGTTCCACATAAAAGGATCTCTCATCGGCATGGTTCTCGCCATCCCGGCAGCCATTGTTGCTGGCATAATAACTGTTATATAGAGATTTATGACACGACTTCAAAAAATACTCATAACAGTCTTCCTACTCGCAGTTTCCATGGGAGCTGCGGCGCAGACCATACAGAACGCTTCCTACCAGACGATGGGATACATCAAGTCCGACGGAACCATCCAGGACAAGTCCTATCGGACCGTTGGTTACATCAAGAGGGACGGAACCGTTCAGGATGCATCATACCGGACTATCGGCTACCTGAAGGACAACGGAACGGTCCAGGACCGGAGCTATCGCACCGTGGGATACGTCAAGGATAACGGCACCATCCAGGATTCCTCATACCGGACTGTCGGCTATGTCAAAGATGATGGGACAATCCAAGATGCATCGTATCGCACGATTGGCTACGCGAAGGATATCCCACGCAAATGGGCTGCGTTCTATTTCTTCTTTCAAAAGTAAATTCAATACGATATGAAAACTATCCGAACCATACTCTGCGGCATTGCCGCAATCACAATGATTGTCTCCTGCGGAACCCGCGGGAACAAGAAAGCCACCTCTGAGCCCGCTGCCGAGACAAAGGCCGCGGAAGAGACCGAGACTTGTCTCACCGCCATAGACGAGTACCTCACCAAGGTCATCGGCAGCCAGTATGCCCCGGGCGAGATATGCATCCCGTCAAAGAGGGTCATTGCCGTTGATGAAAGCAATCCGCATGACATCCAGGTTTGGGGAGATTTCTGGGTGGACAACTTCAAGGTCTCCGGCGACACCCTCGTGTCCGTCTCCGGCGGCAGCCACCCCGGGAAGATGCATGTCAAGATAAGCAGCGAAGGGAAGTTCTTCGTTACGGGCCTTGATGCAGTCGGTGACGGAAGCACGTTCCTTCCCACTGCAAAAGAAATCTTCGGGGAGCGCTTCGAAGAATTCCAAAAAGTGAATTCTGACCAGACCGGCCGTGAAGAGGCCAGAAAGAATGCCATCGCCGCCTACGTCTACAAGCACGATCTTCCCGTGAAGGTTTACAAGGACTACGGCTGGCCGGCCGTGGAGATCCCCAAGGTTTACGCCACAACGGAGAATTAGCATGGATTCACGCAAGCATCTTGCAGCTGAGAAAAAGCGCTGCAACTCCCATAACTGCGCCCAGAGCGTAGTCTGCACCTACTGCGACCTCGTCGGCCTTGACGGGAAGACCGCCTTCGATATCGCCGGGGCCTACGGGACCGGCATGGGGAACATGGAAGGGACTTGCGGGGCCCTCGTCGGCGCCGGGATGATTGTCGGCCTCGCCACGAAGGACCGTAACCTCTCCCGCGCCCGCATGAAGGATATCATGGAGAAGTTCCAGCAGCGCAACGGAGCGACCCAGTGCAAGCTTTTGAAGGGCATCGGCACGGGAAAACCACTACGCGATTGTCCAGACTGCGTCGCCGACGCCTCGGAGTTTCTAGAAGAATACCTTTCCGACTGATGAAACCATATCCGATAACTGAATCCGATTCCTTTGAATCCCTTCTCGGAACCGTCAAGGCGGGATTTCCGTCCCCTGCTGACGATTTCAAGGAGAAGCTCGACCTGGTGAAGCTCCTGGTGCGCCACAGCGCATCGACCTTCTTTTTCCAGATTGACGGAGTGTCGATGGTCGATGCCGACATGGACGAAGGGGATATCATCATCGTGGACCGTGCGGTGGAGCCGTACAACGACTGCAAGGCCGTCTGCTTCATCGACGGGGAGTACACCGTCAAGCGCGTGGAGATCCACGAGGACGGTGCCGTCCTTATGCCCTGCAACGAGCACAATACGAAGTACAGGCCCATCCCCGTCGGTCCGGACAACGACTTCCTCATCTGGGGCATCGTGACCTGGGTCATCAAAAAAGCATGACAGTACAGTGTACGCCCTTGCCGACTGCAACAATTTCTTCGCATCCTGCGAGAGGGTCTTCCGTCCCGAGTTGAACGGAAGGCCGGTCATCGTGCTGAGCAATAACGACGGCTGCGCGGTGGCAAGGAGCAACGAGGCCAAGGCCCTCGGGGTGAAGATGGGCGACCCTTACTTCAAGCTCAAGCCCCTCATCGAAGCAAACGGCATCGCCGTCTTCAGCTCCAACTTCGCCCTCTACGGAGACATGTCCAGAAGGGTCCAGGAGGTCCTCAGGACATACTCCCCCGCTGTTGAGCCCTACTCCATCGACGAGTGTTTCCTAGACCTCTCCGGCATGGAGAGGATGGACTTCGATTCCCTCGCCAAGACAATCTCACGTGACTGCTGGAAACAGACCTCCATCCCGGTATCTGTCGGCATCGCCCCGACGAAGACCCTCGCGAAGATTGCGTCGAAGCTCTGCAAGAAATACCCGAAACTCAGGGGAGGCTGTTACATGTACCGTCCGGAGGACATCGAGAAAGTTCTCCGGAAGTTCCCTGCAGAAGACGTCTGGGGCATCGGTCGGCGGTCCATGAGAAAGCTCGAGATGATGGGTGTGAAGTCGGCGTGGGACTATACGCAGCTTCCCGAGACCACCGTGAGGACCATTTTCCATCTCCCCGGCTTCCGTACCTGGAAGGAGCTCCGCGGCATCCCCTGCGTGGAGTTCGAGGACATGGTCGAGCCCAAGCAGAGCATCTGCGTCTCCCGCAGTTTCTCGCACGACGTCACATCCCTCCAGGAGTTCACGGAACAGATAACGACCTTTGCCGGGAAAGCCGTCGAGAAGCTCCGGAAACAGGACTCCTTCGTGGGTGAGATGATTGTCTTTGCCATCACCAACCGTTTCAAGGAATATCTTCCGCAGATGAGCGGCGGGCATTATGTCGTATTTCCGGAGGCGACGCAGGACTACCGGAAGGTCGTAGTGGCCGCGGCCGAAGCTGCGCGAAAACTCTTCAAGGAAGGATATGCCTACAAGAAGGGAGGCGTTGTCTTCACCCGTATCGAGCAGCAGGAGGCCCATGTGCGTTCTCTTTTTGCCGACCATGAGACCGACGAGAGGGACGAACGCCTGTCCG
>CACZHP010000043.1 GCA_902780935.1 uncultured Bacteroidia bacterium | reverse complement strand
GAGCGTCGCCAACTACTTGAAGAACTGCGGTATCGCCTCTTCTCGCATGACTGTCGAGGGAATGTCTTCCTCAATGCCTGTCGCTGACAATGCCACCAAGGAAGGAAGGGCCCAGAACCGCCGTGTCGAGATCTACATCTCCGCCAACCAGAAGATGATCGAGGCCGCCGAGAACGGCACTCTCGAGTAGTCTTGGAATATTGTGATAAAAAAACTTCCGGTTATCGCCGGAAGTTTTTTTTTTTATTCAGTATGTTCTCGGTCCAAAGATGGCCGTGCCGATACGGACAATCGTGGCGCGATGCTTTACGGCCAATGGCCAATCATGGGACATGCCGATTGAGAGCTCGGTGAAATCAGGCAACTGGAACTTCTCGTCCAAATGCCTCTTAAACGCCTCTATTCTAGCGAAATCGGCCTCGACGACAGACATATCGTCCGTATTCGTGGCCATGCCCATCAGCCCCCGGAAACGCACATGGGGGAAATCACTCATTGATCGGGAAAGGATTGTCTCTATCTCATCTTGTGTGAATCCACCTTTGGTCTCCTCGGCGCCGAGATGAAGCTCCAACAGAACGTCTATAACCTTGCCATGCTCGTTCCCCCACTTATCTACAGCTTCCAGAAGGTGCAGGGAATCAATGGATTCCACCAATGAAGCGTACGGAAGTACGAACTTAAGCTTGTTGGTCTGGAGATGGCCGATGAAGTGCCATTCGATGTCGTCGGGCAAAGCCGGAACCTTAGCGGCAAGTTCCTGCGGACGATTCTCCCCGAACCGGTGCTGCCCGGCATTATATGCGGCCAGTATGTCACTGGCCGGGTGGAATTTGGAAACTGCCACCAGTTTGACCCCTGGCGGCAGTTCCTTTAGAATAATCTTGAGATTATCTTCTACCATTTTTCTTGGCCTGTTCTCTCTGCATCTGGGCCTGCATGCGCTGGGCTTCCTCAAGACGCTGCTGCCACTTGCTCTTTGGCTGTTTCTTTCCCTCGGTGGCCTTCAGGCGCGCCTGGATCTCCTCAGGATGGACAAACCATTTCTTGATTACCCAGGTCTCCATCATGGTGATAAGGTTGGAGAGAAGGTAGTAATAGCTCAAACCTGAAGACAGGCTGTTGCAGATGAAATACATCATAATAGGCATCATCCAGACACTCATGAACCTCATCGAGGCCATCTGTGGATCGTCCGCTCCGGGCTGGGAGGCGGTCGTGAGCTTCGAGTAGAAGAACATCGAGACAGCCATCAGAAGGGCGAAGAGAGAGATGTGGTCCCCGAGCAGGGGCACCCTCGTGCCGAAATTGATGATCGAGTCATAAGCGCTCAAGTCCTCGGCCCAAAGGAAAGGCTGCTGGCGAAGCTCGATCGAGGCCGGGAAGAAGCGGAACATCGCCCACAAGATCGGGAACTGAAGAAGCATCGGCAGACAGCCGCCCATCGGGCTGATCCCTGCCCGCTTGTAAAGATCCATCTGGGCCTGTTGCTTCTTCATCGCATCCTCCTGCTTGGGATATTTGGCGTTCAGCTTGTCGATCTCAGGCTTGATGGCCTGCATCTTAGCGGAGGAAGAATATGACTTGTACGCGAACGGGAAGACCACGATCTTGATGAATATCGTCATCAGGAGGATGATGATACCGAAGTTGGAGATGAACCTGTGGAGGAAGTCGAAGAGCGGGATAATCACGTACTTGGTGAATATTCCGACGACATTTCCTCCCAGGGGGATGATCCTCTCGAACCTGTTGTCATACGACTTCAGGGTCCTGTAGTGATTGGGACCGAAATAATACTCGAACGGGATGACAGACTCCCTCTGGCCCGGCTGGAAATCCACCCTCATCCTGGCCTGGCAGGCCATCAGGTTGTGGTCGGGATCGTCCTCGGGGAAGAACTTGATGTCAAACTCCGCCGAGGAATATTCTTTGGGAGCCCTGAAAATGGCGGAGAAGAACTGCTGCTGGAAGGCGAACCAGGATATCTTGTTGTCAACCCTCTTGCTCGCGGAGCGAGCCCTGCCGATGTCGGCCGGCTTCTTCTCTCCGGAGAAATAATAGTCGAGCTTGGAATACTGGGACTCGTTCTTGTAGCCTTTTTCCATGCGAGGGATGGTCATGCCGTAGTCCATGTCGATGGAGAAGACATTCTTGGGGATCACGTTCTCCATCCCGACGAAGGCCAGGGTGTTGCGGACTATGTATTCCCCTTCGCGGATGGAATATCTCTGCTCGATGTAACCGCCGCCGGCGAAAGGAAGGCGCATCACCAGGCTGGTGTCCGTCTTCTGGGCTACAGTGAAGTTGAAGTCAGACGTGTTGACCATCTCCCCGGCATAGACCTGGATCCCAAGCTGGCTGGCGCCGGGCTTGAACAGATACAGATCCTCGCCACCGTAGGTCTTGTAATCCTTGATCCTGGCCGAATACGGCTGGGCGCCCTTGGTGGTGAATGCCACCTCGAACTTGTCGTTTGACAAGGTGATGATCTCGCCATCGCCCGAATGGGCCGCCTCGAGAAGGGAGTCCTTATAGATAGGAGAAGACACACCGGGAGCCTCAAGAGCAGCTCCTTCGACTCCGTCCCGGGACCGGGAAGTGTCCCTCAAAGCCTCCACCGCAGCAATGGAATCAGCCCTATAGCGATCCACCGCGGCGATGGAATCCAATCTCGCCTGGTAAGCGGCCTGTTTCTGATATTGCTTGTTCTGATAGAAGGTGAAGCCGAACAGGAGCAACCCCATCAGGACCAAACCTATAATAGAGTTCTTGTCCATCCCTTACTTCTCTTCCTCCCCTTCTCTCTCCTTGATGATCTTGGCCTCGAGCTCCTTGAGTTCCCTCTTGGCGGCCTCGATGCGCTCGCGCATCTGCTGGATAAGCGGCTCGGAGTTCTTCGAGGCGGAGAAGAAACCTATGTTGTTCTCGTAAGTCACGATGTCCTGCTGGAGCTTGTTGTACTCCTGCACAAGACGGTCTTTCTCACTGACCGGCTTACGGGCGACGACAGGACCCCTGCCAGCGCTCCTGCCCGCTCTCGGAGAATAGTCCGGGAACTTGGCTCTCATGGCATCGGAATATGCCTTCTGGATGCTCTCCTTCTCCTTGTACGGGACGAAACCGATGTTCCTGAACTTCTCGGCGAACTCCTGGGCGGCGGCCTGGTCGGCCTCCGGATCCTTCGGCTCGTATGCCGCGATCTCGTCGATCAGGGCCTTCTTGGCCTTGAGATTGCCGTAGTAGTCGTTCTCTGGCTTGGCGTTTTTGTCCCTCTCCGCGAAGAACTCGTCGCATGCGGCGCGGAACCTCTTCCAGAGCTGCTCGGACTTCTTCCGCGGCACGGCGCCGATCTCCTTCCATTCCTTCTGAAGGGCGATGATGGCCTCGGTGGTCTTCTTCCATTCCGTGCTGCTCTTCAAGGCCTCGACACGCTCGATGATCGAGAGTTTCTTCTCCATGTTCTCGTTCATGGAATCCTTGAACTGGGAATAGTATTCCCTCTTCCTGGCGAAGAACTTGTCGCAGGCGGCCCGGAAACGGTCGTAGATTTTCTGGTTCTCCTTCTTGGTGGCGAACCCGATGGTCCTCCACTTCTTCTGGATATCCTCGATCTCGGAGGAAAGCTGATTCCACTCACCGGAGGACTTAACCTCTTTCTCGGCGATGGCCTCGACCTGCTCGCAGAGCTTAGTCTTCTCCTCAAGATTCTCCTGCTGCTTCTCCTTCTGGCCCTCGAAATAAGCCTGGTACTTCTTGTTTATGACAGCCGTGGCAGCCTTGAAGCGATCCCAGATAGAATCCCTATATTCCTTGGCAACAGGACCGTATTCCTTCCACTGCTCGTGAAGCTTCTGGAGCTCGCGGAAAGCCTCGACGACATTATCATCCTCGGCAAGTTTCTCGGCAGCCTCGCAGAACTCCAGCTTGGCCTCAAGGTTCTTCTTGAAATCAAGGTCGCGGAGATCGCGGTTGATCTTCACCATGTCGTAGAACTTCTCGACATAGAACTGGTAAGTGTCGTTCAGGTCGCGGAACTTGGTAGCGGGGACAGGACCGATCTCCCTCCAGCGGTTCTGGAGCTCACGGAAAGCGGGGAAAGTCGAGCTGACATCCTCCTGCTTCTCCACCAGGGCTTTCAGGTCCTCGATCACGGCCTGCTTGGCCACGAAGTTATCCTCCCTCTGGGCATCCTGCTGACGGTTGTACTCGGCGCGCTCCCTCTTGTAGTTGGCGTAAACGCCCTTGAAAGCGGTCTCAATCGCCTCGAAAGGATTGTCTTTGACCTCCTCGGCCACGGGAGCCGGGGCGACTTCCTCGATCACGTCCTCCCTAGAGGAAGGCTCGTCAACCTTGGAACCCAGGCCGGCCTCGGCCTTCTCCTTGGAAAGTCTCTTGTAGAAGGCCGACTTGATCGCCTCAGCCTCCTTATATCTTCTCATACGATTCTCATCCTGCGAGAGCTTGTCGAACATGTCCGACAACTCGGCCAGCGTCAAGCCGCCGAGATCCGCGGGCTCACCCGCCGGCTCACTCTCAGCCTCTTCTTCAGCAACTTCCACGGCCTCTGCCGCCTCCTCAACCTTTTCTTCCGCGCCGAGCACAGTCTCCTTCACGGACTGATAGGCATCGACGGCGCCGTCCTTGACTTCCTCAGCTACGGACTTCACCGCATCCTCGACGATCTCGCCAGCCTTGGCGGCCAGATCGGAGACACTCTCGACAAGTTCCTTGAAAGCGCTCTTGGGCTCTTCCGCTACATCTGGGGTATTGTTCACCTCAGGAATATTCTCTTCACTCATACTTAAATAATATTAGAGTTACACATTCATGCCATATTCAGCATTTTACAAATATACTCAAAAAATACAAATAAAAAAGTTATTTTCGCGAAACACGATTTTCAGCCATGCGAATAGATATTCTCACAGTTGTTCCAGAACTCCTTGAAAGCCCCCTGGGACACTCCATAGTGGGCCGCGCCATCAAAAAAGGCATTGTCGAGATTCACGTCCACAACCTGAGGAAATATGGTCTCGGTCCGAGAGCCAACGTCGATGATTACTCCTACGGTGGCGACGCCGGCATGGTGATGATGGTGGAGCCCGTGGACAAAATGATCGCGGAACTCAAGTCCGAGAGGGAATACGACGAGGTGATCTACATGTCCCCGGACGGGGAAAGGCTGAATCAAGGAATATCCAACGAGCTGTCCCTCAAGGAGAACCTGATAATTCTCTGCGGCCACTATAAAGGTGTTGACCAAAGGATCAGGGAGCACCTGGTCACAAAGGAGATCTCGGTCGGGGACTATGTGGTCAGCGGTGGTGAGATTCCCGCGGCGCTCCTAGCCGACTCGATCGTGAGGCTCATTCCAGGAGCCTTGACGGATGAGACCTCCGCCTTGAGCGACAGTTTCCAGGACGGGCTTCTCTCCCCTCCCGTCTATACCAGGCCGGCTGACTACAAAGGCTGGAAGGTTCCTGAGGTCCTTCTGAGCGGGAACCCGAAGCTGATCCACGCCTGGCAGGACGAGCAGGCGCTGGAGCGTACGAGGCTTCTCCGCCCCGAGCTCCTCGAAGGACCGGCGGAGTCTAATTAAGGTTACGGCCGTGACAGAGGCGGTATGACAGGCCGCTGCCGCAAGGGCAAGGCTCATCAGCGGGAACCGGAGGGACGTACAGGCTCATGTAGGGGTTCTTGCGGATCAGGTCGATGGCCGGCTCGTCATCACTCTGAAGGATGACCTTCAGGCAATTCGCCTCATTGGATGAATATCCCCGAAGCAGCCATTTGGGCAGGCTGTTGGCGTAGGCGGCAACAGTCTCCATGCATGCGTTGTAGTCCTCGAAAGATTCAATGTCGTCCTGGCGGTCGGAGACGCATCCGAATATCTCCTCTGTGGCGTCATCTCCCCAGATCATCTGGGAGTTCATCCAGATGTCGTGTTCCTCCAGGATAAGCTCCTTTCCGGTATATCCCAGATTCAGAAGCATTTCCACAAGATTTTTCCCCTCCTCGGAACCAAGTCCGAAGACGAACTCCGGAGCTCCGGAGCCGGCCTCGATGGCTTGCTCAGGAGTGAAGTCCTTGAATCCTCCCATGTCCGGATATTCCTTTCTTCCCTGGACAATCTTGGCGGGCTCGTAAATTCCGGGAGCGGCGACGCAGGGTTCTCCCTCAATGTCTATCCTACAAAGCTTGAACACCGGGCTGGCAGCAAGACGCCTCGTAAATGACTCCACATCCCACCGGCGAGCCCAGTCGTTGTAAGAGAGCATCTTGTCGTAAAACTCATCGACAGTCATCACACCATAGAGATTGAGGTAACCGAAAGCGGCCCTCTCCATCTCGAACGCACCTTCTTCCTCACGTTCGGAGATGACGCCGAGGATGTAAGGAGCGACTATGTCGTACACTTCCTTCGGAACCCATATTTCCTTGTGGTCCTCGTTAGAGACATCGGTCCGAAGCAAGCCTACGGTCTCAAGGACGGTCGGATAGTCCGGATACTCGAGAGTGACAGGCACCTCAGGACCCGCCTCGACGAGAGTCGCGAGCAACCTCAAATCCCTTTCAAGCATGTTCCTGAGCCAATCCTGGGGCCTCTCGATCAAGAAGGCGCCAAGCCTGGCCACAAACTCGCTCTTGCGCACATGACGAGGGACATCCGCTCCGAAAAAGTGGCGGATGTCCTCCAGGTCAACCTTGTGGAAACTGCCCAGTGCCGATATGATAAGGCTATCGCGCAAATCAGATGGTGAATTTCCTCCAGAAACCAGTCATGTCCTCGAGCGTCTTCCCCTTGGTCTCGGGGACGAGTTTCCACACGAAGACCGCTGCGATCAGGCAGATCACGCCATAAAGAGCATAGGCGAAGAAGTGGCTCCAGTTGTACATGGGCACGAAGGTGCTGGAGACTATGAAGTTGAATATCCACTGGAAGGCCACCGCGATCGCGGTCGCCTCGGAGCGGATGGTGTTCGGGAACAGCTCGGCGATATATACCCAGCAGATGGGACCCCAGCTGAACATGAAGCAGGCGCTTTAAAGCATGATGCTGATCACGGGAACGAAGGCCGGCAGGGTCGTGATATTGCTCAGAGCCACGCCCAGGGCGCCCAAGGCCATACCGAGCGAACCGGTTATCAGCAGCGGCTTCCTTCCGATCTTCTCAACGGTGAACACGGCCACCAGGGTGAAACTGATGTTGATCACACCCATAATCACGGTAAAGAGCATGTTGTTCGACACGCCCATCGACTCGAAGATCCTGGGAGCGAAATAAAGCACGGCGTTGATGCCTATGATCTGCTGGAAGACACTCAGCATGCAACCGATGAAGACCACAATGAGGCCGTAAGAAAGGAGATTCTCCTTCTTTTCTACCGCGGTCTCCTTGATCTCGGCGAGGATCTCCCTGGCCTTTTCCTCTCCGTTGATGTTGGAAAGAACGGTGAGAGCCTCCTCTTCGCGATAGTTGAGCACAAGGAAACGGGGGGTCTCAGGCACCGCGAGGATAAGCAGGGCGAAAAGACCCGCGGGAACCGCCTCGGAAAGGAACATGACCCTCCAACCGATCTGGTTTGTCCATTCGACGACGGCGGGATCGTTGGCGTGGGACTTGATGATCAAGTAATTGACGAAATAGACCACCAGCTGGCCGAAAATGATGGCGAACTGGTTCCACGACACCAGCTTGCCCTTCTTGGAGGCCGGCGCCACCTCGGCAATATACATCGGGCAGAGGGCGGAAGCCAGACCGACTCCCACACCGCCCAGAATCCTGTAAAGGTTGAACGCTATTAGCAGGCCCTTTGTCGGGACTCCCTTCTGGAAGAAAAGGAACTCAGGGAAATATGATCCCAGTGCGGACAGCAGGAAAAGCACTCCAGCCACGAACAGCGTCTTTTTGCGACCCAGTGAGGACGCAAGAATACCAGATATGAACGCTCCTATAATGCAGCCGATCAGGGCGCTGGAGCTTGTGAACCCGTGGAGGCCGTCAGTGTAATTGAAATCGGAAGCTCCCTTGAAAAAAGCCTGGAGCCCTTTCTCAGCCCCGGAGATGACAGCCGTGTCATAACCGAAGAGCAGTCCCCCGATGACCGCCACAAGAACTATCGAGAAAAGATAAGCGGGGTTGGCTTTCTGTCTGTACATATTATTTTGAATAATTATCGCGAATATAATAATTTGTGGCGACATTGTCTCAACTATTTTTTGTAGTTATGAAACAATTCGTTAACTTAGCGGCAAAGAATGCGTCTGTATATATAACGAGTTTGACATTAGCATGAGACGACCCATTTTAGCGACCATTTTGACGATAGTTCTCTGCCTTCAGGCAAAGGGGCAGGTTTTCATCATAAACGACAACCTGACGAACTCCAGGATGTCCGAGATAAAAGCGGCGGTGGTGGACTCGACAACCAACGAGCCGATAGCCTTCGCCTCCTTTTACGTTATCCCCGCCAAAGACACGACCATCAGCAACTTCACCCTCACAGATGCGGAGGGTAAGGCAAAGCTGGAGGAAGTCCCCTATGGGGATTATGTCCTCCATGTGGAAATGCTTGGTTACAAACCATTTATAAAGCAACGCTTTTTCCGGGACTGGGAGATCGACATGGGCACAATAAAACTCCAGATCGATGAGAATTACCTCAAGGCGGCGGTCGTCAGCGATGTCGGCAACCCTATCGTGGTCAAGAAGGACACTGTCGAGTTCAACGCGTCATCGTTCCAGGTCGGAACGAACTCGATGCTCAGGGATCTGTTGAAACGGATGCCGGGGATGGAGATAACCGACGACGGCAAAGTCACTTTCAACGGCGAGGCGATAGACAAACTCACTGTCGGGGGACGGACCTTCTTTTTCGACGACCAGAGCACGGCGCTCAACAACCTGCCGGCATCGATCGTCGATAAGGTCAGGGTAATTGACAGGGAATCGGAGAATACCAGGGACACGGGGGTGCAGGACGGGACCCGGGAGAAGGTGCTTGACGTGGCCCTCAAAAAGGAATATGAGAAAGGATGGTTCGGCAATGCCGGAATCAAGGGCGGAACAACCTTCGCCTCAGACAAGGACGATCCCCTCAGGGATGACCGGGGTCTTCTATATAGCGGAAACGCCTTGGTGTCGGCATATTCTGAGAAAGACCAGGTCACGGTCATCGCCAATGGAATGAATATCAATGATTCCAACGGGGTGGTATTCGTGGCCGTCTCTTCCGACGGGACACGCAGGACCAACCTCAACCAGATTTCTTCAGCAGCCCAGTTAGGAGTCAATGCCAACACTTCCAGGATAAAGAATTTCGAGACAACGGTGGGAGGGAATTACAAATATGGAGACTCCCGCTCCGGGTCAAAGTCCTTCAGGACAACGCACCAGGAGGATGGGGATATTCTCACATCCTCAGAGAATTCCGGCAGGGAGTTCTCCAATTCCCTGTCGGCCAACGGAGAGTTCAAGAAAGAGAAAGGGCGTCTCAGGGTAAGGATCGGTCCAAGGTTCTCTTATTCAAGGGATAATAGCTTCAGCAATTCCTCATCGGAGACCGTGAGGGAAGGAACGGCTATCAACAGTTCACAAGGCGATGTACATAGCCTCAGCACATCCCGCTCCATCTACAACCAAACGTCCATCACCCTTCAGGATCTCTGGGCCAAGAAAGGACGGTCGGTGTCTTTTTCCAATATCATCTCATACAACGATTCAGACGGCGAGAGTGCCGAGAACAGCATGGTGAGGATGGTCTCCGGGAATGATAGCCGCTCGCTAAGATACCTCAACAATCAACGGTCCTCGAGGCTTAACGGCATGGTCGGTTATACGGAGCCTTTCGGAGAGAAAACCCTTATGGTGGCTACGGCGAATATCTCTTATTCAAAAGGAGATGGCGTCCGTGACGCTTTTGACTCCGAGGGCCGTAATGATTATTTCTCCTCCGAGTCCAAAAACTTTGGTCTTACCCAGGATTATTCGATGACCGCCCAGTACAAATTCACCAAGGACACCTGGCTAACTCTCGGAGCAAGTGCGGAAGGAGTCCTCAACGAGACCCACTCAAAGAGTTTCGGCATCTCCCAAACAACCGGAGAGGGAGAATGGTATTGGCATATCACCCCGAGGATCCGTTTCCAGCACACGGCAGGAAGCAACCGGTTCAACTTCAACACATCCGGTTCCAGCCGAGAGGTGTCGAACAGCCTCAAACTGGCCACCATGAGCATCACGGACCCTTCCAGGCCTTCCATAGGCAACATCTACCTTAAGCCTTTCGGAGAGACTAATATCAGTTTCTCCTGGAACCGCAATAACAGGGAAAAGTTCTCAACTTTGATGGTCTCCACGTTCGGTGGTGTCCAGACAAATCCACTCACCTACGCGCGGTGGTACGACTCTGACGGCATATTGTATTCAATCCCGGTCAATTCCAGGAAGAACACTTTGTCCGCCACGCTATATTCAAACTACACGACACCACTGGACGGGAAGAAGCGTTTCTTCTTGACATTAGGGCTTTACGGAAGTGCCAGAAGATCAACTAATTACCAGCCCACCAGGACTCTTGACGGCCTTGACAAGGACTCTTTCGACTATTCAGCCTTCATGGAGAGTTTCTGGGGGAACGCTTCAGGCGATCGCTTTTACAGCAGAAAGAGCGGATTCGCCGAGAGCAACACCTCGACATTCTCTCCTTCCATGTCAGCGAATCTCAGATACAGCGGCGGCGGGGGTTTCTCCGGAAGCATTGGTGCCGGAAGCAGCAGGGAAATAGCGCGTTACTCTCTCGATCCGACACTCAATCTAAACACGATGGACAACCGTATCAGTGTCAGCGCCAATTACGCCACTAAACATGAGTTCGAGTTTGCCACCGACCTGAATTACCACTGGTACATCGGCTACCCTACCGGCTACGGGGCCCCCGAATGGCAGTGGAACGGAGAGATCTCAAAGAATGTCAAGGCTTTCACCCTCAGCCTCAAGATTCATGACATCCTGGACCAGACCCGGAACCTGACGCACTCGGTGACGGCCAACTACGAGGAAGACACTTATACCCTTGTGATGGGCAGATACATCCTTTTCGGGCTGAAATGGAATTTCGGCAAGATGAACGCCGCCCACAATCAAAGAGCCCAAAACGCCGCCTGGCAGATGGTCTTCTAAATATTATTCATATATTTGTGGAGCACAAAATCCACTTAATATGAAGAAATTACTCCCCATCATCGCCCTGTTCGCCATCGCGTTTGGCGCCCAGGCCCAAGAATTGTCAAATTTCCAGCGCGGCCCCAGACCGGTCATCTCTCCCGAGATCCAGGGAGACAGCGTAACTTTCCGGCTGAAAGCGGATTATGCCACAGTCGTCAAACTCAGCGGCTCGTGGATGCCCAACCCTTACGGAGGGACCATCGACATGACCAGGGGTGAAGGCAACATCTGGTCCGTGAAGATACCTCTTCCCTCCCCGGAGATCTACACCTATAATTTCGTGGTCGATGGGGTAGCGGTCAATGATCCTCAGAATGTGCTGGTCCAAAGAGACGGGACGCGTTACCTTCCGATGCTCATCGTACCTGGAGAACGCACCGAGAACTATGGCGAGGCCAAGACCCACGGGACTGTCAGCCATCCCTGGTACGAAAGCAAGATTCTTGGCTACAGCCGCAGGCTGAGCGTTTATACCCCATACGGGTACGAGAATTCACCGAAGAAGAAATACCCGGTTCTCTACCTCCTGCACGGCGCCGGAGGCGATGAGGAGGCCTGGATCTCGATGGGTCGCACCGCACAGATCCTTGACAACCTCATTGAGAAAGGTCTTGCGGAGCCGATGATTGTGGTCATGCCCAACGGCAATCCAGGACAGCAGGCCGCCCGTACACTGAATATTCCGGAGAAACAGATAGACTGGCGTTCCGAGGAGTTCCGAGACGCCTATGTCCGCAGTCTCTGCACGGAGATTATCCCTTTCATTGAGAAGAACTTCCGTGCGGTTCCCAAGCCCTCGTCGCGCGCCATCGCCGGACTGTCGATGGGTGGTGGCCACACCATTTCCGCCTCGAACCTTTACCCGGAGATGTTCGACTACATCTGTCCCCTCTCGGCCGCGGGAAGCGCCACCCCTGAGCAGGTCGCCGCTTTGAAGAAGGCCGGTGTCAAACTGTATTTCCTCGCCTGCGGAAACGCGGATTTCCTGTTCCAGAGATCAGAGGAAATGGATAAGAAGCTCACCGAGGCTGGCCTCGACCACACTTACTTCGTATCTGAAGGCGGCCACACCTGGGCCAACTGGAGGCTGTACCTGAACACATTCGCCCCGCTCCTGTTCAAATAGGAGCCGTCTGGCACACATATTGCCGCCTCATGATAAAACGATTTTCATCATGAGACGGCTTTTATTATTGCTGGCTGTCCTGACAGTCTCAGGAAGCCTGTTCGCTCAAAACCTATACAGGAGAGATTTCCGCGAAGATGGATTCCAACCTCTTTATGAGCCCGAAACCCAAGACTACATTTACGGCTATGACTATTTCCGCCCGTTTGATTACGTCGTAGGGTACTCACTCTACGGCAGCCGTTACCGCAAAGCCAGGTCCAGCAAAAGTTGGGGGGTATTCCTTTGCACGGTGGCCGCTCCTATCAGCGCATTGGTTGCCATTCAGGGACTGGACGAGGATTTGCCTGGCATGACTGTCATCGGCCTCGCCGGGCTGGGAGGCAGCCTTGGATGCGGCATCCCGCTTTGGCGGAAAGGCCGGAAGGAGCTGGACTGGATGATGGACGACTATGTCCGCCGCTACGCTCCGAGACCATATTCCTCCACGATGTCCTTCGGTCCGACCCGGAGCGGTGTCGGTCTTGCGCTCAACTTCTGACAATTTGCCCAAATTTATTTATATTTTTTCAAATCATAGTTTGCCGATGAGTTTCTCCGCCCTGGGGCCTCTAAGCTCGACAACCTCCGTGGCAGGCTCATAGGTGTAGTTGGAGAAATCGAACAGCTGGACATAAGCGACGGCGGCCCTGGTATTATAATATGCCTCAATACCGATCACACCACCGCTCAAGTCAGTATTCACTTCCGGCTCCACGTTTTTGCCTTCTAGGAACCCTTTCAGGGAGTCCCTGCAGGAATGGGCGACGTCGAAAGCCTTCTTCTGAAGGAGAATATCCTCTCCTTCACGTTTGAAGCCGTCTTTGTACAACAGGAGCATCAAGACACCCAAAACGACAATGAAAACTCCGAGTACAGGTTTGAGAAAATAAAGGCCGATGCCGACGGCCAGAACTATGGCTGATATTACGAGATCCTTTGTAGTGTGGACCTTTTTGAGATTGATTTCCATGATATTATAAATTAATAAACATATAAGAGTAATAGGCTCCGAAAAGAAGGCTGATGAGCCCAGAATCAAAAGAATGTTGAAGACGTTCGAGCCCAGGATATTCCCGAGAGCCAACTGGTCCCTTCCCTTAAGGGCAGCCACGAGACTGGTGGCCAGTTCAGGGAGTGACGTGCCTCCCGCCAGGATCGTGACGGCGATGAACTTGTTACACTTTTTGTCACATTCTATACGAAAAATCCCCCTCAGACCATTCTGAGAGGGATTTTTGTGGAGCATAGGAGATTCGAAAACAAACTATAACCCCCTTTATAAACCCTTGCAGGAGTGCTTTCTATTGCGTATCTTTGCCGGTGACGTTGCTCGACTATGAGTAAAAATGGGATATTTTTGGGATATTTTCAATACGGCAGAGACCTTTAGAAATGAAAATTAAACGCAATGCAGCATTCCGCCTTTTCGCTTATGGAAAGGATAAAAGCCGGTATCAAATCAGATTCCGGGTTACGTTCAATGCACAACGCCTGGATCTGAAGACGGGATGCCAGCTCGTTGACTTTAATGCTTGGGATGACGAGGCTCAACTGGTTAAGCCTGGTTACAAGGGCCCCAAGGGGGAGACCTCCCTGTCCATCAATAATGAGCTCCGGAATATCAAGGACCAAATGGATGACACGTTCAAGTTCTTCGAAGCAACGGACAAAATCCCGACACCGAGTGAACTTCAAAAGAAGTATGAGGACCGTTTGAACGGAACTGTACCCCAGCGACCGGAACCTGAACCGAAGAAGGAGCGTAAACCTAAGGCTCCTGATTTCTTTGAGATTTACGATAAGTTCATCAAAGAGAGCGGAGAGAAGAATGCGTGGACAAAGGCGACCTATGCGAAGATGGAGACGATGCGCAGAGACTTGAAGGCCTTCAAGAAGAACCTTAAGTTCTCGGATATAACCGAGTCTACCTTAACGGAATTCGTAGCTTATTTCCGTGATGTGAAAACGCTTCGGACGCCCCGCAAAAAGAAAGGCGATAGGGAAGAGTACGACCACGATGACATCGTTGGCTTGAAGAATTCTTCCATCGAAAAGAAACTGCGCTTTTTGCGCTGGTTCCTGAACTGGGCCACCGAAAAAGGTTACAATACGAACATGACTTATAAGTCGTTCAAGCCGACCTTGAAGACCACCCAGAAGAAAGTCATTTATCTTACAAAGGAAGAGATGGGCCGCATCCGCAACCTTCAGTTGTCCGAAGCCCAGGCATACCTTGATCCGATCCGTGACGTCTTCCTGTTCTTCTGTTTCTCCGGCCTCCGTCATTCAGACGCCAATAATCTTCGCAAAAGTGACATTAAAGGCGACCACATTGAAGTTACGACGGTCAAGACGGCAGACAGTATCTCTATCGAACTAAACGACGTTACAAAGGCAATTCTGGAGAAATACAAGGATGCCCCTTTCAATGACAATAAGGCCCTGCCGAACTATACCAATCAAGCTATGAACAGGGACGTCAAGGAACTCTGCAGACTCGCCGGTATCAATGAGGAGATCCGCATTACGACCTACAAGGGCAATGTCCGTACTGACGAGATCCATCCCAAGTGGGAACTCGTCGGCACTCACACCGGACGTCGCACTTTCATCGTCACCACCCTGTCCCTGGGCATCCCGCCGAACGTCGTGATGAAATGGACAGGCCACAGCGACTACTCATCCATGAAGCCCTACATTGATATCGTAGACTCGATCAAAGCATCTTCGATGACGAAACTCAATGGGCTGTTGTAGAAAAATAATTACCTTCGCATAAAAGAACGTGCTATGGCAAAGAAGTCGCCGCAAACAAAGCAAAAGGATGTCGCAAATTGCGACCACCTTCCTCAACCCTCGGTTGAGAACCGCATCTTCACTATTCGGGGAGTTCAAGTCATTATTGACAAGGATCTCGCTGAGTTATATGGTGTTAGTACAAAGCGACTTAATGAGCAGGTTCGCCGCAATATCAATCGGTTCCCTGACTCTTTCCGTTTTCAATTGACGGCTGACGAAACTGCCGAGGTGGTCGCAAATTGCGACCGCCTTAACACCTTGAGATTCTCTCCGACAAAGCCATTTGCTTTCTCTGAACAAGGAGTTGCTATGCTTTCGTCTGTATTACACAGTGAAGAAGCCGTAGCGATCAGCATCAAGATTATGAATGCTTTTGTCGCAATGCGTCATTTCCTGCTCTCCAATGCTCAGGTTTTCCAAAGGCTAGACCGAATAGAATTCAAGCAACTGGAGACAGACCATAAGATTGAACAGATTTTCGACAAGTTGGAAGAACAATCTGTCATCCCGAAGCAAAACATTTTTTTCGATGGCCAGGTATTCGATGCCTATCGGTTTGTCTCCGAACTTATCAAGAGCGCGAAGACGGAGATTGCCCTAATTGACAACTACGTAGATGAGAGCGTACTTACTATGCTTGATAAGCGGGACTCCTCGGTAAAGGCAACTATCTACACGAAGCAGATTACGTCTCAATTCCAACTGGACATTAACAGGCACAATGCCCAATATGCTCCCATCAGCGTTCAGCCATTCAATAAAGCTCACGATAGATTCCTGATCATCGATAATAGGGTCTATCATTTCGGTGCATCTTTGAAAGATCTTGGGAAAAAGTGGTTTGCAGTCTCTCTTATGCAGGATCTTACACCACAAGATCTTATTAGTCGAATATAGGGATAATGACAGTTATTCCTGGCTATTGGCTCATTATAAATGTTAAAATAATTCTCTCCCTCGGTTGCCCCGAGGGATTTCCTTTTCCCTTTGTTCAAGCGGTAATCCAGGCGGTTTGATAAACAAGTATTCAATCCGTGGAGGAAGTGGATCTGCCGTTCTTGAAAGCCTCAGTTTTTGTCCAAGCGTGCCACTTACATAGATTGCGAAAACGATGACAGTCCCCAACCCCGGAGGACTTTACAACGCCGAATCAGAGGCATCTGAGTATACGCTTAAAGTATACTGAGTACCATTTTGTAGTACCATTTTCGAAATAATCGCATTTTTACGCCCCGAATTGCCCCGGGAATCCCGGAAGTCTTTTGCAGGTGAAAGCATATTCCTAACTTGAGTCAGGGAAGTGACCCATAGTTCCCTGAATGTGGGCACGTTGTCTTTGAAAGATCGGCACGCTTGTACAATCCTGCCGATCGAAGAAAAGGACGAATGTGCCGAAGTTTAATGCTTAAAAGACTTGTTTGGACAAGTAAAAGAAATGAAGGACGAAAAGATTATCGAAGGGCTTCTCGTAAAGCCCCTTTGGCAGATGACCGGGGAGGAGTACTGCCAGCTCACGCAATATGCGATGAGCCTTTCCCCGAACGCGGAGACCAGTCCGGCTCCTATGGGTCAGAAGGCCCTCGGCGTTCACGCTCTGGCCGTGGAGCTCGGATGCTCGGATTCCACCATATATGCGCTCATGCGCGCAGTACGTGAAGAGGACGGATCCTCCGAAGGAGGCGGGATACTGAAGCCTGCCATCGTCTCCCGGATTGGGCGACGGATTGTCTTCGATGTCGACAAGGCGCGCGACCTGGCAACACAGTATCAGCAGCGATGAGTCAGTTCAAGAACCTCCGATATAGCATCACCCTCAATGATGAGCAGCTCGATTATCTTTCGGACGAGCAGCAGGATATCCTCCGGATGAAGTGCCTCAAAACCTTCATCCGGATGGCCGTCCTGGAGGAAACCAAGGTCTCCGGAAAGAACTATTCA
>CACZHP010000042.1 GCA_902780935.1 uncultured Bacteroidia bacterium | reverse complement strand
CGTAGCCGTCTTCCTCCAACTCCACCGCTACGGTGAGGTTGTCCTGTTTGATAGATAATGTCATACTCAATGAGGTTTGTGATACGTAAACAAAGTTCGTAAACATGGATATGACTCAACTTCTCAAATTGTTATAAATACCACCTTACATGTTGACCAGATTCATTCAGCGCTGAAAATAATCATGTTTTTGCCTATTTATTTAAGTGCTGTATCACAATTTGGCACAACCTCCGTTTATCTTTGGCGCGAAAGCAAGCGAAATATACGACATGCATGGAATTGCCTATTACATCATCTGGACGGTATTCGTGCTCATTTATCTGATAGCCGCTTATATGCTTTTTCATAGTGAAAAAGGAGGTTACGCATTATTGGGCGTTTTGATGTTTTGTTTCTATGTCATACTGCTCATCATACTGCTCATGGATGTGGCCAGATTGCTTTTGGGTTATGTTGAGTGGTTCGGTATTACAGAGGGTGTCGGATATGGCTCGTTGGGAGGAATTCTTGTGTATGGAGCCATCGTCTGGATTACAATAATCTCATCTTTGGTCAAAAAGAAAAGGGAATCACAGTTATCATGACATTTCGCTACTTCAAACCCAGCATAATCAGACTGAATAAAAACGGCTGAGAGATACCATTTTACGCTCGCTTTCTGACAACTTCAAGTAATCATCAGTAAGCCCTAAGATACAGAAAATCACCATTGAAGATGGATTCAACTCTAAATTTTGTTAAATTTGTAGTTTAAGCAAGTAAACCAGAACTACATAATGGAAGCCCCCAATAAAGAGAATACTCTTTATCTGCCCATAAAGCAGGTCTATTTCGACCAGATCATAGCTGGGACGAAAAAGATTGAGTATCGAGAAGTCAAGGAAGGCACTACTGCCAACAAGTACCTCATCAAGGATCCGGCTACGAAATTCAAGCTGAATCCGGATGTTGTCAAGGACTTCTCGAAGGAATACTATGTCGATGACATCGTGGAAGGTGGCTTCCCTTTCCTCCCCCGTCAGTACAAGTACCTGGCTCTGGCAGTAGGTTATGCAAAACAACGTGACAGGGCCATCGTAGAAGTGGTCGATTTCTCTTTCCACCCGGAAGGCATCAGGGAAGACGCCCAAGGTATTCCCCGCTTTGCGTTCTGGGTCGAGGAATTCCATCTGGGGAAGGTCATCGAGGTCCATCGAAAGAACGAAGCATCAGCGCCTCCCACTCCGGACAGTGTCTTCCCTGACACTACCCTTTCTTTCTTTGACAACATCAACAATAAGGTCGTAGACAATCTTCGCGTAACTATAGGTGAGGGCTCCAAGGTCAGTATCGCAGCCGCGTGTTTTTCCATCTATGCCTTCAATGAGCTGAAAGAACAGCTGCAGGACATTGATGAACTCCGTTTCATCTTTACTGCCCCTTCATTCGTCCAGGAACGTGAATCCAAGCAGCGCAGGGAGTTCTTCATCCCACGGATCAACCGTGAACGCACATTGTATGGTTCCGAGTTTGAGGTCCGATTGAGAAACCAGCTCACGCAGAAAGCTATCGCTATCGAGTGTGCGAAGTGGATCAGGGAGAAGGTCAAGTTTAAGTCCAACACAACCCCGCAGCAGATGATGGGATTCATTTCTGTTGCGGGTAGCAATGAGAACTTTACTTACCTTCCGGTCAATGAATTCACGACCACCGGTCTCGGGTGCGAACGGGGAAACAACTTCATGAATTACGTTCAGCGCATTGACGGGGAGAATGCGAAGCAATACATGAGAGCTTTCAACGAGGCGTGGAATAACGATAACCAGTTCTCGGACGTGACCGAGCAGATCATTGACCATATCTCGAACATCTACAAGGAGAATTCTCCGGAATTCATATATTTCGTCACGCTGTACAACATCTTCAATGAATTCCTTGAGGACATTTCTGAGGATGTTCTGCCCAACGAGGCGACGGGATTCAAGGATAGCCAGATCTGGAACAAGCTCTATGACTTCCAGAAGGATGCGGCGCTAGCCATAATCAACAAGCTGGAGCGATACAACGGTTGTATCCTTGCAGATAGCGTCGGTCTGGGCAAGACTTTTACTGCGCTTTCCGTCATCAAGTATTACGAGACTCGCAACAAGTCCGTCTTGGTCCTCTGCCCGAAGAAGCTTTGCGACAACTGGATGACCTATCGCAGCAATTATACGACCAATCCCATTGCGAAAGACCGGCTGTCATACGATGTGCTTTTCCATTCCGATTTGTCTAGAACCCGTGGCTATTCCAACGGCATCGATTTGGACAAGGTGAACTGGGGCAATTATGACCTGGTTGTCATCGATGAGTCTCATAATTTCCGCAACGGCGGCAAGATCACCCGCAGCGATGAGGAGGAGGATCCTCGCGAGAACCGTTACCTCCGTCTGATGAACAAAGTCATCAAAGCCGGAGTGAAGACTAAGGTCCTGATGCTGTCCGCCACTCCGGTGAACAACCGGTTCAATGATCTAAAGAACCAACTTCAGCTTGCCTACGAGGGCGACGTTCAGCGAATGGACAGCCTTCTCAATACAGAGGCTTCACTGGATGACATTTTCCGTCAGGCACAGAAGGCGTATAACAACTGGGCCAAGCTCCCGAACGAGCAGCGTACTACGGAACGCCTCCTTGGCATGCTCAGCTTCGATTTCTTCGAGGTGCTTGATAGCGTGACCATCGCCCGCAGCCGCAAGCACATCGAGGCCTACTATGATACAGCTGCTATCGGTAAGTTTCCGACCCGTTTGGCCCCTATCTCCAGGCGGCCGCCACTGACGGACCTGAAGAGCACTATCAATTACAACGAGATCTTTGCCCAGCTCCAGGAGCTGAACCTGTATATCTACACTCCCTCAGCTTTTATCCTGCCGAGTAAACTGAGCAAGTACGTGGATCCGGAGATGGCCGAGGGTCTGACCTCCCTGGGCCGAGAGATGGGTATCCGTCGTTTGATGTGTATCCTCATGCTCAAACGTCTGGAGAGCTCCGTCAATTCCTTCCGCCTGACTCTGACACGTGTGATGGATCTGATCGATAAGACTATCAAGCAGATTGACCGGCACGACCAGTTCATCGAGACGGAAGAGGTCAGCGGCTACGATTTTGATATCGAGGATGGCGACAATGATGCCTTCATCGGAACAAAGAAGGGCAAGGTTCTGCTTGAGGATATGGATACTGATTCCTGGCGCCAGTATCTCAAAAAGGATCTGGATACGCTTGGACTGACTAAGCTTCTTTTGGAGGACATAACCCCCGAGCATGATAGCAAACTCCAGACACTTATCGGAGACCTCAGGGATAAGTTCGCACATCCTATCAACGGCAACAACAAGAAGGTAATCATCTTTACTGCCTTCTCAGACACGGCAGTCTATCTCTATGATAACCTGGCCAAACCTATCAAGGAGAAGTACGATATGGACACGGCTCTTGTCACCGGTGATGTCGAGGCGAGGAGCACGCTCAAGCTTAAAGAGAAACTGGACTTCAACAAGGTCCTGACACTCTTCTCGCCTATCTCCAAGGAAAAGGCTTCCGTTTATCCGAATATCAACGAGGAAATTGAGGTTCTCATTGCGACAGACTGTATTTCCGAGGGACAGAACCTCCAGGACTGCGACTACCTCATCAACTATGATATCCACTGGAATCCGGTCCGCATCATCCAGCGCTTTGGCCGTATCGACCGTATCGGATCCAAGAATGATGTCATCCAGCTGGTAAACTACTGGCCGGACATGACATTGGACGAGTACATCGATCTCAAGGGGCGTGTCGAAGCCCGCATGAAGGTGTCAGTCATGACTTCCACCGGTGACGACAACCTAATTTCTCCTGAAGAGAAGGGGGATCTCGAGTATCGTAAGGAGCAGCTCAAGCGCCTTCAGGAAGAGGTTGTGGATATTGAGGATATGAACAGCGGCGTCTCCATTATGGACCTTGGGTTGAATGAGTTCCGTCTGGATCTGCTTGAGTACATGAAGACCCACAGCGATGTCGAGCACACTCCTTTTGGCCTTCATGCTGTCGTCGGAGCCAATGAGTTTACGGAGCCTGGCGTTATTTACGTGCTGAAGAACCGTAATGCAGGCGTCAATATCGACAAGAAGAATCGTTTGCATCCCTTCTATATGGTTTACCTCCGGAATGATGGTTCCGTTGTAGTGAACCACCTGTCCCCCAAAGAACTGCTAGATAAGTTCCGCAGCCTTTGTAAGGGTAAGAACCAGCCTATCCAATCCCTCACGAAGAAGTTCAACCACGAGACTCGCGACGGGTTTAAGATGGGAACGTATTCCAAGCTGCTTGGCGATGCCATCAGCAGTATCATCACAGTTAAAGAAAGCAGCGATATCGACAGTTTCCTGGAGGGAATCCAGGGCGATCTCTTCACCAAGGAAATTAAGGGTTTGGATGATTTTGAGTTGATCTGCTTCCTTGTTATCAAATAACCGCTTATGTTAGGACTGCCGAAAAGTACAGAGATAGCCCAGCAACTTCCGAAGAAGGCCATCTTCCAGAAGTTCGAGTTGAAGCCCGCCCAGCGCGACCACTTCGACGCGGACATTAGTAGATTGACCCTTGTGAATGCTATCTCCCAGAACAAGCTTCCGGCACTCCAAAAAGGTGAAACCATAGAGACGATCTATGTGGTTGATGTCGCCTTGAAGCGACCGAATTATGATCCCAAGAACATCCAGATGCTAAGTAAGCTCATCCCCCAGAAAATGCTATTCGCTCTTCACTATGAGGATGAAATTCAGCTAGCCATCTATCATACAAAACTAATCTGTGGCAGTTGGGTGCCGGCCAACGCTTATGAACTTGAGCTAGTCGGGACCACGACCGATTTGGTCTGGGAGAATCTTGTGAAAACCATTGGTGGAATCGAGGTCGAAGAAGGTAATACTCTCTGTGAACAGATTGTCTTAGACGAAGAACGCGAGAAACTCCGCAAGCAGATTGATGCTTTGGAAGCAAAATCAAGGCAAGAGAAGCAGCCTCGCAGGAAACTGGAGATGTTTGAAGAATTACAAAAATTGAAGAATAAGCTATAGCGATGGCTAAGATGACCACGAAGAAGATAGAGGAAAAGGGGCTGCGCATTCTGTGCAATTTTTTCGCAGAGTGTGACCGCGTGGATACATATATTCCCTGCAATGACAAAGAGCCTTTGTGGGATGGCCATCTATACCTATTCAACTCTTCGGAACAAAAAGCAGATCAAGTATATGGCAGAATCCCGGCTCAAGTTAAATCATCGGCAAAGTCATCAACAAAAGAGACCTGTACATTCCCTGTCCGTGTGTCGGCTCTTCAGTCTTACAAACGTGATGGTGGGCTTGCTTTCTTTTATGTTTTGACGGAGAATCAAGAGGGCTCACAAATCTATTATTGTCTATTAACCCCTGTCCTACTTAAAAAGTATTTACGTGTCCCGGCAAAAGGAGGCAAGGTTTCCATTACTCTTCATCGTTTGCCTGAAGATATTAACACTGTTACAGAGGATCTTTTTCAGTTCCATTTTGATTGTAAGAAACAGACCTCATCTTCTGACAAACCAATTGTTGAGATTAAAGACTACTTGGGCAAGCGTGGAAGACAGTTCACAGTTTTTGCTAAGTCGCCGAATCCAGTAGACGATATATTCAAGCATATGCAAAGTCATCCGCTATACTTATATGCTACTGATGACGACAAAAATGTTACATTCCCCATTGGTGACGGCCCTGTTACACTCAAAATTGGCAAGAATATCGACCAGGAAGTCTCTGTCAATGGGACCCCCTATTTCAAAGGATGTACAATATTCGAGGATGAGGGCGAAACTATTGTAACTATTGGCAGTTTCTTTACATTCCGTTCAGGCAATAGCGAAAAGCAAGCATCTTTGAACTTTAAGCTAGAAAAGCACTCTAATATAAAGAAGATTCCATATTTATCGTTCTGTCTCGCTATTATTAAATATAGCAAATTTAACATTGGCAAACTTGAGGTTCCCTGTGATGGCCTTTGTGTCGATAATGAGGTAATTTCGAGAATGAAGACAGAATTAAGGATTTTAAGCCAGGTACGTAGTTTATTCCAAACTATGCACATTGAAGGCGATATAAATCTAGATGAGCTAGACGCAAATGCAATAAGTAACTTAGAAGCACTATATAAAGGAATCGTTCTTAATGAGCCTTTGGATCTCAAGCCCGGAATGGAGAAGAATGTGAGGATTGAGATTGGTCATCTTGTTTTATATGTGATGTTCGAATCTGCCGATGACGGAAAGTTTATTGTTCGTGATTTCTTTATGGACGACGATGTGTGCTGTCTATTAAATGAAAATGACATTATTACAAAATCCAGTCGATTCACTCTTCTAAGCGTTGAACAATTTGTCGAAGCCTCAAATTTCGACTACAGTAAGATGATCCCTAGCTACGAGCAATTTGTGGAGCAAGACGAGAAGGTCGCTCAACAAGCCAATCTCGACATGCTTAGGATGATACTTGCATATGACAAGACAGGAGGGGAAAAGGTTAAGCTCTTAGACGCAGCAGACACGTTAAATAACTGGTTCATTAAGACCAGGAGGTTTAGAGAGTCACCTATAAACGATATTAACCATCTCCAAATTGTCAAACGTCGCAGAGCTCTTACGAAAGATGAGAACGACCGCATTTGCGAACTTCTCGAAGGAGATTATCCCGAGGATTACAAGACAGCATGTTCGCTCTTATTGGATAATCAAGCCGGGGCAGAATTCCATTTCAACAAACTATCTGAAGAACAAAAAGATTTCTTCAAAACATTGCCTATTTATCATTTCTGGAAACAATAAAGAATCTATATGGACAAAATGAGAATGCACACTGTGGATATCACAGATAGTAACATTGAGATAATTGGCCAAATATTCCCGAATTGTCTGACCGAGTGTATTGGCGAGGATGGGAAGATGAAAAAGGTTATCGACTTTGATATGCTTCGGCAAGAGCTTTCAAAGGATATTGTCGAGGGACCCCAGGAACGATATCAGTTTACTTGGCCGGACAAGAAGAAGGCTATACGTTTGGCGAATACCCCGTCAAGTATGACCCTGTGACCTTGCCGCGAAGAAAGTGTCGATTTCGATAATACCGAGAATCTTTATATTGAAGGGGACAATCTGGAGGTGTTGAAGCTTCTACGTGAAGATTATCTTGGGAAAGTTAAGATGATCTATATCGATCCTCCTTATAACACCGGTAATGATTTTGTTTATAATGATAGTTTTAGCCAATCTTCAGGAGACTATTCAGAAGCTTCTGGGCAGTTCGATAAGGAGGGGAATAGATTATTTCAAAACACTGATGCTAACGGACGTTTTCATACCGATTGGCTGAACATGATCTACCCTCGTCTTAAACTCTCAAAAGATCTACTTAGCCCTGATGGCGTCATCTTTATCAGTATTAATGATGTAGAGATAACAAATCTTCGAAAAGTATGCGATGAGATTTTCGGTACGAATAATTGTGTTGCTCAATTGGTGTGGAAGAATAAATATGGCGCTGGTGGCGGAACTGGTGGGGTTGCCAGTGTACATGAGTACATTCTTATTTATTCTCGCTGTCCTATCGAGTATATAACCTGCAATCTTTCAGAAGAATTACAATCATCATATTCTCAAAAAGATGAGAAATATGCAACTCGTGGCGGTTATACAACACAACCACTTGCTTCAACAAGTAAAGGAGCGCGAGCTAATTTAATGTATCCTATCGAGTATAATGGCGATACGATTCTGCCACCCAAAGGTGGCCGTTGGGTATGGTCAAAAGAAAAATTTGACAAGGCCTTTGCTAATAATGAAATTGTAATTAATAAGACTAGTGAAGGATATAGCGTCAGAGTAAAGAACTATCTATATGATGAAAATGGACGAATGAGAAGGGGAACTCAACTGTCTATGATTACCAATGTGTTTAATCAGGCCGGGTCGAAAGAGTTTGCAGAAATAATGGGAGATAAGCGAATCTTTGATTTTCCCAAACCTACTGATTTATTGAAACAACTCTTTTCTTTGGAGATAAACCGAACAGATGATTCATTTATTGTCCTTGATTTCTTTTCCGGGTCTGCGAGTTCTGCTCATGCAGTATTAAAGCTAAATGCAGAAGATGGAGGAAAAAGGAAGTTTATCATGGTTCAACTTCCAGAAGACACGGAACCGAAATCAGAAGCTTTCAAAGCCGGATACAAGAACATATGCGAAATTGGCAAAGAACGAATCCGTAGGGTTGGAAGAATAATACTCGAGGAGCAGAAGAAGGCCGAACAAGACAATAGCCTATTTGTTCAACCAGAGTCCCAGCCCAAGGTGGATATCGGATTCCGAGTCCTTAAATTGGATTCTAGTAATATGCAGGATATCTATTACCGCCCAGAGGAGTCTAACGAGACTACCCTCTTTGAGGATAATATCAAGGCTGATCGTTCACCAGAAGATCTGCTCTTCCAAGTGATGCTGGAGTGCAATCTGCCTCTGTCGGCTAAGATTGAGACAAAGAAGATTGCTGGCAAGGATGTGTTCAGCGTTAATAATGGATATTTGCTGGCCTGCTTCGATGCTAACATCAATGAGGAAGTTATCAAAGAAGTTGCTAAGATGAAGCCCTATTACTTCATCCTCCGCGACAGTTCTCTATCCTCGGATAATGTCGCCGACAACTTCGATCAGATATTCCAAGCCTATAGTAAAGAAACGATTAGACGTGTGCTGTAGATATGAATTTCAAGTTTAAGATACAGCAATACCAGACCGATGCAGTAGAAAATACCGTATCGGTGTTCGCCGGCCAACCATCCCGTGGCTCCTTCCAGTATAAGAGGGATCTGGGGAAAGGGCTCATGCAATTATTCGATGACGACGATTCGGCCGGTTATCGAAATAATGACATAGAACTATCTGACCAACAGATATTAAATAATATCCATAAGATTCAAGATGAGCAAGATTTAAAGCTTTCTACTAAACTTATTGGAGATCTAGGCAGGTTGGGCCTTGACATTGAGATGGAGACAGGTACTGGAAAGACCTATGTTTACATCAAGACCATGTTTGAACTCAATAAGCGTTACGGATGGAATAAGTTCATTGTTGTTGTTCCTTCCATCGCTATTCGTGAGGGCGTAAACAAGAGCTTTAACATGCTGGAAGACCACTTTATGGAGCACTACGGCAAGAAAGCCCGATTCTTCATATACAACTCCTCCAATCTCCAGCTTCTAGATTCCTTCTCAAGCGATGCCGGCATCAATGTGATGATCATCAATACCCAGGCTTTCGCGACGGATATGAAGGAAGGTGGAACTAGAGGTGCCGCCCGTATCATCTACACGGAGCGTGATGACTTCGGCAGCCGCAAGCCTATCGATGTAATAGCGGCTAACCGTCCGATCATCATCATGGATGAGCCACAGAAGATGGAAGGACAGGCGACCCAGACTGCACTTAAACGCTTTAAGCCTCTCTTCGTCCTGTACTACTCTGCAACCCACAAAACACAGCACAACTGCATTTATGCATTGGATGCCCTGGACGCCTACAAACAGAAGTTGGTCAAGAAGATCCAAGTAAAGGGATTTGAAGTAAAGAACCTCAAAGGCACTAGTTCGTACCTGTATTTGGATGACATCCTTCTTTCTAAGAACCAGCCTCCTATGGTTCGCCTGGAGATGGAGATAGAGACTGCTTCCGGAGTCAAGAAGGTGATGAAGAAACTCGGCCAAGGTGATAGCCTTTATAGTGAGTCAGGTCTGCTGGAATATAAGGATTTCACAATCTCTGACATCGATGCCTTCCGTAATACCGTCACATTCCTTAATGGCGTTAAGATTGCCAAAGGTGAGGTATATGGCGACAGTAGCGAGGAGGCCATGCAGCGGGTCCAGATCCGTGAGACGATTGCATCCCATTTCGAAAAAGAGCGCGATCTCTTCAAGCGGGGCATTAAGACCCTTTCTCTCTTCTTCATTGATGAGGTAGCTCATTACAAGAGTTATGATTCCGAAGGTAACGAAGTCCATGGCCCCTTCTGGAAAATCTTCGAGGAAGAATATACTCGCATTCTAAACGAAAATATATCCCTGTTCGAGGATGATTACCAGGCGTATCTTCGTCGATTCGATGCATCTCTGGTTCACAATGGCTATTTCTCGATCGATAAGAAGGGCCGAATGGTGAACAGTGAGATTAAGAGAGGAAGCGATATTTCTGATGATATCTCTGCCTATGACCTTATTCTTAAGAACAAGGAGCGCCTGCTAAGTTTTGATGAGCCGACTCGGTTTATCTTTTCACATTCGGCGCTACGAGAAGGCTGGGATAATCCGAACGTGTTTCAGATCTGCACACTCCGGCATGCGGCTTCCGCTATTGCCAAGAGGCAGGAGGTCGGCCGAGGACTCCGCATTTGTGTTGATCAGAACGGAACCAGAATGGACATTGAGGAACTGGGCGAAGAGCAAGTGCAGGACATCAATATACTGACTGTTATCGCCAACGAGAGCTACAAGTCATTCGTTGATGATCTCCAGAAGGAGACCCGTGAGGCGCTCCGTGAGCGTCCCACCAAGGCAACTCCGGACTTTTTCGAAGGCAAGAAGGTTAAATCCGAGACTACGCCGGATATACCGTACATTATCAGTCCTCAAGATGCTCAGGCCATCGCCGGATACCTTATCGGATTCAATTACGTTGATAAGGATTACAAGGTCACCGATACCTATAAGAAAGATCTTGAAGCCGGAACCCTTCAGCCCGTTTTCCCCGGACTCAAGCATATTGAAAGCGAGATCCATAAACTCGTTCAGGCAACCTTCGACGAGAGCATCACTCTGGATAGCATGATTGAGAACGGCAATGCCTCCGCCGAAGCTATCAATAAGCTCAACGAGAATTTCTCCCGGAAGGAGTTCCAGGCACTCTGGAATGAGATCAACCACAAGTATGTCTATACGGTCCACTACGACAGCAAAGAACTCATTGAGAAGGCAATTGCCGCTATTGACAGGGATTTGACCGTCACCGAGCTCAAGTACGTGATGACCGTGGGTGACCAGGATTCAGTGGACACTTTCGGAGACACCAAGACATCCACCAAGACTCTCGGGACAGTCAGTACCTCGACAGTTAAGTATGACCTGGTCGGCGAAGTGGCCAAGCGGACTACCCTCACCCGACGGACGGTTGCTACCATCCTCAAGGGAATCCGACCGATCAAGCTTGCCATGTTCCGCAATAATCCCGAGGAGTTTATCAAGAACGTCAGCCGGATCATCAAAGATGAAAAGGCAACTATGATCGTCGAGCACATCGAGTACGACCAGATAGACCAGACCTACGACAGCGAGATATTCACCCAGGAGAAGCACTCTCAGAACATTTCCAAGGCGTATTCTTCTAAGAAGAGCATTATGGACTACGTGTTTGCTGATTCTGATGGTGAAAGGAAGTTTGCAGAGGATCTGGATGCTGCGACCGAAGTCTGCGTCTATGCGAAACTTCCCCGCTCTTTCCAGATTCCTACGCCGGTTGGCAATTATGCTCCGGACTGGGCGATTGCGTTCAACAAGGGCGCTGTCAAACACATCTTCTTCATCGCCGAGACTAAGGGCTCGATGGATTCGATGCAGCTGAAGGAAGTGGAACGTGCGAAGATCGGTTGCGCTGAGAAACTGTTTAATAATCTCTCTACTTCCAATGTCCGTTACCATAAGGTGGACAATTACCAGACGCTGCTGGACATTATGAAATCAATGGACTAATCACGATTCGTTATGATAACAATCAATCGCACCAAACTTCAGGAAGTAATAGCCGGATACAAGAAGTACTTCCCCACACATATCGCGGATGAGATTTACAAATGGAAAGCCGTCAAGCATTTCCAGGATCACTGGGACATTGATGCTCCGGATTTCCTCGCTATGTTTTGGGAGGCGACGGCTACTTTCGAGAATCTGCTGACTTCGATGAACCATTTCCCTCGTGGAATGGTCAAGGGCATGTATGAATCCGAGCCTGAGACGGTGCGGGAGATGTTCCGTAACCTGTTCGATGAGTCCAAGCCTCTTGAAGGCAGGGTGAACAAATTCAAGGCTGAATCTGACCGTATCCGCGAACAGTATTGGCCTGAGAAGATGCACTATCAGGATTTCAATGCCATCAGCACCTATCTCTGGGCACGGTATCCGGACAAGTATTACATCTACAAGTATTCTGAGATCAGAGCAACGACAAGGGTACTGGATTCCAGTTATGTTGTCCGGAAAGGAGCAGACGCAGCGGGGTTCATGCAGGCCATCGAGTTCTTCGACCTTCTTCGTTCCGAGATTCAGAAGGATCCGGACATCCGCCCGATGCTTAACGCTTCACTTACTTCAGACTGCTATAAGGATGAGAATCTGAACTGTGTGGTTGTTGATTTTGATTTCTTCGTAAGTCGGTATTGGGAAGAAGCGTCCCCTACCAAGCCAGTTGCACAAAAAGATGTCAAGTATTGGATGTTCTCCCCTGGCGAGAATGCCCGCAAATGGGATGTGTGTACAGCTGAAGGTGTGATGTGCCTGGGATGGGACGAACTTGGAAACCTCCAGGAGTATGAGAGCAGGGAGACAATGAGAGAACAGATGCGGCAGGAGTATGGTTTGGATGGCTCCTATATGAATGCCAGCCTGGCAACATGGGAGTTCGCAAACGATATTCAAGTCGGGGACATCGTATTCGCGAAACGTGGCCGGACAACCATTGTCGGCCGTGGTGTCGTTGAATCAGAGTACTACTATGACGAGAAGCGGGATGAATACCGCAACCTCCGCAAGGTACGCTGGACAGAGATAGGCCAATGGGAGACGCAGGAGTTCCATGCGATGAAGACCTTGACGGATATCACACGGTATTCGGATTATGTCAAGCGTCTGAATATCCTGGTTACTGGCGGAGTGGTTCCAGAAGAAGATTGCAGGTATTGGTGGTTGTGTGCCAATCCGTCAGTCTGGGGACTCTCTGACTGGCCTGTCGGTGAGCAGCAGGATTATACGCTTTATAATGACAACGGTAACAAACGTAAGATATTCCGCAATCTTCTGGAAGCCAAAGCCGGGGACAAAGTTATCTGCTACGAGACGAACCCGACGAAGCAGATACTCGCTCTTGCAATCGTAGCCCAGGAGAATGACGGGCAGCGGATCTGGTTTGAGAAAGTCGAGTCATTGACCACTCCCATCCCCTATTCCGTCATTAAGGAAAACGAGGATCTGGCGAATATGGAATTCCTGTCCGGTCCTCACGGTTGTTTCTTCAAACTCACCAAGGAAGAATACGGAACCATCATGGATATCATCCGGGAGTCTAACCTCGGAGCCAACCATCAAACTACTTATGAGCCCTACACCCGTGAGAACTTCCTGGATGAGGTCTATATGTCCAAAGAGGACCTTGGTGCTCTTGAGTCTTTGCTGAAGAACAAGAAGAACATCATTCTCCAAGGCGCTCCTGGCGTCGGTAAGACCTTCTGCGCCCGTCGTCTCGCATATGAGCTAATGGGAGAGAAGGATGAAACCCGTGTGAGTCTTATCCAGTTCCACCAGAACTATTCTTACGAGGATTTCATTCTGGGCTACAAACCTGTCGGCTCTGACTTCGAGCTCCAGAGAGGTATCTTCTATAAGTTCTGTATCAGTGCTGCGAATAATCCTGACAAACCTTATTTCTTCATCATTGACGAGATAAACCGGGGGAACCTCTCTAAGATCTTCGGCGAACTCCTGATGCTCATTGAGAAGGATTATCGCGGGGAAAAACTGACCCTTGCGTACAAAGATGAGAAGTTCTTTGTTCCAAAGAATCTGTACATCATCGGCATGATGAATACGGCAGACCGTTCTTTGGCCATGATTGACTATGCACTACGCCGCCGGTTCAGTTTCTATGAGATGCGTCCCGGATTCCAGTCTGAAGGTTTCAAGAAATACCAGGCTGCAATGGCAAATGAGCGCTTCGACCGCCTCATTGAGAAGATTGAGGATCTCAACAGGGCCATCGCTAAGGACGAGTCGTTGGGCTCCGGCTTCGAACTGGGGCACAGCTATTTCTGCGGGCAGAAGAGCGTGGATGATGCTTGGCTGCACCAGGTCATCAACTATGACATCCTCCCTATGCTCCAAGAGTATTGGTTTGATAATCGTTCCGAGGTGAAGAAGTGGGAAACCGAGCTCAACTCGATCTTCAATGATTAACGATAAAGGCATACTGATCCGGAACATCTATTACATGCTCTCCTATGCTTTCCAAGAGCTTAGGAAGAATAACTATGATGAAATCTCGAAGGAGGACTTCGAGTATATCCAGGATCTGTTTGCCGAAATCCTCTACAAGGGTATCTCATATCAATTGAAACAGGGTCTGTATCGGGAATACATAGAGCGGCACGATACCTTGACCATGCTACGAGGAAAGCTCGATATGGTCGAGACCATCAAGAACCGTGTCCGCCATAAACAGGTCCTTTCTTGTGAGTTCGATGAACTGTCCGAGGATAACACCCTGAATCAGATTCTTAAAACAACAGCCGGGCTTCTTCTAAGGGAGCGGACCGTATCCTCAAAGAGAAAGAATCAACTCAAATCGATACTCCCCTTCTTCGATGGCGTTTCTACGATTGATCCTTTCAACATCTACTGGAATATGCTGCGGTTCCAGCGCAATAACCAGACATATCGGATGTTGATGAACATCTGCTACTTCATCCTGGACGGGATGTTGATGACAACGGAATCCGGATCTTATAAGATGGCCACGTTCTCAGATGAGCACATGAACCGGTTATTTGAGAAGTTTGTGCTGGAGTATTATCGAGTTCATCACAAGGAACTGTCTGCATCACCGGATCATATCCAATGGGATATCACGGATCCAGAGGTTGCGATTATCGATTTCCTTCCCTCGATGAAGACTGACATCACGCTGAGGAAAGGAGATCAAACCCTTATCATTGACACCAAGTATTATGGAAAGATGATGCAGGAACAGTTCGATAAGCAGACGATCCACTCCGGAAACCTTTATCAGATCTTCACGTACGTCAAGAATATGGACAGGGACAACACTGGTAACGTCTCCGGCATGCTCCTTTACGCCCGTACTCAGGAGTCCATCGCCCCAGACCTTGACGCTCATTTTGGTCCCAACCGGATTCTGGTGCGGACACTGGATCTTAACCTTGAATTCGAGGGGATCAAGCAGCAATTGGATGCATTTATTGAAGTGGTTCAATAAAGTATGGAGGGGAACGCCGTCATAACAATCCTGATTGCCGTCGTTCTTGTCGCCGCCGGCATTATCTGGAGACGAACAAAAGGGCAGCGTGGTGAAAAGCAGGTTGCGGTTCTGCTCTCCATGTTGCCAAAGGAATATAAGGTTATCAACGATCTCTTACTTCAATCTGGAGGATATAGCACTCAAATAGACCACGTGGTTGTTTCTGCCTACGGTGTATTCGTGATAGAGACGAAATACTATAAAGGATGGATCTACGGCGGAGAGAATAGCGAATTCTGGACTCAGAACATTTATGGGCACAAGTATGAGTTAAGGAACCCGCTCCGTCAAAACCAAGGCCATGTCAAAGCTATTCAGAGGCTATTAGGGAATGATGGAACCATTCCTATTCATAATATTGTTGCGTTTTCCAGACAAGCTACACTCAAGGTTGACCGCTCACTTCCAGTATTATATTGGGGACAGATTGTGCGGTACATAAGGCGTTTTAAGGAGCCCATGATTGCAGAAGAAGAAGTCGGAGAGATTTACCGTACTCTGATGAACTCCAATGTGACAGATAAAGGCGCAAGAAAGCTGCACATCAGCAGCGTAAGGCAGAACCAAAGCAGACGGAATACTGCCGTTGCTAAAGGTAAATGCCCTTTATGTGGCGGGAATCTCGTCCTTAGAAATGGCAGATACGGCCGGTTTTATGGCTGCTCCAATTATCCGAGTTGCAAGTACATTTTGAAATAATATGGTTGGCAAGTATAAAGTCATAACCCTCTGTGGCAGCACACGGTTCAAGGACCAGTTCCTTGAGGCTCAGAAGCGGCTCACACTTGAAGGCAATATCGTTATAAGCGTCGGCCTCTTCGGCCATTCCGGAGATGATGAGGTTTGGAATGAAGGGACAAAGGAGATGCTGGACGACATGCATAAACGCAAGATCGACATGGCTGATGCGATCTATGTCATCAATGTCGGTGGCTATATCGGATCCAGTACCCGTTCTGAAATCGAATACGCCAGAAAGAATGGGAAAGAGATTTTGTCGCTAGAACCCTTATCTTTTTAGAGTTTGTCCCGTAAAATGGGACACTCCTCCCCTATCTTTGCAGCAAATCACACTGCCATGAAAGACAAACACGCAAGTAGAATCGAGCTATTTGACTCCACACTGTCCATCCTACGTCAGGGCTGGTACATATCGAAATCCGGAAAGAAGATTGGCCTTCCTTCTGCTGATGAGGTTATCGCCAATGCTGCCATGTATCGTGAGCCCGTGCACACTCTCATTGATCCGGTCGCTCCAATCCAGACCGAGGTCCGTGTCGAGAACGATGACTGTGTCCTCGTTGCTAAGAGGCTTATCGACGAAGGGTATAATCCCGCCATGCTGAACCTGGCCGACCTGTACACTCCCGGCGGTCTTGTCGAGTATGGCTCCGGAGCCCAGGAAGAGAACCTCTGCCGTCGTAGCAACCTCATCCTTTCGCTCTATCCCTTCTCTTCTTCCAGGATTCGTCAGTATCCGGATCTGGGAATGACCGAGCAGGCTGACCAGTACCCGATGGACGAGCGTTTCGGTGGGGTCTACAGTGGCATCGTCACATTCTTCCGCGGTCCGGAATCCGAGGGCTCCCTGCTGGAGGACACGCCCTATAACATCCCGGTGATTTCCGTGGCGGCCTTGAGCGGTCCACGCATCGGGGCCGACGGACTGATGTTTCCCGAAGAGACAGAGATCACCCTGGACAAGATGAGAACCATCCTACGGATCGGCATGGCCAACTTCCATGACTCCCTAGTCCTGTCCGCCATGGGCTGCGGCGCCTTCGCCAATCCGCCTGCCCACATCGCGAAACTCTTCCACCAGGTCATCGAGGAAGATGAGTTCAAGGATACCTTCCGGCTCATTGATTTCGCGATTCTGGATGGTTATCGCACGGGACTGCGCCATAATCCGGAGGGGAATCTGAAGCCCTTCCAAAGAGAATTTGGTGTGCTTTGAATCCAGTTAAACAAACACCAACCGCCTCGACCACCACAACGGCCGGGGCTTTTTGTTTGAACAGAGTGAAGAATTCCATTTCCTGTACCACATTTTGGGACAACCGGCCGATAACTTTGCATTGGAATTCAAAACACACTGCATTATGGAACAGAACAACACCCCCGCAAAGACCCAAGTATTCAACCTCGTCATCCTCGACAAGTCCGGATCCATGGAATCCATCCGCAAGGAAGCCATCGACGGTTACAACGAGACGCTCGGCGCCATCCGTGCC
>CACZHP010000041.1:22034-22461 GCA_902780935.1 uncultured Bacteroidia bacterium | reverse complement strand
CATCTCCTTTGCCCGGAAACCCGTCAGGGCCGTCGTCATGTTGATATAGTTCAGCACGGCAAACGCCAGGAGCAGTATGCACATGGCCAGCAGCAGGTTCACGAAACTGCGGTTGCCGAACTGGATGGTATCAGAGCCATACCGTATCCCTTCATTCAGGAAATACATGTCCCTGAGAGGAATCAACCGAACCTTATCGTATTGGCTCTTGTACACCCAGAAATTCTTTTCGCACCAATCCAGAATATCACCCTGCCGGGCCTGGAGGTCGGCATCCGGATAAGCCATCACAAAGCAGATTCCGCTGCCGGCGTTGCTCATCCCCTCGTTATTCGCGGAATTGATCTTTGTCATTATCTCTCCCCGCAGCAGGACATCCGGAGCTTTCAAGATGGAGTTTCCGAAATCTTCATAGATACCGCAAACG
>CACZHP010000041.1:0-21999 GCA_902780935.1 uncultured Bacteroidia bacterium | reverse complement strand
GTTTCCATTATTGTATGTAACCACCTGACCAATCGGATCTTTATCCCCGAAATGGACATTGGCGAACTCCCGGCTCACCATACAGCGGTCCCAGGACACGCGCCAGTCAGCCTTATTGCCTTCCACCAGGTCATAGCTGAACATCTCAAAGAAGGTGCTGTCCGCCGCCATGGTACTGCCATAGACCAACTCGCCACCAATGGTAAAAGCATCAGCCGAAGCCATATTGGCAACACAGCAGCCCTTTTCTATTTCAGGAAAGCTGTTCTTCAGGTGTTTGTCCAGCCAATAACCCATTTGGACGTTGTTGTCATTGGCAACAACATAAATCCGGTCCGCATTTTCCTGAAAGGAATCCGTTGACAGTTGCCGCTGGATATACACCGCCAGCAGGAGCACGAAGGCCATGGACACCGTGAGGCCCACGAGGTTGATGGCCCCATATAACTTATTCTTCCTAAGGAAGTTCCAAAAACTATTCATTTTTCAAACTATCTACAGGGTTTGCACTGGCGGCTCGCCAACTCTGGAGGGTGACCACACCGAAGGTGACCGCAGCCACGAAGGCAAGAGCCGCTATGAATATCCACACCGGCACAGGAGCCTGATAGGCGAAGCCTTTCCGCCAATTGGTAATGATCAGATATGCCACTGGCGAGGCGATAAGGAAGCTTATCCCCGCCATAATCAAGTATTTCCGATTGATCATCCCGAGGATGCTCTCAACGGTGGCTCCATTTACACGCCGAACAGCGATTTCCTTGCGGAGGAACTGGGTCTCGAAGAACACCAGGCCGATTATGCCGATGATCGCGATGAGCAAGGCCACGAACGAGGCGATGGTGATGAGTTTCCCGAGCGACTCTTCCTCTTTGTACATATTCTCGATCCATTCGTCAAGATGGCGGACATTCACCTGGTCCGGCTCCCTGGTCTGGTCAAACTCGCAGACCGATTTCTTTATGAACTCGGAGACTTCCTTGAAGTCGGCTTCAGGAGCCATCCTCACATACATCACACTGAAATCTCTCCACTGCGTTTTCCCCCAGACCAGGAGCATCAGCGGCTCCATCGGATGCTGGAGGCTCTTGAAATTGAAGTCCTTGACGATACCGACAATCTCTGTTTTGTCCACATGGCCGCCAATCTGGCTGCCCACATTGTACTGCGGGAATTTCTGGATAAAGTTCTCGTTGGCGATGAAAACACCGGTCTCACTCTGGTTGTCAGAGGCCTGAAAATCACGACCTTCCAAGACCTGGAGGCCGAAGAACCTCAGAAAATCATCAGTGACCGGAAGCACCTCGAAGAAGACTTGTTTCCCGTCGTCGCCCGTGCGGCCCCAGCCCATTTTCTGGTCTGAAACGAGCAGGTTGTCGGCAAAAGTCACAGCCTCAATTGAAGGGTTTTGCAGCAGCTGGGATTCCAACGCTTCATGCTGACCGCCGGCGTGATAGCCGCACCAGACCTGGAGAACCCTTGCTTGGCTGAAGCCCATGTCCTTGCGGATCATATACTTTGTCTGGACCGACACATATAAGGCCATAATTATGAATATGAAAGACAGCACGAACTGGACCGCAACCAGGGCGTTTCTCAAGGCGCGTCCCTTGACGCTTGTCCCGTAGGAGCCTTTCAGCACTAGTGCGGCAGGTTGCGACGTGGAATACATCGCAGGGGCGATTCCAGCCACAACCGCAGAGACCAATGCCACGCAAAGGGTCAGGGCGAGTATTCCTGGAATATCATTGAGCTTCAGGGAATCAGAGACGTAGGATGCCCAGGATGTCCCTGAGACAATGTGAACGGCCAGACAAGCAACTCCGAATGCCGCCAGGGCGATCAGTCCGGCGTGGGCGAGTTGACGGCCGATGAGGGACCCTCTGCCCTCACCAAGAACCTTCCTGGTGTTGATGTTCTTAATCCTGAAAGGGATCTCGGCAAAGGCGAAGTTGATGAAGTTGATTATGGCAATGAGAATCAGCAGGATGGCTATTGCCGCAAGGGTGATGGTAATTGCCTTGTTGGCGCTGGAAACATCAGCCTTCACATCCCTTTCAAAATGGGCGTCGTGGATTTGTGAAATCCTGAATCCTTTGCGCCATTCTACCTGGGTCTCTTCATCGGACGATATGTATTCCTTGAGAGCGGTATAAATCGCATTCTCTGTCTCCTTAGCCAGAGAAGGATCTTTCAACTTGAAGAAAGAACCGTACGACCATTCGCTAAATTCCTCCAGATTATTGTCCCCGATGTTTGCGACAATCCCGCAATGCATACTGTAGTTACGTGGCGTATTCTTGAATACACCGATGATACGGGAGGAGATGTCGCCGGTATGAAGCGTCTTTCCAATGGCGCTTTCTTCCCCGAATATCATTTTGGCGAAGGTCTCATTTAGAACAGCGTTACCTGGGACGGTGAAGTCCTTGGCCGAACCTTCCACCCACTCGAAAGGGAATACCGAGAACATTGTGCTGTCCACCAGAACTGCCGGAATCGTTATGGTCGATTCCTTGTCCCCCTCCCTATAGAATATCTGCTCCCCTTGGTTTGATATCGTGCCCACGGCTTCGATATTCGGACTGGCATCACGGGCTCTTTCGATGAACGGCCGGCTGATATGTGTGCTGAAAAGCCCTTGATCTATCCAGTTGTTTTCCATCCGGAACACCCGCTCGTGTCCCTCGAAGTTCTTGTCGTAGGTGGCGTCCCACTTCACCTGTACCATCAGGATCATCGCCGCGGCAAAGGCCACGCTCATCCCAAGGATATTGATCAGCGTCGAAACGCCTGTCTTTCTGAAAAACTTCATATTCTACTATTCATTCTTCAACGATTCCACCGGGTTGGCACTGGCGATGCGGAGGCAGTTGAGGACAACTACGCCCAACACGATCAGTAACACCAGCACGGCCCCGCCGATAAATATTATCGGATTCAGCGACACCTTCTCGGCAAACTGCTCAAGCCACTTGTGAGCCACGAAGAAGGCTCCGACGCAGGACAGGACAGCCATTACGGCGGAGAGTTTCATAATGTCCATAGCGAATATGCCAAGAATGTCTTGAGTCGTGGCGCCATTGATCTTGCGGACAGCCATCTCTTTGCTGCGACGCAGCGATTCGTCCTTAATGAAGCCAATGAGACCCAGCAGCGCGATCAGCAGCGAGAACACTGACCCGAGTGCCATTGTATTACGCATCTTCTTGCTGTCGTCATAAGCCGCACGCATCTGCTCCTCGTATGATAATATATTGATTTCACGGCCTTCCAGGGCTGATTCAAGGGTTTCCTTTGCCATCCCGAGCGAAGTCGAGGAATCCCTTAATTTGAACAGCACATGCGGCATCCAGGAAGACATGCTCCCTATCTCACCATAGAACAAGGCACTGGGACGCTGGTCCACGCCAGTCAGGTTGCCGATAATATAACTCTTATATACGCCTGAAATAGTGAAATAACTCCGCTCAGAATTGCGGGAACGGTCGTGACCGGTGATGAATACCTGCTTGCCGACCGCGCCGTCGCTCCAGTCCGCAAACTCGGCCATCTTCTTCACAAACTTCTCATCCACAACAATTTCCGAGGAATCCCTCGGCGCACGGCCTTCCAGGAAATCAATGCCCATCAAGTCGTAGAAACCGCCGGAGCATTCGTACTGGTCGGCGATATTGAATAGTTCACGGTCATCGTCCGGAAGATAGACATTGTCGCCATTGGAGCCCTGGAAAGGGAGGTTATAGGCAGTAGCGACACCGCTCACTTCCGGCAGGCTCTCCAGAGTGCGGACGGCACGGGTGATGGCCTGCCTGTCGCCATCGAAAATGCTGATATAGTATAAGTTATCGTAATCGTATCCAGTGTCGGCATGAGAAATCTTTTGGTACTGCCGCCCGATGATGAGCATCATCACCACCAGGAACACATTGATAAGCACCTGTACGCCCAGCAGACCGAGTTTCCAGTTGCGGGAATTCTCGGTGTAATTCTTCAGGGCGGCATACACCGGAATCCGCTGGTACAGTTCCGCTGGAACCACAATAGAGATTATGAGGACGACTATAAGTACAGCGACGATGGCCACGATGCTTCGCGGCACCAGCAGCGTTGTAAACGGTACTCCCAACAAGTTTTCCACAATGCTTCGGCCGGCGAAAATAATGATGACGGCCAATGCCGACGAGAGGAGAATATGCGACAGCGCTTCCTTCGTCAGCATTCCGTAAATATGCTTGCCCTCAGCGCCGTAGCACTTGCGGACACCCACTTCCTTAGAGCGCTTGACCATGGAAGAAATCACAATCAGGATATAGTTGAGCAGGGAAATCAGTATCAGCAACGCGGCCACAATCGAAAGCAGAATCACCTGCGACTTCACCTCCGGGGCTGTAGTGTGCATCTTGCTGAAGGGTTTCAGGAAATATCTCAGGCTGGTACCCTGAGCCTCTATCTGTTCCAGCGGCTGGTGAGCTTCCTGCATCTTCCGGATGGCATCGGTCAGCGTGGCAGGGTCAACGCCAGGCATCAGCTTGACATAGCCCTTGTAGCGGTCGTTGCCGTTCCAGTTGTCGGTACTCTGCTTGCCGTAGGTCTCCATCGATAGGAGGATGTCGTAGTTCAATGTACCGTTCTTCGGGAAGTCCTCAAACACGCCTTCGATGGTCAGTTTCAGGTCAGGCATATCATCGTTGTAAATCTGCTTGCCGATAACGGTGGAAATGTCATCCTGAGCGGAGCGAAGGATCTTTTCCGCGAAGCTCCGGCTCACCATCGCACTGCCCCACTTGCCCAGCGCCTTCACCGGATCACCGGCCAGGATCGGCCTGTCGAAGACCTGGAAGAAACAGGTATCGGCACAGACGAGCGTGCCTTTCAACTTGTTTCCATCTTCGTCCAGGTAGGTGTCACCGTTAAACACGTAAGTAGTACGCGTGCCTGCCTCAACGCCTGGGACCTCCTCCATGAACCCCACCGCCACGGCACCGCTCACCTGACCATAATCCTTCTCGTTCCCCTGCATGGATATCCAGGTGTTGATGTTATATACACGGTCGATGTCCTTGTAGAAACTGTCGTAACTCAGCTCAAAAAACACCTTGGCAATAAGCACGATACCCACCGCCAGCCCCACACCAAGGGACAGGACCTTGATCAATATGTCGCTTTGTCTTCTCATTTTCCTTTACACAATCATATTTCACCTCATCTGTAACATTCGCCGTGCCAAAACACCTAAACACTTAATTCACAACAACTTCCACCAAACCAAAAAGTGTAAAGAAACTGTAAAGCTTTACACTTTTTGTAAAGTTCTTTACATTATTCCTTCTTGAGTTCCGTGGCGGGGTTGGTCCGGGCGGCTCGGAGGGTCTGCCAGAGGACGGAGAGCAGGGAGATGACCAGCGTGATAAGAACAGCGACCACAAAGATCCACCAGTAGCCCTCCAGCCTGTAAATGAAATCCTTAAGATATTCCTGGACGGCATAGACAGCGATCGGTATGCCGATAAGACAAGCTATGCCGACAAGGATCATATATTCCCGAATACTTCGCCAAGCTTCCGTGTCCACAGTGCCGCCGAAGACCTTCCGCACCGCTATGTCCCTTGACTTCACACCCGCATAATAAGTGCTCATGGCCAGCAGGCCCAAAAGGGATATGATGATGGAAAGCAGCATGAAGATTTCCATCAAGCGCATGTTGTTGAAGGCTGGTTTCCAGGCTTCGGATATGGTCTCGTCAATCCAGGAAGGGTAATTCAAATACACCTCACGGTCCTTGGCGTACGCCTCATAGGTCTCCATGATTTTTGAATATGCCTCCTTCCTATCACCAGTGGTCTCTATCAGATAACTTCCTATCCAAATGTCTTCAGGCCGGACAACACAGACAATGGCATGTTCCTCTTCTCCCATATTGGCATTGTTCGTCGGGAAAGCCTTGAATACGCCGGCGAGATTCTCGCACCCGCTCGCGCGCTGGCTCAGCACACTGATGTCATGATAGTCCTCGTCAAAACCGGTAGCGGCAAAGCTCTCGTCAGAGAACCACACACTGTTGAATATAGGGGCGTTATAATCTTTGAGTATTTTGAAATCAAACATCTGGAACGCCGTACTGTCCATCCGGTAAAGACGGTACATTATGTCTTGCCCGTCCCGGGTCTTGCTGTATTGCCCCCCGGTGCCGATGCCCGGCACTCCGGAGCACCGGCCAACACGCTTGACAAATGGAAGGCGCTCCAGGGCATCTTTCAGTGGAGCCTGGTCTTCCCGGGTGATAAATGAAAGGCTGAACTTGTCCTTCACATCGATATTCATCGGGCGGGTCTTCGTCTTGCGCATCTGGGCCTCCATCGTAATGGCGAGGGCGATCAGGATGACAGCAAGCGCGTTCTGCAGTACGATGAATACCTTGCTGAAAACCATCTTGCTCTTTCGCCGGTAGTCTCCCTTCATCACTTCCAGCGAATTGTATCTTCCGGCCATGACCGCCGGGATAATACCGCATATCACTCCTACCACAAGGATGATCACCACGTAGGCACAAACGTAACCCGGCTTCCAGGCCACCCGAATGGGGATGTCAGGATTGCTCAGCAGCCGGTTCATCAAAGGGCAGAATGCCTCGGCGATCAGCAGGCCGGCACCGAAGCAGGCCGCCGTGAATACGATGGATTCCGTGATATATTTGCCAACAACCTGGCCTTTAGATGCTCCAGACAACTGCCTTACAGCCATTTCCTTGGCTCTTTTTCCAGTAAGCGCCACGGAGAGGTTGACATAATTGAAAATGGCGGAAAGAAGCAGCAGTAGTCCTACCAAAAGAAGGGTCTTGATAGTCTTGAGGTCACCATGTAGGAACAGGTTACCTGTCTCTTTGAAAAACAGCTCGTCATAACGGGTCAGTTCCAGATGGTCGAAAAAAGATTGCCCGTAGATATCTGGATAAACCTTCTTGCAGACCTCCTCCAATTTATCATAAAGCGCCTGTCTGTCCGCACCGGGACGAGATTTGATAAAGCAGATGGTACTGCCGAAATTGTCAAAAGGCTGGTAGGCGTCTTTGTAGTTTTCGACGGGCAGGAAAGCCTCTATGACCTTCATGACCGTTCCCCCGGAATCTTCAAAAATGGCTCCGACAGTATATTCCTTGTCACTCAGTTCCAATCTGTCTCCTATATTCAGGTTCAACCTTCTGGCGAATGATTCTGAGACAATGATATTGGACAGGGAAGACAGAGCGTCGGCGCTCCCTTCCACGAAACGGTAATTTGGCAGCAAATCGAAAAACTGGCGGTCAACAGCCGCACCCCACAGAACCTCATTCTTCCCATAAGTGGGAGCCACCTCACAAAACCTGGAAACAGTCTCTATTTCAGGAATTTCCGTAATAACATCAGGGAATGCGTATGTGAGCCCCGGACAGCCTGGCAGCCCAGGAAGGTAAATATTCTCCCTGTTGGGGTTCTCTCGTGTGACGGCGAACTGTTGCCACACGTATGACCCGATGATAATCACGAACGCAAGGCTCACAGCCAGACCGACAAACTCAATGGCCGTGTAGAGTTTGTTCCGAGACAGGAATTTCAGGTAACTTTTCATATTCTACTCCTTTTTGAGTTCCGTGGCGGGGTTGGTGCGGGCGGCGCGGAGGGTCTGCCAGAGAACGGAGAGAAGGGCTACGGCAGCGGCAAGGACAACGGCAACAGCGAAGACCCAGCCATAGCCGGAGATCCTGTAGGAATATTGCTCAAGAAGCTTGCCCGAGAGCCATACCGCAAGGGGTACCGCCACGACGGCAGCGATGGCCATCAAGGTAAGATATTCAAGGACAGTCTTTTTGACCTCTCCCTCGACAGTACTTCCGAAGACCTTGCGGACCGCGATGTCACGAGAGTTCTCGCCGGCATAGTAACCGCTCATGGCGACGAGACCAAGGGCAGAGAGCAATAAGCTCAGAAGCATGAACAGTCTGACAAGCGACAGCCTGTCCTTCACCCCCGCCAGCGTCTCCGAAATTATCTCGGGAATATACCCGAACATGTAGGGCTTGTCCTCGATCCCGTTCCGCTCGACGCAAAGATCCCTGTATAAACCATAAAGACTCTTTCGGGCTTCCTTCTTATCCCCCGTCGTCTCGATCAGCAGGCCATATTGCTCCTCGGAACGACCTATTCTCACATAACTTCCGGTTCCGGAGTCGTACCTCAGCACATCGTTCGGGGCGAAATCCCCGATGATTCCTCCGATAGAGCGGCCCATGATGTGATGCTGCCCGAGATTCTCCGTGTTCCTGTCCACACCGAAGCGTGTCATCTCCTTCTCAGAGATCCACACCGTCCCGACCGCGGGCTCCTCAAACTTCTCCTTGATGTCAAACCCGAACATGTCAAATGCCGTGGCGTCGCAATTGAGAACCGCCAGGGTCAGTAGTTTGCCTTCGCTGTCCTCGGTGACCATTTCCTCGACCAATCCGGGAAAATAGGTGCTGTGTCCGATCCTGCTGACGCAGGGCAGGGACGCCGCTTTTTCCTTGAAAGCCGCCGAGAGTCCGGGATCTGTCAACTGGACATAGAAATCATTCACCACATCGGCGCCAAGCGGACGGTTAACCATGTGTGAAACTTGAAGACTCATTATGATTGCCAGCGCCAGGAGTATTACCGAGAACACATGCTGCAGGACAATGAAAACCTTGCTGAACACATGCTTATTCTTTGCCCGGAACTCTCCTTTAACAACGGAAATCGCTGGAAATCTGGCGCTTATCCATGCGGGAAGGCTTCCCTGAATGAACGAGACGAGAATTATGAATATGGCATATACCGCCAGCCATCCCGGCGAGTACCTGACCCGGACCGGCACGCTGCCACCGATAATCCTGTTGAACCATGGCGAAAGCGTCTCGGCGAGAAGGACGGCGAGCAGGAAACAAATGGTCGTGAACAGGACCGATTCAAGGATCCTGTTGCCGAACAGGCTCTCTTTTGATGCTCCCAGCATCCTTCTGGTCGCCATCTCCCTGGCCCGTTTGCCGGTCATGGACACACAGAGATTTATGTAATTGAATATCGCGGAGACAAGCAGGATGATTGTAATCAGCAGGATAATCCTCGTGTAGAAACGGCTTCCGCTTTTAAGGCTCTGGTTGTTGGCTGGTGAGTACCAGATCTCATCGTACCTGACTAATCCGCTGTCTTCCAAGAAGTTCCTGGCTCCAAAAGCGTCGAAGGCCTTTGCTGCCAGGGAATCCGCCTTAACCTCGAGCTCCGCCCTGTCGGTCCCTTTCCTGACTTTCACAAACGGAATCACATCCAGCATGTGCGGCCTGTTTTTCCTGTTGGTGAGGTTCTCGATGCTGATAATCACATCCGGTTCCCCGAATATCGGATTAGGGGTGTCTTTGATGATAGCGCCAATGGTGTATTTCCCGTCGATAACCTTGCCGATGGCGGCCGACTCGCCTCCGAGCAAGTTGGCGAAAGATCTGGAAATGATGGCGTTAGAGGCATCGTTCAGGGTTGCCGCATTCCCCGTCTCGAAGTTGGCCGGGAATATGTCGAAAAAGTCTCCGCCGACCATGCACTCCTCAACATGGTATTTAGCGCCGTCAATGTCGATGGTGCTCTCTTCTTGTGACATCGCTTTCCAGAACATTGCCGCCTTCTCCACTTCAGGAATATCCTCCTTCGCCTGTAGGGCGGTTCCCCATGAGAACCCGACGCCGGAACTGCCCCGCATCGACCTGTAGAAGGTATATACATCTTTGTAGTCGGGGACATTCCTGGTCATCTGCCTTTGCTGCCACACGAAGTGCCCTGTCAGCAGCACAAACGCCAGGCTCACCACGAGCCCAACAGCCTCGATAGCTGTGTACAACTTGTTCCGGGATAGGAATTTCAGGTAACTTTTCATATTGCCGGGAATAATCATTATCTTTACGGAGTATTGTTTCTTAATATTTAAACTATGTCAAACAAAATGATTCTTATTCAAGACCTGATCCATGAAATCCGTGGAAAGAAGGTGATGCTGGACTTCGATCTGGCAAGGTTGTACCAAGTGGAGACACGAGCACTTAAACAAGCTGTTAGAAGGAATATCTCTCGTTTCCCGTCAGACTTTATGTTTGAGTTGACTCTTGAAGAAACCAAATCTCTAGTGAATTCTTCAAGATCACAATTTGTGACCTTGGATAATCCCGGAAGGGGATCTAATGTGAAATACAAACCTTTTGTATTCACAGAACAAGGGGTCGCCATGCTGTCTTCTGTTTTACGCAGCGAAACAGCCATACAGGCCAACATCGCCATTATGCGAGCATTCGTCCAGGTCAGGGAATATTTACTTGCGGCTTCTTCTGTCTCTTTGAAACTTGAAGAACTCAAGGCAAAGGTCGATCTGCTAAAACAAGAGCAGGAGGATAACTTGGAGGCCCTGAATGATCTTTCAGAAGATGTGAGACACGACATTGACAACCTATACATAGCAATAGGCGAGCTCTCCGCAAGGATTGAGGAGAAAAAGAACGAGCCTATGCCCCGTATTGGTTTCAAATAAAACATATTATTCCTTCTTCATTTCCGTGGCGGGGTTGGTCTGTGAGACTACCAGTGCCATGGACGAGATGACGGCAACGGTGGTTCCTATGACGATGAGCCAGGCGAGGAGGAATATCCAGGCCGGGACGGGCGCCTTCTCGGAGAACTGCTCCATCCAGCGGCTGATTATCCATATTCCCAGAGGAACGGAGACAGCGAACACAACCGTCCCGAAAACAATATACTTCCGAGCCATCATCCAGATCAGGTCTTTTGTGGATGCTCCCATGACTTTCCGGATCGCGACTTCCTTGCGGATGGTCTGAGCCTCAAGATAGACGAGTCCGAATATTCCCAGAAGCGCGAGCAGCAACGAGAAGATGGAGGAGGTCTTTACCAAGGCGCTCTCCGCGGCGTTCCCGCTATAGAGTTTCCTCGCGGACGAAATGAGAAGAGACACCCTGGCATCCTTTGTCCCTCCTATTTTGTGCAGGATTCCAGCCAACCTTCCGGCCACTTCTCCTGATTTCCCTTCAACGGTTTTCACTTCAGCCCGGAAATATCTTGGTGTCAGGTCTCCTTTTCGACTAGGCTCACCGGAACAGTAAAATGCGAAAGGTTCTATCGGGTGTGTCAGGTCCTGATAATTGAAGTCTTTTACGACTCCGACAATCTCCGCGTCCGTATCAGGACAATTGACCCTAATTCCATTCATGTGAGATCCCACCTTGATCTCCGGATAAGCTCTAATGAAAGCCTCATTAACCACATACACTCCTGTTGAGGCCTCTCCGTCTTTCTCAGTGAAGCCTCTTCCTTCCACAATATCGAAACTAAAGAAATCCAGATAGTTAGGACTGACGTCTATACCTGCGAAACGGGCGGTGACCCCATTGGATTCCCTAGTGTTCAACATAGGGGTTCCCATCAGAATAGACTGGTTGGCAAAAGTGATATCGACAATATCCTTGTCTTTCAGTAGCTCTTCCCTGACCGTCTCTTTCTTGGCTGCGGTCTCGAAACCAAGCCAGCATTGTACTATGTCCTTTGTCTGGAATCCCAGATCGAAATTCGAGACATAATTGTTCTGTATTCCTATCATCAGGCCAACTTCGATGAAAAGAAATGAGAGCAGGAATTGAAGGGCCAAGGTTCCTGTCCTGAACTCCTTGCCCTTCCCTGACAGGCTGATCCTTCCTTTTAGGACAGAGGAAGGGGAGAAGGAGTTGCCATAGCGGGATGGCAGGTACGTGACAAGAAGTGATCCGGCCAATGCCACCAGAAGGCAACAAATGAGTATCGGACGAAGTTGTCCGATCCTAAGGGGTACAGTGAGGAATGATGCCAGAGGTGAGCCAGACACGAATATGGTGATGATCAGCGCTACTCCAAAAGACAGCATGCAGAGAATGGAGGCCTTCACCAGATCTTTTCCCAGGATCTGGGAGTCGTTGGCCCCGAAGATCTTCCGGACGCTGTTGCCCTGTATGCGGAACGGGAGTTCGGCATTAGTAAGATTGAAGACGTTAAGCAGACCGACGATAAGGAATATAAGCGCGATAGCTGTCAGTATGAAGTCCCTGCTACGGCTTCCAGTACCGTTTAAGAATGGGTCGTAATGCGCTGAATGTAAGGTGACAAGCCTTGAATCATTCAGGACTCGTTCCCTTATGTCCGAAGGAGTGTCCTGGGATTCCCACAGAACCCAGTTCCTTTCGAATGCCTTTGCCAGGACGGGGGCAATCTTCTTAGGATCAGCTCCTTTACGGAGCTTAACAAAAGCGTCGAAAGACTCATAGTTCGGGTCATTGTTCCCAGCGTACAGGTCGCCCAGTTGCCCGAAGGCTCCTATTCCCGCAATGTGCGAGTTGACCGGGAAATCCTTGAACACACCTATGACGGTAACTTCCTGGATCCCGTCCCTTTCCAATTTCAGATGCTTTCCTATAGCCTGGCCACTTCCTCCGAATAAGGTCTTGGCCGAGGTTTCTGACAGCAAAAGGGATTCAGGGTTGTCAAAACCGTTTACCGTTCCCGCCACCATGCGGAAAGGGAAAACATTCACGAAATCATTATCAACCAATGCCGCCACAGGGAACTCCATCTGGGTGTCATTGTTGGGATCGACCAGCATAGATTCGCTCATAGTCCCTACTGCCTCCACTTCCGGAGAAGCATCCCTGATCGCCTGGATCTGGGGCCTGTTCATGAGAATCTGGTAAGGCGCCTGATCCCTTGTACGGCTCTGAGGCCTTTCGAACAAATTAATCCGCCCGCTTCCAGGGTATGATCTGTCGAATGAGACATCGTACCACACCTGACTCATCAGCACGATGAACACAGTGAAAGAAATGACCAGACCTACCGCCTCGACCAATGTGTTCAGTTTGTTCCGTGATAATAATTTCATAATTCGTTAGTTTAAAATTACTCCTTCTTCAGTTCCGTGGCGGGGTTGGTGCGGGCGGCTCGGAGGGTCTGCCAAAGGACGGCGAGGAACGAGATCACCAGGGCGATCACGGCACCGACCACGAACACCCAGCCGTAGCCATCAATCCTGTAGTAGAACTGCCTCAAGTAACGCTCGGAGAGGAATATCGCGACCGGCACCCCGATCAGGATAGCCACTCCGACAAGGATCAGATATTCAGAGACTGCCCTGCGGGTCTCAGAGGCGATCGTTCCGCCAAAAACCTTGCGCACGGCGATGTCCTTTGTCTGCATCCCGGCATAGTAGGCGCTCATGGCCACCAGTCCGAGAAGCGAGATCAGAGCCGCGAGCATCATGAACAACTCTATCATGCTGATGAAGTTCCGCGTCTTCTCCAAGGTCTTTTCGATGAGTTCGGGAATATATCCGTAAACCTTCTCGCCAATATCCTCATCTCCTTCGATCCTAAGGCCCTCCTGGCGAGCGATCTCCCTTAGTTCTGCCCTGATATCCCGATCGAGCCGGTTAAGCTCAAGCACAACATTAGTCCCATTTATCCTCTCACTGACATAGACCATACCCACCTGGTTACCAGCGATTTCCGAGGGGCCTTTAAGGGCAAAATCCTTGATTATTCCGGCGATTTCCATCTCACCCCAGACCACGTTGACAAAGTCGGGCGCGACAGGGTTATCCTCGTCAAAAGAGAACACATTCGCCGCGGTTTCGGTAAGCCAAAGACCATTCTTTTGAGGAAGGTTGAAGTCCTTCAAAACCTCAAACCCGAACATTTCGAAAGCGGCCTCGTCGCAACGCAGCAGTCTGACATCGATTTTCTTCCCCTCAAAGGTTGTGCTAACGCTCACATTACCATTACCAGGGTATCCTCCGGCCCGACCAATCCTGTCCACGTAAGGTTTGGCGGCCAAGGCATCCATTCCCACAGTACCGCTGGAGAGGTAATATAGATTATCCACGTTAGCCCCTATAGGCATATTCACAAGGTGGTTGTACTGCAACTCCATCACGAGAGCCATGGAGATTAACGCCACCGTTATGATATTCTGGATGACTATGAATATTTTCGAGAACACCGATTTGGTCTGGCGCCTTTGCTCGCCTTTTATGATGGAGACCGGATCGTGCTTCAGAGTCATCCATGCCGGAATAAGTCCGGAGATCAGCCCGATCAGGATGGCCAGCAGGGCGTAAACGGCAAGATACCAGGGCGAGAACGCCACTTTAAGTCCGATGTCCCCGGCCAAGTACCTGTTGAACATTGGTTCCATGGCTTTGGCCAGAATCATGGCGAGGGCGAGACAGACGGCCACGAACAGGATAGCTTCGGAAACATATCTCCATAAAATACTCCATTTGGACTCTCCGAGGGTCGAGCGGATGGCCATCTCCTTAGCCCTTTTTCCAGCGAGGGCAACACTTAGGTTGATGTAGTTGAACAGGGCCGAGGCCAGAAGGAGGATACCAACGGCGATCAGCACATAGACAAGCGTCGAATTGCCTTTTTTCAGCGAATCGCCAATGCGTTTCGAGAAATACAACTCCTTAAAAGGAACTGCCAAACTGTGCTCAGGTTTATTGATACTGTAATAGGATTCAGCGAATTCCTTATGGAACATAGTGTCTATAACAGGCCCGAGTGTTTGTAAATCAGTACCTTCCCTAAAACGGACAAGAATAAGGTCATACGGAGTGACAAACGGGGAAGTGCTGGGGGCGTCTTTTTCTTCGAAGCCTCGATAGACGTCCCTTTCCTTTAAGATTGAGTTCTCAGAGATTTTGACGATACCTCCTATCACACAGGTGTCTTTCCTAAGTATGATGGTCTTACCGACCGGATCCATGTCCGGAGACAGTTTCCGCGCGAAATTTTCCCCGAGAATAACTTGGCTCCTGTCTTTCAGAACCTCTGCCGATCCCGAAATGAACTCCTGAGGCAGAAACTCGAAGATCTCCGGATCCACATTAGAGATGTCCAGATAGCCCGGAAGCCTGTTCCCTTTATATATGGCATTAGTGCCATAGTTAAAAATCCTTCCACCCTTCTCAAACTCTGGAATCCTGTCATGGACCATCGACAGCTGCCCGGGATAAGCGGAAAGGTACTCATCTCCCGCCCCTGTCAGTGCGCAAATCCTCTTATAATCAGGAGCTTCCCTCGTGATGGCGAACTGCTGCCATGTGTAGCAGGCGATAATAACCACGAAGGCGAGGCTCACTATGAGCCCCACCGCTTCGATGGCCGTGTACAACTTGTTCCGTGACAGGAATTTCAGGTAACTTTTCATATCTATTCTTATTTCATCTATTCTTTTTTCAGTTCCGTGGCCGGGTTGGTCCGTGCCGCCCGGAGGGTCTGCCAGAGAACGGCGAGGAATGATATAACAAGGGCGATTACCGCTCCTACGGCGAAGACCCAGCCGTAATTCTCAATCCTGTACCAGAACTGCCTCAAATAGCGCTCGGAAAGAAACATGGCAATCGGCACTCCGATCAGGATGGCGACTCCGACCAGGATAATGTATTCAGAGACAGCTTTCCGGGTCTCAGATGCGACAGTTCCACCGAAGACTTTCCGGACAGCTATGTCCTTGGTCTGCATCCCGGCGTAGTAGGCACTCATCGCAACCAGTCCCAGGACCGAGATGATCGTGGCGAGCAGCATGAACAGCTCAATAAGGCTGATGAAATTACGCTCCTTTGACAATCCCCGCTCAATCAATTCCCTTATTGGCCCGAAATCGTCCATCCGCGATTCGTCACCGGACAGTCGGATGCTCTCCAGCCGCCCGATTTCCTCCAACTCGGCTTTTACTTGTGAGTCTATCCTATTAAGCTTCAGCACTCTGCCAGTCTGTCCTCCAGTGTCATCGACAGACAGGATGCCGACTTGGGCGTCCGTGGCTCGGCTGGGCCCTTCCACCGCAAAATCTTTGACGATACCTCCAATCTCATGTCCTTTGATCAAATAATGGGACTTAAGCAAGTCTGGAATTACGGGAGCGCTCTCATCTATTGAAAATGCCCTGGCTGCTGACTCGCTGAACCAGACTGAACCCATTTTCGGCCGATGATAATCTTGGACTATCTCAAAACCAAACATCTCAAAGGCTTCTGGATCGCAGTTGATGATACCGATGTCTATATTATTGTCGCTACTCAAAGTAGCAGACATCGTGATTCTCCGTTCCCCAGGATAGCCATTGGTCTTTCCAATTCGGTCAACATAAGGTTTAGCGGCGAGTTCATCATCACCAATCGTGCCTGCGCTCATATAATACAACCCTGATAAGTCAGCACCGAGTGGCATGTTGACCATGTGCTTGAACTGGAGTTCCATCACAAGGGCAAGTGCAATAAGTCCAACGGTTAGTACATTCTGAATTACTATGAAAACCTTTGAGAACACAGTCTTTGTCTGGTGTCGCTGCTCTCCCTTTATTACTGCCACGGGATTGAGCCTGAGAGACATAAATGCAGGGATAAGCCCTGAGACCAGGCTGACCAGAATGGCAATCATGGCAAAGAAAGCCAGATAAGGGACGGAATAAGTCAGGTTCAGGTCGATGTCCCCTGCCACTATCCTGTTGAAAACCGGTTCGAGAAACTTTGCCAACATTAAGGCCAGCGCCAGACAGGCTGTAACGAAGAAAAGAGCCTCTCTCACATACCTCCATGCTACTTTCTGCCGTGTTTCTCCAAGGGTGGAACGAATAGCCATTTCCTTCGCTCGCTTGCCGGCAAGTGCCACGCTCAGGTTGATGTAATTGAAAAGTGAGGAAAAAAGAAGCAAGATTCCTGTAGCGATCAACGTGTAAACCAGATTCTTGTTTCCTTTTCTTACTATGTCCACTTTGTTTCTTGGAGAGAAATAGAGCTCGTCGATCGGCATCGTCATCCTATATTCCGGCTCCCTGATTTTGTACCAGTTGGAAAACTCCTGCCTTATCACAGTGTCGATAAGTGTCCTGGCGGCCTCCTGATCTGCTCCTTCGCGAAGACGAATGAGAGCCATAGAGAGGGGTATGGTAAAAGGTCCTGTCGTTATTTCATCCTTGTTTGGAAATCCTCTATATACATCTATCTCCTTGATCTGTGAATTCTTAGGAATACGAACGACACCACCGATGACGACCGTATCTCTCCTTAGGATCATCGTCCTCCCGACGATGTCCTCATCTTCTGCAAGTTTTCTGGCAAAAGATTCACTGAGGATGACCTGATCCCTGTTCCTGAGAATATCGGGTGATCCCTCGATGAAGTCGAACTTGAATAAATCGAAGAATTCAGGATCGATGTGGCACACATCCACACCGCCTTGGATAACATTGTCGTTGAACCTGCCGCCGGAACCATATTTCCAAAGCCTTGCTCCGGTTTCAATGTCTGGAACGCGATCCATCAGTACACTTATTTCCCCTGGAACGGCCTGCAAATCCTCTCGTCCTTGGGTTACAATGAAGATTCTCTTGTGGTCCGGGGCTTCCCTGGTGACTGCGAACTGCTGCCAGACATAGCAGGAAATAATAACCACGAAGGCGAGGCTCACTATGAGCCCCACCGCTTCGATGGCCGTGTACAGCTTGTTCCGTGACAGGAAATTGATGTAACTTCTCATATCTATTCTTTTTTCAGTTCCGTGGCCGGGTTGGTCCGGGCCGCCCGGAGGGTCTGCCAGAGGACGGTCGCGAACGCGATGGCCAGCGAGATGATAACGGCAACTATGAACACCCAGCCGTAACCCTCAATCCGGTAGGCGAACCGCTGCAGATAAAGCCTTGAGGCCCAGATGGCCAGAGGTATGCCGACAAGGCAAGCCACTCCCACCAGCAGCATGTAGCTTCGGACCGTCCGCCATGTCTCGTTGGAGACATCGCTGCCAAAGACTTTCCGCACTGCGATCTGCTTGGTGTTCTCATCCGCGAAGTAGGTGCTCATGGCCAGCAGGCCGAGCAGGGAGATCAATACCGCCAGCACGGCAAAGAGTTCCACCAGGCGTAAGGTCCTTCGTACAGGGATCAGCTGCTTACGATTGATGTCTTTGATGAAGCCGTACCGCCAGGCAGACTGTTCCACACCCAAGGTCTCCAGACGGAATTCCTTGTAGGCTTGAAGGATTTGGTCTTCATAAGATTTGTCCTCCCCAGTGGTCCCTATTAGAAGACAATTTGAATATTGTAGTTCTTCCACACGGGTCACGATGACACCACCATTGGGATTGATCTCACCCTCTGAGGCAGGGCGGGTGGGGAAGTCCGTCACGACGCCTCCGATGAATTCCGGCTGGGCACCGTTCATGTTGATCCTCCGGGGGAATACTGTTGAGGTGTCGGAGACACCGGCACCGTTGAAGGCTGAACGGCTCATCCACAGCGAATGCGTCAGCGGATGACCGAAATCCTCCTCCACTTCCAACCCCAGCAGTTTGAAGTAGGTGGAGTCGCATAAGATGACAGGCATGTCAACTCTATGCTCATCGTCCACCTTGACACCCATCGTCATATTGATCATTCCTGGTATTCCTCGTCCTACTCCAGCTTTGGTCACAAAGGGCAGCCTCTCCACCTTGTCTTTGAAGAGTTTCATCTGATCGTAGTTCCGCGCGGAATATTCGATGTAGTAGAGATTGTCCGTGGCGGCGTGCATAGGGCGGGCGAGCATGTGCCGCATTTGAACCTCCATCACCAGCGCCAGTGCGATCAGGAAAACTGAAAGCACGTTCTGCACCACGATGAATACTTTGCTCAGTACCATCTTGTTCCGACGCCGGAGAGTGCCCCTGATCACGTCGATGGGCTGGTAGCGAGAGGCCGCGAAAGCGGGAAGAAGGCCGTTGATGACGCCCAGGACCAGGATTCCTGCCACATACGCCAGGATATACCCCGGCGTGAGCATGAATGAAAGCTGTACGCTGGTGTCAGTTCCCATCAACATATCGTCCGGATCACGGGTGGAGACCAGGCTGTTCACCATTGGCTCAAACAGATCCGCAAGGAGCATGGCCGCGGCGAAACAGATGGCTGTGAAGACCACGGATTCGCTGATGTATTTCCAGAGAATACCGGATTTGTCCGCCCCAAGAAGCCGCCTGGTGGCCATCTCCTTGGCCCTTTTGCCTGTGAGAGCCAGGCTAAGGTTGACATAGTTGAATATGGCGGAGAGAAGGAGCAACAGCACCACGACTGTCAGCAACCGCAACATCTGGGCGTTTCCAGAGCGGATCAGCCCGTCGCTGGCGCCAGGGAAGAAAAAGGCTTCGTCCATGCGGTAGGCTTTCCACTTATCCACCTTTTCGGCCTGCCAGGTGGGGTCGTAGTTTTTATGCAGGAGGGCCTTCACCTTGGAACGCATGGCATCAAGGTCCGCATCCTTTCTCACAAGGAACCAGGTGGAGTAATTGCCGATGCTGTTGAATGCCTTGGACTGCTCAGCCGCCCATGTGGCGGAGATATTCGTGATGATGTCCATGGGCATGAAGAAGGTCTCGTCAAAATCGGCGAAGATGCCTTTGATCGTGCGGTCAGCGTCATCGATCTTTAGAGTTTGGCCGACTTGCTTGCCAATCTTCCTGGCCAGAGACTCACTGATGAGAATATCATCCTTCCCCACAAAGTCCTCCAGGCTTCCTTCCACAAGATGATATTCCGGGAACACCTTGAAGAAGTCGGCGTCGGCCTCCATGCCGGAGGCCTGGATCACCTCTTCCCCATTATGGATGGCAGGCTGCCACAGAAACGCGATGTGCGTCGCCGCCTCCACTTCCGGAATATTCATCTGCAGTTCTTCCTTGTCCCAATAGGTCAGGCCCAGGAACTCGTCATTTCCCAGCGCGAAGGTGCGTTTCCACTCAGGGGACTCATGCGCCACCTTGTAGTGCTGCACCACGTAGGAGCCGATCAGGATCACGAACGCCAGGCTGACGGCCAGCCCCACCGCCTCCACGGCGGTGTATAACTTATTGCGACTCAGGAACTTCAGGAAACTTTTCATTACAGCTCGTTCTTCACGTCGGAGACAATCTGGCCGTCGAAGAGGTCGATGGTCCTCTGCGCGCGGGCGGCGTCTTTCTGGGAGTGGGTCACCATCACGATGGTGGTGCCTTCCTGGTTGAGCTCAGAGAGAAGATCCATCACCTCCTTGCCGTTCTTGGAATCCAGGTTACCGGTAGGCTCATCAGCGAGGATCAGCTTTGGACCGGCCACGACAGCGCGGGCGATAGCCACCCTCTGCTGCTGACCTCCGGAGAGCTGCTGCGGGAAGTGCTGGGCGCGGTGGCTGATGGCCATGCGCTTCATGATTTCCGTGACTTTGGCCTTGCGCTCTGAAGCGGAGATGTTCAGGTAACGAAGCGGCAGCTCAATGTTCTCATACACATTGAGTTCGTCGATCAGGTTGAAGCTCTGGAACACGAAACCGATATTGCCTTTGCGGAACTTGGTGCGCTCTTTCTCCTTGAGTCCGCCCACCTCTGTGCCGAGAAGCTCATAACTTCCCGAAGTGGGATTGTCCAGAAGTCCGAGGATGTTCAGCAGGGTTGACTTGCCGCAACCGGAAGGACCCATGATGGCGACGAACTCGCCGTCCTTGATCTCGAAGGAAACACCGTTAAGGGCTGTGGTCTCGATCTCCTCAGTGCGGAAGATCTTGGAAAGGTTGGTAACTTTAATCATAATGTTTTGTATTTAAAAATTTAACTATTCATTCTTCAAACTATCTACCGGGTTGGCGTTGGCCGTGTTCCAGCTTTGGAGGGTGACCACGGCAAGCGTGATCAGCAGCACTACCACGAAAGCGACTGCGAACAGCCATGCGGGAATATTTGTCCGGAAGGCGAACTGGCTCATCCACCGCTGGGCGATGGCGTAAGCGAGAGGAGTGGCAATCACAAAACTTACCCCGGCGATCAGGATATATTTAAGATTGATCTTCGTAAGGATGTCCTTTGATGAGGCTCCGTTTACTTTCTTGATAGCCACCTCTTTCCGCATGTATCGGGTGTCGAACCACACCAGTCCGAGAATCCCGATCAGGGCTATTAGCAGAGATAAAAGGGAAGACATTTTAATGAGTCTGGTCTGCTGGATCTCCTGCTCGTAGAGTTTCTCGATGTCCTTGTTCAGGAAACCGGTCTCAATGTCACTCTCGTCAAGATTCCTTATGCTGCCGTATATCTGGGAGGACTTGGTCAGAATGCCGCTCACGTCAGCATCTTTCTGGACCCTGATCATGAAGGAGTTGTAATACGAATTGTCTTCAACGAAAAGGACCAGCGGAGAATATGTGTGCTGGAATGTCCTGGCGTGGAAGTCCTTTAGCACCCCGATGATTGTCGCCTCACCGTTATAATTGTTTATGGTCTTGCCTACTCCGTATGACGGCAAGGACTCCACGAAAGACTCATTGACAAGGGCGACTCCGTTCTCCCCTGGCAGCGGCATTCTCCCATCGACGAGTTCGAGATGGAAAAACCCCGGATATTCTGGAGGAACGCTCCTGAAGCTGAACTGCACCACATTGTCGTTGTCCTCGTTCCTGATCTCCGACCTGGAAGACGGGTTGTCTTGAATAGGAGACTCTCCCCTGGTCACGTCAACCACTCCGGGAATCTTCCTTATCTCGTCCGCCACTTCCTTGACCGGGCTGAACAGCTTGCTATCCATCTTCAGCACAAGGTCGTAGTCAAAGCCCAGGTCGTTGTTCTTGGCCATGAAATTGGTCTGCCGTTGCAGGACAAGCGCTGAGATTATGAATATGAATGACAGGACATATTGCAGGATCAGCGTGACAGTCCGGAGTCCGCCGCCTTTCGCGGTCATCGAGAACGCGCCCTTCAAGACCAGGGCAGGCTGGAAGGACGTGCTGTAATATGCCGGAATAAGGCCCGAAACCAAAGCCACCACCACAGCTACAGCGCCGCCAATCAATATTACCGGAATATTCTTCCCTGGAGCCATACTTCCGGAAAGGAATGTGGCCCAAGAGGTTCCGCTAAGAGTCCTCATC
>CACZHP010000040.1 GCA_902780935.1 uncultured Bacteroidia bacterium | reverse complement strand
ATCCGTCGCAAGGGCTTCCAGAAGCTCAATGGCCATCGCCAGAAGCTTTCCAAGATCCGTATCGACGCTATCGCTTAATTTCAAAAATCTATCAGATTATGGCACACAAGAAAGGACAATCAAGTTCAAAGAACGGCCGTGAGTCCCATTCCAAAAGACTTGGACTCAAGAAATTCGGCGGTGAGGTCGTGAAGGCTGGCAACATCATCGTAAGGCAGAGGGGTACCGTCCACAATCCTGACAAGAACGTCGGGATGGGCAAGGACCACACTCTTTACGCCCTCGTGGACGGCACTGTTAAGTTCACGAAGAAGAGAGCCGACAAATCCTACGTCTCAGTTATCCCTTTTGAGAACTAGACTCGGAGGATTGATAGAGAAAAAAGAGGACTGGCTTCGAGTTGTCGCCTAGGTCCTCTTTTTTATTTGGATAATTAATACTTAAGATATGCTGACACTTAAGATGCTCCGTGACGATCCGGAGCGCATAATAGCGAAGCTCGCCATCAAGAACTTTGACGCGAGGGAGATAGTTGAGAAAGTCTTGGCCCTGGATGCCAACAGAAGGTCGCTCCAGACGGAGAGTGACGCGCTTCTGTCAAAGCAGAAGCAGCTCTCCTCAAAGATCGGCGGTCTGATGAAAGAAGGCAAGAGGGAAGAGGCTGAAGAGGTCAAAAGAGAAGTGACTGAGCTTAAAGCCAAGTCCAATGAGCTTCTCGCCACGGCTGAGGCCAACAATAAGGAACTGGACCAGACAATAGTCCTCCTTCCTAATATTCCTTGCGATCTGGTCGTTCCCGGCAAAGGCGCCGAGGACAATCAGGTGGTCAAGATGGGTGGACCTGAGGTTCATCTGCCCCAGGACGCCCTGCCTCATTGGGAGCTCGCCAAGAAGTATGACATCATCGATTTCGATCTTGGAGTCAAGATAACAGGCGCCGGTTTCCCTGTTTACAAAGGCAAGGGAGCCAGGCTTCAGAGGGCTTTGATCAATTATTTCCTCGATTTCAACACAGCCGCGGGGTACAAGGAGGTCGAGCCTCCCGTGGTCGTCAACGCCGCTTCCGGATTCGGTACCGGCCAGCTTCCTGACAAGGAGGCCCAGATGTACTACGTCGGACTTGACGACTTCTATCTCGTGCCGACAGCCGAGGTTCCCGTGACCAATATTTTCAGGGACGTCATCCTTGAGAATGAGCAGGTTCCGCAGAAACTGACGGCTTATACCCCTTGCTTCCGCCGCGAGGCCGGCTCCTATGGCAAGGATGTCCGGGGACTTAACAGGCTCCATCAGTTCGACAAGGTTGAGATAGTCCGTGTCGAGAAACCGGAGAACTCTTATGCCGCCCTCGATGAGATGGTCGCCCATGTCGAGAAGCTGGTGAACAGCCTCGGCCTCAAGTACAGGATTCTCCGTCTCTGCGGAGGCGACCTGAGCTTCACGTCTGCCATCACTTACGACTTCGAGCTTTGGTCCGCCGCCCAGGGTCGCTGGCTCGAGATCTCTTCGGTGTCCAACTTCGAGACCTACCAGGCCAACAGGCTTCACCTGCGTTATCGTGACGAGGAAGGCAAGATCCAGCTTTGCCATACTTTGAACGGCAGTTCCCTCGCTCTCCCGAGGGTGGTCGCCGCCCTTCTTGAGGACAATGAGACCGAAGACGGGATCATCATCCCCGAGGCTCTCCGGCCGTACACCGGATTTGACAAGATCGGTTAGTCCCTGTGATGGACAAACGGACTATCATAGGCATCGACCCCGGAACCAACCTGCTTGGTTTCGGGGTAATCGATGTTATTGACAAAAAGCCGGTGTTCGTGGACATGGGCGTACTCGATCTCCGCAAGAAGAAAGACGCTTATTCCAAACTCCGCCAGATCTACGACACAGTCAGCGAGGTCTGTAAGACCTACCATGGCACCGAGATGGCGCTCGAGTCACCCTTCTACGGTAAGAACGCCCAGGTGGTCCTGAAGCTCGGCCGTGCCCAGGGCGCGGCCATGATCGCCGCGATGGAACATGGGATATCCATAGTCCATGAATATGCCCCGAGGGAAGCCAAGCAGGCTATTACCGGCAATGGCGCGGCCTCGAAGGAGCAGGTTTCCATGATGATCCGGAAGACCCTTGACGTGGACATCAAGGCGGAGCATCTCGACGCCACGGACGCCTTGGCGATAGCCCTTTGCCATTATTACTCGACTTCCAGCCCTCTCGCTGGCGTGAAGTCCTCCTCGAGCTGGGAGACCTTCATCAAGGCTAATCCGGACAGGGTCAAATGATTTTTTTTGACTTAAAAATTTAAACCGGAAGCCTCCGATGTTGTCAAACTAGTGTTTGAATTATTATTTTATGAACTTCAAGAGATTTATCGCCATCCTGGCCGGTGTGATATCGGTCGCCGCGATGGCTGCTGAACAGAACTTTTCCTCCCTGAAGGGAGTCCTTCAGGACCAGAATGGAGAGCCGGTGCCCTTCGCCACTGTCTCCATATCCAAGCCGAATTCCAGCAAGCCTTATAAGTATGCCCTGAGCGCCGCCGACGGCAAGGTCGTCATCGACAAGATCGCTCATGGCAAGTATGTGTTCAAAGCCGAGCTCCTTGGTTATAAGGAATATGTTAAGGAGATAGAAGTTAAAGGTAATCTGGATCTCGGTGTGATCCAGATGGAGGAAGACAAGCAGGTCCTCGACGCGGCCAGCGTGTCCGCGACCGGCAACCCTATCATAATCAAGAAAGACACTGTCGAGTACAACGCCTCCTCGTTCAAGACGACGGAGAATGATATGCTCATCGACCTTTTGAAAAAACTCCCGGGCATCGAGGTTGGGGATGACGGAACTGTGACCGCCAACGGGGAGACTATCTCCAAGATCACGATTGGTGGAAAGACCTTCTTCCTGGACGATCCACAGCTGGCCACCCAGAACCTTCCCGCCAAGATTGTGGAGAAGATCAAAGTGGTTCGCAAGAAGTCCGAGCAAGCTGAGTTCACCGGTATAGAAGACGGCAACGAGGAGCAGGTCATCGACCTGAGTGTCAAGAAAGGTATGATGAACGGGCTCATGGGCAATCTATCAGCCGGCGGTGGACGTGACTTGCCAAAGACCACCAGTACCCTCGCCTCCGCGGACGACTTCCGTTATCAGGGGGGAGCCTTTATTGGACGGTTCAACGAGCATTCCAATTTCAGCTTGATTTTTAACGCCAACAATACCAACGGACGAGGATTCAATGACCTCGCCGGGAATATGATGGGCGGAATGCGCGGCGGTGGCGGCGGCATGGGCGGCATGGGCGGAGGCGGCGGCTTCGGCGGCGGAAACGGCATCTTGCGCTCGTGGATGGGTGGCTTGAACGGAGCCGGTGACTTTTTCGACAACAGGATGAATGTCGGCGGCAACTACCTTTATAACAATACCCAGCGCGATGTCCTTACCAGAAGCGTCCAGACAACAACTCTCGGTGACGGCAGCCAACTGATTTACCGCAACGGAGTTGACGACGCCGGGATTAATACCACCGGGACCTATGGCAACAGGTTCGGTATGCGTCTTGACCACAAGTTTACCGAGAACACCTCGATCCTCTTCCAGCCCCAGGTCAATTTCGGAGGCGGAAACTATACCCAGTTCTCTGATTTCGAGACCGAGAAGCTCTCTGGTGACGCTTCCAGCCTGACCAACAGCGGTTTCTCAAGCAATACAGGAGAAAACCGCAACTGGCAGACCAATGGATTCCTGCTGTTCCGCCAGCGTCTCGGCATGCCCGGAAGGACGCTTTCCTTCATGGGTAACTACAACTTCAGCAACAACCAGATGGATGGTTTCAACCAGTCCCTGACGAATAACTTCAGCGCTGATTCCGATTCCCCTGACCAGAAGATAGTCAACCAGAGGATAGACCAGTACTCCAAGGGAGCCTCGCTTTCCGGAAGACTTGTCTACACGGAGCCTCTCGGCGGCGGTTTTTATGCCTCGGCAAACTACAGCTACGCTTGGAACCGCAATGAGTCCGTCAAGGACGCCTATGACAGCGGTTCGGATGTGATCTCGGGAAAGTCATTGATATACAATCCTTCCGGTGAGAAGAGGAATGCCACGTACTCCAGCAATATCCTCAACAAGTACAACAACCAGAGCGCCGGAGTGGATCTCCAGTACCAGAAGGACAAGATGCATGCGCAGATCGGTCTTTCCATTATGCCTACCAAGACCCATAACGAGACCAACGACAAGGTCTATGACAGCAATGTCGTGAACTGGGCTCCTTCAGCTATGGTGTGGTACGACATGGGTGAGACCAGCAATATGCGGGTTTTCTACCGCGGCCGTTCCTCCCAGCCTTCCACCACGCAGCTCATGATGGTTCCGGACAACTCTAACCCTTTGAGTATATCAAGTGGTAATCCTGGCCTCCTTCCGTACTTCAACCACAACATGAACGCCGAGTATAGGATGACCAACAGGAAGACCTTCACGTCCGTTACCGTCAATCTCAACGGAGGAATGGTCCAGGATCCGATCTCCTCGGCCTTGTGGTACGACAACCACGGGGTCCAGTACTCTATTCCCTACAACGGTCCCAACTCATACAACGGCGGCATAAGGCTCAACGTCAACTCTCCGATCGCGAAGTCCAATTTCTCGATATTCTCCATGACCAACGCCCGTTTCTCGCAGTCCACATCCTTCACGGATTCAGGCGCCGGAGCCAGTATGGCCAAGTATCTTGACGAGGACGGAGCTTTCACAAAGTACGAGGAGTTCCTGGCGGATTATCCCGATCCGTCAAAGGCTTCCATGTTCAAGAAGAATGTGACCAACACAATGTCCCTGACGGAGAGACTTCGGTTCACTTACAGGTCCGACAACCTTGAGGTCATGTTGGGTGGCCGTGTGGGATACAACAACACGACTTATTCCATCAATAAGGAGAACACGTCCCTCAAGAACAGGGTTGAGGACGTGCGCACCTGGAGCAACAGCCTTGACGGATCAATCAACTGGACCCTCCCGGCCGGATTCACCTTCAAGACCGACGCCCGTTACAACTGGTATGTAGGCTACACAACCGATATAGATCCCACCGTGATCATCAACATGGATGTCCAGAAACTCCTGTTCAAGAATAAGGTCACCCTCGCCCTCAGGGCTTATGACCTCCTTGACCAGTCCAGAAGCATTGGGGAGAGGATTTCCAACAACTCCAGGACAGAGAGTTGGAGCAACACTCTCGGACGCTATGTCATAGTCGCCCTGACTTATCGTTTCGGTACCTTCGGCGGAAGGAGAGGCCGTGGAATGGGCCCTGGAATGGGTGGCCCCGGAATGGGTGGTCCTGGAAGGGGACCCGGTGGCGGTCGTCCGCCGATGATGTAGATCCTTCGCTTCGCTCAGGATGACATAGACACGTATTTACGCCATTTAGAGATCATCGACTCCATATCCTCCGGGATCATGGAGTCGAATCTTTTTATCTCCTTGGTGCGGGGGTGGACGAAGCCAAGGGTCTTGGCGTGCAGGGCCTGCCTGGGGCAAAGCTCGAAGCAGTTCTGGATGAACTGACGGTATTTGGCGTAGATCGTACCTTTGCGGATTTCCGACCCGCCATAGCGCTCGTCGTTGAACAGGGGGTGGCCTATGTGGCTCATGTGGACCCTGATCTGGTGTGTCCTTCCTGTCTCCAGGCGACACTGGACCACTGTCACGTACCCGAAACGCTCAAGGACTTTGTAGTGGGTGACAGCGTGTTTCGCCCTCTCGTCATCCTCGGGGTAGACCTTGAAGCGCAGCCTGTCGTTGGGATCCCTGCCGATGGCTCCGTCTATGGTTCCTTCGTCTTCTTTGATGTTTCCCCAGACCACGGCGACATAAAGCCTCTCAATGCTATGCTCGAAGAACTGTTTCGCGAGATCCAGTTGGGTCTCATCGTTTTTGGCGACCACCAGAAGACCAGAGGTGTCTTTGTCGATCCTATGTACCAGAATCCCGGCTCTTTCCTCTGTTGGAGTAAGACCCAGGTGAAAAGCCAGCGCGTTGACAAGAGTGCCGTCATAGTTGCCATGGCCGGGATGAACCACCATTCCGGCTGGTTTGTTGACGACCAGCAGGTCCTCATCCTCATACACGATGTCCAATGGAATGTCCTGCGGGATGATCTCTGTGCCCCTGCGCCGGTATGGCATCATGAACCGGATCACATCGCCAGGACGGACGATCAGGTTCGCTTTTGCGGTTTTCTCCCCGACCTTGACATAACCTTCCTTGATAGCGAGCTGTATGCGGTGGCGGGAAGTGTCCTCCAGGTGGGAGGCCATGAATTTGTCTATCCTTAGCGGAGCCTGTCCGGGATCGACGTTAAGCCGGAAATGCTCGAACATCCCCTGCTCGTCGTCCTCGATGACCTCATCGGGCTCGGCGTACCGCGCTTCCTTGTCCACGGCTAATAGTTCTCCTTGATGTCCAGGGACAGGTGTAGGGTCACATCCGACCCCATCAGAAGCGGACTCTTGGAAGATGCCGGAGTCTGCTTGTAAACCGTCGCGTTGAGCGAGTCGGTGTAGTTCTTGACTGTCTTGTCGAACACGATCCTGCCAATATTCAGGGAATTGTCGTGAACGGCATCCACGGCCCTGAGATATTTCATTCCCTTGACATTGGGGACGTAGGTCATGTTGTCATCGGAATTCAGACCCACCTGAAGATCGATCTCGGATCCGGACTCAATCTGAACCCCGGGCCGGATCTCTCTGTTACGGTAGATCTGGCGAAGGACGTTGTTGGTGGCTATGTCGTTGACATAGATAAGCTTCCCAAGAGCCAGACCGCGGGAATTCAGCTCCGCTTTTGCCTGTCTCATTGAATATCCGACGAGGTTGGGCATGCTGACTTTCTTGGCGTGCTTGGCGTTGATGGTAAGCATCACCCGGCGGCCTTTCTTCACGAGGGTCCCCGCTTTGGGGTTCTGGCTATAGACGGCTCCTTTCTCCATCCTGCGGACGAAGATGGAGTCGATAACTTCGATTCTCAGGTTTTCCTTCAGGGCTTCCCGCCGGGCTTCATCCACGCTCATGCTGGTGAGATCCGGGACCTCGATCATCTGGCCATGGTGGGTCACCATCTTCAGCGCGATCTGGGCGACAATGACCAGCGCGAGGAAGAATACCGCGGCCTTAATAAGGTTCTTGACTATCCAGTTCATCTTACTTGGCTCTAATGAATATGGTTACGGGGCAGCCCAGAAGGTCGAAGTGCTCCCTGAGCTTGTTCTCCAGGAACCTCTTGTATGGTGCTTTGACATACTGGGGCAGGTTGCAGAAGAAGGCGAAAGCCGGGAATCTCGTGGGCAGCTGAGTGATATACTTGATTTTCACATACTTCCCCTTCCATGCCGGAGGCGGGTAGTTCTCGATCTCGGGAAGCATGGCCTCGTTGAGCCTGGCGGTGGGGATCCTGCGGGAGTAGTTCTCATGGACGTGCGCCACCGCGTCAAGGACATCCATGATCCTCTGCTTGTTGATAACCGAGGTGAATACGATGGGTATGTCGTCGAAAGGAGCGAGACGTGAGCGGAGAGCCCTGTCATATTCCTTCATGGTGTTGCTGTCCTTGGTGACCGTGTCCCATTTATTGACAACCAGCACACAACCCTTCCTGTTGCGGACGATCAGGTTGAAGATGCTCATGTCCTGGGATTCGAGTCCGGCGTTGGCGTCTATCATGAGGATGCAGACATCGGCGCGCTCGATCGAGCGGATGGCCCTCATCACTGAGTAGAACTCAAGATCCTCGTTGACCTTCGTCTTCCTCCTCATGCCGGCCGTGTCAACGAGTATAAACTCGTGGCCGAACTTGTTGTAATGGCTTGAGATGGAGTCCCTTGTGGTCCCGGCGACCGGTGTGACGATATTCCTTTCCTCGCCGAGAAGGGCGTTGGTAAGAGACGACTTTCCCACATTGGGCTTCCCCACGATGGCGATATGCGGGAGGTCGGGATAGTCGTCATCAGCGGTGGTGTCCTCCGGAAGCACGCGCATGATTTCATCCAGCAGGTCTCCGGTGCCGCTGCCGTTGGCGGCAGAGATCCCCCAGATCTCACCAAGTCCGAGACCGTAGAACTGGTAGGTGTCATAGACCTTGTCTCCGCTGTCAACCTTGTTGACACACAGCACGACAGGTTTCCCGCTCTTGCGGAGCAGCTCGGCGATCTGTGAATCGTAATCCGTGATGCCGGTGGAAGCCTCCACCATGAAGAGGATCACGTCAGCTTCCTCGATGGCTATAACCACCTGACGGCGTATGGCCTCCTCGAATACGTCGTCCGAATTGCTGGTCCATCCGCCGGTGTCGACCACGGAGAATTCCTTGCCGTTCCACTCGCATTTTCCGTAGTGGCGGTCCCTTGTCACGCCGGCCGTCTCATCGACGATCGCCTGACGCGTGCCCACGAGACGGTTGAAGAGGGTTGACTTGCCGACATTCGGCCGTCCTACTATAGCTACCAAGCTCATATCGTTCAGTTTTTGTAAAATCCGCATCCCGCGCAGGAGTCTGAATATACTCCCGTACAGGACTTGTTTCTCTGGCGCTGCCGCTCGGTCCCGAACATCTCCTTCTCCTGCTCATGCATGCACTTGATGCCAAGCTTGCGCATATTCTCGTTCTTGCTGACCTCAGTCTCGGGGAAACGTCCTTTCACGATGATCCCCACGCACATCAGGGCGATGGCGATGGCAAGGATCAGTATGGCAGCGAGAAGGGTGCGCATTCAGGGTAGGGAATTAAAAGATGAATTCGGTGCTGATCGGCTCGTAATTATACACTTTATGGATGATCGAGGCGAAGGTCGAGGTCATGCTGACCACTTTGATCTTCGATTTGTCGGCATCGCCCCTGAGAGGAATCGTGTCAGTCACATATACTTCCTTGAGGGATGAAGCGTTGATCCTGTCGTAGGCGGGACCTGAGAGGACGGGATGGGTCGCGCAGGCGCGCACGCTGGCGGCTCCCTTCTCCATCAGAAGATCGGCGGCTTTCGTGAGGGTGCCGGCGGTGTCGATCATGTCGTCCACGATGACGATGTTCTTGCCCTCGACCTCACCGATGGCGGTCATCGAGCCGACTACATTCGCCCTCTCGCGGGTCTTGTGGCAGATAATGACAGGGCAGGCGAGTTCCTTGGCGTAGGCATTAGCCCTCTTGGCTCCTCCCATGTCGGGAGCGGCGATGGCCAGATTCTCGATGTTGAGGGATTTGAGGTAGGGGATGAAGACCTTGCTGGCGTAGATGTGATCGACCGGGATGTCGAAAAATCCCTGGATCTGGTCCGCATGAAGGTCGCATGTCATTATCCTGTCCACTCCGGCGGCGGTGAGGAGGTTGGCGACAAGCTTCGCGCCGATGGAGACTCTCGGCTTGTCCTTACGGTCCTGGCGGGCCCATCCGAAATAGGGCATGACGGCTATCACCTTGTCGGCGGAGGCTCGCTTCGCCGCATCGATAGTCAGAAGGAGTTCCATGAGGTTGTCGGTCGGAGGGAAGGTGGACTGGACCACGAAGACAGTGGCGCCCCTGACACTGTCGGTGAAAGAAGGCACGAACTCGCCGTCGCTGAAATGAGTCACCTCGGAGTCGCCCAGGTGGTATTTCTCGCCATAGCGCTCACCGATTTTGTTCAAGCTTTCGACAACCTTGCACGCGAAGTCCCTGGAGGCCTTGCATGCGAATAATTCCATTCTGTGTTCGATGTACATGGTTAGATCGATTATATATAATGTCCGATATATTCCAATATTTCCTCCCTTCCCATTCCAGTCTCGGAACTTGAGACGAACATCGGAGGAAGCTCCTCCCACTGCTCCGACAGTACGGCCTTGTCCTTCTCTATCTGGGCCTTAAGGGCGTTGGGACCGAGCTTGTCTCCCTTGGTGAAAATGATCGCGAAGGGGATGCCGTTTTCCCCGAGCCCCGTGATGAAATCGAGGTCTATCTTCTGCATGTCATGCCTGGAGTCCACCAGCACGAACAGCGACACCATCTCTTCGGAGTTCAGGATGTAATCGTTGATCATCAGCCTGAGCTCCTCGCGCTCCTTTTTGGATATCTTAGCGAACCCGTAGCCGGGAAGATCGACCAGATACCAGCTGTCGTTGATAAGGAAATGGTTGATCAGCTTGGTCTTGCCGGGAGTGGAGGAGGTCTTCGCGAGACGGCTGTTGCCGCAGAGCATGTTGATCAGGGAGGACTTTCCGACATTCGACCGCCCGATGAAAGCGAATTCGGGCAGCTTGCGGCTTGGCTTTGAAGCCGCCCTCACGCTGCTGCCGGCGAATTTTGCCTCGTTGATCCTCATAGTGCAAAGATAGTGGATTTTTGTTAAATTTGTAAGAGACTAACCATAGAGTTTGACAATGGATTCGGAATATCTGGAGTTGGTGGATCTGACAGCCCTTCTGAAGGAGGGAGTCGAGTCCGTGTTTCCCGGACCCGTCTGGGTCAAAGCCGAGATATCGGAACTGAACCGCAAGCGGAACGGGCATTGCTATCTCGAGCTTTCCCAAAGCGAGGGAGGCACTGTAGTGGCGAAAGTCAGGGCCACGATCTGGGTCTCCCGGTGGAACTACATCGACCAGTGTTTCAAGAGCGTCACCGGATCTCAGCTCGGGGTCGGGATGGAGGTACTTTTTCGGGTCCAGGTCAATTTCCATCCGGTTTATGGCCTATCCTTGAATGTGGATGACGTGGATCCGGACTATACGATCGGATCTAACGAGAGGCGCAAACGCCAGACTATCGAGCGTTTGACACGGGAGGGACTGATGGATCTCCAAAGGGGACTGTCGCTTCCGGCGCTGCCTTATCACCTTGCTGTGGTTTCCGCTCCCGGTGCGGCCGGGCTCAGGGATTTCGAGCGGCATCTCCTTGAGAATGAATATGGCTTTGTGGTCGAGGTCAAGCTGTTCGAGGCGCTGATGCAGGGGGAGCAGGCGGCGGACTCGATGATCATGGCGCTTGAGGACATCCAGTCATCCCCCGAGGGGTTTGACGCCGTACTGATCATGCGGGGAGGCGGGTCGGAACTCGATCTGGCCTGTTTTGACGACTATGACCTAGCCGCGGCGATTGCCCGGTGTCCGGTCCCTGTATTCACGGCCATTGGTCATGACAAGGATTATCATGTCGCCGACATGGTGGCAAATACCTTCGTCAAGACGCCGACGGCTTTGGCGGACCTCATCCTTGATTGCTACATCGCTGAAGACCAGAGGATTTCCTCTCTGGAGACCAGAGTCAAACTTGCGTTCTCCGGCCGCTTCTCAGCGATGTTGTCAAGGCTTGACCTTCTTAGGGGAAATGTCATTCACGCGGCTGACCGGCGACTGTCCGACGCGTCTCACAGTCTCGACATCTTCGAGGCTCGTATCGCCTCCGGGGATCCGAGAAAGATTCTCGATAAGGGGTATGTGCTCGCTCTCGACGGCAAAGGCGTGAAGTTGTCTTCCGCCTCAGGCCTGAAGGCGGGGGACCAGTTCAGGATGATGTTTTCCGACGGCACCGTCAACGGCACCGTCACTTCCGTTGAATATAAAAAATGACTATATTTGAATGAAGCGGGAGGCATGACCTCCCAGAACCACTGCCACCCTCGGCACGTTAAGAGGGGGGACCGGAGCTGAGCGTCGCGAAGCGAGCGGTGGGGTCGAGCGGAGCGAGACGGTTCGGGGAGGTCATGCCTCCCGCTTCGGACTGAGATGATATAATAGAATTAACGAATATGTCAGAAGAGAAATTTGATTACGCCAAGGCTATGGCCGAGCTGGAAGGAATCGCCGCGAAGATCGAGGATCCGAAGACCAGCCTGGACGAGATCGGCGGGCTGGTGACCCGGTCGAAGGAGCTGATAGGGAAGTGCAGGGATTACCTGCGCTCTGTCCGTGAGTCGATTGAAGACAAGGAGGACCGGGTATGAAAGAGATATATCTGGCAGGCGGCTGCTTCTGGGGAGCGGAGCACTATTTCAGGAATATTGACGGCGTGGTTGACACCGAGGTCGGTTTCGCCAACGGAGACACCCCGTCCCCCACTTATGAGCAGGTCTATACCGACACCACCGGCTATGCCGAGACCGTCCGGGTCATCTACAATCCGGATGCCCTGCCCTTGGATGAGCTTTTGCGAGCTTTCTTCTGCGCCATCGATCCGATGAGTGTCAACAAACAAGGGGAAGATGAGGGAACCCGCTACAGGACAGGCGTTTACTATACCGATCCTGCTGACGTTCCGATTGCGATGGAAGTCTTCGGGGAGATCCAGGCCGGGTGCTCCGGCCCTCTCGCGGTCGAGCTTCTTCCCTTGAAGAACTTCTTTGTCGCCGACGGCCGCCATCAGGATTACCTGATCAAGAACCCCGACGGGTACTGTCACCTTCCTCTGAAGATATTCCGTTATCCCAGGCTGGTCAGCGACCTGCGCCACCTGCTCGGTGACGAACCCGACATGGTTGCCAGGCTCTCCAATGCGGCGGCTCTTCTCAAGGAGAAGATGGGCTTTTTCTGGGTCGGATTCTACTTGGTCGGCCCTGCGGCTCCGGCCGATGCTCATGGCCACGGGAGCCCTTCGCCCGATGGGGAGGAATTGATCCTCGGACCCTTCCAGGGACCTTTCGCCTGCATGCGCATCGGATACGGGAGCGGAGTCTGCGGCACTGCCTGGAAGGAGGCCCGCACTGTGGTAGTCCCTAACGTTGAAGAGTTTCCGGGACATATTGCCTGCTCTTCGGCCTCCAAGTCTGAGATTGTTGTCCCGGTATTCAAGAACAGCAAAGTCACGGGAGTCCTTGACATCGACAGCGACGAACTCTCCACCTTCGACCACATCGACGCCTTCTGGCTCCAGAAATACGTCTCCATCCTCTGATATTTTCCTGCGGATCTTTTGCCGGGGCAGCCCTGTCCCACGTAAACCCTTCGGGCCTGACGGCCCTCGTCCCACCACCGGCTAAAGCCGGCGGTCCCCCCGTTCACGTGGCCACGGGCGGCCACGGGTTTACTGCGGGACAGGCTGCCCCGGCGCTAGAGATCTGCCCCGGCGCTAGAGATCTGCCCCGGCGCTAGAGATCTGCTCTGGCAGGTCAGTCGATTTTGAAAGCGGCGATTTCCCTGTTGAGGGACTCGAGCATGGAAATCTTCTTGTTATAGAGGTCTTCGGAGATATCAACCTTGTAGTAGTGGGGGTTGATAAGACGCCTCTCCGAAGGGCTGAAGTGATGGAGCGCATTCTCGAAGAACGCCCTCTTCTCCTGAAGGGAATGCTTCTCGGAGCAGTCCTCACCGTCCTTGATGATCTGCAGCTGCAGCGTCCTCCAAGTGTAGGATCCCGCCTCGAAAGTCTTGTGCTTGAACCGGTCGTCCTCAGCGAATATCGTGAATTCCTCCCCAGCCTCGATCTTCCTCGCTATCGAGTCGCCTCTCAGGCAAGTCACGTCAGCCTCGTTCAACTCCCCATGGTCCGGGTCAACCTTCATGATCCTGTATGTGATCTGGAATCCGGGGTTAATAAGCTTGATGGTGTCCTCCGAACGCTTCAGCACCGGCTCTCCGCCGATCTGCACCAGTTTATATACGTTGCCGAAGCAAGGTGCGGCCTTGCTTGTGGCGATAGCGTCGCCGACCCCATAAGAATCGATGCAAGCCCCCTGGCGCTCAAGATCAGTGATAAGATATTCATCCAAAGAGTTGGTGGCGAAGATCTTGCACTTCATCATCCCATGAGCGTCGAGGATTTTGCGAACCTTCTGGGAGAGGTAGGCGAGGTCCCCGCTGTCCAGGCGTATCCCGTAACCAGGGGCGTAGCTGTCGTCTATCCCGCACTCCCTGAACGAGCGGATGGCGTTGAGTACCCCGCATTTGAGTGTGTCGTAGGTGTCGATCAGAAGGATGAGGTTCTCGCCTTTGTGGGTATTGCAGTAATCGACGAAGGCCTTGTGCTCACCCTCCACGGAACTTCCGTATGAGGTCACGAAACTGTGGGCCATCGTGCCGGTCGAAGGCACATTGTTGAGGACTCCGTTAAGGACATTTGAAGAGCTGGCGCAACCGGCGATGATAGCGGCTTTGGCACCGTAGGTGGCTGCCCATGGACCGTGCGCCCTGCGGGAGCCGAACTCGCTGACTGGCTTGTCGGTAGCCCTGCAGACCCTCGATGCCTTGGTCGCTACCGCCATCTGGTGGTTCATTATGCAGAGGAGGGGAGTCTCCAGGACCTGGGCCTCAATCAGAGGGGCCTCGACGGTGATGACGGGCTGGTTCGGGAACACTATCTCGCCCTCCCTCATCGCCCACACGTTGCCTGTGAACCTCATGGTGGAGAGATATTCCCGGAATTCGGCGTAATCCTCGCCGGGCAGGAACTTCTCAAAGAAGGAAGGTTCGGCTTTCCCGAGGTTCAGGACGCATTCTATGACCTCCTCGGTACCGCTGCACACGGCCCAGTTGTTGTTTTCCGGAGCTTTTCGGTAGAACATGTTGAACACCGCCGTGACATCCTTGCGTCCGGTCTGGAAAAAGGACTTTCCCATCGTGTACTGGTACTTGTCCGAGCAGTAGGAATAATTCAGCATTTATTATATTATCTTATGATTCTTTCAAGAAGGCTCCTTGCGGAACTGTCGTCCCCGGAAGCCACAAGCTGGATATCAGGAATTTCCGGTCCACCGTCCTCTTTGATCAGGGCTTCCTCCGTCATGACGTCCTTAAGGTGACGGGCCACCGCCGGAGCCGGATCGATGACCTGGACAGAAGGCCCCGCGATCCTCTGGATGACCTCCCTCAGGAAAGGATAATGGGTACATCCCAGGACTATCCTGTCGGCACCTTCGTCAAGAAGGGGCTGGAGGCTTTCCCTCACGACCTTCTCCGTCTGAGGGCCGTCCAGCTCGCCGCTTTCCACAAGCTCCACGAATCCCTTACCCACATGCTCGACGATTTTTACGTTGTCTTCGTATAAACCCTTGGTGGTGAGGTATTTAGAGCCTTTGAGCGTCCCTGCGGTGGCGAGCACCCCGATCACTCCGGACTCGGAGCTCAGGGCGGCCGGCTTGACGGCAGGCTCCATGCCGATGAACTTTACCGGATATTCTTTCCTGAGGGTTGCGATGGCGGCCGCTGTGGCGGTGTTGCATGCGACGACAATGATGTCGGCACCTTTCCCGAGGAGAAAATCGGTGATCTCCCTTCCCCTCGACTGTATGAATTCCGGGGTTTTCTCCCCATAAGGGCAGAAAGCGTTGTCGGCATAATAGAAATACTTCTCTTCAGGGAGAATCTTGAGAATTTCCCTCAGGACCGAGAGGCCGCCGGAACCGGAGTCGAAAATACCGATCATGTCACAAATATACTTATATTCCGGGATAAAATCGCTAAATTTGCATAGTCTTTGCTCCTTGCGGGCAGTACGAAATATTTGAGATTTAGATGGATTATGAACATGAATAAGTTTTTCCGCATATTATTGGTAGCCCTTTTGGCATCGGTATCGGTCGTGTCTTGCGATCCTCCTTTGGAAGATCCAGTCGAGAACACTGGGAATAATGGGGGTGGCGGCGATTCTCCTTCCCGGCCTTCACAACCCACATCGTCGGTTCCTGAAGAGATCCAGCAGGCGGATCAGTTCGCTATCAACACATTGGGGGTTTATTATCTCTGGAACAAGGAGATAAATTCCGACTTGGACAAACTTGCCCCTACTAAATGCATGGATCCGGTGGAGGTCGTCAAACAGATCCGTTACCATGAGAACGGCAAAGAGGTTGATCATTGGACTGTCCTGACAAAGGACCTTGAGTCCATGACCAGTTCAGTCGAAGGGCTCGGACTCTCTTTCGGGTATGATCTCACCGGCATGTGGGTTGACGAGACCCAAACGTCATTGGTTTTCATTGTCAACTATGTGGCGAAGGATAAACCCGCCGCTAAGGCTGGCTTGAAAAGAGGTGATATCATCTGGACCCTCAATGGCCAAAGCATCACCATGAACAACTATTCCGACCTTTTCTACGCTTCCTCGGTCACACTTCAGGTCCAGCATGGGCTTGAATCCAAGGAACTTGAGACCGTGAGTATGGAGGCCAACAATGACTGGGAAGATCCGGTCCTTTTAGACACGACTTACTCTGTCGGGGACAAGAAGGTCGGTTACCTTGTCTATAACTCTTTTGACATCAAAACTATGGAGACCCTTCCCGAGGTGTTCCGCAAGTTCAAGAAGGAGGGCATTGAGGAATTGATCCTGGATCTGCGGTATAATGGTGGAGGATTCGTGAAAACGGAATGCGAGCTCGCTTCCATGATAGCCCCTTTCGCAAATGTGGTCAATAATGACGTGTACCAGACTGAGGTTCATAATGAGATTTTGACTGAAGCCTGGAAAAACCAGATGGATTTCAACACTTACTTTAGCACTTCTTTCGAATACAAGGATGCGAACGGGAAATATGACATCAACGAGGACATCTCTGATGCCAATGTGGACTTGAAGAAGCTATATGTTATCGTGACAGGCGGTTCGGCATCGGCCTCAGAGGGCTTGATCGTGGGACTTGGGCCATATATGGATATCACCCTTATTGGGGGCAAGACTTACGGGAAATATTGCTCCGGTTATATGTTGTCTCCCAAGGATGTTTACGGGTCAAGTTCACAGTTCGATTACTCGAAGATCGGCAATTGGGGCATTTATGTGATGATCAGTAAGTTCGCCGACAAGGACGGAAACAACAGCGCCATTCCGGACGGTATCCCGGTCGATATCGAGGTGAAAGATGACGTCCTTGACGGCTTCCAGTTCGGTGACGAGAACGAGACTATGCTCAAAGCCGCCCTTAAGGCCGCAGGTAAAGCGGACACAAGAGGCACGGTTGGGCATTCGAATCCTTTCGGGGCTGAGTTTGTCAGTCATATTGCGCCTAAGGGTATTCTCCTCAAGGAATTGCCCGGTCAGTCCAATATTCAGATACGCTAATGACGACAAGAGAACAGATCGCATCCCTTAAAGAGCGTCTTGAGACCCTGAATTCCTGCCTGGACATCTCCGGGAAGCGGGGACAGATCTCCGTCCTCCAGAAAAAGACGGAGTCCCCGGATTTCTGGAACGACCCCAAGGGCGCGGAAGTTTTCATGAAAAACCTCAATGGCATCAAATCCTGGGTGAGCGCCTACGACAAGGCTCTTTCGGAAACCGAGGATGTCGAGGTGCTGTACGAGTTCGCCAAGGAAAGCCTTGACAGCGCTTCCGAAGAAAGTGACTCAACTCCTGAGACAGAGGAGCTTGACCAGGCTTACGCCCTGGCTTTGAAAGACATAGAGGCCTTGGAGATGAGGAATATGCTCGGCTCGGAGGGAGATAATCTCGGGGCCGTGCTGACGATTAATTCAGGCGCCGGCGGGACGGAGGCCAATGACTGGAGCTCGATGCTGATGAGGATGTATCTTCGCTGGGGCGAGCGCAACGGCTACAAGACGGCGATAACCGACATCCAGGACGGCGATGAGGCCGGAGTGAAGTCCGTAACCATCGAGTTCGACGGGGAATATGCCTATGGCTATCTCAAGGCGGAGAATGGCGTCCACAGGCTTGTGAGAATATCTCCCTTCAACGCCCAGGGAAAGCGCCAGACTACCTTCTCATCAGTTTTTGTGTATCCTCTCGTGGATGACACTATCGAGGTAAACGTCGATCCCTCAAGACTTTCCTGGGACACTTTCCGGGCCGGAGGACACGGCGGACAGAATGTCAACAAGGTTGAGTCGGGAGTGCGCCTGCGGTATCTCTATCAGGATCCCGACACCGGCAAAGAGGAGGATATCCTCATCGAGAACACCGAGACCCGTGACCAGCCGAAGAACAGGGCGAAAGCCTTGCTGCTGCTTCGTTCAAGGCTGTATGATATCGCGATGAAGAAGCGTCAGGAAGAGAAAGACAAGATCGAAGGCCAGAAAAAGAGGATTGAGTGGGGCTCCCAGATCCGCTCTTATGTTCTCCATCCGTACAAAATGGTCAATGACCTCAGGACCGGCTATAAGACGGCTGACACACAGGGTGTCCTTGATGGAGACCTCGGGGAGTTCATGCGCCGCTACCTGATGCAGGAAGGCGCTGGGGGGACTGTCGAACCCGTGGAAGATATTGATTAATAACTAAATAACCTTTTATGACAGAGTTTAAATACGCTCCTATGTTCCAGTTGGGACCGGACACGACAGAGTACTACAAGATCCCCGGATCTGAGAAATTCGTGAAAACCATCAAGTTTGGGGACAAGACAATCCTCGAGGTCTCTCCCGAGGCGCTTACTCTCGTAGCCCAGCAGAGTTTCCACGACTGCCAGTTCATGCTTCGTAGGGCCCACAATGAGCAGGTCGCTGCCATTCTGAATGATCCGGAAGCCTCTGAGAATGATAAGTATGTCGCGCTGCAGTTCTTGCGCAACGCTGAGACTTCAGTGAAAGGAGTCCTTCCGTTCTGCCAGGACACCGGTACCGCTATCATCCACGGAGAGAAGGGCCAGGGAGTCTGGACTGATTTCGAGGACGAGGAGGCTTTGAGCCTTGGAGTGTTCAACACCTACACCCAGGAGAATCTCCGCTACAGCCAGAACGCCCCCCTGAACATGTACGATGAGGTCAACACGAAGTGCAACCTTCCCGCCCAGATCGACATCGAGGCGGTCAGGGGCTCTGAATATCGCTTTGTCATGGTCGCAAAGGGTGGCGGATCCGCCAACAAGACATATTTCTACCCGATGACCAAGGCCACTATCCAGAACGAGGGGACCCTGCTTCCTTTCCTTGTCGAGAAGATGCGTTCCCTTGGCACCGCGGCCTGCCCTCCGTACCATATCGCTTTCGTGATCGGCGGCACATCCGCTGAGAAGAACCTACTGACAGTTAAGCTCGCCAGCATCAAGTATTACGATTCGCTTCCTACGACAGGAGACGAGACCGGCCGCGCGTTCCGTGACATTGATCTGGAACAAAAACTCCTTGTCGAGGCTCAGAAGATAGGCCTCGGCGCTCAGTTCGGCGGTAAGTATCTCGCGCATGACATCCGTGTCATCCGCCTTCCCCGCCACGGGGCCAGCTGCCCGATCGGAATGGGTGTCAGCTGCTCCGCGGACCGCAATATCAAGAGCAAGATCAACGCTGACGGCGTCTGGATCGAGAAGATGGACACCAATCCTTCAGAGCTTATTCCGGAGGAATACCGCCGTCCCGGAGAGGGTCCCAAGGGTATCGTGATAGATCTGGACAAGGGAATTGATTCAGTCAGGGCCGAGCTCACGAAGTATCCGGTGGGAACGAGGGTCAACCTTAACGGCACCATCATCGTCGCCCGCGACATCGCCCACGCCAAGCTGAAGGCCCGTCTGGATGCCGGTGAGGACATGCCCGCCTATTTCAAGGATCATCCCATCCTTTACGCCGGTCCCGCCAAGACTCCGGAAGGCTATCCCTGCGGCAGCATGGGCCCCACCACGGCCAACAGGATGGATCCCTATGTGGATGAGTTCCAGGATCATGGCGCTTCGCTTGTCATGATCGCCAAGGGCAACCGCTCCAAGGTTGTGACTGACGCTTGCGAGAAGCATGGCGGGTTCTACCTCGGCACCATCGGCGGCGTCGCCGCTGTCCTCTCGCAGAGCAGCATCCGCTCAATCGAGTGTGTTGAATATCCCGAACTCGGAATGGAGGCGATCTGGAAGATCACCGTTGAGGATTTCCCGGCCTTCATCCTTGTCGATGACAAGGGCAACGACTTCTTCAAGAAGCTGGGACTGTAGCGCAGTCGATACACTATTTAAAATCGAGGGTGACCGCATGGCCACCCTCGATTCATTTATTTGTCACAAAAGACAACTATTGGACAATAATACCGAGCATGCTGCTTTTGCCGGTCGCCTTATCACGGCATATGAGCTGGATATTACCTTTAGCTACTCCCCGAACCGTGCAGGATTTTCCTGAATAACTGACCACCTTCGCATAATCATTATTGGCTGTCGTCCATTCTAAAGTGCTTGTGTCCGCATTGCTCGGAGTTATATTGGCCGAGACGGTCCTTGTGGATCCGACACTTACAGTAACGGCGCGTGTTCCTGTCACTGTTGACACCGAGTAGTTGGTGAAATCGATCGAGGTGATGGCTCTTGGATTGACGATTTTCAACGTCACGCTCCCGATCACCTCACCATTATAGGTGAAGTTTATAGTGTCGGAGCCATAATTCTTGGGCTTGAGCTGGAAGTACTCGTTATTATATCCGAGATAAGCGACCAAGGATGAGCTCTGGATACCAAGCTTTTTCGAATGATCTAACGGCGAGACATACTTCTTGTCCACTCTGTCATACAGCTTGAAATTCACCCAGTCTGAGCTATTCTCCCAGTTGAAAGTAATACTAGAAGGGAGAGAGGAATTATTGTAGCGAATCTCATAGCTGTGGGACACGGTGACCGTTGTGGTACCGAGCGTGACTCCCTTGTACTTGAAGGTAAGTGTGGCTGTCCCTTCGCCATACACATAGCATCCTCTTTCATAATTTGTGTAATTAGTCGCGTCTCCTACCACGTTTTTGTTGCTTGAGGAAATCACAACGTTATTTGCCAGAGTAGATGTGCTGACATCCACAGGTCGGTTGGTGGTCTTGTCAACCAATCTGAAATACACCATGTTCCAACCAGTGGCTGTCTCCATTATATAGTTCACATTAGAAGGGAGAACCTCGTTGAGGGCTATCTGGTGGTTACGGTAAACTATATGACGTATTTCATATGACTTGACCGTGACTGAGCAGGAGGCTTTTGTGTTGCTGCCGTCTTTGGCCTTGCAGGTAATGACCGCTGTCCCTGATTTGAGGCCTTTGACATTTCCGTTAGAGTCGACGGTCGCGATAGAAGTGTTGTTGCTTGACCAGGTCACAGCCTTGTTGGCCGCGTCTGAGGGAGTGATTGTCGGGGTGATCTTGAAGGTGTCGCCAATATCAATCGTTTTCGAAGTGACGTTAAGTGTTATCAGGCTGACCAGCTTTTTCGAGACCGTGACCGCGCAGGTGGCGGTCTTGCCGTTCGCGGTCTTGGCGGTGATAGTCGCCGTTCCCGCGGCAACGCCGGTGACCTTGCCGGTCTTGTCGACCTTGGCCACGGACTCTTTCGAGCTCGTCCAGGTCACTTCGGGGTTGGAGGCGTTGGTGGGAGAGATGGTGGCCTTAAGCTGGAACCCATCCCCGACATAGATCGTCTGGGATGTCTTGTCGAGTTTAACCCCGGAGACCGCGATGACCTTTGCCGTGGCCGTGACCTCGCAGGTGGCGGTGAAGCCGCCGTCCTCGGTGGTCACGGTGATGGTAGCGGTACCCTCCTTGCGGGGCGTTACAGCGCCGTCCTGGCCGACCTTCACGATGCTCTCGTCGGAGGAGCTCCAGGTCACCTTCTTGTTCGCCGCGTCCTCGGGCTGGACCGTGGCGATCAGCGTACCGGCGTTGCCGATCGTGATCGTCCTCTCCTTGTAGTTCAGCGTCACGCCCGTGACCTTCACCGGGGCCTTCTCGACCGTGACCTCGCAGGTCGCCGTCTTGCCGCCGTCCTCGGTTGTCACGGTGATCGTCGCCTTGCCGGGTTTCAGGGCGGAGACATTGCCCTCCGCGTCAACAGTCGCCACGCTCTCGTCAGAGGACTTGTAGGTCACGGCCTTGTTAGTGGCGCCGGCAGGGGTGAACGTCACGCTCACAACCGCCGACTCGCCCTCTGTCACGGTCACGGTGGCCTCGGCGAAAGCTACCTCCTCGACAGGGACCTCCTTCGGGGTTACCGTCACCTTGCACTCGGCCGTCTTGCCGCCGTCTTTCGTCTTGACGGTGATCGTAGCGGTTCCCTCGGACACGCCCCTGACCTTGCCCGCGGCGTCAACCGTCGCCACAGCCTCGTCAGACGAGGTCCACTCCACGTCCTTCACGGTAGCGTCCTCGGGGCTGACTGTGGCCTCAAGGGTCACCTCGCCCTCGACCTTGACCTCGGTCTCGGCAGGCGAGACCGCCACGCTCTCCACCGGTGTCGTCACCGTCACCTCGCAGGTCGCCGTCTTCCCCCCGTCGGTCGTCTTCACCGTTATCGTCGCCGTGCCGGCCGCCACGGCCGTCACCTTGCCGCCGCTCACCTTCGCCACGGCCTCGTCGGAAGAGGTCCAGGTGACGCTCTTGTCGGTGGCGTCAGCGGGAGCCACGGTGGCCGCGAGGGTGGCCTCTCCGCCAACAGGGATCTCCAGCTTGGCGTTGTCAAGGGTGACACCGCTGACATTTATTATCTTCGCCTCCACGGTCACGGAGCAG
>CACZHP010000039.1 GCA_902780935.1 uncultured Bacteroidia bacterium | reverse complement strand
CTGTCCCCCTTTGTTCAGGATAACTTGCGCGGACCCTTCGAAAGCCTCCCGGAGTCCTTCCAGGGGTGTCACCCCGTCACCTTCGAAGCGTCCTCCTGAACGTCTGTAATTGCCCAGGCTCAGGTCGTCGGCGGCAGGACCGAAAACACCTATCCTCCTGACACTCTCCGGTTTAAGAGGAAGGATTCCGTCGTTCTTTAGCAGTGTCATGACCTTGCTGGCAGCCTCATAAGCAAGCTGCTTATGCTCCTCGGTGCGAACCATGGAAGCCGCTTTATCAGGATCCACGTAGGGATCGTCGAAAAGCCCGAGTTCAAACTTAAGGCGCAGAACCCGGCGCACAGCCTCGTTGAGGGTCTTCTCGCTGACCTTCCCCTGCTGGACAAGATCCAGAAGGCCAAGGGAGGTGATATGCAGTTCCACGTCGAGGCCGTTCTCCATACAAAGCGCGAGGGCCTCGTCCTCAGTCTCCGCGAGACCGTGGTGACGACGGACGATGTCCACCGCGTCGTAGTCGGTGACCACTATTCCCTTGAATCCCCACTCTTTCTTGAGGATATCATTGAGCAGAACGCCGTTGCAGCTGGCCGGGACGCCGTCCACCGAGTTGTAGGACGACATGATTCCCCTGGCGCCACCTTCCTCCACGCAAGCCCTGAACGGCTCCAAATAGACTTCCCTGAGTATCCTCCAGGAGTTGGTGGAGGCGTATGAATCACGGCCGCCTTCGCCGTAATTGTCCACATAGTGCTTGGGTGTGGTGACTATTCCACCCTCTTCCAGCGCCTTGACGAAAGCCACGCCCATAGCGGAATTCAGCAGCACATCCTCCCCATATCCTTCCTGGGTCCTGCCCCAGCGGGGATCCCTGGAAATGTTGACCACGGGAGACAACACCTGGCGTACTCCAACTGCCCTGACCTCCTGGGCGATCACTTGGCAGACGCGGTTGTAGAACTCATCGTCGAAAGTGGCAGCCATACTGATACTCTGAGGGAAGCTGGTGGCTTTGCCCCACATCGCCCCGTGAAGGGCCTCGCAGTGCTGCAACACGGGGATTCCCCACCGGTTCGCCAAAATGGAGAGACGGGTGTCCTCGTTGATCACTTCGGCCACCGATTTAGGATCGGGGGTGATGTTCCTGTCCGTCAGGAAAGGTGCTGGGGTACGGATAAGTCCCTTGGTATAGTCCCTTTTGTCCAATTCCTCGACTTCAACGAGTTCGGCACTGACCTGGCACACTTTCTCTTCCAGGGACATCCTGCCAAGCAGGTCCTCCACCCTCTTCTCGACGGGCTGGTTCTTGTCCCTGTACAGGAAGTTACCAGCCTCTAAGACTGGGCCGTTCCCAAGGTCAAGGCTGTATTTGCCGGGGCCAAGGTTCCTGATATAATCCGCCCAAGGGATATTTACATGGGCCAGGGAGCCTTCCGGCACCTCGACATCCATGTGGATGGCTTTACCATCACGCTTGAAGGACACCGCCACCGTTCCCTTTACGGTCGGGAAGGAAAGACTGCAGTCATTGAATATATGCTCGTCAGGAGAAATCGAGAACCTTCTCCAACCGGCCTGGATTGGCGCTATTCCGAACATTTTCGCCGGCAGCACGGCCAGGGGGCCGCCGCTCCAGGCATGGTTCACGCTTCCGCAGTCCCAGTCGCCGTCCACTCCGACGTTCCACCCCTCGAACAGGGTGTCGTAGTCCGGATGGTTGACGATGAAATCGTATCTCTTGCGCTCACGCTCAAGGGCATAGTCGCCGTGTCCGATGCGGAACAGGGCTTCCATCACATATTTCTCCATGTAGGGGCTGGCATGCTCCTCTTTCTTGAGAACCTCGAAAATCGCGTCATACTTGTCTTTCCACGCTATACCGGCCACGACAGCGAGAGCCTGCACCCGATCGTCTGTCTCACCCTTGTAATCCGGATGGCGGTAGCAGGTTCCAGTCCAGCAGATCCGGTTGATAGCGTTCTTGAGGTCGTTCATACGGCCGCGGTAAACCCTGCCGGTGACAATCTCGCCAAGCATGTCTTCCATATTCGTAACCGACTGTAGAGCAAGGACATACCACATGTTCTGAAGCAGGCGCATGTCTTTGTTGTCACCCCAGTCGCCCCAGTTCCAGTCGCCGTCGTGCCACTCCAGGAGTCCGTTTTCGCCCACCTTGTAGGTCTCCAGATATTTCTTGATAGCGGGCAGGACATATTCGACGGTAGCCCTGTCGCCAGTGTTCATGTAGTAGTTCCAAAAACCGTACACTCCGATAGCGGCCAGCATCTGGCATGGAAGTTCCACGCCGTAGTTGCCGGGGATCGGGGAAAAGAGAATATCATCAGGCCTCTGCCAATCAACCAGTTCCCGGATTCCTTTACGGATAAGGGCATGCAGCGAGGGGGTGAAGGTGTAGAAAGCCTCGCCGGAGATGGTCACGATGTCTCCCCACCACTGTCCCCTCTCACGATCGGGGCAGTCGAAGAAATTGTCGCGGGCGTTGACATAAATCGTGCGCAAACCCTTCTCCCAGAACTTGTTGAAGAAAGGATCCTCGCAGTTGAAACGTCCTTCGGCCACGGTGTCATACCCGGTCTCGCGGTACTTCACTCCGGTGACTTTCGCCCCATGTTCCACTGTCAGGATGATCCTCATGCCGTTCATCCATCCGAGGGACTCATATTCCTGGGAACCCGCTTTCGTGATATACTCGGCCCTGACGCACTCCTCGCCGACATGGGCATGGTCGGTCTCGATCAGGATCCTATGACCTCCGGTCCCGTCCTCAACAGAAAGAACCGGAGTCATCTGCATATTGTAAGGGAGCTTGGCGATGACTGTGTCAGCCTCCGCTCCGGGACGGGTCTCGAAAGCCACCTCCTTGATTCCGAAGTCTTTCCAAAACGGGATGGGACGGCTGTGCAACTTGCCAAGGGAACCCTCAAGAACGGTTGATGGGGCAAAACCCTCAGTGGAACCGGTCTGCCAACCTTCAATGTCCTTCCTTGCGTCAAACGAAATGCTGCTCTCCGAAAGCCTGAAATTCGGTTCGGGGCAGTTGGCCGTACCGTACGATGGATGGACACGGCTGAGCCAGCTCTCATCACTTTGCAGTCCAATGGACGGGCAACTGAACCAAAGCTGGGCCTCTCCGCTTCCTTTATGGGAGAAACCATCCTTCCCGAAATACCAAAGCAGCAATGCCAGCTTGTTCTCTCCCCTTTTGAGATAAGGGGCAAGATCCACCTCATCGAAATAACTGTCAGAGGGATTAGGACCTCGCTTGAGCTGACCTTCGAACACGACCATCTCGCCGTTGATCCACAGCCAGTACTTGCTGTCCACCGCAATCCGTGCCGGGACACTCCCAGGGATGCTCTTCAGGTTGAAATCCTTTCTGAAAGCTATCCATTTGTTCGGAGCGTCCGGTCCGGAATCAGCAGAAGTGATTGTAGCCTGGGAATCCAGGACTATATCCTCCGGAGTGAAAACGGCATCTACCTTGGCAGTCTTCTTGTCCTGGCCTCCACATGAGGCCAAGGTAAGAGCCAGAATCAGGACTGACAGGCGCAAGGCCCATGCGAAACATCTTTTACCCATAAATATTTATTTGATTATCAAATATTTCCTCCTTTAACAAGCACTCTTCCACCATCGATTTTGTTCTCAGCGTCACGGCCAAGCCAAACTTCGAACCAACCTTCCTCAACACCGAACCTCATGTCCTGGTCCCACATCGCGAAACGGCGGTAAGGGATCTCCATCTCGACGGTCTTGCTCTCACCGGGCTTCAGGGTAATCCTCTTGAAAGCGGCGAGCTCCTTGAGAGGACGGACGACGGAAGCCAGCTCATCGTGGATGTAAGCCTGCACGACTTCGTCGCCTTCCACGGCTCCAGTGTTAGTCACTGTGACTTCGATCTTAAGGGCGTTGCCATTTTCAAGGGATTCGGCCATCTTCAGTCCTGAATACTCGAATGTGGTGTAGCTCAGGCCATAGCCGAACGGGAACAGAGGCTTGCCATCGTTCTCTACATATCCGTATCCTCGGCCGCTGGGCTTGATGGAGTAGTAGTACGGATTCTGTCCCATTGACTTCACCCAGCTGATAGGCAGACGGCCTCCGGGGTTGACCACGCCGGTGATCGCATCAGCGATAGCCTTGCCACCCTGCTCTCCGGGATACCAAGCCTCCAGAACCGCGGCCGTCTTGTCAACCCAATCGGTGATGTCAATCACTGAGCCGTTCTGCAGCACGACGATCACGGGCTTCCCGGTAGCGATAAGGTCACGCACCATCTTCTCCTGATCAATGTCTATCTGAGTCAGTTTCGTGTCATCGATTATGACTCCATGAGACTCCTCACTTCCTATAGTCATGTGGGTGGAAGGCAGTTTGAAACTGCTGCGGTCCGCTCCCTCATCCTCGGTGATAGAAGGGAAGAAGAACAACACGTCACTGATCCTGGCCAAAGAGGCGACCTCCTGTCCAGGCTTGTTCAGCACCACATCGGTGGCACCCTTGAAAGCGTCTTTCAATCCCTGGAAAGGGGTCATCGCATCACCTTTCCATCCACCTCTCGGGCCATTGTAATCACCAAGGCTCAAGACATTCGCCCCAGGGCCATAAACCCCTATCCTTCTGACACTTCCGGGCTTCAAAGGCAGGATGCCGTTATTCCTGAGCAATGTCATCGACTCTTTGGCGGCCTCATAAGCGAGAGTCCTGTGCTCCTGGCTCCTCACAATCTGGGCGGCCTTCTCCGGATCCACGAGAGGTTCTTCGAAAAGGCCAAGCTCAAACTTGAGACGCAGAACCCGGCGGACACTCTCGTCAAGAGTCTTCTCGCTGACCTTACCTTCTTTCACAAGATCCAAAAGGCTCTCGCTGGTCCCGGCCAACTGCAAGTCAAGGCCGTTCTCCAGACAGAGGGCGAGGGCATCCTCGTTTGTCGGTGCCATCTTATGCGCACCGCTCACACCTTCGACTCCACCGTAGTCAGAGACAACAATTCCTTTGAATCCCCACTCGTCCTTGAGGATGTCCTTGAGCAGCACGCTGTTGCAGCTGGAAGGCACACCATCCACAGAATTGTATGAAGCCATGATTCCCCGGGCTCCACCATCCTGGACACAGGCTCTGAAAGGCTCAAGATAAACCTCCCGGAGCGCCCTCCAAGATGTCATGGAAGCGAAAGAGTCATGTCCACCTTCACCGTAGTTATCCACATAATGCTTGGGGCTGGCCACAACGCCCTCACCCTCAAGTCCCTTGACATAGGCGACACCCATCAGGGAGTTCATCAGCACATCTTCGCCGTAGCTCTCTTGAGTCCTGCCCCAGCGCTGGTCCCTGGTGATGTTCACCACGGGGGCATATACCTGACGCACACCGACTGCCCTGAGCTCTTTGCCTACCGCCTGTCCGACTCTGTTGTACAACTCATCGTCGAAAGTGGCGGCCATGCTGATACTCTGCGGGAAACAAGTGGCATAGCAACTTTGTGCCCCGTGCAAGGCCTCACCATGCTGAAGGACAGGTATTCCCCAACGATTGGCCTCGATCGAGAGACGGGTATCCTCATTGATTACCTCCGCAGCCGATTTGGGGTCGGCGTCACGGCCAGCATCCGGGAGAAAATGGCCCGGATTCCTGACATGTCCCTTGGAGTAGTTCCTCTTGTCCCACTCATTAGGGAACAACAGCTGGGCGCTGATCTGGTCCACTTTTTCCTCAACGCTCATACGGCCCAGAAGGTCTTCCACCCGTTTCTCCACTGGAAGGGAACTATCCTTGTAACGAGGCTCTGCACCCTCGCCACATGAAACCGCCACGGCCAGCGCGGCCGCGAGGGTAAGAGAATTGAAAAGTCTGTAAGCTCTCATCGTATTATCAGAATTTAATGATACTCGGTTTCCCTGCCTTGAAACTAACTTTCTTTATCTTATCCCCGTAACGCACAGGATATTTGCATGAGTTGTCAGGGGTGATTGTCGCGCTCTGGAGCACTCCGTCCTTCCAGGTGATATCCACTGTGAAACCGCCTCTTGCCCGGAGACCCTTGACCTGCCCGTCAGTCCATGACTTGGGTATTGCCGGAAGCAGGTGGATCTCACCGGCATGGGACTGGAGAAGCATCTCGGCTATACCGGCCGTGCCTCCGAAGTTGCCGTCAATCTGGAACGGCGGGTGGGTGTCGAAAAGGTTATTCTGGGTTGACTTGGAAAGGAGGGCGTCCACATTGGCCCCTGCCTCCTCGCCGTCCCTCAGACGGGCGTAGAAATTAATCAACCACGCGCGGCTCCAGCCGGTGTATGATCCCTGGCGAGTGACAGGATCCTCATTGTACTTGCGCCGGCGCTCGATCGTGCGCTTCGCGGCGGCGAATATCTCAGGATTCTTGTCCGTGATCATCGTGCCGGGATAGAGGCCGAAAAGATGGGACATGTGGCGGTGGCCAGGCTCCATTTCCTCATAGTCCTCAATCCATTCCTGGATGGTGTCGTAGCGCTTGCCTATCTTAAGAGGGGGGAGTTTCGCCATTGCCTCCTTGACCTTTGTCCGGAAGGCCGGATCGTCTCCAAGGATCTCGGAAGCCTTGATCACGGCGTCGAATAGCTCGTGGGCGATCTCGATGTCCATAGTCGCTGAATACGTGAGATTGTAAGTCCCGTTCTTCCCCGGAAGCCTATAGCCGTTCTCAGGAGAGTTGGACGGGGCTGTGGCAAGATAGCCGTTCTTGTCCGTGATCATGAAAGAGAGAAGGAACTCGACGGACTCTTTCATCGCCGGATAAGCCTGACTGCGCAGATACTCCTTGTCGCAGGTGAACAGGTAGTGATCCCACTGGTGAAGGGTAAGCCATGAGCCTGCGATAGGGAAGGTTCCCCAGCCGACTCCGTCGCTGATCGAGGTGTGCCCGAACAGGTCAGCCACATGGTTCACGGTCCACCCTTCCGCTCCGAAGGTCTTGCTTGCGGTGACGCGGCCGGGAACCCGGATAGCGTTGATCCAGTTGGAGAAAGGAATGACGGTCTCGGAGAGGTTGCAGACCTCGGCAGGCCAATAATTCATCTGGATATTGATATTCGTGTGGTAGTCTGCGTTCCATGCCGCCTCAATGTCCTGGTTCCAGATGCCTTGGAGGTTGGCGGGCAGCCTTCCGGGAGCTCTGGAGGAGCCGGAGAGCAGGTAACGGCCGTACTGGAAATACAATGCGGCCAGAGCGGGATCCGACTTCCCTTCCTTCATCCTCGCAAGCCTCTCGTCAGTAGGTACTTCCGCCAAGGAAGGATCACCAAGGGTCAGGGAAACCCTGCCCATGATCGCGCCATGGTCCTCAACATGTCTCGCTTTAAGGTCGGCGTATGACTTGCCCTCAACGGCTTTGAGCTGGGCGGCACAAAGAGCGGAAGGATCAATCGAGCGGTCATAATCAAGTTTCGCTACGTTGTAATCCGTGTTCATCGCGACAAGGATAACCACCTCGTCGGCCTTGTCCACGAATATGGCGTTGCCTGTGTTGGTTAGCGATCCACCTTTATTGATGGCCTTTATCTTCCCGGCGAACTTCATGTGGGCTCCGGGCGCCCCCTGGTCCTTGCCGGGGAGATCGACCAGCTGGCCTTTAATGTCAAGACCGGAAAGACCGTCAGCGGTGACCGACACATCCGCGGGACGCTGGTATGATATCTTGAATGTCAAAGCACCGGGCTTGTCAGCGGCGACTCTCACGACCACAATATTGTCAGGAGCCGAAGCGAACACCTCGCGGGTGAACTTCACGTCCCCTGCCTTGAAGGTGGTGACAGACACCCCCGACATCACGTCAAGGGAGCGCTCATACCCCTTCAATCCCTCGGGGAAGAAACCTCTGGCTTCGTCGGATCCCCGTCTGAAGAAATCTATCAGAAGGTCTCCGAAAGTCTGGTAAGAGCGGATCCTCATGGGGTTTCCAGCCAGACTCTTGTTCGCCAGAGCGATAGCCTCCGGCACCTTGCCATCTAACAGAAGTTGTTGAAGCTCAGGCATGATTGCCGCCGAGGGAGCATTGCCATCTTCCGGGCATCCTGCCCAGAGACTCTCCTCATTAAGCTGGATGGTCTCGTTCCAAGGGTTGCCATAGACCATCGCTCCAATCCTTCCGTTTCCGACAGGAAGAGCCTCATTCCAGTCTTTCGCCTCCTGCTTGTACCACAATGTGGTCGTCTTGTCCTGCCCGGCATATAGCCTTGGCATTCCACTCAAAGCGGCCGCCACCACGACCATCCCGATGAGAACATATTTTTTTATCATACTCTAAGTAATTAGTTATTATGTTATTAATAATTATTTATTCCAAATGAAACGATAGTTGAACCTGCGGTTCGGGGCGGTGTCGCCATGCAGGCAGAGGGAGATCGGATCCTTGAGCTCGCCGGTGTTGTCGGCCCACTTGAAGTCGAAGCTCACCTTTTTCCCGACGGAAATACCGAGAGCCTTAGCCGGAATAGACAGTTCCATCTCTTTGCCGGACACGGCGTAAAAGGCCTCGCTGGCTTCCCGCCATGATCCGTTCTCATATCTCATGACCGACGTCACTCCTTCCGGGGCCACCTTCCTGCCAACCAGGACGTCATACCCGTACCAACCGGTACCGGAATCTTGGTCCGAGTCGATAAGGAGAAGCATCCAGTCAGGATCGGTGCAAGGCGAGATGTCCGAGCCACATTTCACATAGAAATACACGTTGCCGTCCTTGCCGAGGGCGACCTTCGAATCCTGGATGTCGTTGCGGCCGGTCGAGTCAGTGTAGTGAAGCCCGGCGTAGCCGTCAGCGTCCCGGAAGGTGATGTCCCCGCGGGTGTCGCGGTAAGTGACCTTCACTTTATCCCATTCGGAGAAGTCCCCGTCTATGGCTATCCTCCTGTAGCCTTTGTTCACGGGGATCGGTCTAACGCCTTTATAACGACGGATGTTCTGGGCCATCTGCATGTAGTAGTTGTCCGTGTAGCCGTCCTTCATTGGCTGGATGGTCCTGTTGAACTCGGCGTTGTACTGGTCCACAAACGCATACGAGCTGTTCTCCCGTCCCATGAACCATGTGTCACCGAAATGATATTTCCCGGCGGTCCACTCGTTCCAGTCATTAAGGTAAATGAAAGGAGGATCGACTGCCAAAGCATCTTCCCATCGCTCCTGGAAATATATTCCTTTCCCGGAGGTGCCGTCAATAGGCATATCATATTCATTAAGAGGAGGTTCTCCTGTCTTTACAGACCAGGATTTGCCGACTCCCATCTTCGCGCCCTTCATGCCTAATGAATGTTGAGCCGGAGTCACGGCGCATTCCTCGACCTTGCCATTATGCTTGGAAGCCAGCTCTTCAGGCGACAAAGCCTTAACACGCTCATCATCCATACTATAACCGAAACTCCAGTTGTCCTCAGTTCCTACAAAGCGGCCTGGACCGTGCTCGTGATCCTTTCCCCACTCATAGTAGCCCCACCACATATTTCTCAAAGTGAAGAAATCGAATATCTCTGGAGGGTAGTCCGCGGCAGTGGTCTCAAAGTTCCCGGTAGCGTCTACGGAAGGATCCGCATTGTATAGCAGCAAAGGTTTCCCATCCCAATAGAACCAGAGATCGGAATACTTCCCTTCCTTGTAATACTTCTCATACAATGATTTCACCACTTTCACTGGATTGTTATTGTACGACCAGAACACGAATTGTGGAGTCCGGTTGCCTTCCTCACGCACTTTCCTCATGGTAGAGAATAGCAACTCCCACTCGTCCCAATAACATACACCGTTAGTGACATCCAATATGAGAACATCGACCCCTGCATCCTGGAGCATCGATAGATCCTTTCTCATCACCCACTCGTCCTGGCTGAGGAAATAGCCCATCTCGGGCTCTCCCCAGTGGTAGCTGCCGTATTTCCAGAGCGGATGGTGGGCATCCAACCTCGCGGAAGGGTCTTCAGAAAGTATCTTCGTCACATCTGTATAAGGGCCGGGCAAATCATGGTTGCCCTTCCCATGCCAGGTGATATAGAATATTCCTACTGCCCTCTCTTGCCCGGTCTTAACTTTGCCGACAGAATCCACCAGAGGCATCTGGCGGCCGAGAGCGTCGGTCGCCACCCAGGTGTCGCTCATGAGGTCGCTCGTGTCCGTCGTCTCCACCGTCCTCCCGCAAGAAGCCAGGAAAAGTACCGTCATCATGATTGTCAACGAACGTCTCATCATAAGCTATTTGTCCCTTTGATATATGAAATCATCGAAAAATGCCGTTCCCGAGGAATCGACAGTGTTGAAACTGAACAGCGCCGGACGGGCTCCCTTCCAATGGCCGAACCAAGCCGTGAATATCTGCCCGGCCGGCAGAAACTCCTCACCATCAACACTATAGGAAAACACGAAGATATTGCTGTTGGAGTCGAACTTCAGCCGGAGCCAGACCTTTTCAGCATCGATAGGTGAGACTGTCTTCCTTCCATCCATATCTTCCAAGGCGATGTATCTTTTCCCGTTCTCGACAGTGACCCCGACAAGATCGTTATTCCTTCCCATGCAGGCCAGGCCAGCGAACTGTCCTTCCGCCATGGACGAGCAATCCAGGCAAGTAGTGTACGTGCCCTCGTAACCCATCAGCTTCTGGGAGACCGTGTTACGAGCCTTCTCGAATGATTCGGCCTTCAAGGCATCTATGGCGAGGAATCCTGGACGTCTTGTCAGCGACCAGGCGTCATCCACGGGATTGTGGTTGAACTGCCATTGGAGCCCAAGCTTCTTGCCGCTGAAATCGTCCGAAGAAGCAGGCAGGGACGGAGCCGTCTTTTTCTTGGTCTTCGGTTTGGTCCAACCTTCCACAGGCTCGCCGACACCGTTGCCGTCATAGTCCTCCCCGATCACAGGCCAATCATCTTTCCAAGTCATAGGCTGTAGGTGGAGTATCCTTCCGAGCGGATCCCTTTGCTGGAAATGCAGGAACCACCACTCCCCATAAGGAGTGTCGACGATAGCTCCCTGGTGGGGGCCATTGATTCCGGTGGTCCCGGTCTCCAGGACTTTCTTGTTCTCGTAAGGGCCGTAAATGTCCTTGGAGCGGAGGATAGTCTGCCACCCTCCCCCGACCCCGCCCTCGGGAATACTCAGATAGTAATATCCATTGAGTTTCAGGAACTTGGTACCCTCTGCCACCGGCCCTTCGTAGACCGTCACACCTTCGTCGAGCAGTTCCTTCCCGTCTTTGGACATCTTGTGGATAATGATCGGTCCAGCGCCCACTTTGCTATGCCCCAGATAAGCCGTACCATCCTCATCCCAGAACGGGCACGGATCCTCCCACCCGGATATCGCCTTGACACAGTGAAGCGGAGTCCACGGGCCGGCCGGATCTTTGGCCGTACTCATGAACAAGCCCTCGTCTGGGGTGCAGAAATAGACATAGAACTTGCCGTTGTGCTCCCTGATACTTGGTGCCCACGATCCCTGGCCGTAATGCTCCATTTCATTCCATCCAGGTCTGTCGAAACGATCATATATCTGGCTTATCAGTTTCCAGTTCACCAAATCGTCTGACTCGAGAACCTGCATGCCCATGAAATGGAAGTCCGAGGCCACCATATAGTATTTGTTACCGAAACGGATGGCGTCCGGGTCAGAATAATCAGCCGCCAGAATAGGATTCAGGTAACGGCCGTCACCTGTGTCTCCCCAAGTGTTGCCGTTAGGGACAGAGTTCTTGCAAGAAACCGCGAAAGCGGCAATGCACGAAAGGAGCAATACTTTAAATAAACTATTCATCTACAAACACTTTTTTGACCGCATCAAGATAGCCGTAGCCATACACATCGTCCGGCTGAAGGTAGCTGGTCTCCGTCCACTCGTTCCAAGAGTTGATTGTGATAAGAGGATGGAGGTCAGGACGGGCGTCAACCCAAGCCTTAGCCTTGCGGAGAGCTCCCTCGAAGCGCTCAGGAGTGTTCTCCTTCACCACAGCGCTGTCTCCGAAACGGGGGCTGTTGTCCCAACCGATGCTGACGTGAGGATAATACGGGATGGTGAACTCGGCGTCCAGCTTATCCCACTCCGCATACGCTTTGTCAAGTATGTTCTGGTAGTCATCATCCATCCAAATAAAATGGCAGAACTGGTAATGCGACATACTGTTGAATCCAAGCTTACGGGCGAACTCGTCACGAGGACGTTCGGATTTGGTCTTGGCGTCATCCACACCGCTGAAATTGAACTGGTTATCCCACATCGTGAATTGAAGCTCGAGGTCGGGGAAACCAGCCTTTTTCACTTCCTGGCGGAACCATTTCAGGGCATCCACGGCCTTGTCAACGCCACCGATACCTTCGATGAAAGTAGTCACCTCATAAATCATAAAAACGGGCTTGCCGTCAATCTTGTAATAGTTCGGCTGCTTGAAAAACATCTCGATATTCCTCTTGCAGACCTTCTCGAACTCCTCACGGTCAACTCCGCCCCGCCAGATGATGTTGTCTCCACCTATACGGGTGTCCCAGCTGTTGTCAACGTTATGGTTCGCCCACATCAGGTAGAACTTCATCTTGTCACGATTCGCAGCCTTGAGGAAACCCTCCGTAAGGGTTGTCTCCATGAAAGGCCGTCCGTCGAACCAGTACCAGTCAAAGATGAACACATTGACCCCGTGACGGGTGGCCTGCTCGATCTCCATCTCCATAACAGCCGGGTCAGCCTCATTGATATACCCCCAAAGAGGATGGCGGTCCCAATAGTGGCCGGGATTACGTTGCTGCATTGTCATAACAGTCTCCCACTCTCCCCGGTCCATCGGCCAGAACGGCTTTAGACGCGGCTCTCCGGCAGCATAGGCTGGATAGAGGTACGCGGCGACATCATACTGTCTCTTCTCAACGACCGCCTTTTTGCGCTGGGCATTCAGCGTCGGCAAGGCCATAGCCAGAGCTAGGCACAGAACAAAGAATCTTTTCATATTTTATTGGTTATTAATAGATAAATCACTTGAAATGGACAACATGGGCATCTCCATTATAAGCCGCGCCGACGGTGTATTGGATGGCTGTGGGCGAGAAACGTTCCTCGAAGAAGCGGTGCATATGGCCAGCCAAAATGGCCTTAAGCTGTTTCTGTTCCTTGAGCCAGGCAATGAAGTCTTGGGTGGGCTTGTCAGCCCTCTGTTGGACCTTGCGATAGCGCCATTCCTCCCCTGCAGGGTGGGTTTTTCCGGGATCGTATGTCTCCGTTATCTCAAGTGGAACGCCTGTGAGGTACGCGCAGTTGCCGTTTGTCGCCTCCAACTCTGACTTGCAGAACTCAGGGGTGTAGAGAGGCACGTGGCAGAGCATCACGACCGGAAGTCCTTTCTCCATCTCCTTCTTCATCTTATCAAGCTGGTCCTCTGTGAAGTTGTAGTAAACATCATCCACGGCCACGAAGTTGACTCCGTTGATGACCCTGCTGGCGAATGTCAGGTCATTTGGGAAAGCGCCCTGGACGGCTTCCCTGCTGTCGTTCTTGTAGGCCTCATCTTCCTTGGCCTCGCCGACATATTTCGAGTACTCATGATTGCCGGCAGCCACGAACCAGTCAGCCATCAGCATGTGCATGGCGGTGACATCCAGATTGGCTTCCGACACGAAGTCAATCATATCCCCTGTGTGCATCATGTACATACCCTTATCCTTGGCATAACGGATGGCCTCGTCGAGATAATGCTCGCCATGACCCATATAGCGGGAACGACGGCAGGCAAGGAGCATCTTCCTCTCGTCATTCCTGTCGTCCGCCAAGGTTATGTGGGTGTCGGAAAGGTGCATCACGTCAAACGGCTTCGTAGCCCCGACCTCGATGGTTATCTCTTTGATGTTCAGGGGACCGTAAGCGTCAACCTCGCGGGCGACCTCGCTATGGGCGGCCGGCCCTTCGGATCCGCTCAGGGACCGGGTGTTTTTGCCGACGCATCCTGCCAGGGCGAACCCAGCCGCAGCCGCCCCTGACACTTTAATAAAATCACGTCTTCTCATAATCACTATAATTATCTATTTTTACTCTTGATCAGATAAGATGTTCATCAGCTCCACATTGAACCAGACAAACTCTTTTCCAAGTTTTTGCTTTGCCAGTAAACCGAGCGACTCCAGTTCCGAAAGATATTTCTTGGCTGTGTTAACGCTTTTAATCCTGTCTGACAACAAGTTCTTTGGGCGGATATACGGTTGTTCGAAAAGTTTCGGGAGGCTGAGCCTGCTGATGGACAACTTGCTTTCCCCAATTATCCTACTGGTTTTATCCATCAGGGAACGGATCCTGAATATCTTGTCGATTGTGTATTCAGCGGTTTGGGAAACGGTCTCCAACATATACAATATCCAGTGTTTCCAGTCCCTCGATCCAGTGACGTTCCCTAAAGATTGAAAATACTCGTCTTTATTCCGAAGGATATAGGCGCTCAAATAAATGACCGGTAAGTCAAGGAGGTGTTTCTGGATCAGGTAAAGGATACACAGGATCCTCCCCGTCCGGCCGTTTCCGTCACGGAAAGGATGAATCGCCTCGAACTGGTAATGCGCCATCGCCATTTTCAAGAGCGTGTCTATCGGATACTTGACATCATCATTCATAAACTCCAGAAGATCGGCCATCATTTTCTCCACAACCCCTTTTCCTCTCGGCGGAGTATAGACAGTATCCGCAACCAGGGAACCCCAACCTCGTTTCTTGATGACGATTTCAGCCTGGTACGGCCGTATCCCATCATGGACACGCTTCACCTCTCGATAGATGTCGATTACGGTTCCCAGTGTGATCACCTTATTCCTGTCTATATCCTGATAACCTTTCCAGAGCGCTTCGCGGTAATGCAGGACTTCCTTTGCCGGACCTTCCTGGATCTCTCCTTCCTGGCAGGAAAGGGCACGATATAGCTCATCATCCGTAGTGAATATATTCTCAACGGCACTACTGGCTTTAGCTTCTCGCAAAGCTATGGTATTCACGAAGATAGACTGGTTTGGCAGCGTTGAAGCCAAGCCTTTGAGTTCTGCCAGCCTCCGGCTGGAGAGCATCAGTTTATCGAGGACCTCCTCATCCTTGTACAATTCCGAAGCGGGCGGAAGTGGTGGCAACGTGTTATAAGGAATGTGGCGATCATAAGGGATCATAGCGATGACAGTTTATGCTTCTTCTGTCAAAAATAACAAAATTTTGATAGAAAGGCAAAAATATGTCAAATCAGCGATGATAAATATCAGTTTCTGAGATATCCTCGAACTTGTCCGACCCGGGAGCCTTCCAACAATATTCAAAACGATGCTTACCGATAAAATAGCCGTTCAGGGGGGATAGGAGCAAATTTTGAGGTTCCTTTTTTCCTCCATGACCACTTAAACGACTGACCTCCCTCATCATCGAAATAAAGGAGCTTGAAAGGATGAAGTCCTTTCTGAAGCGGAATGCTTCCAATAGCCGAGGCAGGCATCTTCCCGCCTTCAGCGCTCACGATCCTCTCGCCCTCAACCCAAAGCTCGCTCCCCTCGTCAGCGGTGAGGGAAAATTCCCACGTCCCATCCGACGGGACATTGATATATCCGAAGAAATTATAGGCGAAGTGATCCCCGGCGGGAGAACCGGCTATCGAAGGAACCGCCATAATCCCGGAATCCTCCTCCGGATCAGCGTCTATCTGGTTGACAAACTTGAAGTTGGCAATATGGAAAGTGAATCGGCAACCCTGCATCATCCCGACCATGGAAGTCACGGGATAATAATACTTCTTATGAGCCGCGACATAATTGACCGGGGACGGATCCATCCCCGCCTTGAAGGCCCTAGCCTTGACCAGGCAGGACTGTCCCACCTTGAAAGGTCCTGAATACACCGGGCTGTTCTCTGTCGGATCGCTGCCGTCGAGAGTGTAATGGATCACGGCACCCTCAGTCCTGCAGGACATGGAGACTTCGGCGTCTGAGTCAAACAGGTGAAGGTTACCGGTGATAGCAGGCTTTGACACAAAGGGTCTGGGACTCATTGAATATGGGGCGGGAAGGCCGTCCCGGCCGTGATCTGGCTTCGGGGACAACTTGAATTCAAGGATCCCGCCGGCCATGATCTGCCCATAAGTGAGGAAATGCTGACGAACTGGCTCGCCATTCAAAGACACTTCGGAAACGTAAGGATATTCAGGATGGTCAGCCTTGATAATCAACTGTTTCCCGTTCCCGAGGCGAATCTCGGCCTTCTTGAAGAGCGGGGCGGTGAGGAGATATTCCCCAGTGCCGGGACAAGCCGGGTATATTCCTAAAGAAGCTAGGATGTACCAGGCGCTCATCTGACCGCAATCCTCATTGCCACAGACCCCGTCTGGGGCGGCGGAATAGGCGTTCTCAAGGATCCAACGGACAATCTCCTGAGTCTTGGAAGGCTCCCCGAGCCAGTAATAAATCCAAGGTAGGGCATGCCCCGGCTCATTGCCATGGGCATATTGGCCTTTGGCTCCACCCAGTTCAGCGGCATAGGAGGCGTTACCCAGGGGATCGAAGCTGAACAGAGAGTCAGCGGCGGCGACCATCGCCTCACGGCTTCCCATTAGGTATTCCATCCCGCCAAGATCATGCGGGGCGAAGAACCTGTACTGCCAAGGAGTGGCTTCTGTAAAATCCTCGGAGCGAAGAAGCGGCTCAAAAGCTCTCGCCCAACTGCCGTCCAGTTTCCTTCCCCGGATAAAGCCCGTGACAGGATCGAAAACGTTACGGTAATTGGCTGCCCTTTGGTAATATTCCTCAGCGATATCCTTGTGGCCCAGGCTTTCAGCCATCCTGGCTATGCACCAGTCGTCGTAGGCGAACTCAAGGGTCCTGGAAGCGGTCTCGGCCTTCAAATCGGCAGGGACAAAGCCGTGGGTGGCGTAGAGTTCCGAGGTGTTTACCTCGTTGTTTTTAGAAGACGTGACCATGGCCTCCAGCGCCTTTTCACCGCCGAAGCCTCTAATCCCACGCAGCCAGGCGTCTGCGATGACAGAGACGCTGTGGTAGCCGATCATGCACCCGGTCTCAAAACTCGACAACGGCCAGACCGGAAGCTCTCCGGAGCAGTCGTACATGTCCAGCATGCTGTTTACCATGTCGGTGACCAGATCCGGATCCAGAATGGTCTGGAGGGGATGCCAACTCCGGAAAGTATCCCAGATGGAAAGCGTTGAATAGAAAGGCCTTGCGGTCTCTCGGTTCCTCCCAAGCTCATCACGGTAGCTCCCTTGGGCATCATCGATGCGATTGGGAGTCACGAAAGTGTGATAGAAATTAGTGTAAAAAACATCCGCTGGGCCTCCTTCGACCTTGATCCTGCCCAGAGCCTCAGCCCAGAGGGCCTCAGCCTTTGAAAGCATCTCATCGAAGGAAGCTCCTTCCGTCTCCGCAAGACGATTTGCCACAGCATTCTCCAGACTAACTCCAGAGAGTCCGGCGAAAACGGTCACCTCCTTGGTTCCCTCAGGAAACGTCAGAAGCAGTTTACCACGGCCGACCTCTTCCACCTTCTCGAAAGGAACCGAGAATTCGGCGGAGAAATAGCTGTCGCGGCCATGAGCCCATGCCCAAGTGTTCCGCTCTCCTCTCAAGGTATTTGGCCCGTCGGCCTCCAACTCGGCTTTTAAAGCCTTGCTCCACCAGCCGATGCAATACTCCGCGTCAACCTGGATCTGAGGGGTTCCCTTACCTTTGAATATATATCTATGCGCGCCTGTGTGCGCATCAGCGGTCATATCAGCGGTGATTCCAGCCGGAAAATCCACCTTGTAATAGCCTGGGCGGGCATATTCGTCTTTGTGCGAGAAAGACAGCGGCTCAGCCTTCCCTGTCAAGGTCGGAGTGAAAAGGAAATCCCCGAAGTCCGGGCAGCCTGTCCCGGAAAGATGGTTGTGGCTGAATCCGACAATCACCGAATCCTTGTAATGGTAGCCGGAAGTCCGGTCTGGACTCGTGTCAGGACCCAGCTGGATAGCGCCGAAAGGAACTGTAGCGGCCGGATGGGTGTTCCCATCGACATCCGTCCCATTGAAGACGTTGACCAACGAGGCCGGGCCCTTCTCCATTCCACAGGATCCGAGGATAGTGGTGAGAATGACTCCCAAAGTGAATATTGATGTGGCTCTCATTAAGAATCCCGAAGCTTAATCAAGTTTTAAACCTTCATGCACCGCATAGCCGACATATTCCGCTCCTTCGTTCCGGCCATTATACCATAGCTGCCAACGTCCGTTCTCCTCATCGCGGAAAACGCTGGGCTTGTAGCAGGCGGAAGCATCGAAATATCCTTCTGTCGGCTCAACCAAGGGATTGGCATCCAACCGTTCCCACTGGCGAATCCCGTCCGGGGAAATTGCCGCTCCGATGCGGGCGGTGTTGATGTCTGAGTATCCGATGTAGAACATAATGAATCGCCCGTCAGGAAGACGATGCACCTCACAACCGCCGATCCGGTCCTGCTCCCAACCATTGCCTTTGACGAATATGGGATTAAGTGGCGAACGCTCCCAGTTCAGACCGTCTTTAGACTCGGCATAAGCGATCATATTCGGTTCATATGTCTCACCACAGGCGTACCACATCCGGAACACTTCCTTGTCGTCATCATAAAGGACATATGGGTTCATCACGGAATATCCCTCATAGTTGTATGTCGGCACCATGACAGGATCAGTCGTGACACGCTCGAAAGTCTCCCCGTCGAGCGAGACCGCGTAGCCGATCTTGCTGTAGCCCCTTGCCTGTCCAGTGTACCACATGTGATAAACTCCATCCAGGAACAATGTGCAGGACCGGTTGAGGTTATCTTCCCAGCCGCTCGACTCGTCATATTCAAGGACTATCTTCGGCTCTGTCCAAGTGACACCATCCTCACTTCTGGACAAGGCAATCGCCTTCTTGGGACGCCAGGAGAAGTACATGTTGTATTTGGCTGAACCATCCGGTATGACATTGACATCGAAGCAAGTCCCAAGTTCAGGGCCACCCAGAACCGGGCCCTCACCTCTCTTCAACCATCCGTTCTCATGAGAAGCCGCCGGGATAAACTCCGCGTTTGCCGGCACATTCCCATTCTTTTGCTTTGGAGACGTTGAACAAGCCGCGCACAACATCAGAATAATCGGTAAATAATATCTCATGCTCAATTCAATGATAAATGTTAGCTTCTGGAATATTCTCAAACTTGTCCGAACCGGGAGCTTTCCAGCTCCAGCCTAATACCTGGCCCTCATAGTCCTCAAGATAAACGAGGCGGAAGGAATGGAGCCCTTTCCTGAGTGCTATCTGCCCGGTGGCGGTATAGTCAGAATGGGAACCATCGTTATTGACCGCAAGACGGCCATCTATCTCCAGGATACTCCCATCGTCACTCCTTAACGCGAACTCCCAAAGCCCTTCCTCAGGAACGTCAATATATCCTGTGAACACATAGCCGAAATGATCAGCGTCAGGAGCTCCGGCAATGGACGGGGAGGGCATGGTTCCTCTGGACACGACTGGTGAGGCAAGCACATCGGCGGCTTTCTTAAACTCGCCGAGATGGTAGGTGTAGCGGCATCCTGGATTGGTGGAAGAGACTATCTTCGCTGGAATATATTCAATCGGGAAAGCATGTACCCTCATGATCGGGCTGGACTCATAGCCGCTCCTGAACGCCCGCATTGATATCAAGCACTCCCTATCAATCAGGAAAGGCCGTTCGTAGAGTGCGGATGACTCTGTGGGCTCGCTACCGTCAAGGGTGTACCTGATAACAGCGCCTTCCGTCTTGTCGTGAGCCTCGACGGTGAAAGACTTGTCGAAGAAGCGCGGGTCGCCGGAGATGTATGGTGTCGATAGGAGATTGCCGGCCGAAAGGGAATACGGCTTCCGCAGATAATCCCGATCGTGACAAGGCTCTTTAGAAAGCTTGAAGGATAGCTCTCCGCCACTCATCAACTGGTCATAGGTGATATACTGCGCCTGAACCGGCTCACCGTTGAATGTCACTTCCTTTATGTAAGCGTATTCAGGATGGTCAGCGGTGATAATCAACTGTTTCCCGTTTCCGAGAGTGACAGTGGCCTTGGGGAATACCGGAGCGGAGAAGACATATTCCCCGGTGCCGGGGCAGAGAGGATAGAAGCCCAGCGCTCCGAAAACATACCAAGCGCTCATCTGGCCGCAATCCTCGTTGCCACAGAGGCCATCAGGACCAGTAGAATACAGATTATCAATGATTTCCCTGACATAGCGCTGCGAGGACGAAGGATCTCCGAGAGCCGTGTACAGCCAAGCGGTGGCATGGCTTGGCTCGTTGCCGTGGGCATATTTCCCGATACGCCCTGTCACGAACCATTCGGCGTGGTCATCAAGACTCTCGTAACCCTCAGAGAACAATGAATCCAGGGATGCCCTGGCGGCCTCCTCGCCTCCCATCATAGCCGCGAAACCAGCCACATCATGTATCATGAAATGGCGGTACTGCCAAGCGGTGGCCTCAGTGTAGTCTCGGGAGGACTCCCTTCCAGTTCCGTCGGGAGTGAATGGTGCTCTCCAGTTGCCATCAGAGTCCTTCCCACGGAAGAATCCCGTGGAAGTGTCCAGGATATTCCTGTAGCGAAGTGCCCTGGCGTCATATTCAGCGGCTATGTCCTTATGTCCGAGCGACTCTGCCATACGGGCTATGCACCAATCGTCGTAGGCATATTCAAGAGTCATTGAGATTGACTGGGGCGTGAGGTCGCAAGGAATATATCCGTATTGGTTGTACCAATCCATTGCAGGGTATGAGTTGGAGGCCTCAATCATGGCCTTCAAGGCCTTCTCCCCGTCAAAACCTCTTATCCCACGGAGCCAGGCGTCGGCTATCACCGAGACGGCGTGGTATCCTATCATGCAGTCCACCTCGTCTCCCCAAAGTGGCCACAAAGGCAACTGGCCGTTCAGGTCGTACATATCCAACATGCTGAAAACCATCCCATTCACAAGTCCAGGCTCCAGCAGGGTCATGAGGGGATTCCACGAACGGAAAGTGTCCCAGAGGGAAAGAGGGAAATAGAATCCCATTCCATCAGGAGCCTTCTTGACTTCCCCGAGATGGTTTTTATAACGGCCATCAAGGTCGGCCATCTGGTTGGGCACGACAAGACTGTGGTAAAGGGCGGTGTAGAAAACCTTCCGGCGATCCGGAGACCCTCCCTCAACCGCGACACGACCGAGACTGGTGTCCCATAATGCCTCCGAAGCCTTCAAAGCTCCCTCGAAGTCTGCCTGAGGAATCTCCGCAAGTCGGTTATTCTCAGCGCCTTCCACATCCACAGAGGAGATTCCGACGCTCACAGTGAGCTGGCCAATCTCCTCCGGGAAGGTCAGCAGGAAGCGGTCGTGTCCGTCAGGGACACATTCCTTGACAGGCTCGGAGAACAGGGCTGAGAAATACACCCAGCGGTCGTTCGCCCAACCGGTGACATGCCGGCCGCCTCTCACGACGTTTTCCGAGACTTTCTCCAGGAATATTCCGTCTGCCCTTGAGAAACCGAGATTATGACCCATATCAATCAAAATCTTCCTCTCCCCCTTTCCTGAGAAAGTGTAACGGTGGCATCCGGTGTGCGACAGGGCTGTCATCTCCGCGGTGATGCCAAGCGAAGGGAAACTCACTTTATAATAACCCGCATTGGCCTTCTCGTCCTCCTTCTTGAAAGGCATCGGACTGACTTCGAATCCATTAGCCGTCTTAGGCAAATCCCCTATCACGGGAGTGAAAAGGAAATCGCCAAGGTCACCCTGGCCGGTTCCGCTAAGATGGGTGTGGGAGAATCCGAGAATCAGGCTGTCGGAGTCATGATAACCGGCCACTCCGCCATTTGGCGTGTCCGGACTCAGCTGCACAAGACCGAAAGGAGCTGTCGCTCCGGGATATGTGTGCCCGTCCAATGCGGTCCCGATAAATGGATTGACCTCCTTGACGGGATCCGCGTTCCCGGCGCAAGCTGAAAGAATCACGGCGATTATGCCGAACGCTATACTGTTAATTTTCATAATCATCACATATCCTCAATAGATAGACAACTGAACTCGACTTCTCTCCCTCCGAACACTTTGTTTGACATGTCCCTGACCTTAGCCTCAACCTCCAAGGGAGAGTATTTGGACTTGTTTCTTTTCACCTCGAAAGCCTTGACGGTCCCGTCCAAGGCAACTCCAACCAGATCCAACTCGTTAGGAGCGATACCTTTCTTGCCCTTTGTCGGATTCCACCATCCTCCGATCTCACTATACTTCTGCGATTCCATCATCCGCTCCCTGAACCATCGTTCAAGGATTCTTCCGGAATATGTGGGGTAATCCTCCTTGATGATATTGGCAAGAGCCGAATAATTCTTTATCTCGACAAGGGATCTGTAACGATGGAAATACCTGAACCAGAAGCGTAGAAAGACATCCGAGATCTCATACCTCACATCCTTGCTGTTCTCGCCGGAACGTATGGGACGCTTCTTCGAGATCAGCTTATATTCCTCTTCAAGGATCCGGATCTGCCCTCCGAGGCTTTTATCTCCAAGACTGCCCTCAATCTCAGGAAGGGTCACCTCTCCGGAAGATATCCTGGCGAGAATGGAAAAATATGTCCCGTAGTTCTTTCCCATCTCCTGAATGAGGATTTTCTCTCCCTCGTCCAGGAATTGCGATCCGGGAGTAGTCATGTAATCCACCATGGAGTCCAGATTCAGGCAACCGTTATCCATCAGAAGCTCAATATATTTCGGCACACCTCCTGTAAAGCAGTAGAGGGCGAGGAGATCATCATTATTGTAATCGGCCTTATGATCCGCAAGGATACTTTTCTGGACACTGGTTGAGAACGGTTCCAATTCCAAGGTCAAGTCTGTCCTGCCAAAAAGGGGCTCATGCTCATCCTTGAATATCTTTTCCATAAGAGTGAAAGTGGATCCGCTGAAAACCAGGTTGACATGCGTTTTTCTCCTTGTCCTGTCCCAGATATCCTGGATATCCGAGAAAACCGCCTTGTTGATATAATAGAATTCCTGCACCTCATCGATGAACAAGGTGAAAGAACGGGTCTCCCCGGCTGACATTAACAGCCCAAAGATATCCTTGAAACGAGTAATCCCTTCAGGGACAAACACCCCAAGAACACGACGTATCTCTGAGGAGAAATCCTCGCACAGATCACTCTCGGACCTTCGGCCGACGAAAAGATACACAAAATCAGCTCCTTCGAAAGCGAGGGTTCCAAGGGTGGTCTTGCCGATTCTTCTCCTTCCCTTCAGCACCGTCATCTTGGAAAAAGACTCAAAAGCCTTATCCCTTATTGCCTTAAGCTGCTTCAGAGGAATCTCCCTGTCATAGTAATTCATCGCAACAAAGTTTATATCCATAAAGTTTACGACCATAAACTTTACAGCCGTAAACTTTACAAATTTATAAAATATATTTTACAAAAACACCCGGAGCCGCATAAAAAAAATCCCCGGGTGTCTCATGATGTCATCCCCGACCTGATCGGGGATCATTTATAATCAGCTTGCGAATCCGCAACTAATTGATTTCTTGTTTCATGAGTGTTTCCATACCCCTGGACATAGCTCAACGCACTGTGGACCAGGTCGATGCCAAGAGCGTCCTCAAGTTTTGCGATAGTCTCTAAGGTTAAGTTCTCATGGCCTCTGACTAGTTTCGAAATATACTGGGGCGAGCAATTCATCCTCTCGGCCAGTTCTTGTTTAGATAGATCCAATTCATCTAGTCTATTAATAATCTTCAAGGCGATGAATCCTGAATACCTTAGCCATCGCCCGTTATTCCTCCGGTATTCTGCTTCTTCTCGCCAGTTTGTCTTTACCTCGAATTGTTCGAGAATCCTTATCTCCTTATTAATAATCTTGTTATCCATTATTATAGAGTTCAAAATCATCTAAGTCTGATATCCCTATTTCAACAAGGAAGTCTCTGACTTTATTCATTTTCTCAAGTTCCTTAATCGTATGGGCTCTTTCTTTCATGGTAGCAGTTAGTTTTATCGCTCCTCCAGTAACTATATAGACACCCGATTGAATCCTTATCGCATATATCCTCAGCCAAGAAGCATGTATCGGGTTTCTACCTTTAGCCTTTTCTTTGCTTAGGAAAGAGTCAGGAGGATCTAAATTATTGAGCGGACGAAATAATCTGTCGAGACTAATATCTGACGATAGATCCAAAATAAGGCATTCCAGGTTATTCGCTTCTTCTACTGTATCATAAATCGCCGCATCCACATCCGTGATATGGAAATAGTGATTTAAATCATCAGCATTCTCTTTAAAAAACGACGTTAACCATTCAAAGTTGTTCCATTGAGAGAACACTTCGTTAAACGCATTTGCAGAGTCTCCGTCATATATGACCGACCACAATCTTCCATCATCTACTAATCGCTCAAACCGCATAACAAAGTAATCATAATTTAGTGCCGCAAATATAGTAATAAATAGTTAATAAACCTATAGGTTAATATATGTTTTTGTCATTATGGCTTAAAAAGACCAAGAACGAGGCTGTACGATTTGGCCGTCCCGCTTTCCGTTGTCATCCCCGGGTGTCTCATGATGTCATCCCCGGCCTCATTGGGGATCACTGGATATCTTTTGGATAAGTTCTTGAGGGTCGAGGTCACGCATCAGAGAAAACGCAAACCATTTCTTTCCGAGGTCTTTCAGGGAAGCGCCGATGTGATAGACGCTGTCATCAATTATCAGGAACCGGTCATGCGCCTTCCCAAATAACCTGATCTCAATTGGAGAATATTGTTCGTTATGTCTTTGAAGATCTAACCGCAACTGCCGATCAATCGCTTTTGTGTATATGGTGGCGCTGACTTTAGATTCCCTTTTATCAAGTAATGTCAGAACTGTCTCGTCAATATAGTTGTCAATCAGCGCAATTTCTTTAGTCGCCCCCTTAATTAACTTAGAAACAAATAGATAAGCATCAAATATCTG
>CACZHP010000038.1 GCA_902780935.1 uncultured Bacteroidia bacterium | reverse complement strand
TTCTCCGGGTAAGCATCGCGGAGCCGATGAGCCATAATACGGCCATCAGGCTGAATGCGGCGGGCAGCCGCTTGTCGGCAAGACCGAAAACCGAAGCCATGGAAACATCGGCATAGCCACGGATGGTGGCATCATCCAAATGCATAATGTCGCTGCAGATCCCTTTAGGCTTGTCTCCGGGAAGACAATAGGCGATATAGGTGCTGTCCTTGAGGACTGGCAGGGTGAGCTTGTCGCGCATCAGGGCGACGGTGTCAGGTGTGATGATTTCGTCCTGCGAACTTGCCAGCGTGGACGACAGCGCCTGGTTCAAATCGCTGACAATAATGTGCCGAGCATTTTTATAGCTTCGCTCGCCAGAAAATATCGCGGCGAGGAAAAGCAGGATTACGATGATGGATGATAAATGATGCTTCATTTATACCTATTTTCTACAAAGTTAACCCAAAATCCAGATTTTTTGCATCTGTGGGCTGTTCTTATTCATTTTTCAGTGATTCCACCGGATTCTCGCGGGCAATCTACAGGCAATATCCATGGGAGATGGTGTCGACGATCTGGATATCCACAACAATAATTTCCCAAATACAAACCTACACCGTAGCTATCGCAGAGGGCACTTACGGCATAAAGCTATAAGACCTCGAATAAGCATAGATTCGAATTCCTACCCATTCGATAAACTGCCAAGATCGACCTTGTATTCTATCAGCGCTGTATCGCCTTTCTCCAGGAACATCACCATATAGACCGGAACATAGGTAATGCGTCCGTCTACAGATAGGTTGTCATTGTTCAGCACTAAAGCTTCCGGCAGATCGTATTCCCCACAATCCATGATATTGGACAGAGCACGGTGATAGGTATAGTCTTTGCCGGACTTAACCTCAATGGGAAGCACCTTGCCACCCTGCTCGATGACAAAGTCTAGCTCTCCCCTCTTTTTACTGTTGTAGTAGTAGGGCTCCAGACCGTGTGCGACGAGTTCCTGAGCCACGGCATTCTCGTAGATGGAGCCGAAGTTGATATCTTTGTCACCTTTGATAATCCGCATCTGGATACCGTTGGCATACTGGGCAGCCAACAGACCAATATCGTTGAGGAAGAGCTTGAGAAGGTTGCGGGAACGAGCCAACAACAGCGGGACCTTAGGTTCTTCTACATTGTACACGGGTATTGCGACACCCGCATTCTTCAACCAGAGGAAGCTGTTCTCATAGCGTTCGTACTTCGCATTCTCGTTGAGGCGTTTGAGGATGAAGCGCTTGTTCTTGGCATTGAGTTCCGGCGGAATCAGATTGAATATCTCCTCGATGTACAACTTGTTGTTCGGGTCATATTTGGCAATGTCTTTCTTGTATAGCCGGATGATTTCCTGCTGTACGGCAAGCACATCCTGCAGATTGTTGCTTTCAAGATACTGGCTGACCGCTGCCGGCATGCCCCCAACAATCAGGTAGAGCCGGAACAACTCCATCATCTTGTTGTGGATGAATCCATCAACCGGAGTCCTTTTCTTCCAGGCATCTTTAACCGTGGCAATAACATTCGCACTGATTCCAACACAAGTGATGAACTCTTCAAAATCCAGCGGGAACATCTCCTTCACGCCCATGTAGCCGACGGGAACAGAACGGAGATCCTTCAATTCCACGCCGAGAAGAGAGCCACTCAAGATATAGCGGTATGAGCCTTCGTCAACCAGAAACTTGATGGCCGTCACGATCTCCGGGCACTCCTGGACCTCGTCAAAGAAGATCAGCGTGTCCCCTTTTATCATCGGTGCATTCGTGATGGTCGACAGACGCATCAGTATATCGGCGCTCCCCTTTGCGTCCTTGAATAGTCCGACCGCATCGGGATTCTCTATAAAGTTGATCTCGATGAAACTCTTGAAAGTCTTGCCGAACTCACGGATGGAATACGTTTTTCCAACCTGACGAGCACCTGTTATTAGCAGTGCATTACCAGATTTTCGATAATAATCACTTAAGTAATTATCTATCTTTCTTTTAAGCATAATATTTCCATTTTTCCAACGCAATTTATGGACAAATTTCCACTTTTCCAAAAATGTTGCGGGGATTTCTTCCACTTTTCCAACGCCTAAACGAACATTCTATTCTTCTCGGGTCAAAAGAAAATTGAACTGGTATAGTCCAGCACAATCGTAATGGAATAGAACGTCTCCGTAAATGTGGTATGCCTGCGGATAGGCGGAAGCATCACCGCATAGTCCACGATGTCCACCAGCAGCTCCGGCCCGTACTTGTGCTTCCAGAACTTGAATGTATAGATATCCTTCACTTGCCCTCCAACTCGTTGATGCACCAGGAGAAAGCGGCCGCCAGCCTTCTGTCTCCATCCTGGAAATGATTCCCGGGATTCCAGACCAAGGTGCAGTTTTCACTTCCAAGCTGGGCCTTGAGCAGTTCATACTCGCACCGGACGCTGTCACCGACACGGGCAATGGCGCGGTTTTTCACGTGCTCTTCCTGGTCGCCCAGGCTCAAATAGACCTTCCCGGCTTGCACCGGATGCGCTTTCGCATAGTCCAGCCAGTCCTTGATCCACAGGGAAGGCGATGCTGCGGCGACAGCCGCGAAGCGGTCCATCTGCATGGCTGACCAGAGGGCAAATAGTCCACCCAGGGAGTAGCCGCCAAGGATGACGGGGAGTTTTCCATATTCGGCCTCAAGCGCAGGCAGAAGCGACTCCGTTACGTATTGGAGCGTCTCGCCAGTCTGGGTTCCCACTTCCGGTTTCCGGTTGATGGCATCGTCGTGCCACGGGGTCAAGTCCAGGTCCCAGTCGAACACCTGGAATGCGGCAAGAACGAAAGGTATGCCGGTTGTTTCGGCTATCAGCTCCGCCGTCCGGTCGAAGATGCCACGTTCGTGGTTCCCAAGCGTCTGAATCAGTATATATTTGGGGTGGACGGAGTCTGTGATAAAGCACTCTCGGCCGTCTATCGTACAAGTTCTGTGGTTCATAACATACGAAGTTAACATTATTTCCCGTAAGTGGTCACAACCGCTCCGGCGCCGACAATAGCATACTTATTTTATCACATACGTTAAGGATTATGGCTCTTTGCTTCTTTCCTGGCTATTTGGTGCAGGATTTCTGAGAATTCTCCGGAACGGGATTCCAGCAGGCCGTGAGTCATGTCCTTCATAATGAACAATTCCTTGTGCGGAGCAGAGATATCGTCGAAGTACTCCCTGGCAATCAGCCAGTTGGTCTGGTAATCCTTGTCCCCGTTGATGTTGTAGTACGGGACTTGATATTCAGTACGTCCCAGCAGGGAGAATTTCCGGAACTCATCTGAATCAATGAAATCGTCGTAAACGGAGGAGTCCGCTTTCAAGAAGCGGTAATAGTCTCCGAGGGAGTAATATGGATTGAATATTCGCGTAGCAACCAGATTGTAATCAGCACCTTCGGCCATCATGTCGTATCCGTATTTTTTCATCAGCGCCTGTCGGGCAGCATAATACTCTTTGTTATATCCAGGCTGACTTGTCAGAGTCTGGTAAAGATTCTTGCCTTCTTCGTCAGCCACCCATGTGCCGGCGACTCCCATGAAGGCCTCTTCATTCTTGTCGAAATCCACCACCTGCCCGGTGCCGATGTAGCATTCATAGTATTCCGGATGAGCAAGGACGAGGTTACAGCCGTAAATCGTGCCCCAGGAATGGCCGAGGAGGGTAATCTTGTCTTTGTCAAGATACTCCCGCAGGAATTTCGTCAATTTCTCTCCGTCACTCATCATCAAATCGTATGTCAACGTGGTTGAATTCTGGTCTTCGGAATAACTCTTGCCACAATTCCGCTGGTCCCATGTGACAACGGTGTAAACATCCGCCCATTTCCGCGTGAAGGCGAAACTGATGGGGCTGGAGGCATAGCCAGGACCTCCGTGCAGATACAGGAGCACAGGATTGTCAAGGTTTTTCCCGTAAATATTGATCCACTGGCGGGAGCCATTGATATCGACATACATCTCTTCGTTGATGCCGCCCTTCGGCGTGACCGCATTGATTCGCTGTCCCACAAAACGGACAAAGAAAAACAGAGCGACCAGCGCAAACAGCACGATAGCGAGCCATTTCAGGATTCTCTGTATAATGGATGGGCGCTTTTTCATTTTGGGAACTATAAAAACTCATTTTATCAAAAATATAAATAATGATCCGAATAAACAACTTAAACCAACAATCCGTAAACCGGTATTGATTAAAAGGTTATAGCTGTTTAATCACTGTCCTGGCCTGAACAAGCACTCGGAAGGACAGTCGCACGGTTTTTGATGCTTGAAAAACTATGCGCTGTTTGCGGAACATATTGCCATTACTATTACTGCTCACTTCATTGGGCTGCATATCTTCTTTTGCTCAGCAGAAGCGGGTCTTGGTCGAGAGCCACGACAGCCTGACGGTCTATTACCCAAAGTTCTCCCGCATCGACTTCGTGACGGAGAAAATGCCCCAAAAGGCGGAGAAAGATGTGATCTTCGTCTGCGCGGTTTCGTTCACCGGCCAACTGTTGGACGAGTTCAAGCACTCCAACATCGCCGGACATCATGTCTCATCAGGAGAATTCCACTCTGGATACAAGTGCGGCCCCTACAATGGAGTCTTCACCTGGAGCGAGAAAAGCGGATGGCACTTCTACAACTACTCGCACAAGAATTCGGAACCGCCTTTGAGAAAAGTAGAGAAAGAAGGTGGGATGGGATATTGCCAAAGCATGCTATTCCACGACGGAAAACGGTTCAAAGGCTGCATGAAACCGGACCGGGTCAATCGATACAGGGCATTGTGCGAGCTCGACGGAAAGCTGTGCATAGTTGATTGCGCGAGGAGCCTCCCTTTCGGACACTTTATGGATGGCTTGGAGAAACTTGGAGTGAAGAACGCGTTGTACTGTGACATGGGGCGGGGCTGGAATTACTCCTGGTACCGGAAAGATGACGGGACCGTAAAGGAACTCTTCCCTACTCCGGGCAAGTACACAACAAACTGGATAACATTTTACGAATAGCGAGATGAGACATCACATTTTCGTTCCTGTTTTCCTTCTATTCCTTTTCCTCGGTTGCCAGCCTTCATCCGAGAAGACCGCCATCGAGAGTCAGTTGCGGGATTATCCCGAATCCCGTGTCCTGGACATCTACAAGAGTTTCTGCCAGGACAACCTCGGCCCCGGACACCTCATCCCTAATCCGCAGTCAGCGAAGAACTATCTCATGTCCGAGCTCGAGACCTTCCGGGAAGACCTTGATAGCGCCAGGTATGATGCTCCCAGGATCATGTATTATCCTGCCGGAGATAAGGGGAACTATGTCCGGGTGGACCTCAGCGTTGTCCTTGATGGTCTGGTCGGTGAAGAAGCGTTCCTTGACGCTTTCGTTCGAAGCGCTAATGAAGGAAAGCGGCTTACGGAGGAGCAGTGGGTAGCCAAGTGGAAGCGGATCGAAAAGATCATCCTAAGGGATTTCCCTGGCATACCGGACGCGAAGGAAGATCTCGAGACAATCAACTCATATCTGGATAAGGGTGAGTTGATCATTCATCATAGCGAGGCATTCAGCAAGGCATACAATCCTCATTACAGGATCATTGCAAGGGATATTTTCGAAAAGGAGATCAAGCCTCGTATCACCGGTTAATCATCCTGACGGCAAGTTCTACGGATCCAGTCTCTGGATCAACAGCGCAAACCACCCCAACCGCGCCAATCTCGTGAAGGAGTGGCTGGCGCATGTATCCGCCAAGTAGTGCTCCCTTCTATCTGTAAATCTGATAAGACAAACGGAAAAAACGATTACGGGCTAACGGTCAGGAATCCATACCTTTGCATTGTGAAACAATATCTAGTCATACTGCTCATGATGCTCTCCACCCTCGTGGCTTCGGCGCAGGGCAGAAAAACCGATAACGCCATGACCGACAAAGAACAGATCGCCCGTCTCTACGAAGACATGCTGAGGTATATGATCGCAAAGGACACCGTATCCCTCGGCGGCCTCTTTTCCGATGACAGCGTCCTTGTGCACATGACTGGACACAGGCAGTCCAAGACGGAGTACCTGCGAGAGATCGCCTCCGGTGTGCTGAACTACTACAGCGCCCAGACCGACTCCATCGACATTACCGTTGACGGGGACAAGGCCCGTCTCATCGGGCGCAGCCGCGTGAACGCCGCCGTCTACGGAGGAGGACGTCACACCTGGCCGCTCCAGATGGACTCGAAGCTCGAGCGCATCGGCGGACAGTGGAAGATAACATGGACAAAAGCATCAACTTATTGATATGACAAAAGAAGTATCCGTACTGGTCGGTGCCGGTTCCATCGGCATGGCCATCGCAAGAAGGGTTGGCGCGGGACGCATCACCGTCCTAGCCGATTACAGTATCGAAAATGCCGATTGCGCAGCCAAGACATTGGAGGATGCAGGCTTTGAGACCCGCACCATCCGGACCGACCTTGGCAGCAAGGAAGACATCCTTGAGCTGGTGAGGTTTGCCACCTCCCTCGGTCCGGTAAAGTACCTCATTGGTGCAGCCGGTGTCTCCCCGTCTCAGGCGCCGGTTGAGAAGATCCTGCAGGTGGACCTCTACGGAACATCCGTCCTGCTGGAGGAGTTCGGCAAGGTGATCGCCGAGGGTGGCTCGGGCGTCGTCATCTCCTCCCAGTCCGGTCACAGGCTCCCTGCCCTGAGCCTGGAGGAGAACGAAGCCCTAGCCACTGCTCCTGTGGAAGACTTGCTTCATCTTCCCTTCATTATGTCCATCACTGACACCCTGAAGGCCTACCAGTACTCCAAACGTTGCAACGTGCTCAGGGTCGCGGGGGAAGCCTGCAAATGGGGCAAGCGGGGCGCCACCGTCAACAGCATCAGCCCGGGCATCATCATCACCCCGCTCGCCAACGACGAGCTCCACGGCCCGAGGGCGGAAGGCTATCTGGATATGATCAATGGCATGCCTGCCGGAAGGGCCGGCACCCCGGACGAGATCGGCGACCTGGCGGAGTTCCTGCTGTCAAGCAGGGGGCGTTTCATCTCCGGCGCGGACATCCTTGCCGACGGTGGCTGCACCGCATCCTACTGGTACGGGGATCTCCAATATTTGAAAGCGACACACTGAGTCACTTCCCTGCCCTGTATTCGGACGGTGTGATGCCCATTACTCTCTTGAAGTAGCGGGTGAGCATCGGCGGGGCGGGGAAATTCATCCTGTCAGTCACATCCGTGAGCGTCAGGTCTGGATTGTTCAGCAGCAGGAGAATCTCATGAAGGGTGTAATACTCAATCCAGTAGGACCCGCTCTTCCCCGTCATCTTCTGGCAGATGGCCGACAGGTACTTTGGCGTGACGCAAAGCTTGTCGGCGTACCAAGCCACTTCCCTCTCCTCACGGCAATTCTGCTGCACCAGGTACAGGAACTTCATGAATATACGGGCCGAACTCTCGTCCGTATCCATCTTTTCCATCTCCCGGGAATATATTGCCCACATATCCATTAGGAGCAACTGGAAAACCCTTCCGACCTTATCATCGTAGAAAAGGACGAAGCGTGAGTGGATCCGATGGCGAAACTGCTCGAAATCAGCTTCAATGACATCCCATTCGTCGTTTTCCAAATGGAACACCGGATGGCTCTTGATATACACGTAGCCCTTGGTGGCCCACACCTGCTCAGGATTGTACAGATTCAGGAAAGGATTGGAAATGAGCACGAAATCCGCATCGAAGTCTTCGGAATACGACACGTTGGAAATGGCGGTGGTCATCTGCCAGATGACAAGGTCTCCAGCTCCAGCCGTGAAGGTCTTGCCCACGGCATCAAACCGCATCTCCCCGCTGCGGCAAAGGATGTGGCAGTGATAATTATCCTTGTAAGCATCCGGATATTTTCCGTCTCCCAAGGTGTTGTAAATCAAAAAATCTTCCATATCTACGAAGATACGGAAGATTTCACGCTTATCAAAAATTCTAATTGCTGGAATCGGCGACGAATTTCTTGATCTGGGCATCGCTGGAACGGGCGTTCGAACCCTGAATGGACAAGCCCTTGGTGACCGTAGCGCCTTTGACGGCAGCCTTCAGGTCACTGAGTCCGCTTCCGAATCCGCTTCCCTCATGGGTGGTGAACGGGATCACGGTCTTTCCGGTCCAGTCGTGCTTCTCGATGAAGGTGAACATGCACATCGGCAGAGTTCCCCACCAGCAAGGCCAGCCCACATAGATGGTGTCGTACTTGGAAATATCAATGTCGCCCTTGATCTCCGGACGAGCCTTGGAATTCAGTTCATCTTTCGCCACATCAATGAGTTCCATGTAGCTGTCGGGATAGTTTTTGACGGTTTCCACACGGAAAATGTCGGCTTTGGCGAGCTTCTGGATGCGCTCAGCCACTTCCTGAGTATTTCCTTTTTTCAGATTGATAATTCCGCCCTGGGTATAGGTCTCACCAGGTTTTGAATAATAGACGACCAAAGTCTGGGCCGAAGCGGTCAGTGCCGCGAGGGCAAGGATCGCTAAAAGGATTATGCGTTTCATTTTGCTTGATCAAGAATAAGATTCACTTCCCTGTCACAATGGGAGGCCGCGGCGCCATGGATGGCGACGCCGGCCGTGAGATTAGCATCCGGAACGGCCATCTTGATCTGGCGGATGCTGCCGCCAAGGCCGCTGCCCTCATGGGAACAGAACGGGACAATCTTCTTGCCGGAGAAATCATAGCTCTCCAGGAATGTGAAAACAGCCATCGGAGGTACGCCCCACCAGTTAGGATAACCCAGAATGATGGTGTCGTACTGGTCCATGTTCTCCACCTTTGCGGTTAGCTCAGGACGGGCCTTAGCGCGAAGCTCCTGCTTGGCCTCCTCGATGCAGACCATATAATCGTCAGAGTATTTCTTCACCGTGTCGATCCGGAAGACATCGGCCTCAGGAAGTTGGGCCTTGATCTTCTCGACGATAACCTCGTTGTTGCCTTTGGGAAGAAAGCGGACGCTTCCGTCCACCCAGTTTTCTCCACGGCGGGAGAAGAATGCGATAAGTGTCTTTGCCATAATCGTGATGAATTAACTGACGCGAAGGTCGGCATATTCTCCGAAAGGCACGTTATCAATTATTCCGGAAGAATTATCATGAATTCAGAAATAAACCTTTCGCCCGCTACGGTATTATGGTCAATACCAATCGTGCTTTTCATCGCGGTTCAGAGACGCGATCCGACCCATATCCTCCGCCGAGAGTTCAAAATCGAAGATATCGTGATTCTCCGCGATATGAGCTTGATTGCTTGAGCCGGGGATCGCGACGACGTTCCGCTGCAGGTGCCAGCGCAGGATGACCTGCACGATGGTTTTCCCATGTTTTTTCGCGATATCGGCGAGAACAGGATCATTGAGCAGTTCTTTCTGGTATCCCCTCCCGCCGAGCGGATACCAAGCCTGGACTACGATACCGTTCCCGTGGATGAAATCTATCACCTCTGTGTCCTGATAGTATGGATGTATCTCATTTTGGACAAGCACGGGCTTGACGCTGACCTTTGGCAAGAATTCCGACAATTCCTTGACATAGAAGCAAGACAGGATGTATCATTATTTCAGGTTCTCCATGAAGAAGCTCTCAATCTTGTCGTAAGGAATAACTCCGGCGACATCGTCGTAGAGATCAACATGGGAGGCACCTGGGATGATAAGCAGTTCCTTGTTGCCTTCTTTGGCGCTTTCCCCTACCACATGCCTTCCGGTCATGCGCTCGAAGGCATATTCGCTGAAGTAGCGGCTGTGAGCCTTCTCGCCGTGAATGAGAAGCACCGGAGCCTCAATCTCTTGCGCCCAGGCAAGAAGGGGCTGGTTCAGGAAGCTCTGGCAGCCGATAACGTTCCAGCCGTCATTGGAGTTGCCGCTACGTTTATGATAGCCGCGTGGTGTCTTATAATAGGCGTGATAGTCTTTGACGAACCATGGCGCGTCATCAGGAAGAGGATCTACGACACCACCGGCTCGCTCATAAGTACCTGAGGCATAATCCTTCGTGCGCTGGGCAGCCAAGGCGCGGCGCTTTTCCTGGCGCTGGACAGGTGTATCCTCGCTGGCGAAATAGCCTTCCACATTGACCTTGCTCATATCGTACATCGTGGATGCCACCGTGGCCTTGATACGAGGGTCGAGGGCGGCCGCATTGACAGCCATACCACCAAAGCCGCAGATGCCGATGATGCCGATGCGCTCCGGGTCCACCAACTCGCAATTGGACAGGAAGTCAACAGCGGCGAGGAAATCCTCAGTATTGATGTCCGGGGAAGCCATCCTACGAGGTTCTCCGCCAGATTCACCGGTGAAAGAAGGGTCAAAGGCAATGGCAACGAAACCACGCTCGGCCATATGTTGGGCATACAGGCCACTGCTCTGCTCCTTAACCGCGCCGAAGGGGCCGCTCACTGCGATAGCAGGGAGTTTAACATCCGCATTCTTAGGCACATACATGTCCGCAGCCAGCTCAATGCCATAGCGGTTATGGAAAGTGACCTTGCTGTGGTTCACCAGCTCGGATTTGGGGAAAGTCTTGTCCCACTCATTGGTAAGATTCAGAGTACTCATATTCTCGTTTGTGTTTGATTTGCAAGCAAGCAGTGTCATGGCCGCCAGAGAAACCGCAATGAAATTCTTGATAGACATATCACTTTGTTTTTATATCGCGAAGGTAGCTTGTCAGCGCTGAATTATCTTACCTATTTTAGCCTTATATTTACCAATATCGCAGAATATTTCTTATATTCGCAAAATCGCATACCTTTTCAAGCGTAATGAAGAGCATCCTTCACATCACCGACCCTAATGTGTACGCCCGCTCAATAGGGGCCCCGGAGTTGCATCCCCTGGTTAGCGTGATCCACTACGACGAAGTCTCGCCAGTCCGCACCAGCCTGAACCGATACGGCGTTTACGGGCTCTTCATCCAGCGGAACTTTCCAATGAACCTCACCTATGGAATGAAGATGTTCGACGCGGCCGAAGGATCCATATTCGCCGCTGAACCTGGACAAATCGGAGGCAAGGAAGACGATGGTGAAGACCTCTATATCAAGGGATGGGCATTGCTGTTCTCGCCGGAGCTCATCCGTGGAACCGATCTGGAGGTAAAGATGAAAGACTACCGTTATTTCTCTTACTTCGCCATAGAGACCTTGAAAATGGAGCCATCGGAGTGGGCACGCATCACCCAGCTGCTCACGCAGCTGCGGCACGAGCTTCAGGAGAATGAAGATTCCCCGGCACTACGGAATGTCATTCTTGGATACATACGTCTTATCCTGGAATACTGCCAGCGTATCTATCTGCGCCAGCTCTCGAAGGAAGACAAGACTTCGACGGACATCCTCAAACGCTTCCACGACCTGTTGCGGGAATATTATCTGGACTCCAGACAAATGGATCTCGGCATCCCCTCTGTCCAGTACTGCGCCAAGCAGATTGCATATTCACCCCGGTACCTTGGCGACGTGATCCACAAAGCTACCGGTGGCACCGCTATCGGCTACATCCATTCTTTCGTGATTGAACAAGGTAAGAGCCTCCTGATGAACGGACATAATATTGGCGAAACAGCACTCCTCCTCGGCTTCGAGTTCCCGCACCACTTCACTCGCCTCTTCAAAAAAGTGACCGGGATCACTCCGACGGAATTCCTTGGAAAATGATTATATTTGAGCTATGGAATATCTGTCAAAGCAACGATACGATGAGATTTCGGCCGAGTTGAAGCATCTCATCAACGTGGTTTACCCCAAGGTGACGGACGACCTCGCGGAGGCCAGCGCCCAAGGGGACCGGAGCGACAACGCTGGATACCGTGAAGCAAGGCGGATCCAGGGGAAGACCATCAGCCGCATCCGTTTCCTGCAGAAGATACTGGAGCATGCGCGCGTGATCGACACTGACGTCCTCCCCAAAGACAGGGTCACCCTACTGAGTAAGGTCGAATTCACTAACCTCGCCACAAACACCCGCATGACATTCGAAATAGTCAGCCCTCACGAGATGAATCTGGAAGCTGGCAAGATCTCCCTTAAATCCCCTATCGGAGCCGCTTTGATGGGCAAGAAGGTTGGCGAGATAGCAGAGGCCAAGGTCCCGTCCGGAACCCTGCGCCTCAAAATCGAAAGTATCTCACAAGATTAGGCCGGAAGAGTTCACCAACCGGCAGTGAGACTCCGTTCTCCAGCCGGACCTGAGTGCGGGAGGCTTCTGAAACATGCCTCAGCGAAATGATATAAGAACGATGTATCCGCATGAATCGGTCTCCAGGCAATTGTTCCATCAGATGCTTCAGGCTGTAAAGAACGACTAAAGGGGTTTCAGTATCTGACATGAATATCTTAATATACTCGCCCATGCTCTCAACATAGATGATCCTACGTATATCCACGAGAATCGTGTGGTAATCAGCTTTGAAGCGCAAGATGGGATCTTCGTTCCGCCCGGAGAGCGCCTCCTTCATCTCAAAATGCTCCCGAAGCCTGTCGCATGAAGTTTGGAATTCATTGAAACTAAACGGCTTGAGCAGATAGTCAACAGCTTTGACCCGGAATCCTTCAACGGCATATTCAGAATATGCGGTCGTAAAGATAACGGCTGGCGGATCCGGTAGAGACTTGAGGAAATCCATCCCGTTCAGGTCGGGCATGTTGATGTCCAGGAAGAGGGCATCGACCGATTCCAGGAAAGGCTTAGCGGCAGCAGCGCTGCCACAAGCGGCCACGAGGGTCAGAAATGGCACTTTCCCTATGTACATTTCAAGTTGGCGAAGAGCAAGCGGCTCGTCATCTATGGCAAGGACACGGATCATGATAACGGGGTTTCTGGATTCGGAGGCAAGACCATCAGGACATCATATATTCCTTTATCTTCTTCAATCAAAAGCGAATATGTCTTTCCATACAGCAGGGAGAGCCGCTTACGGATATTCTCCAAGCCCACTCCATGCGGAATACTGTTCTCAGACTTATGCGAAGTGTTGGCGCATCGAAAAACGACTTTGTCGTCCTGCAACCGTACCTTCACGCTGATACTCGAGTCTGCAGCGTAGCTGATACCATGCTTGAAAGCATTCTCCACGAAAGAGGCCATGACCAAGGGCGGCACGACCACTCCCGGACATTCCCCCGGAAAATCAGTCTCAATCCGTACCGATTCAACAGGATACCGAAGCCTCATCAAGGAAATGAAATGTTCGATAAAGGACAGTTCTTTCGACAATGGAATAGTGGGAGCATCACCTTCATACAACAGGATGCGCATCATCTTGGAAAACTCTTCTATGCTCTCTTTGGCCTTATCAGGGTCAATATCGACGAGCGCGTGGATATTGTTGAGCGTGTTCATGAAGATGTGCGGATTGATCTGGTATCGCAGAGACTCCAGCTGCTGCTTCAGGTTTTCCGCTTGCAACTCCTTCATTTTCCGCTCCTTCCGTCTAGACTCGACAAAGAAATACACGCCCAGGTCAGCCCCGATAAGGAGAATCCCTATAATCATTTTCATCATCTCTGGGCGCATCGGTCCAGGACCGACGTTCTCCCGGAGTTGTCTTCCTTCTCGTTCAGGTGGAGGTGGTGGAAGCTGCCCCGTTTGCCAATGAGGGGGCGGAAGGGTTTCCGGGCGTTCTCCGGAAGAAAAGCACCAGACTCCGAACAAGACGAGCAGGCCAACCGTCAGGACAATATACACAGGAATTCTCTTCCTGATAAAGGGAGCCAGGACGAAATGATGGATCAGGACAAGCAGCAAGAATGGGAGGAGAGTCTTCATCCGCGTTTTTTTTACAAAAATACGACCTTTTTCCCATTTGACATGGCCGTTCGCTGAAGAACTCGCGGCGTTCGTTGAATACCTCAACCAAACGGTCTGCCTTGGTTCGCGATTTGCTTTTTCGCCAGCCATGCGTATTAAAATTAAAACAGAAAGAGATATGAAAAAGATTGTTTTGTATTTTACCGCCATGGCGCTCGCAGCTGCAGGATGCGAGTCGGACACTTTCCCTTTCAGTCAGGATGGTCCCGGAAGGATGCCTGACAATCAGCAGGTTATATCCAACTTGAAAGATCCGGGTCTTTCCTGGAGCGAGGACTCGTGTGAGGCGACCATCGGTTCGGGCAATTCCTTTCCCACGCTCAAAAACACATATGGCCTGAGTGTCTCCTACGAATCATCCCGACCGGAGGTGGCCTCAATTAGCGGTGATGGAGTCATTACTCTCGCGGCCGGAGGCTCAACAGTGATCAAGGCATCCACCGCTGCTACAGAGACTTATTCCGCATCCAGCGATTCCTTTCTCCTGACTGTACTTGATTTATCTGGTGACGACCAGGAGGACAGCCAGCTCGCTTTCGCCTCCACCGGTGACCCTTCATCTGATGATGACATCTCCAACACAACGTTCAATGGACGGATCACCATCACTTTCTCAGAAACTGGCGATGCCTCAGTCAGCGGGGACACTTATGGCTATGTATCAGTGGATGATAATAAAGTGACTGTCAACAACACCGGGGGTGAAGTGCTTATATATGAGCTGACCGGTACCACTTCCAACGGCTTCTTCAAGGTATATGGCGCCAAAAAGCAAGCGATTGTCCTCAACGGGGCGCACATCAGCAATCCGGACGGTGCCGCTCTAAACAACCAGAACAAAAAGCGTACGTTCATCGTAGTCAAAGGAGACAACTCCCTTTCTGACAGCGAGTCAGCGAGTTATGCGGCGGAAGGTGAAGAGGATCTGAAGGCTGTGCTTTTCAGCGAGGCCCAACTGATCTTCAGCGGCAGTGGTTTGTTGAAAGTTGATGCGCTGAATACGCAGGGTAAGTCAGCTATCGCTTCTGACGACTACATTCGCCTGATGAACAGCCCGACAATCAAGGTGAACTCCGGCACCGGTGCGGGACACGGGATCAAAGGCAAGGACTATGTTCAGCTTACGGATGGCTCCCTCGCAGTCAGCACTTCAGCGGCCCTGAAGAAAGGCATCACCTCCGACGATTATGTGTTGGTGGAAGGAGGCTCGCATATGGTTACTGTCACCGGCGGAGTGGCTTATGACGAGGAAGACGCCGAATATTCAGGTACCGCAGGTATAAAAGCGGACAATTACTTCGCCATGACCGGCGGTTCGCTGACAATCAAAAATAGCGGCGACGGCGGCAAGGGGATCAATGCCGGAAGCTATGATTTCGATTCCGAGAACCACACGGTTTCCGACAGCTTTATTTCCGGTGGCACACTCACAGTGACCACTACAGGTCGTGAATCCAATGATGTTTCCGCCAAGGGAATTAAGATTGGTTGGGTGACCAAGAGCGGTAGCGGAGACAGAGCCACGGTCACGGGCAACGCCGGCAAACTCATCATTAGCGGCGGAAAGGTCACTGTAAATAGCACCGGCGGCGAAGGCCTTGAAGTAAAGGGAGACCTGACATTCGAAGGAGGAGAGACTCACGTATCCTCAAACTCTGACGACGCTATCAATTGCCAAGGAGACCTGACCGTAAACAATGGCTTTGTCTATGCCTTCTCTTCCGGGAATGATGCGATGGATTCGAACGGAAACACCGTTCTCAATGGAGGTTACGTGATGGCCATTTGCACTAAAGGCAATCCTGAGGTGGCCATAGACGCGAATACCGAGGAAGGGAAGAAGCTTTATATCAACAGCGGAGTGACTCTGGTCGCATATGGTGGCCTCGAGAATGGCTATTCCTCGTCGCAAAACATATATAGCCTGAATGGCACGGCCGGTTCCTGGAATGCCCTCCATGACGGGGAATCCTTCATTGCCGCTTTCAAGGCCCCTTCCAACATCTCCACCGTCATCGTTTCGGCACCATCACTCGCAAGCGGATATAAAGGGGTCAGCGTCAGCGGTGAGGCAAAATGCGAAGGGACCTGGGCGACGAGTGGGATATCCGGAGGATCTTCCGTCAATCTCTCAAACTACACGGGCGGTAATGGGGGTCCTGGCGCTGGAGGCCCCGGAGGTTGGGGGCGAGGTCCCGGCTTATGATTCGTCAGGCTGCTGCCCGTCGTGGGCCTTCCACATGCACTCGGTGATCTTCATGTCCGTAAAAACGGCAGTGAATGAGGATTCTTCAGGGGAGCAGGCGTAGATTCCGAAAGAGATCTCGTCCGCTCCCTTGTACATGTGGCAGATTCTCATCTGGCTGAAATTGACGCCATCAGTGGAGCACTCGATACAATAGTCATCAGCCCGGCGGGAAAAACGGTACCACATGGTTTTGACATCGGCGGGGATGGCTGTTGTGGCCCAGTCAGAATAGCCGTTGTTGGTGGCCACGCTGCCGAGATGCTGGAATTCCTCGTTCTCGAACTCAACGGAGCCTTTGAGCCAGTTCTCGCTGTCCAGGTACATCACGATGCCGCACTGGTCAAATCGCTGGTGGCTCTGCGTGAAGTCTGTCTTGACCACAAAACTAAAGTACTTCTCCCGGGTCTTCATCTGCAGCACCGGAGCGTTGTCGTTCCTGAAATGATAGTAAGTCCGTTGCCAGAGGTCGGTATGAGGAGCGGTTGTGATCGAGATGGTGCCGTCCTTGATTACAAAGGCCGCCGGTTCTCTGGTCCATTGAAGCTGGAGGGGGTCAATCTGTCCGCCATCAGCAAGGGCATCGGCCACGCTGTCAGTGAATTCAGTGCAGCAAGAAACCGCGCAGAAGCAAATCCCAACACAAAGGATTTTAAAAAGATTGGTCATATTCATTATCGTTGAGCGGGCAAAGTTAATAAAAACCCTCCGATTTCACTATCTTCGCGAGCATGGTCACGCTGATTATCATACTGATCACCGCAGGAGTCAGCATCCTGTGCTTTAGCGGGATATTGAACATCAATCCATTGATATTCAACGCGTATCAGGTTTGGCACAGAATGCAATGGCACCGGATGCTCTCTTATGGCCTTGTCCATAGCGGATGGGGGCATCTGATCTTCAATATGCTCACGCTCTATTTCTTCGGGCCGGTGGTGGAGCATCACTTCACCATAACTTTCGGGGCGACGGCCGGAGCCATCCTATTCGCCGTCTTGTACGTCAGCGCCATCGCGGTCTCGACTATAGGCGACCTGCTGAAGTACAAGGACGATTACCACTACAACGCCGTCGGAGCCTCAGGCGCCGTTTCTGCTATTCTTTTCGCCTCAATCCTATTCGAGCCAAAGATGGGCATTTACATTTTCATGATTCCAATCCCAGTGCCAGGATATATCTTCGCCCCATTGTACCTGCTGTATTGCTGGTACATGGCTAAGCGGAATATGGACAACATCGGCCACACTGCCCACTTCTGGGGAGCCGTCTATGGACTGGTCTTCCCGTTGCTTTGCAAACCAGTAATATTCAGTTATTTCCTGGCACAACTCGGGATTTGATTCACTTTCATACAGCAGGATCAATGCTTTCCGGTGTACTTCCCGGCAAACAAGACAACCCCTGTGCTGGATTCTGTGATGAGATAAAGGAAAGGCTTGTCGGCATGGAACACGATATGTTGTCCGGGAGCGGCCGCAGTAAACATCCCGGCAAACGAGACCGCGGCGGCCTCCGTCCCTTCCTCATCAACCTTGATCACAGCGTTTTGCTTGACGAAACTAAGACACAGAGCCGCTTTAGACATGGCGGTGAAATCAGCTTTCCTGGAATCAAATGCCGATGGCATTCCCATCGCGGAAAGGATATCGTTCAACTCAATTTCGAATTTGGTCTCAAACTTCGGGAGCCACAAATCCACATGACACCTGACCATGCTATGCTTAAAGTCTGCCCAACTCTCGGCATTTAGATATTCAGTAACATCCTCCAACGTCTTGCCTTCGGCAGGAAGGATCACCATCATTGAATATGCTCCGTTGCCGTACGGAAGATTAACTCCTCTAAGGACATCGTTGTCTTGGTAGTTGAAATGCTTCTCATTCCGCATCATTTCAACGCTGACTTGTGATCCGTCAACAGAAGTGAATGGCACTTTCACAGTGGATCCTTTAGGGAACTTTTCCGCCCACTGGCTTTTGAAGTAAGTTGCGTTCATAAGGTAAGCGAGCATGTTGGGATCCACATTCTTAATAATCTCAGGAATGAGGCCATTAGTGTTGTCAGAGCACCACTTGTTGATCATTTTGGTGGTTTCCTTATTCTTCGAGAAATCCTTGTTCGAGACCTCCGCATCGTAGTATTCCGTTACCATTGATTTGTACGAGTCGAGCAAAGGGAAGGATTTGTTGGCGACAATAGCATTGGCGAGAGCCAGCTTTGTTTTCTTGTCCAATTCAGGAAGCTGCTTGAGCAAGGACTGGCAAAACTCGTTCACGCCATCGACATCCCCAGCGCCATAACCCAGGACCTCACATATCTCATTGGCGGTCTCCCCTTTCGCCCCGTCCAGAATCATCCCAAGCAGGAACTGCATGCTGAGGGGGGAAATGACAAAATCTCCATTGGTACTTTCATTAATAATCTCCAAAAACCTGAAAGCAAAGTCATTACCCTGTTGCACAATCTCGGTCGAACGGGTGGAAAGCTCCAGCTTTCTGTAGGGATTGTCAGTAGGTTCCTCTGTCTCGGCCTTGTCGCAGGACACATTGCCGAGAGCTATCGCGATCAGTGCGAAAAAAAGGAGATAATGTTTCATGATTCTTCAGTTATTTAATTACTTATTTGCCAAGATTTATCCTGAGTCCGCCGGAGACTGAATACATAACGGAGTGGTCACTCCTGTATGTTCTCAATACTTGAGCGTCCGAAGGAATAGTCCAACTAAGTTCGGGTTCCAAATATAGTCCGACGTTTCTGGCCACATTGAACTGGACACCTCCCGCTCCAAGCAGGGAGACAGTCAAACCGTCACGCTTGAATTTTTCGCCACCAAGAGTCGCCCCGACACACACGTCGCCTGAGACGCCCGCACCAAGATAGGCGTCAAGCCAACCAGTGGAAATGAAAGTCCAGTCAAGCCGCACTGGAATCCCGACATAATTGGCGATCTGCTTTTTATCACCGGAGAGTGTATATGTGAAAGTCGAGGAATACATTGAATACTCAACTCCTGTGGTCAAGCCGAACCGTCCTGAGACGGGGATTCTCGTAGAAAGGCCGACCTTTAAAGGCAGATTATGGTGAGGTCTACCTGCCAAAACATCCTTTACCGGATTATTATTCGTCTCTTGGGGATCTTGTGCGGTCGAATAGACAGGTTGATCAGAATGGGGTTTGGATCCTGCTTGGTCTATATTTATTAAACCTTCGTGCCTGGTAAAATAAGGTGCGGCGAGTGCCGCGACCAAACCTCCTCCCCCGATAATCCCAGCAGCAGGCACGATATCGGCTTTTTTTGTTGTCCGGACTTTCGCTTTATCAGGGATAAAAGGCGAAACATTATCAACCGAAGGAGTATCTTTCTCTTTGGCAACGTTATTCACAACCGGCAGGGTATCATCTTGTGACTCCGCCACGGGATCTGCCGATGTCTCGACTGGCTCAGCAACCAAAGCGACCTCAGCGGCAACGACAACAGGTTTGGTGTTCATGCGCTCAGGCGGAGCCACGACCTCAGCGACATTCGCTTCGGCAATGATATCAGACTCTGTATTAATAACTTCCACAGAATGTGGCCCGGTAGTATTCCCGCCGGTAACAGGCATTTGAGGATTCCGCGGTAACAGGAAAACGGCCAATCCGGCAGCCACGGCGGGAATCAGCGCCCAGCCCCAACCAAGGCGCTTGGGTGCAGAGGGAACAGCCGCGCCATTCAGACGAGCTTGAAACTCGGTGAAGACGCTTTCAGGAAGAGGTTTCTCAAACCCCTCCATCTTATCCTTGAATATATCTTCCCACTTTTTCATTTATCTTGTCCATTGAGATACCGACGTATCTCCTTTTTCAATTGTTTCCTTGCCTTTGCCAAAGCGCTTGTCGATCCTGTCACGCTGATTCCCAGCATCTCGCTTATTTCCTGATGAGAGTAACCGTCTATGCAGTACAAATTGAAGACGCTTCTTCTCAAATCCGGCAACCTCGAAATCCAGTCCAATATTATCGCTTCAGGAATACTGGCGACCTCATCCTCAGTTGGTTCTGGAATATTATCATTCATCCATAAATCCTCTAAAGAAACAATTCGCCCGCGATTCCGCCTGATTCTGTTGAGCGCGTTGTTGATAGCGATCCTGCTGATCCAACTGTACAACGAGCCATTGCCCCGATATTCGTAAGTCCCGATCTTCTCCAGGGCTTTTATAAGCGTTTCAAGCATCAGGTCCTTCGCCTCGTCGTCATCCACAACATATCGCTTGCAGAGCATATTCAGCCTAACCGCATATCGTCTATACAGTTCATTTTCAGCCATTCTGTCTCCCTGCGAGCAGTATTTGGCCAGTGACCGCTCATCCAAATCCTTATACACTCACAATTGCCCTGAAAAGAATTTCCAATATAATAATACAAAAACTCCCGAAATGCGTCTCCCGGAAGTTTCTTTTTTCTCAAAACTGTCCTCGAAAATCACTATCTTTACTACATGAAAAAAGTAGCGCTTGCACTTTCCAGCGGTGGTCCCCGAGGGTTTGCCTATATCGGAGCCATCGAAGAACTCCTGTCACGAGGGTATGAAATCTCGTCTGTCGCCGGCACTTCCGCAGGCTCATTAATTGGCGGGATCTACGCGGCCGGAGGATTGGACGCTTTCAAGAAATGGTTATATGGACTGGACCCGGTAAAAATCATCGCACTGATGGATTTTTCCATCAGCAAGAACCATTTGGTCAAAGGAGAAAGGATTATCCGGGTCATCAAAGAACGTGTCCCGGAAGTCAACATCGAGGACCTGCCTATTCCATTCGCCGCAGTGGCTACCGATCTATATACTGGAGAAGAAGTCGTTTTTCGTGAGGGACCGCTCTTCGAGGCCATCCGCGCCTCCATTTCCATCCCGTCCATGTTCCGACCGGTAAAATGGAAAGGTCGCACACTCGTGGATGGCGGGATGGTGAACACTTTCCCATTAAATAGGGTGCGGAGGACAGAAGGCGACATCCTCATTGGTTTCAACGTGAACCGGATAGACGCCGAGACCATAGGAGCTTTCCTGGCTGACCGGAACAGCATTTCCGAAGACGAGGCCGCCCGCATTGAGGAAGTCAAAATGGTCATCAGGGACACCCTTTCCGCTGCCCCGAAAGACATGCTGGAAAGGGTTAAATCCGCCGGGGAACGCGGTGGAGAACTATTGAGAGAGCAACTTGCCTCCCAAAAGAAAGAACGGCAACTCATCGATTCAGGCAAGGAGAAGCGATTGCCCGTGAACGCCGATGACAATTACGCGTCAATCCTCGAGCGAAGTTTCGGCATCATGAACCACACAATAGCCCAGATGGGAATCGCCTTGTGCCCGCCTGACATTTTGGTTGACTTGCCCCTTGATTCATATCACGGCGTGTATGGATATTCCCATGCCGAGGAGATAGCGGAAACAGGTCGCAGGCTGATGTCACAGGCTCTGGACCGGTACGAGGGAAAAACCATGATTTGAACGAGACGTACCATGGAATAAGATGAAACGGTTATTAAGCTTTATTGCTCTAATGAGTACCTGTATGATCGGCAGCGCGCAGATTGACATCCACTCCCACATGATCCCGGAGTCCTACCTGTCGGCCGTCAAGGCCCATGGGATGGAGATGGATGAGGGCTTCCCTATCCCGTCATGGAGCGCGGAAGGGCATTTGGAGTTCATGGACGCAGCCGGTATCCAGACCTCTGTACTGACCATGCCCGCACCGCAGCCATTCTTTGGCGACGGTGCGGAATCCGCAGCTATCTGCCGGAAGTTCAACAAAGAGGCAGCCGCACTTAAAGCACTGTATCCCAACCGTTTCCTGTTCTGCGCCGCCCTTCCGCTGCCTGATGTTGACAGGGCCATAGAGGAGGCAAAATATGCGTTGGAAGTACTTGGGGCTGATGGGATTAAGTTGGCCACCAACAGTTACGGACAGTATCTGGGCGATCCGGAGTTGGAGCCCCTGATGGCTTACCTGAACAGCCGCAATGCCGTCATAATCACTCATCCGCACAAGCCTTCCGCAGCCAATGACGAGCTGATTGCCGCCGTGCCGCTGGCATCTTATGAATATCTCGCAGAGACAACACGGGCCATACTGAATATGGTAGCCCGTGATGTCCTGGTCCGCTATCCAAACCTGAAAGTGGTAGTCCCCCACTGCGGCTCATTCCTCCCGAACGCACTGCCCCGTTTCAAAGGACTGCTCCCGGTTATGGTGAAGCAAGGTTATATGAAACCCGTGGATGTGGACGCTAACATTTCGCATCTCTATTTTGATCTGGCTGGCGCGGCCACGGACGACACTATCGAGTCGCTTCTGACCATAGCGGAGCCTTCACACATCCTTTACGGATCAGACTACCCCTATGTCGCCGCCCCGGCTCTTGTCGGCGCCAAGAAGTCTTTGGAGGCGCGTCTGGCCTCTCACGGCCTGGATCCACAGGACATCTTCACGAACAATGCCGCACGCCTGTTCGGAGCCGATATTCCTGTCCGGAAATACGGGGATCGAATTGTACGCTTGGCTGAGATTGAAATATATCCTGACAAATTGGATGAATATCTCTCCTTCGCTGAAGAGGTAGGAAGAGTGTCCATGGCCACGGAGCCTGGCGTCATCGGCCTTTTCTCCATGCGTGACAAGAGTGACGCCAGCAAGGTCTATATCCTGGAAGTCTATGCCGACAAAGAAGCCTACCAGGCCCATCTTCAGACCGCCCACTTCAAGAAATACAAGGAAGGCACTTCCAGCATGGTCAAATCCCTCAAACTCATAGATACCAACCCTTTAGTTACAGCAACCCTGAAAAAATCCGCCATACGATGAGACGATTAATTCTTCTGGCAGCATCATTATTATCTGGAATACTATCAAACGCTCAAAATATGGAAAATGAACTCACTCCCCGCCGGCAGGGACTTGCCGTTATAGCGGCACTGGAGGCCAAAGGAGACCAGAACGGTCTTGAAAAGGCTATTGCCGAAGCATTAGACAACGGTTTGACAATCAGCGAAGCCAAGGAAGCGCTCTCGCAGTTGTACGCCTACACAGGCTTTCCGCGCTCGTTGAATGCCCTTGGAACACTTCAACGGGTTCTGGCGAAGCGGGCAGCGGAGGGAATACAGGACACCCTCGAAAAAGACGCCGATCCTCTTCCCGCTGATTATGATGCTTTGAAACAGGGAACTGCCGTACAGACCCGCCTTTCTGGACAACCTTTCAACTACAGCTTTGTCCCCGCTACCGACTATTATCTCAAAGCTCATCTGTTCGGAGATATATTCGCCCGTAACAACCTCAGCTTCGCTGACCGTGAGATTGTTACCGTCAGCGCCATTTCCGCACTGCAAGGATGTGAGCCGCAACTGGTCGCGCACGTCTCAGGCGCGAGAAATATGGGAGTGACCGATGCGGAACTGCGTGCCTTGCCCGCTCTGCTGGAGGAAAAGGTCGGGGTTGCGGAGGCCGAAAGGCTTCGTGGAGCGCTCAGTACTGTTCTCGGAGATCACCATACCCCAGTACAGACCGTGGATTTCTCCGTTTGGCCTAAAGGACAGCCCAATACTGCTTATGCCCAATACTTTACGGGCAACAGTTATCTGGCTCCGATGGATGGCGGCATAGCCAACGTGACCTTCGAGCCCGGTTGCAGGAACAATTGGCATATTCACCATAAGCAGGTGCAAGTCCTTATTTGCGTAGCCGGCCGGGGCTGGTATCAGGAATGGGGCAAACCTGCCGTACAACTCGTTCCTGGAACCATTATTGAGATTCCCGAGGGAGCCAAACATTGGCACGGGGCCGCCGCCGACAGTTGGATGCAGCATCTGACCTTCCACAAAGACGTCCAGGAGGGAGCGTCCAACGAGTGGCTGGAACCGGTTAGTGATGAGCAATATCAGAAAGCTCCAACAGAATAACGAGTAGTTCCCCATATTTATGGAAAAAGTGTAGCTTGCTTTCTATTTCTCGAAAGCCTTCGCGGCTTTTTTCAGGGTCTCGATAATCGGCAGGTGCTGGGGACAGACACTCTCGCACTGCCCGCATTCGATGCAGTCAGAAGGTTTCCCCCTTCCCTGAGTGTGGACCATGAAGTAAAAGTCGCTGTTCCAATTCTTGTGCAGGGCCTTCGCGTTAAGGTCGGCGAACATGTCAGGAATGGAGATTTGCATAGGACACCCATAGGTACAATAAGAGCATCCAGTACAAGCGATTAGCCTCTTTGATTTGAATATTTCCTTCACCTTGCCGATCGCCTCCAATTCCTTCTCATCCAGAGGATGGAAATCTTTCATAAAGGAGACATTATCTCTCATTTGGTCCATGCTGCTCATCCCGCTTAATGTCACAACAATCTGCGGGAACGAGGCGACATATCGGAGCGCGTAACTGGCTTGGCTGGCGCCTTCGCCAAGGTCTTCCAGCACCTTGGCCGCATCGTAGGGCAAGTGAGCCAGGTTGCCTCCCTTCACAGGTTCCATGACCACGATCGGCTTCCCGTGTTTACGGCAGACCTCGTAGCATTGGCGGCTCTGGATCCCGGGATCGTCGTAGTCCAAATAGTTGAACTGAATCTGAACTATTTCTATGTCAGGATATTCCGTAAGAATCTGATCAAGGACTTCCGCCTTGTCGTGGAAAGAAAGTCCGACATGGCGGACTTTCCCTTCCGCCTTGAGCTCGAATGCGGTCTCATAAGCCTTGCAGGACTTGAACGCCTCGTAATACTCACGGTTCTGCGCATGCATTAGGTAGAAGTCGAAGTAGTCCACCCCACAGGCCTCAAGTTGCGAGACGAAAAACTTCCTTATCCCTTCCGGACTCTTGGTGAACATCCCGTTCGTGAGCTTGTTGACAAGAAGGTAACGGTCCCTGGGATAGCGGCTAGTCAGGCAGGCCTTCAGCGCCTTCTCGCTCTTACCACCGAGATAACCGTGGGCGGTGTCAAAATAGTTAAAACCATTCTCGAGGAAATAATCCACCATCCGGCTGGTTTCCTCAAGGTCCACTTCCCCGCCCTTCATGGGGAGTCGCATGCAACCGAAACCGAAGTTCTTTTTAATCTCTGGAAAAAAAGTGTTCATCTTCTATGTCTCCGATTTATCTGACACAAAGATAGGAAATCTCCACAAAGCAGCTGTGCTCTATTGTCTATGCGACTTATAAGCGACCGTTTTGTAGAAGTCGCTGATTTACAGTATCTTGAACAATAGTGGGTGGTCTATATTTCCATGCATCTTAAACCAAGCGCTTGACAATTAGACACTTACGAAAAACGCACCATGTAATGCGGAAAATGCCGTCCGGAAAACAATAATCGCCCACCGAAGTGAGCGATAAATTGGAATTAAGCGTCCTCTTTATTGAAAGTGCTTCTTGAACAGGGCGGCATCGGTTACCTCCAATTGAGGTGTGCCATCGGGTTGATAAACTATCCTGCACCCTGAAGGCAAGTCCTCAGCCTGAAAATCGAAATCCCTTCCTTCGAGAATATATTTTTTATAGTCCTTTTCCAACCGTTCCTTCTCCATAAGTACAGACATCGCGTCCAAGAACTTATCGGCCGTGAAATCATCCAGGAAAGGCCGTACGGCATCCATCATGGGTTTCCAGGCATTGGGCTTTCCGGTCTCCTTTTCATATACCCCGGCCAGATGGAAGGCATAACTGAATCCTCTCCAATATAGCAGCCAGATGTAATCGCCATCTTCCCAAAACTTTTCTTCGGCTTCCTCGTCCGGCACGTTCCGGTAGGGACTGTGCCATAGGCCGGAAAGGGCGATATTGAAATATGTGGCGAAATATTCCGGCGATTCTATACCGGAAGCCACCAGCTGATAGGCCGTCTGCATTTCATTGAAGCCTTCCGGGAACCATACCGGTCCGTTGTTCAGCCACTTGTGGCCGATCTCATGTGTAAACAGGTCCCGGCGCATCTTGTTGAGTACAGTATCGGCCGTAGCGTCATAGCGGGAGAAGAAGCCATTGGTAAATCCGTTTCCCGTGGCTTCCCAGGTATTGTTGCGGAAAGGGAAAAAGAGCATGGTGTAAGGCTCTGAGCCCTCTTCTCCCCAGAAGGAGGAGACCGCACCATAGAAGGTTCGGTAATAATCCTTCAACTGCCGTTTATTCAGGTCCACATTCTTCCTGAGTGCTGTAGCGAGATAGTTTACCTTCCCGCGTACCATGACGGTATCAACTGTCAAAAGTGGATCCCCGGCTATTACTGACCAGGAAATATCTCCAACCGTCCCTTCAAAAGACCCTGTCCCTTGACCCGGATTATATAGGCAGAATACCGGATATGGAGGGACACGTGACCATTTCACGACGACCTTCATGTCGGCATCGTCTTCAGGGACGGCAAAGATATTCTCCGTCCTGGAGAAAAGCATCTTGTCGTCGATATCCGGGCGGAACACATCCATCAGGCAACCTCCAGGCGAGCCATAACCTTCCGGCAGCGTACAACGAACGACATAAGAGAAGCGTGCGATTCCATTTTCCGGGACAATGGTAATCCTTCTTGTCAAAGAATCTACCGTCACACGGCCATCAGACGACGAAAAATCCTGAAACCATGTCATCTGGTCATTTTGTCCGCCATTCTCGGAAGCATAGACATACTGCAGCGTATCCATCGGTGAATGGACGGTCACTTCCACACCGATCCCGTCTCCTTTCCAGTAAACATATTCTGTCCTTTCTGTGACTGATGAACACGACATCAGCAGGAAGACAAAAAGCAGAGGAAACACTTTTTCAGACATACAAATCCCGATTTATCAGTCAATAAGTTACGAAAACTTGCAGAGAGAAGCCATGTGCTCCCCTATCTCCAGTGTTTCAACTGGGACAAGTGGGTGTCATATAGTGCCCGCCGCTCACTTTCCGGTTGGTTCTCCGGATTCGGCATGTGTGCGACAAGGAAGTCCAGCAGGGATTCCTTGCTCTTGTATGTGAACTGGCCATCGGCATAGCACCATTTGCAATAATCCTCATTGAGACTGCCGTCGGTCTCACGA
>CACZHP010000037.1 GCA_902780935.1 uncultured Bacteroidia bacterium | reverse complement strand
GAAGTTCCTCATAAACCCTGACCTTCACCCTTCCAAGCTTTTAAGAAGCAAGATCGGCGTCATGGAATATCTTTCCCCACGGCAGGACGGAGCGACTTCATTCGAGATAAACGAGGATATATGCCGGGGCTATGAAGCGCTTGAACAGAATGAGTTCGATGTGTTGGATGCGGAAGAGACCGCCCTTACTACCGGCTTTTTCGCCGACCATGACGAGATGGTGGATTGCTTCGAAGAATTCATCTCCCACTATCCCGGGAGAGGGCTCCGCTACCCAGGGACCCATCTTCCGAACTATCCGCAGATAAAAGAGTATTTCCTGCCAGTAATTCTCAATGAGATATCTTCTGAATAACAGCACTGACCCGTATTTCAATATGGCTTTGGACGAGTTCTGCCTTGAGAATATCGTCCTGGACGAACCATATTTTTACCTGTGGCGCAACCGCCCTTCCGTCATCATCGGTCTTAATCAGAACGCTTATTCGGAAGTCAACCTCAAATATCTGGAAGAGAACGGGATTAATTTGGTGAGAAGAGTCACTGGTGGCGGAGCCGTCTATCACGACCTCCAGAATCTCAACTACACCATTGTCAGTCCCATCTGTCATCCTGAGCGAAGCGAAGGATCCACCCCCGCGCCCATCGTCGCCGCTCTCCGCCAACTGGGCGTTCCCGCCGAACTGACCGGCCGCAACGACATATTCGTAGAAGGACGCAAGGTGTCCGGCTATGCCAGAAGAGTTTCAAATCGGCAGGAGATTATCCACGGAACTTTGATGTATGACGTGGATATAGACACCCTGACCCATGTGCTGGACACTCCGGGATCAAAACTGAACGCCAAGGGAATAGGTTCAGTAAAAAGCCGTGTCGCGAACTTAAAAGACTATCTTCCCGGATTCAAATCTTTGGATGAGGTACAGGCTGCCTTGCAAGACATTCTGGCGGATGGGGATGACCAGATGGAACTAACTGAATCCCAGCTTAATGAAGTCAGGATAATGGCGGGAACAAAGTTCTCTACCTGGGATTTTATTTACGGCCGTTCCCGTCAGGCAGACCTTGTCCGAAGCGCTAAACTCCCCTGTGGAACCGTCGAGGCCGCGATCAGCCTGGATCGAGGGCTCATCACAAGGATTTCCTTCAGCGGAGACTTCATGTTTGACGAACCAGCGACTGACTTGGAATCCAAACTGGCCGGTTGCCGCTTCGAAAGAGTGGCTATCGAGGAATTATCCGCTTCGCTATCAATTCCAAAACACTTCAAGGGAGCCACTATCGATGACTTTCTAGGGTTATTGTTCGAATAAGCCTGGCGTCATTTCACTATGTAAATTGACGCCGACCGCCCTTTTGGGGACGAGTCGGCGTCAATTATAGGGTTAAAACAGCTCTGACTTATAGGCCTACAGCTGCTCAGCGTGGCTGAGGAGATATGCCTCAGCTTCGGCGTTCCACAGGCCATGGTTGGCCTTGCACAGACGGTCGAGCTCGGCATAGACGGGATTTGTCTTGCCCTTCTCCTCAAACTCAGCTATCGCCGTGAGAGGCATCGTGATCTGGGTGTAAACCATCTTCTTGCCTCCCGGAATGCTTGGAAGATTGAGGGAAGTGTCGATCACAGTGTTCAAGCCGCCGATATGGGTTATCAGACCGGCAGGATCCATCCCCTTGGCCATCAAGTCAATAGCCTCTTTCATGTCATCAGCGTTGCCACCACTTGTCCCGACAATATGGTGGGACTCGTAGTGAACGTTGTAGAAATTGAATTTGGCGCTGAAATCGGCGTTCCTGGGGCCCGAGAAGAAATCGAGACATCCGTCGAAACCGAGGATGGCGTCAGCCTGCTCGACTACGGCCGGAACCGGGGCCATGACAACGACATCATCGTAGCCGGTGCCTCCGGAAATCTCCATCAAGGTAGCCACAGGATCCCCTTCGCTAGTGTTCACGTAGCGGATATCAATCCCGCGGGCTGCGAACATCTCCTTGCTATAGAGCATAGCGGCACGGTCAAGACGGCTCTGGTCAATGTCTGTAACCACGAAAAGGGAAGGAATAGGTCCCTCGCGATGGAGCACATAGTTGATCATAGCCAGTCCCATGGGACCGACACCAGCGAGAAGCGCCAACTTGCCTCCTTCCTTGATCTCCATGGTGTGGACATAAGTACCGGGAGTCGTGTGATAGTGGGCGTGAAGGGCACCTATGACACATGAGATAGGCTCACTCAACGAAGCGGGATAGAAAGCCTCGCCATCGTAGTGGAAGAGGCACTTCTTCTCCATCACCTCATTGGGGATGATGATGTAAGTGGCGTCTCCTCCGCAATACCTGTAGGAATATCCCGGAGCGGAAAGGATCCCAACCGGACCGCCTTCGAAATTGATCGCGGGCTGGATCGAGAACTTATCACCAGGCTTGAACTCATTCTGCCATTTGGAGCCGACTTTCACGATCTCCCCGGCGAATTCATGTCCTATGATGGTAGGGTTCTCCGCCACATCATTAGGAACCCTCTTATGCTCGATCCCGGCATGAGCTGCCTTGTAGGTGGACATGCAGATGTCATCGCTCACGACCTTGGCGAGGATCTCGTCATCCTTCATCTGGGGAAGCTCAAATTCCTCAAGCCTCAGGTCATCCTTTCCGTAAAGGCGAACAGCTTTTGTTTTCATATTATTCTTTTAAATGCGTTTCAACGACGGTTAAAGATTAAATACCTTTGCGGGCGTGCAGACGCATCTGGGCGACGGTCTGGTTGCTTGTGGGAACATAATCCTTCAAAGGAACGATCTTCTCATTGATCGCATCGAGGAACCATGACGGCTGAGGGAAGAAAGCTGCCTCAAGCTCGTGGCAAGGAGTGATCCAGTTGCGGGAACCAAGCACCACGGGAGCGGCGTCAAGATAATCAAACGCCATCTCGGAGATATTGGCAGCAAGATCATTGAGATAGGAACCGCGGGCGCAAGCGTCGCCGGCGATGATGATCCTGCCGGTCTTCTTGACGGACTCGATCACCTTGTCGTAGTTGAACGGCACGAGGGAGCGGGCGTCAATGACCTCAGCCTCCATGCCATACTTCTCCTTAAGGGTGTCAGCCGCCTCAAGAGCCCTGTAAAGGGTGGCTCCGATAGTGAGGAAGGTGATGTCCTTTCCGGCCCTCTTGATGTCGGGCTCGCCGATAGGAATCTCGTAATATCCCTCCGGAACTCCACCCTCGTGGAACTTCTCGCCGATACCGTAGAGACGCTGGCTCTCGAAGAAGATCACAGGGTCAGTGCCCTGGAGAGCAGCGTTCATAAGACCCTTGGCGTCGTAAGGAGTGACAGGGAAGCAGACCTTCAAGCCAGGGATGTGGGTGCAGAGGCTGGTCCAGTCCTGAGAGTGCTGGGCACCATACTTGGAACCAACTGAGACTCTGACGACTACAGGCATCTTAAGGATATTTCCGGACATGGCCTGCCACTTCGGGAGCTGGTTGAATATCTCGTCGCCGCAGCATCCGAGGAAGTCGCAGTACATAATCTCAGGGATCACGCGGCCGCCGCACATGGCGTAGCCGATAGCTGTGCCGATAATAGCGGCCTCAGCAATAGGGCTGTTGAACAGACGGTGATAAGGAAGCGCCTCAGTCAGACCGCGATAGACGGCGAAAGCACCACCCCACTCACGGTTCTCCTCACCGTAGGCGATGAGGGAAGCGTCTTTGTAGAAACGGTCCACGATGGCCTCGAAGACTCCGTCGCGGAAGTTGTAGGACTTCATGGAGCTGACGGGCTTGCCGTCCTTGTCGAGCCAGAAGCGCTCCTTGCCCTTGATCTGCTTGACCCTCGGGTTGTCCTCAAGAGGCATAAGCACGTCGGGCTTGGCGTCGGAAAGGGAGTCAATGCTCTGGTTGGAGAACATCATCTCGCCAAGAAGCTCATCCTGCTTCACGAGATCCATCCTCGGGGAAAGCTCCTCGTCGATGGCGAGCTTGTAGCACTCGAAGATATTGGCGTTGACCTCAGCGCGGATAGCGTCGAGAGCGGCCTGGTCAGCAACTCCGGCCTTGATGAGCTTCTTTCCGAAAGCTACGATGCAATCCTCTTTCTCCCAAGCCTCGATCTCCTCCTTTGTGCGGTAAGAACTCTGGTCGGACGGGGAATGGCCGCTGTAACGATAGGTCACGACATCAAGGAGAGCGGGTCCCTTCTTCTCAAGAAGGTAGGCCTTCTTGCGGTAGAAAGCGTCGATGACGGCGAGCGGGTTGTAACCGTCCACTCTCTCGGCGTCCATGGCATCGGCCTTGAAACCGGCTCCCAGACGGGCCGGGAAAGTGTAACCCATGGTCTCGCCCTTAGTCTGGCCACCCATGGCGTACTGGTTGTCCATGACATTGAAGAGAACCGGAAGACCGCCCTTCATGTCACCCTCCCAAAGGGTGTTGAACTGATCCATAGAAGCGAAGGTCATGCCCTCGAGCACCGGGCCACGGGCCATGGCACCGTCACCGAGATTGGCGACGACAATACCTTTCTTCCTGTTGACTTTCTTATAGAGGGCGGCACCCACGGCGATTGAGCCGCTACCACCGACAATGGCGTTGTTCGGATATATTCCGAAGGGAGTGAAGAAGGTGTGCATCGATCCGCCAAGACCCTTGTTGAAACCGGTCGTGCGGGCGAAAATCTCAGCCATCGCTCCGTAAAGCAGGAAGCGGATGCCAAGCTCCTTGGTGTCTTTTCCCGAATATGCCTTCTTGGCGACATTGAGGGTCGCTCCGCCCCAGAACTCCTCCATAACCTTCTTGAGCTCTTTCTCGGGAAGGATCTGGATCGAGCGGAGACCCTTCGCGAGGATCTCGCCATGGGAGCGATGGCTTCCGAATATGAAGTCATCGGTGTCGAGGGCGTATGCCATTCCGACAGCGGCAGCCTCCTGACCAGCTGAAAGGTGGGCGGGGCCAGGATTGTTGTAAGCGACGCCATTATAACCACCAGTTGTCTTGACCAGATTCAGCATGGTCTCGAACTCGCGGATGTAGGACATGTCCCTGTAGATACGAAGGAGATCCTCCTTGGTGAAACGGCCGTCTTTCAACTCCGCCTTGATGGTCTTGTTGTATTTCATCACCGGGATGGTCGGGAGCTTAAGCTCATGCTCCTGCGGACGCAAGGTGACTTCGGGATCGATATATAGCGCTTTTGGCATGGTTGTTAGTCTTATTTAATTGTGAATGATGTTTCTTTGATGATCTCGGACACGGTAGGGTGCGGGAAGACGACCTCCTGAAGCTGTTCGAGAGTCATTTCAGTCTCGATAGCGATGCAGGCCGCGCTGATGATCTCGGAGCAGGGGTTCCCGAGCATGTGGACACCCAGCACCTCGTGGTACTTCGCCCCGACGATGATCTTGCATATTCCCTCTCCCCTCTCGTTCTCGGCGACGAACCTTCCGGCGTATGCCATCGGAAGCTTGACGACCTTGAAGTCGATGCCCTTGGCCTTAGCCTCAGACTCGGTGAGACCGACACCGGCCACCTCAGGATTGGTATAGACGACACCGGGAATGGCGTTGTAGCGCATCCTGTCCTCTTTTCCGAGAATATTGTTGACAGCGACCTCACCCTCGCGGGAAGCGGTGTGGGCGAGCATGGAGAATCCGGTAACGTCTCCGGCGGCATAGACTCCAGGGACATTGGTCTTCATCTTCTCATCGACCTTGATTCCGTAAGGCCTTCCGGCGGGATTGAGAGCCAACTCGACTCCGATATTCTCAAGCCCGAAGCCCTGCAGGTTGGCCCTGCGGCCGACGCTGACGAGAATCTTGTCTCCAGAGACTCTGCAGACCTTGCCTTCAGGATCCTCATACACGACAGTATTTCCTTCGATTCCTGTCACCTTGCAACGCAGGCAGAACTCGACTCCCCTCTTCTCATACTGCTTCTGGAGCATCTCGCTGATCTCATCGTCAAGAGGACCGAGAATCTTCGGAAGCATCTCAACCACAGTCACTTTCGTGCCGAGAGTGCTAAAGAATGCGGCGAACTCCATTCCGATCACTCCGCCTCCGATAACGACCAGGGCCTCAGGGCGCTCGGTCAAGTCAAGGATCTCGCGGTTGGTCACGATAACGTCACCAGCCTCCTTAAGACCGGGGAACGGGGGAACCGCGGCCTCTGACCCGGTGCAGATCAGAAGGTTCTTGGCGGCATAGGCATTCCCGCCAGCTTCGATCTTAATTCCCTCGCTGTCACGGCCCTTGATGGTGGCGTTCTCAGCCACAACCTCGACCTTGTTACCTTTCATGGCGGCTTTCACACCACCGACAAGTTTCTTTACGACCTTGTTCTTGCGGGCGACGATCTCATCATACTTGAAGGAAGGATCGCTGACATAGACCCCGTAATGGTCTCCGGTCTTGGCGTAATTGTAAACCTTGGCGCTGTAAAGGAGAGTCTTGGTCGGGATGCAACCCTCATTGAGGCACACTCCGCCAAGCGACTTCCTCTCGAAGAGAACCACCTTGAGTCCGGCGGCTCCCGCCCTCTCAGCGGCCACGTAACCACCAGGGCCGCCTCCGATAATCGCTAAATCGTACATATCTGATTATTAATTATATCCATTAAACAATTCAGAACTCAATGTCCAGAGTCTCAATCTCGGTTGCGACCTGCTTGAGGAAGCGTGTGGCCTCTCCGCCGTCAAGTGCCCTGTGGTCGTAGGTCAGGGAAAGACCGAGATAAGGCACGAAGGCGTACACACCGCCGCCGAGATCCTTCGGACGAGGAACTATGGTGCCGACTCCGAGGATAGCGCTCTGGGGCAGGTTGATGACAGGGGTGAACCACTCGACTCCGAAACCTCCAAGGTTGGAGACAGTGAACGAGGCCGCCTCAGCTGAAAGGAGGTCAGGATTGATGCTGCCCTTGCGGCAGTCGTCCGCGACACCCTTGAGAGCCTTGCTCAACCCGGTGATATTCAGGTCCTCTGCATGCTTGACACAAGGGACCATCAGGCCGCGCTCGGTGTCAACGGCGCAGCCGAGATTGACAGTATTGAACAAGCGCATGGAATCTCCCAGGCAGTGAGAGTTGACTTTAGGGAACTTCTTGAGCGCTTTGATGACAGCGTAGCAGACGAAGTCGTTGATAGTGACATTGGCGTCGATCTTCCCTTCCTCGAAGGCCTTCTTGGCCTTTTTGCGAAGGGTCTGGATCTTCCTGGCGTCAGCGCCGAGCATGTGGGTGAGCTGGGCGGAGTTCTGCAGGGAATTGTACATGCTCTTTGCGATGAGCTTACGCATGTTGGACATCTTCTCGACAGTGAACTCGGAGCCTTCTCCGGCGATATCCGTATGCGACGGCTTCCAAGTCTTAAGGTCGCTTCCTTTCACCATGCCGGCAAGGCCGGTGCCGCTTGCGGGGGCCTGGAGGCCGCCCTGGGCCATCATGGCCTTGGCGAGGCCGGATCTGGGTGAGGCAGCAGCGGCGATGACATCACGCTCGATGACCCTGCCGCCAGGACCGCTTCCGGCGATCTGGTTCGGATCCACTCCCTTCTCGGCGGCGAGACGCTTCGCCCGCGGAGAGATTCCTGCAGGTGAGGATGTCCCTCCGGGCACCACTGCCACCCTCGGCACGTTAAGAGGGGGGACCGGAGCTTCGCTCTGCGAAGCGAGCGGTGGGGTCGAGCGGAGCGAGACGGTGCCGGAGGGAGCATCCTCACCTGCCGGAGCACCAGCCGGAGCACCAGCCGGGGCAGCCGGAGCGGCGGGAGCCGAGCCACCGGGAGCGAACTCCTCGAAAGACTCGCCGGGCTCGCCGATGACCATCACGTTGGTCAGGCACGGGATCTCGTCATTATCATTGAAAAAGCAGGCGAGAACGGTCCCTTCAAATTTTGACTCCTCGTCAAAGGAGGCCTTGTCGGTCTCATAACTGAAGAGTATGTCACCTACGGCGACCTTGTCGCCAACTTTCTTCTTGAACTCTGTTACGATGCAGCTTTCAACAGATTGCCCCTGCTTGGGCATTATCACTACTTGCGCCATTAATTATGATTTTTAAACGGCCTGTAAAAAGACCATGCAAAGGTAAAATTTCCTGATGAGATAAAAAAGGATTATATTTGTATGCTTGACACAAAAAAGCATTATTCAAACCAAAAATATCAAACACCAAAATGCAATCAACAGAAGATCTGAAAAAGATTGCCTCTCAAGTCAGAAGAGACATTATCAGGATGGTCGCCCTGGCCAAGTCCGGACATCCCGGCGGATCCATGAGCAGCACTGATTTCATGACCGCCCTGTATTTCAGGGTCATGGATCAGAATCCAGCCACCTGGACCCGTGAGGGAAAAGGTCAGGACACGTTCATCCTCTCGGCCGGGCACCTCACTCCCATGTATTACTCGATCCTCTCCAGGGCCGGATATTTCCCGACCTCGGAACTTGCCAGTTTCCGTAAGTTCGGGACCCGCCTTCAGGGACATCCTTCAGTGAGAAAGGGGCTTCCGGGCGTGTTCCAAGCCGCCGGATCCCTGGGACAGGGGCTCTCGGTCGCAGTGGGTATGGCTCTCGGTAAGAAAGCCACCAAGGATAACCATTCGGTTTATGTGCTCTGCGGTGACGGAGAGACTGAGGAAGGCCAGATCTGGGAGGCCGCGATGTTCGCCGCCCACCACAAGGTGGACAATCTCGTGGCGATGACGGATGTGAACGGCCAGCAGATCGACGGCACGACTGAAAGCGTGGCTGGTCTTGGTGATCTGACAGCCAAATGGCAGGCTTTCGGATGGGAGACCATCTCAGCCGACGGACATGACATGGACAAGATCCTTGAAGCTTTCGCCAAAGCTGGCGAGCTGAAAGGGAAAGGCAAGCCGGTCATGATCCTTTTCAACACGGAGATGGGACACGGCGTGGACTTCATGGCAGGCACCCACAAATGGCATGGAAGCGTCCCCAACGACGACCAGTGCAAGGTAGCTCTGGCCCAGCTTCCCGAGACTTTGGGAGATTTCTAAAATCAGGATATCATGAAAAAATATACAGACAGAGGTAAGAAAGACACCCGCAGCGGTTTCGGAGAAGGCCTTCTCCAGGCGGGTAAAGCCGATTCAAGAGTCGTCGCTTTGACAGCGGACCTGAAGGGCTCGCTCAAGATGGACGCTTTCGCGGCAGAGTTCCCGGAAAGGTATTATGAGTGCGGCATCGCCGAAGCCAATATGATCGGAACAGCCGCTGGAATGGCCCTCACAGGGCTTGTTCCTTTCGCCGGCTCATTCGCTGAGTTCGTCACCGGACGTGTGTACGACCAGATAAGAATGGAGGTTTGCTACGGAAAAGCCAATGTGAAGATCGCATCCTCACATGCGGGAATCACCCTTGGCGAGGACGGAGCGACCCACCAGACCATGGAGGACATCGCCCTCATGCGAGTCCTTCCCGACATGGTGGTCATCAATCCTTGCGACTGGACCCAGACGAAGAACGCCACCATCGCCGCCGCAAAGTACGACGGTCCGGTGTACCTTCGCTTCGGAAGGCCGAAAGTGGCTGATTTCATGCCGGATGAGCCTTTCGAGATCGGCAAGGCTTATGTCCTGAACGAGGGTAAGGACGTCTCCATAATCGCCACCGGACACATGGTCTGGGAGGCTTTGAAAGCTGCGGAGACTCTCGAGGCCGAGGGCATCTGCGCCGACGTCATCGACGTGGCGACCATCAAGCCTTTCGACAAGGGAACCGTCATAGCCTCCGCGATCAAGACCGGTGCCGTAGTTGTGGCTGAAGAGCACAACATGGCAGGTGGTCTTGGCGAGCTTGTAGCCGGAGTCCTGGCTTCAACCTCTCCCAAGCCGATTGAGTTCGTCAACGGAAAGGACACCTTCGGTCAGAGTGGCACTCCTTCGGAGCTTCTCGCCGCTTACGGCATCGACGCCAACGGCATCGCTGATGCCGTCCGCCGGGTCATTGAGAGGAAGTAATAATAAAAACTTAACTATACAATCAAAAACAAACTAAACTATGAGAATCAAGGAATTATGTGCGGACGAGCGTCCGCGGGAGAAGATGTTCTCCAAAGGAGCCGGAGCGATGAGCAACGCTGAGTTGCTGGCCATCCTGATCGGCTCCGGCACGAAAAAAGAGAATGTCCTGGAAGTGGCGAACAGGCTTCTGGCCTCAGCCGGAGGGAAACTTTCCCAAATAGCCGCCATGGACAGGGCCGGAATCACGGCGATGGATGGGATCGGCTCTGGCCGGTACGCGTCCATCGCCGCTGCTTTCGAGCTGGGCAGAAGATGCTGCCTGGAAGACCCCGGGCTGGACAAGATTCCACTATGCGACCCGGAGATGGTGTTCAAAATGATGATCCCGCACATGAAAGGGCTCGACCACGAGGAGCTGTGGGTGATATTCCTGACAAGGGCCAACTACGTGATCCACAAGGAAATGATCAGCCTCGGAGGGCTCTCGGCGACAGTCGTGGATCCGAGGCTCGTGGTAAGGAAGGCTCTCGACAAAAGGGCTTGCGGGATAATTATGGTCCACAACCATCCCTCCGGCAATCCGCTTCCAGGAAAGGAGGACCTGGAGCAGACCGCGGGGATGAGGAAAGCAATGGCGACCTTCGACATAACCCTGCTGGATCATATCATCATCTGCGACGACAGGTTTTACAGCTTCGCCGACGAAAGCACTTATCTTGCCTAAGCGGAGGAGGAGACTGTCCGAAAAATTTGCGCGGGTTGAAATTAATCTTTACTTTTGGTTCAGTTAACCACATCGAAGCCATGAAAGTAATCAACCTGGGAGAGACCAATTCGGCTCTCGGCGACATCATCGCGCAGATCCGCGACAGGAAAGTCCAGAAAGACAGTCTCCGTTTCCGGTTCAATCTGGAGCGGCTCGGAGGCATATTCGCTTACGAGTTGAGCAAGACTATCACCTACTCTCCAAAAGATGTTTGGACTCCCCTCGCTACGGCGACTGTCAACACCAGGGACACAAAGATAGTCGCCGCCACCATCCTGCGGGCCGGACTTCCCCTCCACAAGGGAGTCATGGACGTGTTCGACGATGCCGAGAGCGCTTTCATCGCGGCGTACAGGAAATATGACAAGGCGGATGAGTTCCATATCGCCATCGAGTATTGCACCTGCCCCTCGCTGAAGGGGAAGACCCTAATCCTAGCGGACTCGATGATAGCCTCGGGGGCTTCGATGGAGATAGCTTACAACAAACTCGTGGACGAGGGCGGCGAGCCGGAGTTCACCCACTTCATAAGCCCCGTCACAAGCGTGTATGCGGTAGAATATCTTCAGAAACGCCTCCCGGAGAACACCTGTCTCTGGACTGGAGCCATCGATGAGGAGCTGACCAGCCAATCCTACATAATTCCCGGGATTGGCGACGCCGGAGACCTGGCGTTCGGGTCGAAAGCCAACCTATAGCTCTTTCCTGAGCCTGGCCTTGGGAATATCCAACTGGTCGCGGTACTTGGCAATGGTACGGCGTGCGACTTTGTAGCCCTTCTTGCCCATCTCGGCCACAAGTTGGTCATCGGTCAATGGCTTGCGCTTGTCCTCGGAGTCCACGCAATCCTTGAGAGCTTTCTTAAGCTCTCTGGTTGAGACCTCTTCACCCTCCTGATTCTCAAGACCTTCCGAGAAGAAATATTTCAGGGGGAATATTCCGAAATGGGTCTCTATGTACTTGCTGTTGACAACTCGCGAGATAGTGGAGATGTCAAATCCCGTTTTCTCAGCGATGTCCTTGAGCACCATAGGCTTGAGATGGGACTCGTCCCCGTCCATGAAGTACTCGTGCTGGTACTCAAGGATGGCCTCCATTGTGCTCTTCAATGTGTTGTGGCGCTGCTTGAGGGCTTCCACGAACCATTTCGCCGAATCGAGTTTCTGCTTGACGAAAGCAGCCGCTTCCTTGCGTTGGCGGTCCGAAGAGCCCTGGCTTTCCGCAAGAAGCTCCGCGTATTTCTTATTGACCCTGATTTCCGGGATGGAGAACCTGGGCATCGAGAGCCGCATCTCACCATCCTCTATGTCCAGCACGAAATCCGGCACAATCTGCTGCGCCTGGTCATTGTACGAATCGTCTATCTGGCCTCCCGGAGAGGGGTTCAGCTTGACAATCCTCGAGATGACCGCCTTCATCTCATCCTCGGTCAAGCCCAGTTTCGAGATTATCTTATGGAAATGCTTGTTGGAGAACTCCTGGAAATAATCCTGGAGGATAGTCTCGGCAAGCTGGACTTCCTTGGTCTGGGTCTGCGCTTTAAGCTGGAGTAAAAGACATTCCCTCAGGTCTCTGGCTCCTACCCCGGCCGGCTCGAATTCCTGGATGAGGGAGAGTAGTCTCTCCACCTCCTCAGGAGTCGACTCTATGTTGGCCCTGAATGCCAGGTCGTCCACGACGCTGTCAATATCCCTGCGGAGGTATCCCGCACCGTCCAGGCTGCCAATTATGAAGGCGGCGACATCATGGTCATGCTTTGAGAGGTTCCTGAAGCCAAGCTGCTCCAGAAGGCTCTGGGTGAAACTCTCCTTGACCGAGAATGTATTGTACTGCGGGCGCTCATCCTTCCCGTAATTATTGACTCTCAGCTTATAGGAGGGAATAGGGTCGTCGGCGTCCATCTCATCGATCGAGACATCCCTTGGCTCGTCGTCAGAATCCTCCTTCTCCGGAACCGGCGAATCGTCAAGAACCGGATTGTCCTCCAGCTCCGCCTTCACGCGCTGCTCCAGCTCCTGGATAGGGAGCTCGATCAGCTTTATGGTCTGGATCTGGAGAGGGGAAAGCTTCTGAGTCTGCTTAAGTTCGAGTCCTTGCTTGAGCATAACCTAAAAGATTGAACCCACGGGGGGATAGTTGATGGTTTCCTTGACTATGAAAGCGGATGGGAAGGAACCTTTCACCTGCTGCAGGAGGCGCATGGCCTCGGATTTGGTCCGGAAATCGCCCACAGTCACCTTGAAGAAGGGGTTCGAATATGTCCTGTAAGCGGCTATCCCCGGATACATCCCCTTGAAACGGCCCATGGCGGCCTCGGAGGCCCCGCGGGAGTTCTGTTTGTTGTCATTGAATATCCTCACCCTGTAGCCGGAGATCTTCCTCGAGTGATTGGCAGCGATCTGACGGTTCATCGAGGACAGAATGCCCTGTGACTGATGGACAGTGACATTGGGAAGCAGATTGAAAATGCTTTTCCCGATAAGGGTCGAGTCCACCGCGGGAGCGAGGCTCGTATCCCTCAACTCCTGGGCCCCGATTACGGGCGATATGCCCAGGCACAATGCCATGGCCAGTATCAAAACACAAAATCTTCTCATTTTCCTTCCGCCATTTTTTGTAAATCCAGATCCTTGAATTTCAAGGTCGTGCCGGCTCCGCTCTTGAGTTTGACCTTGGCCTCCACATCTGTGGTGAAGCCCTCCAGGGAATTCCCCTGGGCTATCTGCAACGCCTTCTTCAGGCTCACTCCATCACTCAATGTGGCGGAGCAAGGCAGGTCATAGACCTTACTGCACTTCTTGTCCACCTTGATTGTGTCGGCCGAATAGAAGGCGAAATCCTCACCCTTGTATTTGAGAATGCCGTTCAGGCCTGTGACCTTGAAAGCGAAAGTGGGGTTGTCTATCCCCAGGGCGAGGACCGCATTAATGGTCCGCAAGCCGCTGAAGGAGTACGACTCCACCCCGACCGATGTCACTTTGATATCCTTCACTTTCTCGACTCCCCCGCAGGAGCAGAGGAAGGCCGCCAGAAGGGTCAACAATATATGGGACAAGTGTTTCTTCATTCCCGTAATAACTTTCACGTCCTACAAATATAGGAAAAAATACTTATTAGCTGAAAAATCCATATCTTTGTACATACACCATTGCCAATGAACAAGAGAATCTATATAGAGACATACGGCTGCCAGATGAATGTGGTCGACTCCGAGGTCATCTTCTCGATCATGAGGAAAGAAGGCTATGAGCGTACGGCCAACATGGATGAGGCTGACATCATACTCGCGAACACGTGCTCCGTCAGGGACAACGCCGAACAGAGGATTTGGGGACGCCTTGAGGTTTTCCGCAAGCAGAAAGAATCAAGGCCCGGAGTGATTGTGGGGATTGTCGGCTGCATGGCGGAGAGACTGAAAGACCAGCTCACCAAGACAGGGAAAGTCGATCTTGTCGCCGGACCGGACACCTACAGGACAATCCCGGACATGGTCAAGGAGATCACTCCAGGCAATCCGGCGATAAATGTGCTGCTCTCAAGGGAAGAGACTTACGCGGACATAGTCCCTGTCAGGACCGACAAGAACGGAGTCTCGGCCTTCATCTCCATAATGAGAGGCTGCAACAATGTCTGCTCGTACTGCGTCGTGCCGTACACCCGGGGAGCAGAGCGCAGCCGTGACCCGGAGACCATCCTCTCGGAGGCCAGGGATGTCTTCTCAAAAGGCTACAAGGAAGTCACCCTGCTCGGGCAGAATGTGGACTCCTATCTCTGGAAAGACGGGGAAAAGGTAGTGGACTTCGCCGATCTGCTTGCGGCAGTCGCGAAGATCGATCCTTCCCTGAGGGTGCGTTTCGCCACCAACCACCCTAAGGACATCAGCGACAAGCTCATTGAGACGATGGCCGCCCACAGGAATATCTGCGACCACATCCACCTTCCAGTCCAGTCCGGAAGCGACCGTATGCTGGAAAAGATGAGAAGGCGCTACACGAGAGAATGGTATATGAACCGTGTCCGTAAGATCCGGGAAATCCTCCCGGGATGCGGGATCACCACAGATGTGATCGCCGGATTCTGCTCAGAGACCGAGGAAGACCACCAGGCGACCCTGTCCCTTTTCAGGGAGGCCGCATTCGACTATGCCTATATGTTCTGTTACTCGGAGAGGCCAGGAACCATAGCGGCAAGGAACTATCCGGACGACGTCCCACAGGAAGTCAAGACCAGAAGACTTAATGAGATAATAGAGCTTCAGAACCAGCTGAGCCTGGAGAGCAACAGAAGGGATGTAGGAAAGGTTTTCGAAGTGCTGGTGGAAGGGCCCTCAAAGAGAAATCCCGAGGAACTGTGCGGACGGACCGGGAGCGACAAGATGTGCGTGTTCCCGGGACTGGGACACAAGGCCGGAGATTATGTGCGGGTCAACGTTACCGACTGTACCTCCGCGACCCTCCTCGGGACTATCATCGAATAACACTGAACTAACTGATATATGGACAAGTACATACTCGCCTTGGACCAGGGAACAACCAGTTCCAGGGCTATCGTTTTCGACCACTCCGGCAATGCCGTGTCGGTCGCCCAGAAGGAATTCACCCAGTATTTTCCCAAGCCCGGATGGGTTGAGCACGATCCCATGGAGATCTGGTCAAGCCAGATCGGGGTCGCCCAGGAGGCTATCTCCGCCTTAAGGCTGAGCAGGGATGAGATCGCCGCGATCGGAATCACCAATCAGAGAGAGACGACCATTGTCTGGGATGCCGCAACCGGTGAGCCTGTCCACAACGCCATCGTTTGGCAGGACCGCAGGACCGCCGAATATTGCGACTCCCTGAAAGAAAAAGGCTTGACAGGAATAATCCGGGAAAAAACCGGTCTTATCATCGACGCTTATTTCAGTGGCACGAAGATCCGTTGGATCCTGGAGAATGTCCCCGGAGCCAGGGAGAGAGCCGAAAAGGGAGAGCTTCGCTTCGGGACTGTGGACTCATGGCTGGTCTGGAACCTCACCGGAGGCAAAGTCCATGTCACCGACGTGTCCAACGCCTCCAGGACAATGTTGTTCAACATCAACACCCTCCAGTGGGATCAGGAACTACTTGACCTTCTGGATATTCCCATTTCTATGATGCCCCAGGTCAGATCCTCGAGCGAGGTATATGGGGAGACTTCGGGCGACGTGTTCGCCGAGGGCGTTCCCGTGGCGGGCATGGCCGGCGACCAGCAGGCCGCCCTGTTCGGACAAATGTGTACGGAGCCTGGAAGCGTGAAGAACACCTACGGAACCGGATGCTTCATGCTGATGAACACCGGGACCGAACCGATAATGTCCAAGAACAACCTCCTGACGACGATCGCCTGGAAAATCGGTGACACGGTCAATTACGCCCTGGAGGGCAGCATATTCGTTGGAGGATCTGTTGTCCAGTGGCTCAGGGACGGCTTGGGGATCATCAAGAGCTCGTCTGAGGTGGAGGAACTTGCGAGGACAGTCCCGGATAACGGTGGAGTTTATTTCGTGCCTGCCTTGACCGGAATGGGAGCCCCTTGGTGGGACCAGTACGCCAAGGGCGGCATCCATGGCATCACGAGGGGAACCACGGCAGGACATATAGCCCGCGCCGCGCTGGAGGGAATCGCCTTCCAAACCATGGACATAGTGGGAGCCATGGAGAAGGACGCCGGAGTAAGGCTCTCAGAGCTTAAAGTTGACGGCGGAGCCTCCAGGGACAACCTCCTGATGCAGTTTCAGGCTGATATCCTCGGAGCGGATGTGATCCGCCCCCAGGTCACTGAGACGACGGCCAAGGGAGCTTGCTACCTCGCCGGACTCGCAGTCGGATTCTGGGACAGCGTAGCTGAGATCAAGAGCCAGTGGCTCGCCGAGCGGGTATTCCACCCGGAGGCTCCCGAGGGAAAAGTCAATGCCTTGAAAGAAGGCTGGTCAGACGCGATCAGAAGGACAATCAATAATCTTTAAATATTCAGAACATGGAAGTGACTTTATGGACCAAATGCGTCTTTGAGTTCATCGGGACGCTCATGCTTGTGCTGATGGGTGACGGTGTCTGCGCCGCCACAACCCTGGAGAGATCCAAGGCCAAAGGGGCCGGCTGGATCGTCATAACCCTCGCGTGGGGCTTCGCCGTGATGGCCGGTGTGTTCATCGCCGGACCATATTCAGGTGCCCATCTGAACCCGGCCGTATCCCTCGGACTCGCCGTGGCCGGGACCTTCCCCTGGAATGAGGTTCTCCCCTACTGCGTAGCCCAGATGCTTGGAGGCTTCTGCGGAGCCGGTATTGTATATATTTATTACAGAGACCATTACAAAGCTTCGACAGCCAATCCTGACGGGATTCTCGGCACTTTCTGCACCATGCCCGCCATCGACCATAAGCCCATGAATTTCCTTTGCGAGATCATAGCCACCTGCGTGCTGGTTTTCCTGATCCTCGCCATCGGAACCCAGGCTAACACTCCGGCTGTCGGTCTCGGCAGCATAGGAGCCTTCCCTGTGACCGCGATCATCATGTCGATAGGCATGTCGCTGGGAGGAACCACCGGTTACTCCCTCAATCCCGCCAGGGATCTGGGTCCCCGCTGCATCCATGCGCTTATCCCGCTTGAGGGCAAGCGCGACAGCGGCTGGAGCTACAGCTGGGTTCCCGTAGTCGGCCCCATGGTCGGCTGCCTCCTCGCCGCCGGCCTATACTTGCTGGTTTACTAAAATATTAGCTGATAAAGAGCAGCTCGCGGTATTTGGGGAGGGGCCAGGTGCGGTTGTCAACCCGTTCTTCAAGTTTGTCAATCGGGCGGCGGAGATCAACCAGGGCCTCCGCTATCCGATGATATGCCACGGCTCTCTGGTAAAGATCCTCGATGGAGTTAGCCATCTTGCGGGCCTTCTTCATGGCCTCCGCCTTGGCGCTGATCTCCTCAATGTAGCTATTGATCTGGTTAATGAGCCCAAGCTCGACCGAGCAACCTGAAGTGTCTCCGAAAACTCCCTGGCTCAGAGCGACTTCCTTCAACAGCTTGCTCTTATAGTCAAGCGCGGCCGGGATGATATGGTTGATCGCCATCCTGACCATGACCCGGGACTCGATCTGCACCTTCTTGATGTACATCTCCCACTTGACCTCATTGCGGGCCTCAAGCTCTTTCAAGGTATATACCCCTGTCTTGGCGAACATATCCACCGATGAGGGCATCGTGAACTGCCTGATCATCTCAGGAACGCTCGTCTCGACATCCAGACCTCTCATACGCGCCTCTTCGGTCCATTCGGGAGCATAACCGTTGCCGTCAAAACAGACCACATCGATAATCGACGCGATTATCGGCTTTAGGACATCCATCACGGCGACATTCAGAGGTTTACCGTAAGCGAGTTCAACATCGAGCCTGTCTTTGAAAACCATGAGCTGCTCAGCCACGGCCGCGTTCAGGGTCGTCATCGCTCCGGCACAATTGGCTGAAGAGCCGACGGCGCGGAACTCAAATCGATTTCCGGTAAATGCGAACGGGGAGGTCCTGTTGCGGTCCGTGTTGTCCACGAATATTTCCGGAATCTCCACAAGGCCAAGGTTTTGGCCCTTCTTTCCAGCTATCTCTATCGGAGTGTCGGAAGGGACTTCCAGAAGCTTTCTCAGGACACCTGTCATGGTTCTGCCAAGGAAGGCTGAGATAATCGCCGGAGGAGCCTCATTACCGCCAAGGCGGTGAGCGTTGGTGGCTGACGCGATCGAAGCCTTCAGCAGGCCGTTATGCTTCTGGACCGCAGCCAACACATTGACAAAGAACGTGATGAACTGCAGGTTGCCCATGGCATCCTTTCCGGGTGCCATCAGCATGGTTCCCGTGTCTGTACCCAGGGACCAGTTATTATGCTTTCCGGAACCATTCACGCCCTCGAAAGGCTTCTCATGCAGAAGCACTACGAAACCATGTTTCCGGGCGATCGGGTTCATAAGGTTCATCAACAGCTGGTTCTGGTCGTTGGCCAGATTTGTCTCACCGAATATCGGGGCAAGCTCGAACTGGTTCGGAGCCACCTCGTTGTGACGGGTCTTGATCGGGATTCCCAGTTTGTGGCCGGCGATCTCAAGATCCCTCATGAACTCAGCGACCCTGGAGGGAATAGCTCCGAAATAATGGTCGTCAAGCTGCTGGTTCTTTGAGGAAGCATGTCCCATCAGGGTTCTTCCAGTGATCATCAAGTCAGGGCGGGCAGCATACAGGGACTCGTCCACGAGGAAATATTCCTGTTCCCAACCAAGATATGAGAAAACTTTCCCTACAGAAGGGTCGAAAAGCTGGCATATCGGCAACGCCGCGTCGCAGACCGCTTTTATGGATTTTTTCAAAGGTGTCTTATAATCCAGAGCCTCGCCTGTGTAGGAGATGAAAACCGTTGGAATACAAAGAGTATCGTCCATTATGAATACCGGAGATGTGGGGTCCCAGGCAGTGTAGCCGCGGGCCTCGAAGGTCGCTCTGATGCCTCCGTTGGGGAAGGAGGAGGCGTCCGGCTCCTGCTGGGCGAGAGCTTTGCCGTCAAACTTCTCTATGACCCCGCCTTTCCCGTCATAATCTATCAAGGAGTCGTGTTTCTCGGCCGTTCCCTCGGTAAGAGGCTGGAACCAGTGAGTGACATGGGTGACATGGTGTTCCAAAGCCCAGACCTTCATGCCCTCAGCGACTTTGTCAGCGGTCGCCCGGTCAAGATGTTTCCCGTTGTCGATGCAGTCCAGCAGCGCTCCGAGAGTGTCCTTGTCAAGATAGGCCGCCATCTTGCGGCGGTCGAACACCAATTCCCCGAAATATTGCGAAGGGAGATCTCCGGGCTTGGCAGCCGGGACCGGTTTCTTCTCGAAGGACTCCTTCACTAGATCAAATCTGTCGGTACTCATAATTATTAATTGATTGGATTATATTTCACGGCTATGTAGGGACCCACGGTCCAATGCGGGTTATTCTCGACAAAGGCTCCGAGCGCCTCGTCAGAGGAGAGTTTCTTCGTCCGGGTGACAAGCACCAAAGGCTGGTCGGAAGGAGTCCGTCCAGCGACCTCGGCTTCAAGGAAAGCATTGAAATCCTTCTGGTAATCAGTCACTTCCCTACCGAGATAGACTTTCATCGGGAGGGGTCTACGGATCTGGACAGCCGCCACATGGGCATCGGCCGGGATTGTCTTGCAGAGATTCCCGTAGCCGATCCAGTCGTTGGCCTGAGGAAGAACCGAAGAAGCGGAATAGACCGCCAGCAGCAGCGAAGCCCCGAGGAACATCATCGAGACGCTGGGAACCTTCTTCGCGAACAGGTAATAGAGGCAGAACACGGCTCCAGAGAAAAGGAGCAGTGCCGCCAGTTTAAGCGTCCATGAGCTGATGAAAGAATATGGTGCCATCAGCTCAGCCAGTCTGGGGATATCCTTCCCGAAACTCAGGGCGATCAACGCTGCGAGCGCCAGAAGGCAGATCAAAGCCGCCGGCACTGCCAGGGACCAGGTCATCCACTTCTTCCACCCTGTCCTCCCTAGCACCTCCACGAAAAGCAGGACCATGAAGGGCATGATCGGGGCGAGGTAGATGGCGAGCTTGCCGCTGAACAAGGATAGCATCACGAATGTGGAAACAATTGTCACACAGAAGAATGTCTCCTTGTCACCTTTAACGCTGTCACCGCCGGCGGCAAGTTCCGTCCCGTCTCGCCGCGCTTCGCGCCATATCCGGGAATATGCTCGCCGGTGGCGGTCTTGCCGCCGGCAAAGTGATACGACCAGGGCACCGACGAGGAGGAACATGTACGGGGCGACGATATACCATATCGCGACAAGATAGTACCAGATGGGAGCCTTGTGATGGAAGGAGTTGACCGCCCTGCCGACAGTCTGGTGGAAAAGAAGGTTGTTAAGATAATCCTTTCCCCCGTCGAGATACACGCCACCGAACCAGATGACGCAAAGCCCAGCGATAATTCCCCATGTCTTCCAGCCGAGGTATTTCCCGATCCGCTTGCCTTGCCGCTTCACAAGCAAGAAGCATATTATCGCCACAGGAGGCATCAGGATGCCGACCGGCCCTTTTGTGAAGAGGGCCAGGAATATCCAAAGCGGAAGCAGGATCTCTTGCTTCCAGCGATTGCCGGAACCGGTGTAAAGCAACCAGAAAGAGTTCAGGGCCAAGACGATGAACATAGTCATCATCATGTCCATCCTAAGAAATACCGACGCCCCGAGGAAAAGGGCACATGTGCTCATCATGAATGCCACGGCAATCCGGTCCGTCACCTTCTCCAAAGAACTCCAGCGATCCATCACGGCTATGATCACGAATGCGGGGATAAGGGAGAAAAGCGACAGGAGGAACATAGAGTGCTTCCCCAGAATCAGCTTGCAAAGCATCACTATCCACAGATAGAGCGGAGGTTTATCAGCATAGGCTTGCCCGTCCAGGGTGAAAGCGAATATATTCCCGTTTTCGATTGCCTCATCAGCGATCTGGAGATACCTCAACTCGTTATCCGGCGTGAAATCCCTCATTATCATCACCGGCAGCAAGCACAGGAAGATAAAAAGGAAGGTCACGGCAAGGGGATGCCTGGCAAGGTAATTCCCGGTCTCAAGTTTTGGCATATTCATTATCTTTTTTGAAGCCCAACATGAGGTTTCTCACATAAGCGACGAAACCGAAAGACTGGCCGAGGATAAGCACGGGGTCTTTCCTGAATATTCCATAAGCCACAATCACGCCCGAACCTATCAGGCTGATGATCCAGAAGCCACGGGGCAACACGCTTTCATGGCGACGGTGGGAATAGAACCACTGATAGACGAACCGGAGCGTGAATATTATCTGCCCGGCAGAGCCGAAGATCACCAACCAGAGAGGTATGTCCTCATTCTGGAACATATTGGCCACAAAGGATTTGGCATCATGCAGCAATAAGCCTACCGCGATGAAAGGAGTCAGAACCAGAAGCGCTTTCAAGACAGGGGAGAACTTTTTCCACAGCCCTTTGGCGTCCAGATTCCATAGATAGACGAAATATGAGATGAACTGCCCTAGAATGATGGAGAAATCGTCCCGCATCACCCCATAGACAAACATAAGGAAGGCACCGATAACACTTAAACCCCAATAAGCCGAAGGCGAGGTGACTTCTCTTTTACGCTCAGAATACAGCCACTGGAAAAGCGTCCTTCCCGCAAAGAAGAACTGAGCGGCGAAGCCGATCGTGAAAACTATCCAGTGTGGTATGCCGTGCATCAATTTTCCAGGTTGTTTTCAGTCACTTTGAAATTGCAGTACCTGGGTTTCATCCAGCGATAGGCGAAACAGTCGGCGAAAGGCCCCCAGAGCCGGTTCCAGAGGTGATATTTTGACTTCCCTGCGATGCGTGGGAAATGCCTGACACTCACCTGTTTGTAAGAACCCCCATCCTGAAGGAGCACCAGGGCTGGGAAGAACCGGTGCATGCCCTTGAACATGGGGATGCGCTTGGCGACGTCTGTGTGCAGGACTTTAAGGGGACAGCCAGTGTCCAGAGCCCCGTCATGGGTCATCATTCTGCGGAATCCGTTGGCTATCTTAGACTGCGTGTTCTTGAACCAGGAGTCTTTCCGCCCGGAGCGTATTCCCGTAACCATCGAATAATTGTCTATGTCCTCAAGCAAGAGATTGAAGTCTTCGGGAGCGGTCTGGAGATCCGCGTCAATGTAGCCGACAAGTTTGGATTCGGCATAATCAAAACCTGCTTTCAATGCGGCCGAAAGTCCGGCGTTCTTTTCAAAAGATATATAAAAGAAGTCTTGATGACGGGAACATATATCCTTGATTCCCTTGAGGCTCCCATCTTTAGATCCATCATCCACGAACAGGACGCAAGCCTTTCTTGAGCATTCCGGCAAGAAAGCGGTGAGGCGCTCCTCGAGCCTTTTCATGTTATCTTCCTCATTGAATATGGGGATTATAATCGTAAGGTTGTAGTCGATTGTCCTGTTCATCTGCGTAAAATAATCGCGAATTTAATCATTTCCGGGGGATGTTCTTCCAAAAAAACTCGAAGACACGTTTGTTTATGTAATCTGAGCCAAGATTGTGGGTGTGGCCGGGGAGGAACATCTGCTCGAAATACTTCCCGTTTCTCACTAATTCGGCCACCACCTGAAGTGTTGAGGCAGGATCCACATTGTCATCCATTTCCCCATTGATAAGCAGGAGTTTCCCCTCCAGTCTCCAGGCATTGTCCACATTGGAATTCTCCTCGTACCAGGGGCCGATCGGATAACCCATCCATTGCTCGTTCCACCACATCTTGTCCATCCTGTTGTCGTGGCAGCCGCACAATGCGACCCCGACCTTATAGAACTCCGGGTAGAATAAGAGCGCCGACAGGGCATTCTGTCCTCCGGCCGAATAGCCGTATATTCCCACATTACTGATGTCCAGGAACTTATACTTCGCCGCAGCGGCTTTCATCCAGAGGATCCTGTCCGGGAATCCGGCATCTTTCAGATTCCTCCAGCAAACATCTTGGAACGATTTCGAGCGATTGTCAGTTCCCATCCCGTCGATGCTGACCACCGCGTAGCCAAGTTCCAGGAGTTTCGAGAAACGCATCTCATGGCGGAAATCCTTGACCACATGGGAATCATGCGGACCGGCGTAGATATATTCAATGACAGGGTACTTCTTTCTTTTGTCGAAATTGTATGGGAGATAAATCGTGCCCCAAATGTCGGACGCTCCATCCCTTCCCTTAGCATAGAAGACGATGGGCATGGTGTAGCCCTTCGCCAATATGCCAGATATGTCCTGCCGCTGGATTTCCATCAGGACGGAACCATCCACCGCTGACCGGGCAACGCACACGTTGGGCAAATCAGGTCTTGAATAGTTGTCCACGAATAAGGTGTAATCCTTATTGAAACTGACGGTGTGATTGGCATTCTCGGGAGTCAGGTCAGTGATCCGGCCCGAGGAAAGCTCAAGTCGCACAAGATGCTTATTATAAGGATCTTCCCCCTCTGAAGCATGGAGCCCGTTGACATTCATCAGGACATATCCACCTTCCTCATCGACCTTGTGGATCTCCCTGACGTTCCACTCCCCTTTCGTAATCTGCCTGGCGGACCCGCTCTTGGTGTCAATCATGTATAAATGCCTCCAATCGTTCCTCTCTGAGATCCATAGAATCCGTTTCCCATCCTCGAAATAATAGCGGTACAGGTCATAATAATAAACGAAAGTGTCCGACTTCTCTTCCGCGAGAATACGGCTTTTCCCTGTCGAGGCGTCAATAGCGACCAACTGGTACAATTGGTGTCCCCGCTGGTTGTATTCAAAGGTGAAGTAGCCGGAGTCCGGTGACCAGCGACCCATAGTCAAGAAATACTGGTTGAGCCATTTACCGGTCTCGAGAGGGATCCCCGTCATTGACTCAACGTCAAACAAGGCCGGTGTCACCTGAGGCAGGGCATCACCGGGCTTGGCATAATCAAGCCATTTGTATTCCGGTTGGACCTGTTCAGAGGGCCGGGAATTCCGGAGCAGAATCTGCCTTTCCTTTATCACTTCCTTCCTGAACGCCGCCAGTTTTTTGGAGTCGGGCGACCAAAGCACCCTCTCGTAACAATCCTGATCGGTCCCGTCAAAACTCAACTGTCGGCCAGACTCCTTCGAGCCTACCTCCCGGATCCAGATATTGTTGTCCTTGAAAACCGCCTCCAACTTTCCGTCTGGAGACTGTACAGGGCGGCGCTCCACTCCCGCATACATGCTCTCGTCGGAGGGGTCATAATAATCTCCCCGTAGATTTTTACGTAATTTATCCAGCTCATCCTCAGAGGCTTCCGAGATAGTTCTCCCTCGGAGATCCACTTCAAAAACCTTCACGCTGTCGGAAGTGGATGTGCTGAACAGGAACTTCGACGAGTCTTTCCACACCGGCCGGACATTTCCCTTATAGACAGTTTTTCCAGCCTCGGAAAGTTCAGAAGCCTTTTTTTCGTACAACTGATCAAATCCTTTCTCAAAAGTTTGGGCCGGCAGGATCATGGAGATCAGGATGGCCATCCCCGCCACCAGCGGTCGCATGACCAAGGATGTATTTCGCATAGTTGAATTCATAATATGTAAAGATAGGCATTCGCCGAATTTTTTACTATATTTAACCCATGTTAATCAGCATTATTTCCACACTGCTGGCGGCGGCGACCGTCACCGTGTACAATCCAAGGGTGCCGGTCATCGTGGACCGGGAGTTTAATGTTGTCTCAGAGATAGTCATTCCCAGCGAGAGCGCCGCTCAAGTCACAGGCGAGGTGGAGGTGTCCCTGGAGGGTATTCCCCTCAAAGCCATCAAGGATGTCAGGCTCGTGTACATAGGCACAATCTCACCGGTGATGTCCCGCACGAAGTCCAATGTCATGAAGTCCCACTACAACTATTGGGGAGCCGGACAGGAGGACTGGTACGCTCCGCGCTCGGTTTTCATCGAGAGCAAGGTGAAACCGAAGTCCAACACCGTCAGTCTGGCCTTTGACAGGCCTCTTGTGAAAGGTGACAACCATTTCTACGTCAGCCTGAATATCAATTCCGCCAAGGTAGGTTTGGCGGACACTTTCTCATGCAAGGTGGACAGGATCTCGCTCAACGGTGGTGATGCCGCCATCATCGAACATGGACCATCCGCTGGCAGGCGTTACGGAGTCGCCCTTAGGAATCACGGGGACGACGGGGTGGACACCTACAGGATCCCAGGACTGGCGAGGACCAAGAAAGGTGACCTCATCGCTGTCTATGACATACGCTGGAACACTTACTTCGATCTCCAGGCAGATATTGACGTAGGCTTCCAGAAAAGCTCCGACGGAGGCAAGACTTGGAGCAAGATGGGAATAGCGATGGACATGGGTGAATATGGCGGCCTCCCGAAAGACCAGAACGGCACCGGAGACCCTTGCGTGCTGGTGGACGAGAACACCGGCGACATCTATGTGTTCGCCATCTGGGCCCATGGGCTTGAGGGATCATATTCAATCTTCTCTTCCAAAGAAGGATTCGATCCAATCGATGTGGCCCAGCTGGCCATGGTCAAAAGCTCCGACGAGGGAAAGACATGGTCCAAACCGGTGAGTATCACTCCGATGGTAAAACAGCCAGGAAGCGCCACCCTGTTCCAGGGCCCGGGATGCGGGATAACGATGGCCGACGGCACCCTTGTGGTACCGGTCCAGGAATGGGACAAAGACAAGGTCCCTTCCGCTGGAATCATCTACAGCAAGGATCACGGGGCCACCTGGAAGGTCTCGAAGATGGCGGTGGACCACGTCTGCGAGGATCAAGTTGTCGAGATAAAGCCCGGAGTGCTGATGCTGAATATGCGAAACAATGGCACGAAAGACAGGACAAGGAAAGTCTATGTCACCGAGGACCTCGGGGAGACTTGGACAGCCCACGTCTCCAACGATGTCCTTCCGGAGCCGGTCTGCCAGGCCAGCATCCTGAAAGCCGGGAACACCCTGCTCTTCGCCAATCCGGACTCTAAAGTCACCCGGAACATGTTCACTATCAAGGCCAGCGACGACCTTGGAGAGACTTGGCCCCACGCCCTTCTCCTGGACGAGGAAGGCGGCTGGGGATATTCCTGCATGGCCATGATAGACGAAGAGACTGTGGGAATTGTCTATGAGGGCAGCCAGTCTCACATCGTTTACCAGGCCGTCAAACTCAAGGACATCCTGACTGCGGAAGCAGCAAATTAATAAACAATAGTTTACATAAAGGGCTCCCTGAAACGGGGAGCTTTTTTTGTGCCCGGTAGAAAAA
>CACZHP010000036.1 GCA_902780935.1 uncultured Bacteroidia bacterium | reverse complement strand
ACCTCCAACTGCGGAACCATACCCGAAAGCTCCTCCAAAGGCAGTTGAGCAGCCGTTGAAATACTCCTCATTCTTTGACACGGCTTTGACGAAATAGACATTGAACCGGTCCTTCATCGATTTGTAAGGCTCTACAGAGAACAGGTCCGCGGCCGCCTGTTTGGCTGCCTTCTCGAATGTGCCACCACTTGCCATTTCCCTGTCGGAGAAGGCGTCGCCTGTGATCACAATGTCTATTCCCTTTCCTGTGGAGGCTGTCTGGTATTTGGTCACCTTCCCGTCCTGAGTATAGCTCTTTGACTCGTAATGTGTGATAGTGGTCTTGAACGCTTTCTGAAGATAGGCTATCGCATCGCCATAAGTCACCCTGAAATCATCCAGAAGGGTGGAATAGACTACAGTCTGATCTGGTCCGATGATAACTATCGAGTTCTCTGTGTCATGCGGATACAGTCCACTTCTTGTTTCGGCATAGAAAGGAGTCTCTTTGGTAGGAAGATCCTCGTACATGTATCTGCTGAAAGAATCCCATGTAGCTCCGGCTTTATTGAGAGCATCCTTGAATGCCGCGTCCCAGTCGTTCATGTCCGCGGAACTCGTCCCGCCGTTGTTAATAAACGAAAGGATTCCCAAACCCTTGCTTTTATTCACTTTGTATAGCGCCTCGAGTTGGATGAGACATTCGAGGGCGTCACCCGACTTGGGATTCATATGGAACAGCACGGTGTACTGGTTTTGCGAGAAAAACTCATCGATATCTAACTCTTTCCCGGAAAGAAGCTTGATCTTGGGGCTTCTGGGTGCGGGGATCTTGGAATCCCGGAGATTCTCCATCGTGAAGTTATTCCCGTAGAATATAAGTGGCCAGAGTTTCCAATAATTATCCATGTGCGATACTGTGGTTGGAATCGCGCCGGAGAGTTTGTTTAAGGAGAGATCTATTTTATTCAGGTTGATGAGGCTTCCCAACGAGGCAGGCAAAGATCCGGACAGGTCATTGGACGCAAGATACAAATCCTCGAGGCCCGTCAGCTGCCCGAGGGCGTCCGGAATCTTTCCGGTAACATTACAGTCAAAGAATCTCAGCTCCTTGATATTCTTGAGCTTGGTTATATAGGCCGGGATAGTCCATTTGTCCAAAGGGGCATGGCTTATCCGAAGACGTTCAAGTCCTTCTATGGCGAAAAGAGATTCCGGAAGCTTCCCGGAAATAGGATACATCCAAAAGTAAACGTCCTTGAGCTTCTTGAGTTGCCCAATCTCTTTCGGCATCGGATAGGTGTTCGTGGATTCGTCGCCTTCATTGATGAGATGGAGTGTTTCCAATTCGGTGAGGTCCGCGATTTCCTTTGGAATCTGACCTTTGAGATTATCATCAGCTATCCATATACTGCTCACGTGCTTGCCGTCAGGTGTCATTTCGACCCCCGTCCATAAGTACAAGGGCTGGTCTGAGCACCAATTCTCCTTGTGATAATCACTCCAGTTATTTCCGTTGTTGGCATTGAAGAGCTTTATCAGAGCGGCTCTTTCCTTTGCTTTATAGCTTCCCTCCTTTACTGTGACCTTGCAGGTGGCGGTCTTGTCACCGACCTTGGCGGTTATTGTGGCCTCACCAACCGCTATGCCGGCTACTGTCCCATTGTTGTCCACAGTAGCTATGTCTGTGCCATCCGAGGACCATCCAACTTTGACGTCGGGATCGTCTGTGTCAACGGTCGCTTTCAGTGTCAGAGTACCGTCTTCCTCAATCTGTGCGGTGCTCTTATCCAGAGTTATGGAATTCACGGCGTAGCTGACCGATACCTGGCAGGTGGCATTCATTGTGCCTGCTGAGGCGGTGATCTTGGCCGTTCCCTTTCCAACAGCCGTGATCTTTCCGTTGTCAACCTTGGCGACACTCTCGTCGGAGGAAGTCCATGTCACTGTCTTGTCGTCGTTCTCCGATCTTCAAAGCCAGGGTGGACTGGTTTAGAGTCACGCCGGAAACCACCACGTTCGCCGGGGTCGGCTCAATCGGGTCCTCCTTCGGGCCGCATGCGGCGAGAAGAAATGCCAGTGCGGTTAGAATAAGTGGTAATAGCTTTTTCATAATTATTTGATATTAAAATATTCTCTTATGTTTCGGGCCATCTCGTCGGCGAGCCTCTGGCGGGACTCGACGCTGGACCAGGCTATGTGGGGAGTGAGGATTATCTTCTCCGGGTGGCTCGTGTGGAGCAGGGGACTGTCAAGCGGAAGCGGCTCTTTCTCATAAACATCCAGGCCTATTCCGGCGATCCTGTCCTCGTCGATGATCCTGGCGAGATCCTTCTCGACCGCAATCCCGCCTCGGCCGGTGTTCACCAGCCAGGCGGTGGGCTTCATCAGGAGCATCTTGTCGTAGTCGATGAGTCCGGCGGTGCGCTCGTTGTACGGAGCGTGGATGCTGACGACATCCGCTTCCTTCAGGAGGGTCTCAATCGGGACTGAAGGATATTCCTTGCAATGGGAAGTACCTGAGGTTGAGTAATATATAACCTTCATTCCGAACATCTCGGCGATCTTCGCCACCTTGGTTCCGATCGCTCCCATCCCGACGATCCCGATGGTCTTTCCCGCGAGTTCCGTGTAGGGGTGGGCGGAATCGGTGTGGATCTTTCCGGAGGCGTAACGCCCGTCCCTGGCATATTCATTATAATGGAACAGCCTGCCGGCGAGGGCCAGGATAAGGGTCCAGGTGATCTGGGCCACGGAGTCCGTCGAGTAGCCCGCCACGTTGCGCGCGGCCACACCTCTTTCCTCACAGAGTTTCAGGTCAATATTATTCATCCCGGTTCCAGCTTCGCAAATGAGCTTGAGCTTCGGGGCGGCGTCGAGGAACTCCTTGTTCACGATGATCTTGTTTAGAATCGCCACGTCGGCGTCCTTCACCCTCTCCCTGGCCTCTTCGGCGGTTGAGGAATCATAGGTTGTAAGTTCTCCGAGCTTCTCGATCTCGGTCAGCGGCGTGGAGCCCATTGTCGCCGCATCAAGGAACACTATTTTCATTATTCTTGTATATTATTTTTCTTCACTTGTGGCTTCCATGAGCCTGCGTATAGGTTTAAAACCTATGAAGAACCGTGAGGCGATGACCCTGATGACAGTGTAGGAGGGGATGGCCACCAGCATTCCGAGTATGCCACCCACATGGCCTGCCATGAGGAGCACTATGAATATTTCCAGGGGGCTGGACTTGATGCTCTTTGAATATATCACCGGCTGGAAAAGGAAGTTGTCCACCATCTGAGTGAAAGCGAAAATGGCGATCAGAGTGATGAGGGCGACCCAGAAGTTCGGGTACACTCCGAGAGCCGCCGCGCTGCTGTATTTCAGGACCAGGCCGAGGATCGTGCCTATCGCGGCCCCGATCCAAGGCCCTACGTACGGGATGATGTTGAGCAGTCCGGCCATGAAAGCGATTCCGATAGCGGGGTAGAAGCCGATCTTGGCTATCAGCCACAGTCCCAGGAAGTTCAGTGCCGCAACTCCTATGACTTCGGTCAGGAGTCCACCGAAATATCTGGTCAGCAGGTGCTCGATGTCGCCGATGGCGCTGATGGCCTCTTCCTCGTGCCTGTCCGGCACTACTGAACCGATGATCCTGCGGAACAGCGTGTCGTCCTTGATGAAGAAGAAACTGATGAACACGACGCAGAACAGGCCGATGGCAAAAGAGCCCAGGGCGGAGGCCACTGATCCGACCACAGATGTGATCGAGGTTATGTCAAAGGCGTTTTTGAGCCATGTGGCGAGGGATTCCTGGATCTTGAAGTCCCTACCCAGCTGCGGAACCCTGTCGATCAGCCAGACGTTAAGCTTGTCAGCCCACCTCACAATCTCGGTCGTGTTGAGCGAGGTATTCTCAAGGTTGTTGGAGACACTCTGGATTATCCCCGAGACGACCGGAATGACCTGGGTGATGATCCCGAGGAAAATGACTAGGATAAGGATCAGTGTGATTATGGCCAGAAGCCAGTCCGGAGCGCTCTTCCCTTTGATCTTCGGTTTCCTTAAAAGGCGCATGATGGGCCTGCCCAGAAGGGAGACCACAGCGGCGAGGATAATGTATATTATCACGCTGCGGAAATACCATGTATCTTGCTAATTTGTCTGAGCTTCTCTCTTCAGCCATACGTTAAGCCTTTGGAGGTTAATTCGTCTAAATATAAGAAATAATCGGATAATTATCTTAAAAAATCTGGTTATTTGTCTTACTTGTGCCTTGACTTGGCACAAGTGGGGCGTACCTTTGTCACAGAAAACAAAATAGAAGTTTAACGGATAAAAACATACAGCCATGAAGAACACAGAGTACAATCTTGACAATCTCTCCTCGATGATCTCATCTGAGTCTTCTCTTTCCGCCCTTCTTGACATGATGGGCGACATGGGCCTCGAATTTGATTCCGCCTCCCGTCTTTGATGGTGGCACCGTACCGGAAAAAACACTATCTTCGCGTTTATGAGGTGGTGTTTTTTCGCGGGTGTTCTCGCTGGTATCGTGTCCTTTATTTCTTGCGAGCCTGAAACCGGTCATATTCTTATAGATACCGGACAGGACGAGATTGCCCATGAGACGCCTGCTGTAGATGATCCTCCGGTGAGTTACGTGGCCCCGGACGGTTTTGAGGTAACCCCTTTTTCTCATGACCCGTTATGGGCTTTCGCCAAAGGCGGGACGGACTCTATTTCCGTGTCTTCTCTCGAGCCGTGGAATGTCTCATATGCCTCTGAATGGTTGTCCCTATCTTCTTCGGAGGGCGGTTCAGGCGTGTCTGTTGTCCGTATCACGACTAGGCCAAATACTGGCGAGTCAGCCAGAAACGCCAAACTGCTGTTCAGCGTTGGTGACGGGCGTCTTGAGTATGAGTTGACCCAGTTTCCGGACATATTCAAGCGCCATGCGCACATCCTACTCAAAGTCCACTCGTCGTTGGTCATAAGATATGACTCGACTCGTTTCAGTCGTATCTATTCGGTTATTCCCGTGCCCCATACTGATCAGTACCAAACGGTTACAAAAGTTCGCTTGTTTGCTGGGGCGTTTCCCGGCTTATGCGCTGATGGCCATAATATGTACGCTGTATCTGATATCAGCGGGGACATTCCCAAGAGCGGCCGGGAGGTTAACTCCTGTGTCTTTGACGCCGAGCTTAATATGGTTGAGACTGATTTCCAGAGGATTGGAAAGATCCAGGCATACGACACGGAGGCTCCTGAATATCTTCGGTACACATCGCGGGATTCTTGTGACGGCCGTGTGATCGTCGATCCTTTGAATCAGGATATCCTGAGAATATCCGATGAATTGTGGATGCGGAGCGAGATGAATATCCTGTCATATGCGAGGATGTGCTATGAGTGGACAGCCCGGAATCTGACATACGGTGATGCCTTCACTGGTCTCCATCCTGTCGAGGAAATAATGAGGAGCAGGAGAGGGGATTGCGGAGCATTCACATCAGTGTATGTCTCCCTTCTTCGGGCGAAGGGCATCCCTGCCCGGCATCTGCTTATGATCTCTCCACTGGACGGGTACCATATTCGGGCTGAATTCTATTTGAGCGGTTACGGGTGGATTCCTGTTGATCCGACTTTCAAGAACAGCAACCCTTCCAGAGATTACTTCGGGAATAACTCTGGCCGGCACATTGTCGTCTCTCACGGTATCTGCACCGAGGTCGAAGGTCCGTTCGGTCCCTGTGTAATCGATGGTCTGCAGCAATATTACTGGTGGGCCTGGCGGTCGGAAGGGGATCGGTCGTATGATGTCCAGCATCAGGTGTCACTTCTGGGTATGGAGGGGCCTGCCTGACCCGAGCTTGACATTTCATAGAAATGACGCCAGGTTAGACAACTATTGCATGTCATGAATTAATGATTATCTTTGTGATTGATGGTCAGCAGGAAACATAGTTTGACCGTCAATTAGGCGGATTGCCCTCCCTGGAACGTTTCTGGGGGGGGTAAATTATTAATTATTAATTAGTTACACGATGAAAAGATTATTCAAGACCTCTATTCTGGCTTTTGCCGCAGCAGTGGTCTCGGCCGGAATGCTGATTAGCTGCGACAAAAAAGAGCCAACCCCTTCGGGAGGTAACGGCGGAAATGGCGGGAACGACGGCCCCAAGACAGTGGCCGTGACCGGTGTTTCGCTCAACAAGACATCCACCACCCTGACTGAAGGCGATTCCGAGACCCTGACCGCTACCGTCGCCCCGTCCGACGCCACGAACAAGGCCGTAAGCTGGAAATCCTCCGACGCCTCGACAGCCTCGGTTGACAACAACGGTAAAGTCACTGCCGTCAAGGCTGGTTCGGCCACGATAACCGTCACAACCACAGACGGTTCCAAGACTGCCACCTGCTCGGTGACGGTGACGGCGAAAGAAATTCCACCGACCGAGGTCTCTGGAGTGTCGATCGACCCTGCCACCTTAGAGATTAAGGAAGGGGAGACCTACCAGCTGAAGGCCAAGGTGACTCCAGCCGACGCTAATCAGGAAGTTGACTGGGCATCTCCGTCCCCGCATATTGCGACTATTGACCAAAACGGCCTGTTGACCGCCGTCAGTCCAGGAACTGTCAGGATAGCGGTCCGATCGAAAGCGTTCACAGACAAACAAGGCTTCTGTGACGTGACAGTCCTGCAGAACACCGATCTTAAGGGCATATCCCTTGACGTGGACGAGATCAACGTGGCCGCTGGAACTTCCAGGACCCTGACTGTCGTCTTTTACCCGGAATATGCCGCCAACAAGAACGTCTCGTGGAGTTCCTCGGATCCGGCCGTTGCCACAGTCTCTGACGGTAAGGTCGTGGCTATCAAGGAGGGAACGGCCACAGTCACAGCGACTTCCGAGGAAGGAGGATTCAAAGCGGAGTGCCTGGTCAATGTCGCGAAGGTGGAAGGACCTGTCATCTATTCGATAGGGTCGGATAATGAGGTATATGTAAACGGGGAACTTGATCCAAGGAAAGGGATGTTCAACACCTCTTCTTTCCGTTTCTACACTGCTCATTATCTTGATGCCGTCGGTGAAGATCTCATCACATACGAAGTTTACTTCAATCAATCGGCCCTGGAGCATTGGATCTGCAAGAATCGTGAGCCTATTATCAACCTGTCGGGACATGAGAGTGACTATGTCTATGGCCTGTCTTGCCGGAATGGTGTCTACGCCGTTCTTTATGTCGACAAGGAAGGGACGTATAAAGTCGTCAAGGCCAAGCAAGATGGAACGATTACTGATTACGCCATAAAAGGCTCTGCCATAATAACTTACTTTGTCAGCATGGCTGTCGCTCCCAGTGGCGATATCTACGTCTCCTGCCAGATCAGGGACAGTTTCAGCCAGCATTATCTCGCGCAGTATAAACTGGCTGCCGATGGAACGGTGTCCGAGAAACTTATTGAGAAGAGCGGCATCGCCAGGCCTAGAATAGGGACTACGGAGTCCGGTGACGTTTACATTGCCGCCAGTAATTATGATAGTGAGGGGAAAGAATCAGTCCGTCTGTACAAAAACGGGGCTTTCGAGAAGGTTATCGATGCTGTTGACGAGAACTTGGAATTGAGCCTGCGTTGTGTAGGCAATGATGTGTATGTCGCTGTCAATGATGAGACCGCGAAACAGATCAGGATTTTCAAAAACGGCGTGATATACCAGACTCTCGACTATTCCCAGGAGATATCCCTCTTTTATGCCAGCGGCTACTTGGAGCCGATGTGGGTGACATCAGGAGGAGACGTTTATCTGTCTGTCCTGGAGAACGGCTCCCTGTACCGCATGTACAAAAACGGCAAGAACATCCTCACGGCGGACAATTCAGGAGCGCTCTCCTTCCAGCCCTTCTGCGTGATCGAGTAGCTTATTAGCTTGTTTTTCTTAAAAGTATTAAGTAATTTTGTAAAACAAGAAGTCTGGTTGCCGTAGCACCTTGAGGCTACAACGCGAGTTTGGTCATATCGCACCAAGCTCGCGTTGTGCGTTCCAGGGAGGCTTCTAACCAACTGAATAACAATTTAAGCTATGCGAACGATTAAAACTAATGTGGCGGGCTATAGCCCGGTAAAAGAATCTCCTGCTGTGCTGGAGGATCCGAGGGTCAGACATATTTCTGGAATAACGATCGGGAGGTATGTCGATATCCTTTATGACAAATGGTTCAAAAAGATCCTTGGTGCCGAGGGCAACAAGGATGTGCTAATAGCGATTCTGCGGGAACTTATCCCGGAACGGGAAATTGTTGACATCCGATACGATAAAAAGAACAGGCGAAAAGTGAACCCGTTCGTAGATGGTCACGATGCCTATTTTGATGTGGAGTGTGTGGATTCTTCAGGTGTAAGGTTCGTGGTCGAGATGCAGAAAAGTGAGCAGATCAACTTCGCGGAGAGGGCGTTATTCTACTCCACGTTTCCTATTCAAGAGCAAGTTGAGGCGGAGAATAAGGGGAAACGCCGCCGGGCGCATGATAAACAGTTTGATTATCAGCCAGTTTATGTGGTTAGCTTTCTCAACTTTTCGATCCATGAGGGTGAGAAGGTAATATATCGATATGGCCTACGTGAGCAAGATAGTGGAGAATCCATGACGGATCGTCTCAAGTTCATTATTTTGGAGATGGGAAATTATCGAAGGGAATATATCAACGCTTCTGACTCTTTCGCCGAGAAACTATCTTTCGCTTTGACTCATATGGGGACTTTGGCCGGTAGGCCTCCCGGACTTATTGAAGAGGTTTTCAGCCGCTTGTTCGAGGCATGCGAACTGGAAAGGCTGACTGCTGGGGAACAAACTGAATATAAGGAGGATACTATGACAACAAAAAAAGATTGGGAGAACATACTTTACACCGCTGAGATTCGTGGTGAGAAAAAGGGAATGGAAAGAGGAATGAAAAAAGGCATGGAGAAAGGCATGGAGAAAGGCATGGAGAAAGGCATGGAGAAAGGCCGCCAAGCTCTTATCTTGACGGCCAGAAGGCTGGTAAATCAAATGGGTTTATCCGTGGAACAAGCGTCGGAGGCTACAGGCCTGTCTCCCACCGAATTTCTTGATAATTGACATCCCCTAGTCTTCTTTCAGGGAGACTAGGGTGTTGTCTTTTTCGGGTGTAAGACCGACCTTGAGGGTGCGCAGCTCGGTGGAGCCTTTCTTGCGCTTGCCCTGGAGGATGCGGTCGGAGATAATGAACTCAGACACAGGATCTTCCACATAACGCATAACGGCTCTCTTAAGCGGCCTGGCACCGAAAGCCGGATCATAGCCGGCCTCTGCGATGAACTTCTTGGCGGAAGGGGTGATGGTCAGCTTGTAGCCGGACTCCTCGGCCCTTTCACGAAGCTCACGAAGCTCAATATCAATGATCTTCTCGATGTCCTCCTTGGTCAGCGAGTTGAAGAATATCTGCTCGTCCACCCTGTTGATGAACTCGGGCGGGAAATTCTTCTTAATCGCTTTCTCAAGGACGCTCTGGCGGTTCTGCGCGACATTCTTCCCGGCGGTCGCGAAGCCGACTCCGGAGCCATATTCATCCAGCTCCCGGCTCCCGACGTTGGAAGTCATGATCACAATCGTATTCTTGAAGTTGACGACACGGCCGTTGCTGTCGGTAAGGTGGCCGTCGTCAAGCACTTGCAGGAGAATGTTGAATATGTCCGGATGGGCCTTCTCGATCTCGTCCAGAAGGACGACGCAGTACGGCTTGCGGCGCACACGCTCGCTGAGCTGTCCTCCCTCCTCGTAACCCACGTATCCGGGAGGCGCGCCGATGAGACGGGAAACCGTGAACTTCTCCATGTATTCGCTCATGTCTATCCTTACCATATTCTCCTCTGAGTCAAAGAGATATTCAGCAAGGCACTTGGCCAGCTGGGTTTTTCCGACTCCGGTCGGGCCGAAGAATAGGAAGGTGCCGATAGGGCGGTCCGGATCCTTGAGCCCGGCCCGGTTGCGCCGGATAGCCCGGACAACCTTGTCGATAGCGTCGTCCTGGCCGATGATCCTGCCCTGGAGACGCTCTTTCATCTTCATGATCCTGTTGCCCTCGCTCTCAGCCACCTTGTTAACCGGGATCCCGGTCATCTTGGAGACCACCGTGGCGATGTCCTCAGCGTCTACGACATTGCCCGTCTTCTTGTCCTTGGTAAGGCTCAGCCTGACCATCGATCCGGCCTCGTCCATGGCGTCTATGGCCTTGTCTGGCAGGAATTTATCGGTGACGTAACGGTCGGTCAGCCGGGCGCAGGCCTCGAGGGCCTCGTCGCTGTAGGTGACGCTGTGGAACTCCTCGTAGTTGGCCTTTATGTTGTTCAGGATGGAGATACTCTGCTTAATGTCAGTTGGTTCCACGACTATCTTCTGGAACCTGCGATCCAGCGCCCCGTCTTTCTCGACAATCTTGGCGAATTCGTCCATAGTCGTGGCACCGATGCACTGCAGCTCACCTCGAGCGAGGGCTGGCTTCAACATATTCGCCGCGTCCAGGCTGCCTTGCGCCCCACCGGCTCCAACGATGGTGTGGAACTCGTCGATGAATAGGATTATGTCAGGGTTCGTGCTGGCCTCTTTTATGATGGCCTTGAGCCTTTTCTCGAAGTCACCACGGTATTTGGTGCCAGCCACTACGGAGGCTATATCCAGGGAAATCAGGCGTTTCTTGGCCAGGACAGGGGATATGCTGCCCCCGGCTATCCTCTGGGCGATTCCCTCGACGATAGCCGACTTGCCCACGCCAGGCTCACCGATCAGCATCGGGTTGTTCTTCTTGCGTCGTCCGAGGATCTCGATCACCCTCGCAATCTCGACATCCCTACCCACGACAGGATCGAGTTTTCCTTCGGCAGCCGCCTTGGTGAGGTCGAAACCGAAGTCCTCGAGATTGACCTTGCCGGAGGCGTTGTTCGCCTGTCCGCCTTCCTCTCCGTCGGAGTCCTCGTCCCCTTGGGGAGTCTCGCCCTGCTGGGGTTTGCTTGCCCCCTGTCCGAGCAGCCCCTCGTCCCTCATGTGGGCGAGAAGCCGGCCGTAATCCACGCCATGCTGCCTCAAATAAGCCTGGCCGTAGTTCTCTGTCGTGCGGCATAGGGCGAGCAGCAGGTGGAGGGAGGTCGCCTCCGAGGAACTCATCTTCGAGGCCTCCATCACCGTGATGCTCAGCACGTTCTGGGCGTACCTGGAGAAGGATATCTTGTCCGCTTCGGAATAGGGGATCGACTCGTTGGTGAATATGTGGCTGTCAATGAAGCGTTTGAAGGCGTCGATGTCCACTCCCAACGCGGCGAGGACTTTGCAGGCGTCATTGTCCCCCTGGCGCATCATGCCCAGGAAGAGGTGGTCCGGCCCTATGCCGTAGCTGCCTGTCCGCATGGCCTCCTCGCGGGCGTAACGGATGATGCTGTTGAGCTCGTCAGATATTTTTATTTCCATATTTTCTTGAATTGGATGCTGCCGGAAGGCAATTATAATAATTCTCGTCCTAATCTGCAACAACTGTGCGAGAGTTCTCCTCCTGCCACTTTGTCACTATTGCCTATGTCGTAAACTTTGATTATATTTGCATGTTTAAGTAAATGGTAATCATAAAGCGAGTTTATGGATAGTGAGGAAAAGATTGTAGAAGGACAGACAGGCGTCATCGAACCGGTTGAGATCGACCAGGAGATGCGTTCCGCGTACATCGACTATTCGATGTCCGTCATCGTCTCCCGTGCCCTCCCTGATGTCAGGGATGGTCTCAAGCCGGTTCAAAGAAGAGTCTTGTATGGAATGGACGGCCTTGGCCTGCCTTTCTCCGGACCGACCCGCAAGTGCGCGAAGATAGTTGGTGAGGTGCTTGGAAAGTACCACCCGCATGGTGACTCCAGCGTGTACGACGCCTTGGCGCGTCTGGCGCAGCCTTGGAACCAGAGGTATCCCACCGTGTTCGGCCAGGGCAACTTCGGATCGATGGACGGCGACCCCGTCGCAGCCATGAGGTACACCGAGGCGAAGCTCCAGAAAATCACCGAGGAGATCCTCGGCGACATAGAGAAAGACACCGTGGACATGGTCAATAACTTTGACGACACGGAGAAAGAGCCTACGGTCCTTCCGACGAAACTCCCGTTGCTCCTTCTGAACGGCTCCGCCGGCATCGCTGTCGGTATGGCCACGAATATGGCTCCCCATAACCTAGGGGAGTGCTGCGACGCCATCTGCGCCTATATTGATAACCCGGACATCGACACCGAGGGTCTGATGCGCTTTATCAAGGGCCCGGACTTCCCGACGGGAGGCATCATCATGGGCATGAGCGGCATCAAGGAAGCTTACGAGACAGGGCGCGGAAGGGTTGTAGTGAGGTCCAAGACCGAGATCGAGGTGGCCGAGAACGGCCGCGAGACCATCGTAGTGACCGAGGTCCCCTACATGGTCAACAAGAAGGAGATGATCGAGAAGATCGGACAGATGGTCGAGGACAAGAGGATCGAGGGCATCACCTACATCAACGACGAGACTTCCCGCGAGGGTGTCCGTGTGATCCTCAGGGTCAAGCAGGGCTTCAACTCCAACGTTGTTCTCAACACCCTGTTCAAGTACACCCAGCTCCAGTCCAGCTTTGCGTTCAACAATGTGGCCCTTGTTAACGGCCGTCCCAAGACGCTGTCCCTCAAGGAGTTGATTTCCAATTTCGTGGACTTCCGCCATGAGGTCGTGGTCCGCAGGACGAAGTTCGAGCTCGACAAGGCCCAGAAGAGGGCCCATATTCTCGAAGGCCTGCTGAAGGCCATCGACGTGATCGACGAGATCATCCATATCATCCGCCATTCCGAGAGCGTGGACGAGGCCAAGGCCGAGCTGATCAGCCGCTTCGGCTTCACCGAGATCCAGGCCACCGCGATCGTCGAGATGAGGCTCCGCCAGCTGACCGGACTCGAAAGGGAGAAGCTCCAGGCCGAGTACGACGAGCTGGAAAAGTTCATCGCCCGCTGCAACGAGATCCTCGGAAGCGTAGAGGAGCAGCTCAAGATCGTCAAGGCCGAGACCATGGAGATCAAGGACAAGTACGCCGACCCGAGAAGGACGGAGATCCGCCCTTCCGAGGAGGAGTTCAATCCGGAGGACTTCTATGCCGACGAGGATGCCGTCATCACGATTTCCCATCTGGGTTATATCAAGCGTACTCCTCTGACAGAGTATCGCACCCAGGCCAGGGGCGGAGTGGGCATGAAGGGGAGCTCGACCCGCGACGAGGATTTCATAGAGCATATCTATATCGCCAATATGCACTCCACGATGCTCCTGTTCACTGAGAGCGGAAGGTGCTACTGGCTGAAGGTTTACGAGATCCCTGAAGGCTCCAGGGCCTCTAAGGGACGCGCGATCCAGAACGTGCTCAGCATTCCTGACGACAAGATCAAGGCGTACATCAACGTCAAGACCCTTAAGGATCAGGATTATGTCGAGTCTCACAGCATTGCCCTCGTGACGAAGAGGGGCATCATCAAGAAGACCGCTCTTTCAGCGTATTCACATCCCAGGGCCGCCGGAGTCAACGCTGTGAATCTCCGCGACGGGGATGTCCTCGTGGAGGCCTTGCTGACCGGCGGAAACGACGAAATCCTTATCGCCGCCCGTGACGGGCGCTGCTGCCGCTTCAATGAGATGGATGCCCGCGAGATGGGCAGGACCTCTACCGGAGTACGTGGCATCAATATTGAAGAGTCCGACGAGGTAATAGGCGCCATCAACTATAATCCGGGAGCTGAGGATGCCGCTGACCACACCGTGTTGGTGGTGAGTGAGAACGGATTCGGCAAGAGGACTGATTTTGATGAGTACAGGATTACGAAGAGGGGAGGAAAGGGAGTCAAGACCATCAATATCACCGAAAAGACAGGTAAGTTGATCGCCATTAAGAATGTGACCGAAAAAGATGACCTGATGATCATTGAGAAGTCCGGCCTGACGATCAGGATGGCAGTCTCTGGCATAAAGGTTGCCGGCAGGGCCACTCAAGGAGTCAAACTGATCAACATCAAGGAAGGTGATTCGATAGCGTCTCTTTCCACTGTTGAGAAGAACGACGAGGAAACAGAGAATGAAGGTAATTCAGAAGTAACTGAAAACGAGAATATTAACAATTAATTCCGATAATCATGAAAAAGATAATGATTGTTTTGGCATTGCTCGCTTCCTTCCAGGTAGCGAATGCCCAGGGAGGCCCTGCGGCCGCCAAGAAGGCTGTCGATGCTGCTCTCGCGGCTTCGCAGAACGCTAAAAAGGCCACCAAGGTCGCCACTTGGATGAAACTGGCCGAGTCTTATGTCGAGGCTTACAACGCTCCCTCCGGGAACGTCTGGGTCGGAGCTAACGAGACCGAGCTCAAGCTTGCGATGGGTAATGAGAAACCCTCCTCTGTGGAGAATGTTACCCTTGGCGGTGCCCAGTACACCAAGCAGGTTTATGAGAACAAGAACCTGTATTTCAATGGCAATGGTCAGCTTGAGATCATCGAGGTGACCAAGCCCGTCGTCGAGAATGCTCTTGACAAGGCCTTAGAGGCTTACACGAAGGCCGCCGAGGTCGACCCTAAGGGCTCCAAGGCCAAGGACATCACCGCTGGAATCAAGGGCATCGTGGACAAGTACAACACTGAGGCTTACAACGCCTACACCTTCGGCGACACAGGCAAGGCTGAGTCCTTCTTCGCCAAGGCTTTCAGCGCTTCCACCTCCAAGCTCAGCGCGGCGGTTGACACCAGCGCCCTTTACAACGCCGGATTCGTCACCTATGGTGCCGGTCAGTTCGACAAGGCCAAGAGCTACTTTGACAAGTGCCTGGAGTACAACTATTTCGCTAAGGACGGTGAGGTTTTTGCCAAGCTCGCCGATTGCGTCAGCAAGCTCGACAACAGCGATGCCGGCAAGGCTCTCCAGAAGGATTATCTTGAGAAAGGTTTCTCCAAGTTCCCTCAGAGCCAGAGCATCCTGATCGGTTTGATCAACTACTATGTCACCAGCGGTGAGGACACCGAGAAGCTGTTCACCTTGATCGACGAGGCCAAGGCCAACGAGCCCAACAACGCTTCCCTCTATTATGTCGAGGGTAACATCCGCGCCCAGCTCGGCCAGACCGAGGAGGCCGTCAAGGCTTACGAGAAGTGCGTCGATGTTGATCCTAACTATGCGTTCGGTTTCATCGGTGAGGGCATCATGTTCTACAATCAGGCCGCCAAGATCCAGGAAGAGGCTCAGAACGAGATTGATGACAGCAAGTACATGGCTCTTGTCCAGAAGTTTGAGACCTCTCTCAAGGGTTGCATCGAGCCTTTCGAGAAAGCTTACGAAATGACTAAGGATGAGAGTATCAAGGCCAGCATTGCCGAGTACCTCAAGCAGGCTTTTTACCGCTTCCGCGATGAGGATCCCAAGTACATGGCCGGTTACGAGAAGTATTCCAAGGTTCTTGCGGAGTAAATCATTAATACATAACGAAAAAGACCCGTCTAAAGGCGGGTCTTTTTGTTAGGGTAGGCTTGGTGTCAAGCGTCCGGCCGCAAATAACCGTGGCGCGTCAAGTCATCTCTTTTGGTGACAGGAAAGGTATAACCGTCAGCAATCACAAAGAGGTCGTCAGCGACGGTGGAAATTGCGTCGTAGTTATGGTCGGTAACGATGATCCCGTGATCCTTGCTTCTCTCGACTATAAGCTCTTTGACCACTTCTATATTCACTGGGTCTATCTGTGAAAAAGGTTCGTCCAAGATATAGAATGGAGCTTCACTCATCAAGATCAGAAACAGTTCCGCCAATCGGGCTTCTCCTCCTGAAAGCTCCCATATCGCGGAATCATAAAACCTCGAGTACCTTGGGAACCTATTGACGAATCTCCAATAATTGACCACATAGAGCTCAAAGGCTCGGTGAAGTTTGACGCTTTCCGGAAGTAGCTGCCCCTGAGGAAGATACTTGATAAACTTCCCGATATGTTGTCTATCTACGGGCTTTCCATCGATAGAGACCATCACATTCTCAACCCGTAATCCGCCCATCAAAGCTCGGAACATACAAGATTTTCCTGCTCCGTTCCTGCCCAGCAATCCCGTGACCATCCCTGTGGAGGAAGTTATGTATCCTCCAGACAGGACGGTCTTCTGCCCGAAACGGACCACGACACTATCAACTATTAATTTATGCCTATCCATTGAACATCAGGGCGATGGCCATCAAAATGAAAAACAGAAGAAAATCCGCGAGCAATACAACGATCTGGAAATGCCAGCGGGAGAAGCCCAGATTGATATAGAAGAAGCAGGTATCCCGTGACTTGAGTTTATGGGATAAGTACAGCACAATGGCTGTAAAAGGTATTTTCAATATGAAAACATCAACCGCGAGGACATAGGAGTGAGAGAGAGCTATAAGCAGTGCCGCTGAAACATTATAGACACTACCGAGAATTATCTGCCATCCTCCATTCAGCCAGGTAAGGTATATGCGGTCACGCAGGGTCATACATCAGCAAAGTTATCCAATTCGAAAGAATTCTCAAAGGAACCATTGTGCCAGCGTGGGTACGCTCTCACTCTGACAAGACTCACAACCTCCATTCTGGGCCTGAAAACGACTGAAACGGGCCGGGTGAGAAGGACTGGCAAGATTCCATGAGTTTGCGTTGATTTCACACTATCGGAGCGAAGCGACTAAGCCACCGCCCCGAGGGCGGGGGTTTGGGGGTGGGGTAACGTAAAGGTGCGACCGCCGAAGGCGGCATCGCGCCCCAAAAAAGAAAGGGCCGGCAAATGCCGACCCGAATCTTTTTTGGGGTGCGATGTGGGGCTCGAACCGCGATGTGGGGCTCGAACCCACGACACCCAGAACCACAATCTGGTGCTCTACCAACTGAACTAATCGCACCGTGTTAGAGGTTGCAAAGATACAAAAAATTCTTTCTTAACAAGAATTTCTGAATAATATTTATCTTTGTGCATGCGGAGATTCTTGACTTTCGCCCTTTTTTTGTCTTTCCCTGTCTTGGCTTTCGCCCAGATTAATGTGTCAGTGCCCCCGGCCAGGCCTCTCCGACAGCTCCCGGACACCGCTACAATCCTTGTGATGGGAGATGTCATGATGCACAGGGACCAGATCTCCAATGCGGCGAGACCGGACGGCACTTATGATTTCTCAACATATCTTGCCAATATCAAGCCCCTGATTGAGGATGCCGACTTGGCGATAGCCAACATGGAGTTCACCCTCGCCGGGAAACCATATTCGGGCTATCCTTGTTTTTCCGCCCCTGACGGGTATGAGGATTATGTGGCGTCTTGTGGGGTGGATGTTTTCCTGACCGCGAACAACCATATTCTCGACAAAGGAAAGACGGGACTTGAGAGGACTCTTGCCAGATATTCGGAGATGGAAGCTTCTGGAATCGTGAAGCATACTGGCGTGTCGGCCACCCCTGAAGATGACCGGACGAGATTCCCGCTCATGGTAGCTGTGAAGGGGGTAAGGGTCGCTCTGCTGAATTTTACCTATGGGACTAACATCAAGGGAGACAACGACTTCCCGAAAGTCCACCTGACGGACAAGAAAGAGATTGAGGCGGCGGTAAACCGCGCCAGGAGGATCGGTGCTGACTTCGTCATCGCCCTGCCGCATTGGGGCACTGAATATGTATTGACCCACTCCTCCTCACAGGAGGCCTTGGCTGATTGGCTGGTCGGGATCGGTTGCGACGCGGTGATAGGTGCCCACCCGCATGTGGCGCAGGATTATGGCCAGGTGGCGAGCCTGTCGGAAGGGCAGGTCAAGACCTCCCCGGTGGTGTATTCCCTTGGCAATATCGTCTCCAACATGAGCGCCTCCAACACCCAGGTCGGTCTTGTCGCGAGGCTGCGGATATCGACTGACGAGGACGGAATGAAGACGATGCTTCCTCCGGAGCTGATATTCACCTGGTGCACCCGTCCTGGGACTCTGACTGACAGTTATGCGACTATCCCCATCCGGGAGTTCATCGGCAAAAGGGACCTATGGAAGAGGCCCGCTGATCACGATAATATGGTCCGGTCGTACGAACGCGTTAAGGCGGCGACCGGCATAGATGATAAATAATTGATTTAATGAAGAAAACCATTACGCTTGAAGCTGTCGATCCAGTGGAGATATTCGGAGCCGGCAACAAGATTCTTGAGGAGTTCGTGTCCTACTTTCCGGGGCTGAAGGCCGTCGCCAGGGGAAATGAGATCCATCTGGAAGGGAAGGAGGAGGACATCAGGGAGTTCGACCAGAAATTCGCCGAGCTGGTCCGCAGGCGTCATCACAAGATGAATCTCACCGTTTTTGATGTGGAGGACATCTTTGATGGTGATGGCTCCCGGGACCGTCTCAGACCTGCCGGAGACGCTATTATCGTCCACACCACTGATGGCAAGCCGATAAAGGCCCGTAACGAGAACCAGAAAAAGATGGTGAAGGCATATTTCGAGAACGATCTTGTCTTCGCCGTAGGTCCCGCTGGAACCGGAAAAACTTATGTGGCCATCGCCTTGGCTGTCCGGGCTTTGAAAAACAGGGAGATAAAAAGGATCATCCTGACCAGGCCGGCAGTCGAGGCGGGGGAGAGACTCGGCTTCCTTCCCGGCGACCTGAAAGACAAGCTGGATCCGTATCTCCAGCCTTTGTACGACGCTCTCGGCGACATGATTCCGCCCAAGAGACTTCAGGACTTCATGGAAGACGGCATCATCCAGATAGCTCCTCTGGCCTATATGCGCGGTCGAACCCTTGACAGGGCCTGCGTTATCCTGGATGAGGCCCAGAACACGAATGTCTCACAGCTGAAGATGTTCCTTACGAGGATGGGTGTCAACGCCAAGTTCATAGTCACAGGGGATGCCACCCAGGTGGATCTTCCGAGAAAGGAGGACTCGGGGCTCCTGAGGGGGATAAGCCTGTTGAAGGACATAAAAGGGATAGAAACGATATTCTTCTCCAATGAGGACATTGTCCGCCACCCGCTTGTCACAAAGATTGTGAAGGCCTTTGACCGGCATGAGTCGGAGTAAGGAAATTTATGATTATCTTTGCGGGTTATTATAATAAAGAGAAATGGAAAGCATCAGATGTCTGATTATAGGGGGCGGCCCTGCCGGTTACACTGCCGCGATCTATGCCTCAAGGGCTGGATTGAATCCTGTCCTTTATGAGGGTATGGAGCCGGGAGGCCAGCTCACGACAACCACGGTAGTGGAGAATTTCCCTGGCTTCCCCCAGGGGGTTGACGCCAACCAGCTCATGGGCGACATGAGAGCCCAGGCGGAGCGCTTCGGGGCTGATATCCGCAGAGGGACAATCACTTCCGTGGATTTTTCCAATAGACCTTTCCGCCTTGTCGTGGATGGGGAGACGGAGATCGAGGCCCAGGCGGTCATAATCGCTACCGGTGCCGCCGCGAAGTACCTCGGACTCCCTTCCGAGAGAAAGTTCAGGGGTATGGGAGTCAGCGCCTGCGCTACCTGTGACGGATTCTTTTACAGAAAGAAGGATGTAGCGGTCGTGGGAGGAGGGGACACCGCCTGCGAGGAAGCGACCTATCTCGCCAATATTTGCCGTAAGGTTTACATGATCGTCCGCAGGGATGTGTTCAGGGCCTCTTTGGCTATGCAAGAGAGGGTTAAGAATACCCCCAACATCGAGATCCTGTGGAACTGCAATACCCAGGAGGTACTCGGAGACGATTCAGGTGTGACGGGTGTCCGTATCGCCAGGAATGATGGTAAGGTTTTTGATATCAGTGTGGACGGGTTTTTCCTCGCCATAGGGCACCATCCCAACTCTGACGTGTTCAAGGAGTTCATAGGCACGGATGAGAACGGCTACATCATCACCGAAGGAAAGTCGTCGAAGACAAATGTCGAAGGTGTGTTCGCTGCCGGGGATGTCCAGGATCCGAGTTTTAGGCAGGCTATAACCGCTGCCGCTTCCGGATGCAAGGCCGCCCTTGAGGTGGAGAAATTCCTGATCTCGAAATAGGATTATGCGTTACTTGAAGACTTTTTTGAAGTTCATCGTCGTGATGGGAGCGGTGCTGGCCGTCTCCCGGTCATGTAAGTCGGAATATGACACCCTGCTTAACAGCAACGATGTCGATCAGAAATATACCGCCGCTTTCGACTTCTTCAACCATGGCAAGTACAACAAGGCCGCCAAGTTGTTCGAGAGCCTTGCCATCCTGACCAACGGCACCTCCAAGGATGACACCGTTCAGTTCTATTGGGGGATGAGCAATTACCGTTTCAAGGACTATTACACCGCGGAGACCAATTTCGCCAAGTTCCTCACGAACTTTCCCCGCAGTCCCTTCGCTGACGAGGCGGCTTTCCTTCGCATCGACTGCCTTTACAGGTCGACGTTGCGTTCCGAGCTTGACCAGAAGCCTACTTACAGCGCGTTGGCCGTGATCGCCCAGTATATGACTGATAATCCGAAAAGCACCCACGCTTCCACCTGTAACAGGATGGTGAAAGAACTCAACGAGAGGCTGGACCGGAAGGCTTACGACAACGCAAAGCTCTACTATAAGATGGAGGATTACAGGGCTTCCAGGGTGGCTTTCCGGAATATCCTAAAAGACGATGCCGACAACATCTACCGGGAGGACATCCTGTACTATATCGCCAAGTCGTCCTATAAGTTCGCCCAGCTCAGCGTTGAGTCCAAGCAGAAGGAGCGCTATCTGACGTTTGTGGATGACTATTACAACTTCATAGGCGAGATGCCGGATTCAGCGTACCGGAGGGAGCTTGATGTCTTGTACAAGCGTTCCCAGAAGGCTTTGGGCAGATATTCCGGCTCCGAGGAAGATCTGGAGGCAAAGGAGAAGGATTTCGAGAAGGAGAGAAAGAAATTATTGAAACAATCCGACTCGGAAGAGAAGTAAATAATAAGGAAGATATTATCAAGACAATGGATATTAAGAAGAAAACTCCAACCAACACTATCACGCGCGACGTGAAGTATCTTGCCGAGCCTACCGGCAATATCTATGAGACAGTGGTTATCCTGTCGAAGAGGGCCAACCAGATTTCCCTCGCTGAGAAGAAAGAGCTTGCCAAGAAGCTCGAGGATTTCCGCACGGACAGGGATACGATGGATGAGGTGTTCGAGAACAGGGAGCAGATTGAGATCTCGAAGTATTACGAGAAGCTTCCCAAGCCTGATCTTATCGCCATCACCGAATTTGAGGACGGGGATCTCTATTACAGGATGGCCGGCAAGGAGGAGGGCGAGAGGTAGCGTTGGTCCCGGCCCATGCTAAAGTCCCTTCAGATTAAGAATTATGTTCTGATAGACTCTCTGGATGTCACATTCCCGGAGGGTCTCATCATTATTACGGGACAGACTGGAGCGGGAAAGTCGATCCTCCTGGGGGCTTTGTCCCTGCTGCTCGGGTCGAAGGCTGATTCCTCTGTGATAGGCTCCCGAGGTGACAATTGCGTGGTCGAGGCGTTGTTCGGCCTCCCCAATGGCGATGACACTATTTGGAACCTGTTGAGAGACAATGATCTCGATGATGGTTCTGGAGAATTGGTGGCAAGAAGGGTTGTGTCATCTTCAGGGCGTTCCCGTTCTTTCATCAATGATTCTCCTGTCAACTTGCAACTTCTCCAGGCTGTCTGTTCCAGGCTTGTGGACATTCATTCCCAGCATCAGACGCTTTTGTTGGCGGACAGGTCCTTCCAGCTTTCGATGTTGGATCATCTTGCCGGTAATGAAGACCTGCTGGAGAAGTGCGCCGCAAGTTACCAGCGTCTCAAATCTCTTGATCGCGAGTATGATGATGTGACCGGGAAGTTGTCCCGGATCGCCGAGGAGAGAGAATACATCCAGTCCCGGCTGAAACGTCTGGAAGAGGCCGGTCTCGTCGAAGGGGAGATGGAAGCCCTTGAGGAAGAGCACTCAAAGCTCGCCAACGCGGAATCCATAAAGGATTCTTTATCCGGAGCGGAGAACCTTTTGGACACCGCTTCTTTGAAAGAGGCCAGGAAGCTTCTGGAGAAGATAAGCGGATTCCTTCCAGAGGCGGCTGCCCTGGTGGAGAGGCTCGAGTCCGCGAGGGTTGAGATAAATGATATTCTCGATGAGGTTTCCTTAATCAATTCCAGGACAGAAATATCCGAGTCGAGGCTTGCCGCGGTGGAGGATCGTATGTCGTTCCTGTACGATCTGATGAAACGGTATTCGACCTCCTCCGTCTCCGATCTGATCTCCCAAAGAGACAGTCTGTCCGGGTCTTTGGCCGATTCCGAGGATCTTGAAGCCCGGAAGGAAGACCTCTCAAAGGATATTGCCGCGGAAAACAAGTTTTTCAGTGATATCTGCTCCAGACTCCATGCGGCCAGGAATTCCGGCCGGAAACATCTTGCGGCTTCTATCATGGAATCTCTCCGCTCACTGGAGCTCGAAAGGGCTGTATTTGATGTCGAACTGGAGGATTCTGTGCCGGGGCCCACGGGTAAAGACGGCATCCGGTTCTTGTTCTCGGCCTCCGGAGCCACTCCTCTTGATGTCTCGAAATGCGCTTCTGGAGGCGAGCTGTCCAGGTTGATGCTTAGCCTTAAGGCTCTGATGGCCAGGTTCGTAAGCATGCCGACCCTGATTTTCGACGAGATTGACTCAGGGGTTTCGGGCAGTGTGGCGGACAAGATGGGCCAGATGATCTGCGCTATGGGACATGACATGCAGGTTTTCGCTATCACCCATCTTCCGCAGGTCGCCGCCAAAGGTGACGCCCATTATCTTGTGGAGAAAACTTTCGAGGGCAACGGAGCCGTTACCAAGATCCACCCTGTCGAAGGGGAGGATCGGATCATGGAGATCGCCCGGATGCTCTCCGGGAGTCATGTCACACCTGCGGCGGTGGAAAACGCCAAGTCCCTGTTATCTGACCAGGGTGACTGAATAGTCGGGGTTGTAGACAACCCTTCTCACGGCATTGTTGACGTAGCTCCCTGAAGGAGTCCTCACTAATTTGAAATCAGACTGGAGACCTTTGTAATCGACCCTGTCAAGGGCTCTTGGCCACTTCCTCCCGAACTTGTGGGCGAGAGTGGAGAAGTACTTCATCAGGTCATATCCGGAATATGCCGAGCGGCTTGGCTCGGTGTTGTACAAGGCCCTGTATTGGAGCAGGAAATCCTTGACCTCCTTGGAATCATAGTCCACGGCATAGGTGACGCTGGTGTGGAGATTGACCTTGTGGAGTTGTTCAACCTCAATCTGGTCGTACGTCCTTATCTTCGATGTGCTGTACAGGACGACCTCGCTGCTCTTGCCGGAGATCATGTACAGGTTCCTCAGTGCCTCTATCAGGAAGACGGTGCTTCTTTCGGTATATTCGCATGCGAGCACTATCCTGTTGACACCTCCTGAGACAATGTGTGTGCGCATGGAACCCAAAGTTGTGGTCACATGCGGCAGACCGGCCTCACTCATCTCCTTCTCGACCATGTCGAGGTATTCGGATTCCGGAGACGCTGGAGTCACGACGATCACCCTGTCCGAATGGCCCATGTCCGATTTGATCCAGTTCACCATGTCCTTCACCTGGATGTGTGTCGGGGTGGGAGCCTGGATTATCTTTTGGAGGGAATCGGTCAGGGCCTCGGCCTGCATGTCCAGAGGAGACACGATCCAGGTGGCCCCGTCATTGATGCCGGACGCTCTCATGATATCGGATTTCGACACCGGACCGATAGCGAAGTCGCTGGAAGCCAGCCTGTCATGAGTCACAGGCATGTTGCCTCCGCCAACGTCGAAGGTGTGGATGTCCAGGTTGACGCCCTGGCTTCCCAGAACCCTGGAGGCCATCAGCGCTCCGCAGTAGAAGTCCATGAATGAGGTCCTGTCACCAAGCTTTGTGGCGGAAAAAGGAAGAAGCATTGAGATATTGACATCGTGGCGGCCTTCCCTTACGAAGAGATCGTCCAGGATTCCTCCGTCATTCTCCTCCGGAACTTCGTCCACGGCCTCCTCGACCTCTTTATCGTTCTCCTCGACGTCCCGCACATCCACGTCATCCTGATCCGCCGTCACAGTCCTCCCTTCCCAGAGAGCCGGGTCGCGGGGGATCTTGAGCTCTTGCTTGCGCTTGACCTTGTCGGAAGTCATCCGGTTGATGTTCATTATCGACTCCTTTGACACCTTGTACTTCTTGGCGATGGCGTCAAGATCCTCATACCACTTCACTTTATGGATGAAGTAGCCTTCGTCGTCATCCTCTTTCCCACGGGTGTCGCCGACTGTTTCCTCTGCGGCCTCTTCCTGTGGCTGGATCTCAGGCCCGGCGGTGTCCCTGATGTCGCCTTTGTAAGGAATCAACAGGATCTGGTCTTTTTTAAGTCCTTCAGTCTCAAGCTTCAAGGCCGGGTTGGCGTCGTATATCTCCTCCATCGTGACCCCATAAGCCTTACTGATGGAATATATCGTCTGCCTCTCCTGCACGACATGGGAGTAGAAGACCTTGCCACCGGAGCGTACTTTCTCCTTTGATATGGTCACCTTGGGCGCCACATATTCTTGCGCCAAGACAAGCGACGGGGAAAATGCCGCCAGCAAAAAGGCTGCCGCTAACGGGATGATATGCTTCGTGTTCATTGGTGCTTGTACAGGTTATCGGTGAAATCGAGCAGCCTCTTGGCGAAAGTCTTCCAAGACAGCCTTTCTTTCTCGACCTTTATTGAATTTACACATAGGGTGCGGAGATTCTCGTCAGCAAAAAACCGCCGTACTTCCTCCGCGATCAGTTCTGGCTCCGGCCTGTCGGCTACCAATCCGGTGCCGCTGTCCCCGACAGACTGCCTTAAACCTCCGACATCGGTAACCACCATGGGAACTTCGAAGTGCCATGAGATGGCGCTGATGCCGCTTTGTGTGGCGGATCTATATGGCAGCACCGCAAGGTCCGCGGCGGAGAAGAAATACTTCACCTCCGAGTCTTTGATGTAGCTTGTGAAGAGTTTGATCCTGTCTTTGGCAGGGGAGGAGTTGATGATCTCCTCGTATTTGACAAACGAGCCATACGGCTCTCCGGCTACTATCAATGAATATGAATCGTCCAGTTTTCCAAACGCCTCCAGAAGAATGTCAAGGCCTTTGTATTCCCGGATAAGACCGAAGAACAGGAGGTTCTTCTTCCCGGGTTCCAACCCGAGCTTTTCCTCAGCTTCTTTCCGGGGAACCTTTTCTCCAAAGTGAGCGTAAACAGGGTGGAACAAAGTGGTTTTCAGCGCCTTGGGCGCAATGGCCGCAAGATCGTCCGCCACCTCTTGGCTCAGGGTCACGTGGCCTGAACAGCCCGACAGGAAATACTTGGTCAGGGGTTTGTCGAAGAATCTCGGCTCGTGAGGAATCACATTGTGGAGGACGGAGATAACCTTGCAACTCTTTTTAAGCCTCCTGGCTATCCAGCCGAGCGAGGGAGCGAACCAGGACATCCAGTAACTGATGATGACCATGTCCGGATGCCAGTCCCGGATCGCCTTGAAAGTCTTGATGTAGGTTAAAGGATTCGCCGTATCCAACAGAGACTCGCTCTCGATGGGTACGGCGTCATCATCCTTTGTGACGTATTGCGTCTTTCCGGGGAAGAGGAAATCAGGGTATTGCCTCTTGAAATTGAACGCTTTGACCGTGTTTTCCTTTCCCAGCTCCAAGTACAGGCTCGCGTTGAACTGGGAAATCCCTCCCCTGAAAGGGTAAAAGCACGATAGGAACGCGATCCTCAAACTACTTGGCCTTGGGGGTTTCTTCGGTCTTGGTGCCCTTGGTCTTGACGTATTCGGCGTTCAAGCCTTCAAGGAGGGCATCGGTGATGTCGAGGTCGGGATCTCCGCAGGCGACAGGGGTAGGAAGGACACTGCCCTGGGTGGAGATGATCATGGCGTACTTGTGCTCCTCGTTGAACTTGTCGATGAAGGTCTTGATTGCGTCGGCGATCTGGTTCATCATGACCTGCTGCTCCTCAGCCATTTCCTGCTCCTTCTGGGCGGCGTAGGTGTTGAAGTTGTTCTGCTGCTCCTGGAGTTTCTGTCCCCTCTGCTCAGCTACCGAACGGACGAGCAGACCCTTGTTGAGGTCGGACTGGAACTTGTTGGCGTCGCTCTGAAGCTTGTTGCCCCTGCGGTTGATCTCCTCCTGGATGCTCTGCATCTTGGTCTCCACTACGGAACGGAGGTCGTTCGCCATGTCATACTCGTTGATGACCCTGTCGAGGTCGTACCATACGATGGAGCCTTCCTTGGCGGCTGTCTCAACGGCCTCGCCAGCGGAGGCTTTCTTCTTGGAGCTGCCGTCGGAGGTCAGCTGCATAATACCGAGAGCGGCGACAGCCACGAGGGCTATGATGCTCAAGATCAGTGGTGTTTGTTTCATCTTATTGTTTCTTTAATAATATTCCAGACTACAAATGTAATTAAAATTTCTTAATCTCCGCAAGATAGGCCTGGATTGTTCTCTCCAGTCCCATGTAGAGGGCGTCGCAGATGATAGCATGTCCGATGGATACCTCATCGGTCCACGGGATGGTCTTAATGAAATATCCGAGGTTCTCGAGATTGAGGTCGTGGCCGGCGTTGAGTCCGAGTCCTAGTTCCCTGACCCTGACGGCAGTCTCAAGATAGGGGGCCACGGCTTTCACGGGGTCGGCAGGAAACATCTCGGCATAAGCGGCCGTGTAAAGCTCCACCCTGTCGCATCCGCACTCCTTGGCGCCTTCCGCCATAGCAGGATCGGGGTCTATGAATATCGAAGTCCGGATACCTTTGTCTTTAAAAACCTTGCATATGCCGGTAAGGAACTCCCTGTTGGCGACGGTGTCCCAACCTTTATTGGAGGTGATGGCATCGTGGGCGTCCGGTACCAGGGTCACCTGGTCCGGCACCACCTCAAGAACCAGGTCGACAAAGCTGGGAATAGGATTTCCCTCGATGTTGAATTCCGTCCTTACTCCGGGACGGATCGCCCTGACATCCGAATAACGGATGTGCCTCTCGTCCGGCCTGGGGTGGACGGTTATCCCTTCGGCGCCGAAGGCCTCGCAATCTCTGGCGGCCTTCTCGACGTCTGGCATGTTGCCACCCCGGGCGTTGCGGATGGTCGCGATCTTGTTGATATTGACACTTAACCTTGTCATACCGCGAAAGTAGTGATTTATGTTCAGATTTTATCAGAATTGTGCTAATTTTGAGGTTTGAACTCATTTAAGGATTTGGTAATGAAGATAGCGGTTTATTCCAGGGATGATTCCGCCTTGTCCGGTCCACGTTTCCGGGAGATGTCGGAGAAGTTGTCCTCAGGGCCGTTCGAGCTTTACAGGATACGGTCGGCTGAAGATATCGCATCCGGAACCGACATGGTTCTGAGCGTCGGTGGAGACGGCACTTTCCTCTCCGCTTCCAAGCGTGTGGGATCCTCCGGAATCCCTGTACTCGGGGTCAATCTCGGGCGTGTGGGCTTCTTGTCCGAATACAGCCCGGAGGAGGCTTGCGACGCCCTCATGTCGGGTTCTTACACTCTTGAGGACAGGGCATTACTGGAGACCAAGGTCGACGGAGCGATGGTGGAAGCCGATTCTTCTTTCTGGCCCTACACTCTCAACGAGATATCCGTCCTCAGGGGCGGAGCGTCGATTCTCGGGGTGGATGTCTGCCTGGACGGCAACCCGTTGCCGACATACTGGGCCGACGGGCTGCTTGTCTCCACCAGTTCCGGTTCGACAGCATATTCCCTCAGCGTCGGCGGGCCTATCTGTGTCCCGGAGTCCAAAGTGATAATCATAGCTCCAATCGCTCCGCATAACTTGAATGTCCGTCCCCTGGTGGTGCCGGACTCCACCGTGGTCTCCATCTCCATGAGATCCCGGGATAAGATGGTGGCGATGTCCATGGACAACAGGAATGTCCGTCTTTCGTCGGACGCGAGACTTGAGGTGAAGGTGGCACAATTTTCGCTGAAAAGGGTGAGGCTTGAAAAGTCAAGTTTCATAAAGGCCCTGACGACAAAGTTGTTCTGGGGCGAAGACATCAGAAATGGAGGAATTTAAAGGAAACACACAGCTGAAGGTCCCCACGCACGTTTCCATCATAATGGATGGGAACGGCAGATGGGCGAAGCTCAGGGGCAAGGAAAGGGTGTATGGCCACGCCAACGGGGTCGAGAGCGTCCGCGCTTGTGTCGAGGCCGCGGTGGAAAATGGCGTGAGGTATCTTTCGCTTTTCGCTTTTTCCGAGGAGAATTGGGGGCGTCCCGCCGAGGAGGTGAATACCTTGATGGGCTTGATGTTCAAGGCTATTGCCAATGAGATCGAGGCCTTGAGGAAGCAGCGTGTCCGTTTCAGGGTCCTGGGCGATTACAGCCGCCTGGATCCCTCATTGGCGGATGCGATCCGCGCGGCGGAAGTGTCCACGGTTCCAGCCGCCGGAGAGGAACCTGTGCTTGATTTGATTATATTCTTGAGTTACAGCGGCAAATGGGATATCCTCCAGGCCGCGAAGAGGCTGGCCGCGGATTATAAGGATGATCCCGCCGCCCTTGACAAGGTCGGCCCTGAGGAGTTCGCCGGGAAGCTTGTCACCGCCGGCATCCCGGACCCTGACCTCATAATACGCACCTCAGGTGAAAGCAGGATAAGCAATTATCTTCTATGGCAGGCAGCTTATTCGGAGTTCCTCTTCGTTGACACACTGTGGCCGGATTTCCGTAAAAACGAGTTCCGTTCAGCCTTGGAAGAGTACTCAAAGAGAGACCGCAGGTATGGAAAAGTCAAATAATCGCAGTATATTCGCGAACTTGTTTATATGAATACATTTTTGATGAAACCATATCGTCTGTTGTCTGTAATTCTCCTTTCGGTGGTCAGTGCGGTTTCGTTCGCGCAACGGCCTGAAGGCGGTTCATCATCGGTCGAGGTCGATTACGAGCATCCAAAGAGCTATATTGTCGGAGGGATCTCCGTCGAAGGTAACACCCATTTCGGAGAGCAGCAGATCATCTCGCTGACCGGTCTTCAGGAAGGCATGAAGGTGACTGTGCCCAGCGACGAGTTGTCCTCTGTCATCACCCGGTTGTGGGCCCAGAGGTATTTCGAGGATGTGTCCATGGCGATAGACAGGGTCAATGCCGCCGGCGATTCCGCGTGGTTCAAGATCATGATCAAGGAGAGGCCAAGGGTGTCCAGATGGCTTTATTCCGGAGTGCGCAAGACCGAGCAGAAAGACCTTGAGGACCGTCTCCGCCTCCGTAGGGGTGGGGAATTCTCCGAATATGTCGCGTCGACCTCCGTGGGAATTATCAAGAGATACTTCGCCGAGAAGGGCTTCCTTAACTGCGACGTTGATGTCCAGACCCAGAAAGACACCATAATTAAGAATGCCATCAGGGTCAAATTCGCGATCGACAAAGGCGAGAAGATCAGGATCCGCGACATCAATTTTGAAGGTAATGAAGGAGTCTCGGATTTCAAGCTCGCCAGGTCGATGAAGAAGACCAAGGCTAAGAAGCTTTACAACTTCTTCAGCAGCAAGAAGTTCAACGAGAAGGAATATCCCAACGACAAGCAGAACCTGATCAGCAAGTTCAACGAGGCCGGTTACAGGGACGCCCGTATCCTGAAAGATTCCATCTATTATGTGGAGCCGGACCGTCTCGGAATTGATTTCAAGTTCGACCAGGGTAAGAGATATTATTTCAGGAATGTCACATGGACCGGCAACTCCGTCCATTCCGCCGAGCAACTCAACTCGATCCTCCAGATCAAAAAAGGTGACCCTTATGACGTGGTCACAATGGAGAAGAGGCTTAACGGAGGCGGAAAGCAGACGGATTATGACGTCTCCAAGCTATACCGCGACGAGGGTTATCTTTTCTTCCAGGTCACTCCGGTCGAGCTCAATATCGAAGGTGACTCGGTGGATGTCGAGATGAGGGTCACGGAGGGCAAGCAGGCCACCCTGAACAACATCATCATCAACGGCAACGACCTGACGAGCGAGAAAGTCGTCCGCAGGCAGATCTATACCAAGCCCGGTTACCTCTTCAGCCAGACAAACTTTGAGAGGTCGATCAGGGAGATCGCTTCCCTTGGGCAGTTCGATCCCGAGGCGATCTCCAGCGGTGACGGGTACTCGATAGTTCCGAACCAGCTCAACAATACTGTTGACCTTGTGTATAACGTGACCGAGAAGCCTTCCAGCCAGTTGGAGCTTTCCGGAGGATGGGGTATGAACACTTTCGTGGCGACGGTCGGTGTGAGTTTCAATAACTTCTCGACCCGCAGGATGTTCGACAAGAACGCCTGGCGTCCGGTTCCCCTCGGTGACGCGCAGAATCTGTCGCTCAGGTTCCAGACCAACGGAACTTATTATACCTCACTTATTTTCAGCTTCACTGAGCCCTGGTTGACCCAGAAGAAGCCGACCTCATTGAACCTTCAGGCGTATTACACCCGCCAGACCGACTCGTACCTTGCCATCGGACTTCTCAGCAACGACAAGGTCATGCAGATTTACGGTTTCTCCGCCGGCATCGGCTCCAGGCTGAAATGGCCGGATGACTATTTCGTGTTCTACAATGGTCTCAGCTGGCAGGTCTATGACCTTAAGAACTGGATCAACGGCTACTTCATGTTCAATGACGGAACGTCCCACAACCTGAGCTATACTGCCAACCTGTCGAGGACTTCGACCGACCAGCAGATCTATCCCAGACGAGGCTCGGTGTTCTCCGCCAGCCTCCAGCTCACACCGCCTTATTCATTGTTCAGGAAAAAGGATATAGGCAATCCGGACGCCGCCGGGAATCCCACCAGGGTCGCCAGCTACAAGGACATAAATTACGACACATGGTCTTCCGCCGAGAGGTACAAATGGATCGAATACCACAAGTGGAAGCTCAGCGCGGAGACTTACACCAAGGTTTGGAAGGACCTTGTGATCATGGGACGAGCTCAGTTCGGCTACCTCGGCTACTACAACCGCAAATGGGGATATTCCCCGTTCGAGGGCTTCAGGGTCGGTGGAGACGGAATGTCGGGCTACGACACTTACGGATCTGACATCATCCCGTTGAGGGGATATGAGAACTACTCCCTGACCCCTTGGGAGGCCACTCCTTATAACACCAACGGATATTATGCCGGTAATGTTTACGACAAGTTCACCGTTGAGGCCCGCTATCCGGTGATTCTCCAGCCGCAATCGACCATATTCGCCCTGCTCTTCCTTGAAGGAGGTAATTGCTGGTCCGACATAAAGAATTTCAATCCTTTCCAGATCAAGCGGTCCGCCGGAGTGGGCGTCAGGGTATTCCTCCCGATGATCGGTCTGCTGGGTGTTGACTGGGGATACGGATTCGACAATCCGTCCAAGAACGAGAGGAGCCAGTTTCACTTCATGATAGGACAACAGTTCTGATATTCATTTTTATTTTTAAATTTGCACAATCTTTGCAAAGCGTTTATTCAGCAAACTGATAAATTAGAATTTGATATGAAAAAGATCTTTTTGTTTGCCGCTATGGCATTTCTCACCTTCACGGCTACAGCCCAGGTGAAGTTCGCCTATGTCGATTTCAATGAGCTGGTGATGCTCATGCCCGAGGCTGACGCGGCCAGGACCCAGATGCAGGCGGCCCAGAAAGAGGCTAGCGACACTTATCAGAGCATGGTCGACGAGGCCAACGCCAAGTTCTCCGAGTATCAGCAGAAGCAGGCCACCTGGACTCCCGCTATCAAGGAGAGCAAGGAGAAGGAGCTTACTGAGATCCAGACCAGGATCAATGAGTTCCAGCAGTCTATCTCGGCTGAGCTCCAGCAGCAGAACCAGCAGCTCATGGAGCCTATCCAGAAGAAGGCTATGGAGACTGTCGAAAAACTCGCCAAGGCCGGTGGATACACCATGGTCTTTGAGGCCAGCCAGTATCTCTATGTGGATAAATCCCAGTGCAAGGATCTCACTCCCGACGCCAGGAAGGAGCTGAACATCCCCGCCGGCAGGACTCTGGAGTCCCTCCAGGCTGAGCTTCAGGCCCAACAGCAGCAGCCTACGAAGTAAGAAGGCCTTTATAAGTTGATATGAAGACAGGCTAAAAAGGCCTGTCTTTTTCTTTGCGTTTATTGTATTTTCTCTATTATTTTCTTTAAATTTGCAACCATATCAGCTTGATATTTGATTTTTTGTAATACTATTAATAACCGATCATGAAAACCACAGAGATCATGGCCCGTCTCCAGGCCAAGTACCCGACCGAGAAAGAGTATCTCCAGGCGGTGCAGGAGGTTCTTGAGTCCATCGAGGAAGTTTACAACCAGCATCCTGAGTTCGAGAAGGCGAAGATAGTCGAGAGGCTTGTCGAGCCCGACAGGATCTTCACTTTCAGGGTGACTTGGATTGATGATAACGGCGAGGTCCAGACCAACCTCGGCTACCGTGTCCAGTTCAACAGCGCGATCGGCCCTTACAAGGGCGGACTCCGTTTCCACAAGGCCGTCACCCCTTCAATGCTTAAGTTCCTCGGTTTCGAGCAGACTTTCAAGAACGCCCTCACCACCCTTCCTATGGGCGGCGCCAAGGGAGGCTCCGACTTTGATCCCGTGGGCAAGTCCAACGCTGAGATCATGCGTTTCTGCCAGGCTTTCATGCTTGAGCTCTGGCGCTGCATCGGCCCTGACCAGGATATTCCCGCCGGTGACGTGGGCGTGGGCGGCCGTGAGATCGGCTTCCTGAACGGAATGTACCAGAAGCTTGCCCGCCAGTACCACACCGGTGTCCTTACCGGAAAGGGTGCCACATGGGGCGGCTCCATCCTTCGTCCCGAGGCTACCGGCTTCGGTGCCCTGTATTTCACCCAGCACCTCCTCGAGAAGGCCGGCAAGGACATTGTCGGCAAGAAGGTCGCCCTCTCCGGCTTCGGTAATGTCGCCTGGGGCGCTGCTACCAAGGCCCGCGAGCTCGGCGCTAAGGTCGTCGCCATCTCCGGTCCCGACGGTGTCTGCCACATCCCCGAGGGCATCACTCCGGAAATGATTGACTATATGCTTGATATGCGTGCCTCCAACCGCAATAAGGTTGAGGATATGGCCGTCAAGTTCCCTGACAAGGCTTTCTTCACCGTCGGAAAGAAGGCTTGGAGCATCCCTGTGGACATCGCTCTCCCTTGCGCCTTCCAGAACGAGCTCAGCGAGGATGACGCCAAGGAACTCGTCGCCAACGGTTGCTGGTGCTGCTGCGAGGTGTCCAACATGGGGTGCCAGCCCGGTGCCATCCACTATTTCCAGGACAATGGTATCCTCTTCGCCCCCGGAAAGGCCGTCAACGCCGGTGGTGTCGCCACCTCAGGTCTCGAGATGACCCAGAACGCTGCCCACATCAGCTGGTCGGCCCAGGAGGTTGATGACAAGCTCCACTGGATCATGCAGAGCATCCACGAGCAGTGCGTCAAGTACGGAACCCGTCCTGACGGCACCGTGGACTATGTAAAGGGTGCCAATATCGCCGGATTCATGAAGGTCGCCCAGGCCATGCTCGAGCAGGGTGTGATCTAGCGCTTCTTTTTAAGGATGAAACAGGCGGATCGGGTAACCGATTTGCCTGTTTTTTTATTTAATATGATTATATTTGCAAGTTATTAAGGATAAGATAATAATTATAAATCATATTTGTAATGGCTGAAAGCACAATCGAAACAGCTGGGAAGAAGAAATTCAATGTCAAATATTGTGTTCTTCTTCCGATTATCCTTCTGGTCACACTATTCCTGTGGTGCGTGCCCACGTCTTTCTATGGCATCGACGCGCTGACTCTCAGCCAGCAGCGTGTGATCGCTCTCTTCGCCTTCGCGGCCATGATGTGGATGTTTGAGATCATCCCGAACTGGACCACATCTGTCCTTCTCATCGTTATCGCGCTCCTGACTGTCTCGAATAAGGGTATCGGTTTCTTCTGCACCCCCGAGGCCGGTCAGCTTGTGAGCTACAAGAATATCATGGCGGCTTTCGCCGACCCTGTCGTGATGCTCTTCCTGGGCGGTTTCGTCCTTGCCATCATGGCTGAGAAATACGGGCTCGACGTGACTCTCGCCAGATTCCTCCTCGCTCCGTTCGGCACCAATCCCAAGATGGTCCTGCTCGGGTTCCTGATCGTCATCTCGGTCTTCTCTATGTTCATGAGCAACACCGCTACCGCGGCCATGATGCTGGCATTCCTGGCTCCCGTGCTCTCCGTCCTTCCCAAGGACGACAAAGGTAAGGTCGGTCTGGCGCTCGCCATCCCTATCGCCGCGAATATCGGTGGTATCGGTACCCCTATCGGCACTCCTCCGAACGCCACGGCTGTCAAGTTCCTGGCTGAGGCCGGAGCTGAGGTCTCTTTTGTGGATTGGATGGGCAGGATGATCCCCTATGTCATCATAATGATCCTCTTCGCCTGGATTCTCCTGCAGCTTTTCTTCCCCTTCAAGAGCAAGGAGGTCAGGCTTGAGATCCCCAAGAGCAACAAGAAGAGGGACTGGAAGTATTACACAGTCTGGATCACCTTTGTCGGCACTATCGTTCTCTGGGCCACAGAGCAGGTTACCAAGATCAATTCCAACGTGGTCGCGCTTATCCCTCTGGGAGTGTTGACCTGCACGGGAATATTCACCAAGGAGGACATCAAGGAGATCAACTGGAGCGTTCTCTGGCTGGTGGCCGGTGGTTTCGCGCTGGGTACCTGCCTTCAGGAGACCGGTCTGGCTAAAGTCCTGATCGAGTCGATTCCTTTCGGTACGATGCCCGTCGTACTCGTCCTGGTTGTGGCGGGTCTTGTCTGCTATTTCCTCTCTAACTTTATCAGCAACTCCGCCACCGCGGCCTTGCTGATCCCTATATTGATTGTCATCGCACAAGGCATGGCTGATCCCGCGGCCGCCAACAATTCCCAGTTCCTTGCCCTTGGTGGCACCAAGGCCATGATCTCGTTCATAGCCGTTTGCGCCTCGATAGCGATGTGCTTCCCTATCTCGACGCCTCCTAACGCCATAGCCGCCTCCACCGGTCTTGTGGAGACCAAGGATATGGCCAAGGTCGGCATTATCATCGGTGCGGTCGGATTCGTCCTCGGATATTTCTGGCTTACAACCATTTTCCCTTTCGCTTAATTTATTTGTAATGAAACGTATAATCACCGCAGTCGTAGCTCTCGCTCTTTGCGCCACTTTAGCCGCTCAGGAGAAGCCCGCCACAATCAAACTGTACGGATTTATCCGTAACTATTTCGCCTTCGACACCCGCGAGAGCGTGTCCGGAACCGAGGATTTCTTCTATTATGTCCCCAAGGACCATAACATGGTTGACGATGTTGACCTCAACGCTCAGACATCTTTCCGTTTCGCCGCCCTCACCACAAGGCTTGGTGTTGATGTGAAAGATTACGAGTTCGACGGCTTCAAGATCGGTGCGAAGATCGAGACAGACTTCTACAGTGGAGTTTCCGGGGTGACCGGAACCGCCCAGCTGCGTCTCCGTCAGGCTTTTGCCACTATCGGCAAGGGCGACTGGCAGGTGACCGCCGGACAGACCTGGCATCCGATGGCGGCTGACATGCCCGATGTGTTCTCCCTGAACACTGGCGCTCCTTTCGGCCCTTTCTCCAGGACACCGCTTGTCAAGTTTGACCTGAGCCTGTCAAATTCCCTGTCCCTGACCGCCGCCGCGATCTGGCAGATGCAGTACACTTCGGCCGGCCCCGGTGGAGCCTCCGCCAACTACATCAAATACGGCATGACTCCCGAGGCATATCTCGGAGTCAACTTCACATCAGGTGGTTTCACCGCCAGGGTGGGTGGCGATCTCCTCTCCATCAAGCCTCGCTGGAATGACGGCAAAAAGAAGGTCAGCGACCGTATAACCACCATCTCCCCGTTCCTTTTCCTCCAGTACAAGAGCGGATTGTTCTCCGCCAAGCTCAAGACCATCATGGCCCAGGCAGGCGAGCACATGAACCTCAACGGAGGTTATGGAATATGCGAGGTCAAGGAAGACGGCAGCTACAGGTACACTCCCACCCAGAACTCTTCGACTTGGGTGAGCCTTATGTACGGAAAGAAGACCCAGGCCATCCTCTTCGGCGGCTTTGTCAAGAACTTCGGTACGATCGAGCAGCTTTATGGCTATAAAAACGGTTACGCACCCGCGTCCAACCTGTATTTCAGCAAGAACAGCTTCTCGAACATGAACATGATGTGGAGGGTCACCCCCACTGTCATCCACAACATCGGCAAGTTCTCGGTCGGTCTTGAGTATGAGCTCACCAGCATCCAGTACGGCGACTACAAGACCGTAAATGGTGTAAAGTCCCTGGGTGACTGGGGTCTTGCCACTGACAATCTCCACTGGATCACCAACCATCGTGTCCAGGCTCTTGTAAAATACACGTTTTAACCAGCTTATCCTAAAGCGACTATGAAAAAGTCCCTTATACTGCTATTAACCGCCGCTTTGTCCTTCTGGGCCAGTGACAGCGTCACGGCCCAGAAGCGGGTGGCGAGCCAAAACAGCAAGTTCAAGCCCTACGGATTCTTCCGCACCGCCGCTATCTTTGACACCAGGGACGCAAAGGCGGGTTCGGAGGATATGTTCTACTTCCGCCCTTTAGACCTTCAGAAGAATTATCAGGGACAAGATATTTATGAGAACTTCTCCCTGAAATCTTACGCCATAGCGACACGGCTCGGAGTCAATGTTTCCGGATATAAATATGGCTCCATGAAAGTGGACGGGAAGGTCGAGACGGATTTCTACCTGATGAACGGCAACACCGCCTCGCTTCGTCTGCGCCACGCTTTTGTGGACATATATTGGGACAAACTCGGCTATATGGAAAGCAAGTTCGCTTTCAGGGTGGGCCAGAGTTGGCATCCGATGGCGGAAGACCTGCCTTACTGCGTCAATATCGAGACTGGAGCTCCTTTCACTCCTTTCAACTGGAGTCCCCAGCTGATGATCGACTATGCGTTCGCAGGCAAGTTCCATTACACTGTAGGAGCCCTTTATCCGATGCAGTTCCTCCCGACAGGCCCACTGGGGGAGTCGGAGAATTATGTCAAGTACGGGCTCATTCCTGAGCTTTACGGGGGCCTGGCTTTCACCGGCAAGTATTTCACCGCGAAGGCCGGGACGGATTTTATCGCCTTGAAACCAAGGTGGCGTACCACCACCAGAAATTATGTCATCGACGATTGGTACGACATCGGTACAAAGGTGAAGGACCGCATCTTTATGTTGAGTCCTTTCGTCTATCTCCAGTTCGAGAAAGGCTTGTTCAAGATAAACGCCAAATCCGTGTTCGCTCAGGGTGGCGACCATCTCCGTCTGATGGGAGGCTACGCGATGTACGATTGGCGCGACATATATGAGTACAAGTACACTCCTTTGCGCTCGACCGTGTCGTTCCTTTCTTTCTCAGTCGGCCGCTCCTTGCAATTCATGTGCATGGGCGGATACATGAGGGCACTTGGTACCGCTCATAACCTTTCCATCGACGCCAACGGCTATTGCCGGGCATCGGACATCTATTATTCATCTTTCGGCGATAAAGGTATCGCCCAGATGATCCGCGCGACGCCGACCCTGGCTTATAACGCAGGGAAGCTGACTGTGGCCGTTGAGTACAACTACTCGTCAGTCCAATACGGAACCAACAATAAATTGGACAATTACGCTATTCCTAGGGAGAACCTCCACTGGGTCACCAACCATCGTGTGATGGGAGTTGTCAGGTTCTCTTTGTAAGTGGCAATGGGTTCCCGTCTCTCAGGACTCAGGGCGTTAAGCCGGGCTCTTTATAAACGGGCCGGGCTTTTTCTGATTTATTTCAGGGGGGAACGGCCGCGGGTCAGGAAAAGGCGGCGGCAGGTGTCCCAGGGGAGGATGGAGAACCTCGGACGGGGGCTTGTCGCCATGAGGACCGGAGAAGGAATATTCATATCCTGGAGGATGTTCCTGACTGAGGACCATGTCTATGGGACCGCCTCGTCACCTATGATGTACACGTTGCTGAGGGACGGAGCGGTTATAGCCACCTTTGAAGGAAAGACCAATTATATTGACAAAGAGGGCACCCTCGAATCCGTTTACTCCGTACGTATGCCTTCAGGGGAGGAGTGCGAGGGCGTCAGGCCTTTCTCATCAGGGAGCAATTGGTTTGACATTCCGCTTGTACGGCCGTCGGACAGCCCTTACGGACCTTATACTATCAATGATGTCAGCGCCGGAGACCTTGACGGTGACGGTGAATACGAGCTGGTCGTCAAATGGGACAGCGCCGGAAGGGACAACAGCGAGCCCGGGCTTACCGGCAATGTGTTGCTTGATGCGTATAAGCTGGACGGTACAAAACTCTGGGAACACCCCATCGACCTTGGAGTCAATATCCGGGCCGGGGCCCATTACACGCAGTTTCTGGTCTACGACTTCAACAGGGACGGCAGGAGTGAGATCGTGATGAAAACAGCTCCAGGGTCGAAAGATGGTGAGGGACGTTTCGTGAGCGAGGCTTCACGCGAGGATTCTATCCGTAGTTGTGACAATACCCCTGATTACCGTGACAGTCGGGGAATGGTTCTGAAAGGTGAGGAGTTTCTCACCGTATTTGACGGTCGCACCGGCAAGGCTCTTGACACTATAGATTATCCCAACAAGAGAATCGACTCCGCGATGTGGGGAGATACCGACGGGAACCGATCGGAACGCTATACCGCGGCGGTCGCCTGGCTTGACGGCAAAAGGCCCTACGCCTTTTTCATGCGTGGTTATTATTGGGGGAGGAAAGACCCCCGTCAGGCGAGGCATGGGGCTTTCGGAGTGAGTGTCGAAGGCTCGAGGTTCGGTCGTCCGGTTGTCTTTGACACATCGGGCAGGGCTTCAGGCTACAGGAAGTGGAACGAGTTTTATGTTGGGGAAGGGAACCACAATTGTGTCGTCGCTGACGTGGACGGTGACGGCAGGGATGAGGTGCTTACCGGGACTATCTGTTACAAACTGACCCGCAGGAGGAAACTCTCAGTCTGGTGGTGCGGTTTCCTCGGCCACGGGGACGCTCTACATATTATGGCTCGTGATCCGGGACATGTTGGATATGATTATTTTACTGTCCATGAGTGCGGAGGTAGGCACCCTTATCTCAAGGACAAGGCGCTTGACCGGGGAATGTCGGTGATCGATGCGGCGACCGGCCACACAATCTTCCACATAGGTTCTCCCGGTGATATGGGACGAGGGATGATGGCCGATGTCGGGGCCGGCGGCTGGTACCAGTTTTGGGGAGTTTCCGAAGTCGAGGGGAGTGCGGAGCGCTTACTGGTAGGTCCTTTCGCCAGGACGCCGAAAGGTATAGAAAAAGTTGACATCCCCGGAGTCTCCGCCAATTTCAGGATATTCTGGGACGGCGACCTGTATGACGAGCTGCTTGACGGCAAGCCGGGAGAACCTTTGGAGGTTACATCGTGGAATGGGAAAAGGATGGAGAGGATATTCACCACTGAAGGCTGTGTGTCCATAAATGGCACCAAAGCCAACCCCTGCCTACAGGCGGACATCCTTGGGGACTGGAGGGAGGAAATCGTAATGGCTAGGGAAGATAACGAGGCTCTCAGGGTTTTCGTGTCGGATATTCCTTCCGATTTTTCTTTGATGACTTTAATGCATGACCCTGTGTACCGCGCCGGAGTTGCCGCTGAGCAGACAGGGTATAACCAACCGCCCCATGTGGGTTTTTGTCTTAATAAGCCATGATTATTTACTTTGATCTTCGTCGGGTACCGATATTCAGGACAATGTTCAAGAGAAGCGGAGTGATCCAGAAGGATCATTTCAGGAGCATTGCCACCTACTTCTTTTCATCCCGGGGCTCGTTAAGCAAATATCTGCCCGGTCTGAGCTACTCACGGCCGAAGTTCCTTGACGGGGATGACAAGATAATTGTTTTTGACAGCTACGCCACAGCTCGTCATCTGAAGTGGCTTAAAACGCGTTGGCCAGGCAAGAGGATCATCCTGTGGTATTGGAACTCCGTCATCAGCGAGAAGTTGATCCGCGCCCTGCCCGATGGAGTCGAGCTTTGGACATATTCCGGGAAAGACGCGGAAAAGTACGGGATGAGGCTCAATACTCAGTTTTTCTTTGATTGCCTGGCGGAGGAGGCGGATGCCTGCCGTCGGAAACCATTGTCTTCCAGCCCCAGGGCACTCTTTTTCGGAAGGGACAAGGGACGTTCCGGCCAAATCAGGGAGATCGGAGACGCTCTCCGGGAAGCGGGAGTTGAGGTCGATGTCCGTATCGTTCCCCATACGGCTCCGGGACTCCCTTCGCTGCTGAACCCGAATCTTGTCCCGTATCAGGCGGTTGTGGATATGGTCAAGGAGGCGGATATCCTGATTGACTATTGCCTGGATCCTGATTCAGGGCTGTCGCTCAGGGCGATGGAATCGATGTTCTTCGGGAAGAAGCTGGTTACTAACAATATGACAATCCTTGACTCGGACTTCTACTCCCCGGCCAACGTCTATGTGCTTGGATACGACAGCAGATCTTTAAAGGAGTTCGTCGATTGCCCGAGGGAACTTGTCCCGCACGAGATACGGGATCGTTATCTTTTGTCGAATTGGCTCAAACGGTTTGACTTGTGACAAGGAAACGGAAAAACCGGTCCCTGGCGGAAGGCTACAGGGACTATCTTCGTCGGGGGAAAACCGCCCGGATGCGGGCGCTTCCATGGCCGGCGAGGAAGGTCTTGTTAATTCTATCCTGGTTCAGACGTAAAATAGCCGTTTCGCGTCTGGCCAAGCAGGCTTATGTCAGGAATGAGCGTGTTGCTGTCTATACTTCTTTTTTCGGGCCATACGATATTTTGAGGGAGCCCCTGACCCTTCCTGATAATGTCGATTATTTTGTTATGACTGACCAGGAGGTTCCTTCGGGAAGCGCCTGGAAAAAGATTGACATTTCTTCATTGGTCCCGGCCTATTGCCTGGGCGATCCTGTCCTTCTCAACCGGTGGTGCAAGATGCATCCGCATCTGCTGCTGAAGGACTATCAATACAGCGTTTACGTTGACTCGAATATCTGGGTGTTTTCCGACCTGACACCTCTGACCGCGGGACTGGACTCTTTCCCGGTGGCGATGTTTTCTCATAAGAAAAGGGACTGTGTGTATGATGAGGTCCAGACTTGCATTAAGCAGGGCAAAGGGACAATAGAGTCACTGCAGTCACACGAAAAACTCATCCGTTCCCATGGCATCCCCAGGCATTGGGGATTGCTGGAGGCCAGCGTGATAGCCAGGAAGCATTTTGATCCTGAGTGCGTGTCTCTTATGGATGCGTGGTGGGAGGCATTCACGCGGAACTCGAGGCGGGATCAGATATCATTGATAGATTGCCTGTGGCTCAGGGGTATTAAACCTTCTGTAATCGGCACCCTTGGAAGCAATCTCCAGAAAAGTGACTTGTTCATACAATTGCGCCACAAAGGAGATCCAAAGTCAGAGGGCGAACCCACAAACCTTCAGGAACTCATAAATTGTATTGGCTTATGATAACAAGCAGAAAGATGCTACGGGAGTATCTCCGGGCGGACGTCATGGCTAACAAGAAACCATCTTTCGGGATGCATATCATCCCGTGCTGGTGGAAGGGATGGTATAATATGCTGTATATTAATTATATGCGAAGGTGTGAATATTATAGGGACGCCAGGACCGGGATAATCTCCAAAATTATCGCGAGGTTTTACAAGATCCGTATGAGGAGACTCGGAAACCGGATATTGATCCAAATCCCCCATAATACTTTTGGAAAAGGGTTGTATATCCCCCACTGCGGCCCGATTATAGTGAATGGAAGCGCTTCTTTCGGTGATAATTGTGTAGTCCAAAGCGGGGTAGTTATTTGCGAGGGGGTTCAAGGCGGAAACCACCTCTATTTTGCCTCAGGAGCTAAGATTCTTAGGAATGTGACTCTCGCTGACGACATCATTGTGGGAGCCAATGCGGTGGTCAGCAAGAGTTTCCTGGAACCGAACGTCGTAGTAGGCGGGATCCCGGCGAAAAAAATTTCCGATAACGGATTCAGGAACAGGACAGTGGTTTGAGCGGCGGTTACTTCAGGAAACGGTCGGCGAAGCTGACAAACTGCTGCCAATCATATAGGCGGACATTGTGTTCGCCCCGGCGGATGTGGTGACCCATCCTTCCGACTACGACAGGATGCTCGATCTCCGGCACTTTCCGGTCAGTAATACCCTCATATCCGAATAGCTTATACACCGAGGCCGCTCCCACGAGGCTGAAATACTCTCCGACAGGATCGGCCCAATCGTCCTCGCTGGCGCTCGCCACATACACCGGTCTGGGGGCTATCATAGCTATGAGCTCATGCTGGTCCCAAGGCATCTTCTCCTCGCGTCCATTGTAGGATTTGTAGTTGTCGCAGAACCAATGAGGGAAATTCCGGTTGATGACTTCCAGGGTCTCACCAAACTTTCTTCTTGCGATAGCGGCTCCGGAACATCCTGAGTCATTGGATATTACCAAGGCGAATCTCTGGTCGGTAGCTCCGGCCCAGAGAGATGTCTTGCCGAGCCTGGAGTGCCCGATCACAGCGACTTTCTTAGCGTTGACTTCCTTTACGGTTTCGAGATAATCAAGGCATCTTGACAGTCCCCAGGCCCATGCGGAAATGGTCGCCCAGGACTCACCATCCCTTGGCTTGTCGCCGTCCATCAGCTGGTGGACCCCATTGTGGAACCCGTCGTGGAAGTCCGGATCAACATCATTGTAGCAGAAAGTAGCGACGGCGTATCCATGTTTGAGGATATATTCATATTCCCAGCGGTGTCCATTGGTGTTTCTCGGTTCGACCTGATAACCAGGGGCGTATGTCGCAAGCTTGTCCTCTGTCGGCATGAGAACGGCAGGATCAGTGGTAGTGGCGTGATTACCTTTGAAATTGGCCCCCAGAAAAGCCGGGACCGGGCCTTTGCGGTCGTTGGGGATGTACATCAGCAAGGTGAGGTAATATTTCTCCTCCTTGTCAAAGCTAAGCTTGATCTGCCGCCTGGTGGCCAGACCGCCGAAGGCGTCCGCGCTTTCCTCAAGGATGGTGGCATGCAGGTCCGGGGCTTTCCCAGGCTCCCTTCCGAACATTTGAGAGCGGAGCATCTCCATCAATTCAGGACGGCGCTCCTTGATCCATTGGCGTTTTGACCGGACAATCCGCCCGTCCGGTTGCGCATTGGCGACTAACGAGAGCGACGCTATTAGCGCGGTTGCTATCAGTTTCAGTGTGTTTCTCATGGCTATAATATTATTTGTAGATAATCGTTATATCGCTTTCAACGTTTGTCTTGAAGTCTGTTTTCAGGTTTTTCGGGATCATCATGTATTTCAGTGAACCTGTCCCGAAGTAGAGATTGACGCTTTCCAGATGGGCACTTTGGCTAAGATCAAGACATTGTATCCCGTCGAAGTCTCGCAGCTCAAGTGAGCGGAGTTGCGGGAGAGGACCCCAGTTCTGCTCTTTTTCGAAATGAGCGTTCCCGATTTTGATATTTCTCAGTCCTTCGCAACCTTCCAGGACGAGATCCTTGAGTGTGACATCATCGCTGGATACTGGGTTGACAAGAGTCAATTCCTGTAGGCCGGGATTGTCCTTAAAAACGGCTTTTTCCAGTTTGAATCCCAAACCGAAATCAACTTTTTGCAGCTGGGGACAATTCGTGATCTCTATGGTTGATATGCTGGAATGGTAATACGAATCGACCCCGAAGTCCAGGACCGTCAATGACTGATGTCCATTGATCTTCAATGAGCGAGATGTATTGAACGCGTAGTAAGGCTCATATATGTACAAAGCATTCAGCCTTGGGATACACTCGAAACCTTCCAGTTCTGTGATTGGGCTGATCATGTCGGAGAGATCCAGTGTCAGTGAGGTAAGTCCGGAAAGATCGTTCTTTGAAAGGATTCCGTCTCCGTCCGCATCGTACCGGCTCAGAAGATAATCGTACAAGGCAGGGTCTTTGAATCCATCTCCCTGTGTGACACGAATTTCCCGGGACATCCCGGTATTCGTGCCAAGGCGTATGATACCGGTCCTGCTCAGAAGGGATAGGTGTTCCCCGAATCTCAACTTCAAGGTATTGTCGGTTATCGTTTCCAATTCGAGCCAATCGTCCATGGATTTCGCGGTTATTGGCTGGTCGCAATGGAACGGAATCTCCAGATGGGTTGTCTCCCCACCAACCTTGTACTGATCTTTCTCAAGGACAAGACCCTTCGTGGCGTGATTCTGAGAGACTCGGACCACGGCCCTCTCTCCTGAATCCGAGATTATGCTCACATCGCATGATCTCTCGAGGCCATCATTCCTGACCGCCGTGATAATGACACTGGTGCCGATTGATGATGTCGGACCTCCCGAGGATGGTACAATGACGCACCAGGGATCCACGCATTCCGCTTTCCAGGGTGACGGGGAGGTTACGGTTATGGGGACTTTCGTCTCAGCCGCCTCAGCCTCAATGGTTTCCGTGGATATGGAGAAAGGCACGACGATGTCTTTCTCCCCCTCGCAAGAGGAGAATACCGCGATAAGTACGGCTGAAAGGACAGCAATTCTATTTGACTTTGATTCCATTCCTCGTGAAAGATAAACCTATTGACGCGTTAAACGTGGGGATGAATATTCCCTTTGATGAGTTAAAGACCTGGTCAGCGAAGAGGCTAACCTGTAGCCAGTGGCGATACCGAGCCTTGCCTGATGAATGGAAGAGGTATTTCTCCCGTAAAAGATAGTCAAACCGGATACCTTCAGTTAATGATATCCCTCCGGATGGATTCGGTTTGAAGTAATACTTTTTGGATCCGGCGAGGCCGAACAGGCTGAGCCGATTGTGATTCCCTTGAAGAAGGGCATATCCGGGACCGGCGTTCCATCCGAAAAAGAATAAATCCCCGAGATACGTTCCATGCCCAAAAGAGGCTCCAGCGTCAAAATACAACCTGCCTTTATTGATCTCCACGCCAGTGGAGACGGCCTGGAAAAACCGGCAGAGGCGTGACATGTCTCCAGCAGGTATAGAACCCGCGAAATTCACGAATCCTCCGAAACCATATTCAGAGATACTGAGAGGGATGCTGGTAATATCGAAGGAATCCTTACCAGGTGGCGTGACAGTAATGCCTTCCTTGAGCCTGGCGGACGCCCATCTGTTCAACTCTTTCATCGGGATAGAGATGGACAGGAGCGTGTCCCTCATCTTCCTGCCTATAATTTCGGCTTGATCGAAATAATTCTGCTGGTTGACAAGAGCCGCATCCGTGACCATAGCACTCCCTACCCAGGAGTTCTCTGGATTTGAAATTGTTTGAATGTCAATATACTTATAGACAGTTTTCCCGATTCTGACCTTTGAGACCCCATTAGTCCACGACACGGAAAGGGATGGCTTCGTGTCAGGAGCGTCAGCCATTTTGAAGTCCTTCCATTTCAATGGACCTTCTGACCAATATCTGATGTTCTGCCCATAAGATTGGCTGGACATGACCAAGGCCAGGATAATTATTATAGTTCTTCTCATCATTTTGTCCGGTTTGTCCATTGGCATGTGACTGTATGTATCCTTTGCATAATCCTGCCGGTATCATAGATTTCCTGGACTAGGTTTGTGGAGATCTTGACTGTCCCTCCATTTATCGATGCTTCAGACACTTCCTCTTTATCAAGGCTATTTGAGACATCAAAGACGAACATTCCCAATGCCGAGTTCCAACTTAGAGGTAGAACCAGCTTTCTGTACTCAAATCCTCCGTGGTAGTCCGTGTCGGGAAAAACACAGTCAAAATACCACTTTCCGTCGGATGAGTAAACTTCCGCGGAAAGCACTTCTTCCGGAGAGAGGCGGGATACATTCACATCGTTCCCGTTACATTTGAAAGAAGTCAGGATATACTTGCCGGAAGCTTGTTCCATCATGTTTCCCTTTATCGCGCTCTCTATGCAGCCGGATAAGGAAAGACAACAGGCTAAAGCAGATAAGATGATTGATAGTTTATTCATAATCAATAATTTCTATTCCCACTCTATGGTTGCCGGGGGTTTGGAGGAGATGTCATAGACGACGCGGTTTACCCCCTTGACCTTATTGATGATCTCGTTGGAGACATCGGCGAGGAAGTCGTAGGGGAAGTGAAACCAGTCGGCCGTCATCGCGTCGGTCGAGACCACCGCCCTGAGAGCCACGGGGTTCTCGTAGGTTCTCTCGTCTCCCATCACACCAACGCTCTTTATAGGCAGGAGGATCACTCCGGCCTGCCAGATGGCGTCGTAGAGGTTCTTCGCCTCGACCCTCGGATCGGAAGCTGAAGGCAGGTGAAGGGCCGTGCAGTCATAATTCCGGAGTCCTTTGATGAATATGTCGTCAGCCTCCCGAAGCACGTCTAGTTTCTCTTTTGTGATGTCTCCGACGATCCTTACGCCAAGGGAAGGCCCCGGGAAAGGATGTCTCCCGATCAGTTCCTCTTTTATTCCGAGAGCCCGGCCTACCCGCCGGACCTCGTCCTTAAATAGCATCCTGAGCGGCTCGACGATCCCCAGGTTCATTTTTTCGGGAAGTCCGCCGACGTTGTGATGTGATTTTATCTTTGATGCGATGCCCTTTATCCCGGCTGACTCGATCACATCAGGGTAGATGGTTCCCTGGGCCAGCCAGCGGGCTCCTTCGATCCGGCTGGCGTATTTGCCGAAAGTCTCCACGAAGAGCCGGCCGATAATCTTCCGCTTTGCCTCGGGCTCGCTGACTCCGGCGAGTTCCCGGAGGAAATCTTCGGAGGCGTCCGCACCAATGACGTTGAGGTTCATGTCGCGGTACGACGCGAGCACATCCTCGTATTCGTTCTTCCTCAAAAGTCCGTTATTTACGAATATGCAGGTGAGGTTATGCCCTATCGCCTTATTGAGCAGCACTCCGGCAACTGTCGAGTCCACGCCTCCGCTAAGACCGAGGATCACTTTGTCGTCTCCCAACCGCTCTTTTAGGGCGGCGACGGTTGTCTCGATGAAAGATGCCGGGGTCCAGTCGCCTTTGCAGCCGCAGATCCCGAAAGCGAAATTGGCGAGGATCCTGCTGCCTTCCGTCGTATGGAAGACTTCCGGATGGAACTGGACGGCATAAGTCTTCTCGCCGTCGATCTGGTAGGCCGCATTGGTGACGGATTCGGTGGACGCGATCACCCTCCCTCCATCTGGCAGGGCTGAAATCGTGTCCCCATGCGACATCCAGACCTGCGAGCGGGAGGGGAGACCTTGAAGCAGAAGCGATTCAGGATCAACCACATCCAGCATAGCCCTTCCATATTCCCTGGCAAGGGATCCCTCGACCTTCCCCCCGAACTTGTGGGCAAGGTACTGGGCGCCGTAGCAAATCCCCAGAAGAGGATATCTGCCCTTTATGCCGCTCAGATCGACCTGAGGGGCATTCTCGTCCCTGACAGAGCAAGGGCTGCCCGAAAGGATCACGCCTTTGACGGACTCGTCCGGTTCGGGGAAATTGTTGAAGGGGAAAATCTCGCAGTAAACGTTCAGCTCCCGTAGACGGCGCCCGATGAGTTGGGTGACTTGGGAGCCGAAATCGAGGATGATGATCTTTTCAGTCATGTTGAGGTTCGTTTTCTACGCGAATTTAGCAAAAAGGCGGGACAGAAAAAATATGCGGAATATGAATATTTATTGAAATATTATTCATATATTTGCGGCGAAAATGAATAATTATTGAGTAATGAGCAGCAAGCAAGAAAGACACAGGATTATCCGGGAAGTCGTCGGAAAGGGTAAGGTGGCGAGCCAGGAGGAGCTAGCCGAGATTCTCGAGGGGAATGGCATCCAGGTGGCCCAGGCCACGCTTTCCCGTGACATCCGGGATCTCGGGATCACCAAGCAACATGATGACGGAGGCTATTTCTACAGCCTTCCGGGTCAGGTTCCCATCTCTTCCGGGCGTAAACTGACGGACACGTTCGGGAGTGTGTCCAGCCTTGAATTCACCGGCCCCCTGGCAATCCTGAAGACCATGCCCGGCCACGCCAACATGGTTGCGGCCATCATCGACGCCAGCGCTCTGAAAGAGGTGGCCGGCACGATAGCCGGGGATGACACCATCCTCCTCGCATTGAGGGAAGGCTCCTCCAGGGAAGATCTCGTTGGGGCGCTGGGTGGCCTGTTCTCGGGTCTTGAGTCAAAAAGATTGAATTGAAGTTTATTAAAGAGTAAGGATACATGAGATTGGAAGACATAACCATAGAGGTCGCCTCGGAGAAGCACCTTGCCTATGTGGACAAGATCTTGACCTCGATTGAGGAGGCGGCACAGGTCAGGGGAACCGGCATTGCCCGCAGGAAGCCTGAATATATCGCCAGGAAAATGCTTGAGGCCAAGGCGGTCATCGCCCTTCATGGAGACGAGTTCGCCGGGTTCAGTTATATTGAGACCTGGGAACATAAGAGCTATGTGACCACTTCCGGACTGATAGTGCGTCCGGAGTTCAGAGGGTTGGGTATCGCCAAGAAGATCAAGGACATGACCTTCTCCCTCGCCAGGACGCGCTGGCCCAAGGCGAAGATATTCAGTCTTACCAGCGGAGCAGCCGTCATGGCCATGAACACGCGCCTTGGATACAAGCCGGTGACATTCGCCGAACTCACGTCCGACGAGTCTTTCTGGAAGGGGTGCGAGGGGTGCGTCAACGTCGATGTCCTGAAGAGGACGGACCGCAAGTATTGCATCTGTACCGGGATGCTCTTCGATCCTGAGGAGCACCTGCCGGCCAAGATCCCCCAGGATGTGCTGGACAGGATCGCTGAGCTTGACAAAGAGGAAGAAACAAACGATTGACAGATATGGCAAAAAAGAAAGTTGTTGTCGCCTACAGCGGCGGTCTTGACACCTCCTTCACGGTCATGTACCTTACCAGGGAGATGGGTTATGATGTTTACGCGGCCTGCGCGGACACAGGCGGTTTCAGTCCCGAACAACTCGAGGACAATGAGAAACGGGCGTACGAGCTTGGCGCCAAGGGATACGTCACCCTTGACGTTACGAAGGAATACTATGACAAGAGCCTCAAGTACATGATCTTCGGCAATGTCCTCAGGAACGGGACATATCCTGTGTCCGTTTCCTCGGAGAGGATATTCCAGGCAATGGCGATTGCCCGTTACGCCAAGGAGATAGGCGCCGACGCGATTGCCCACGGTTCCACAGGTGCCGGCAATGACCAGGTCCGCTTTGACATGACCTTCCTCGTGATGGTGCCAGGAGTGGAAATCATCACCCTCACGAGGGACATGGCCCTCACACGCCAGTTCGAGGTAGATTACCTCAACGAGCATGGCTTCAAGGCTGATTTCAAGAAGCTGAAATATTCTTATAATGTCGGGCTTTGGGGGACTTCCATCTGCGGGGGAGAGATCCTCGACTCCAAGCAGGGGCTGCCGGAAAGCGCTTACCTTAAACAGATTACGAAAGAAGGATCAGAAATCATAGAGATCGGTTTCGAAAAAGGAGAGATCGTCTCTGTCAACGGCGAGGTTTTCTCCGACAAGGTTGCCGCGATCCAGAAGGTTGAGTCTATCGCGGCTCCTTACGGGATCGGCCGGGACATGCATGTGGGTGACACCATCATCGGCATCAAGGGCCGGGTCGGCTTCGAGGCGGCGGCTCCGATGCTGATCATGGCTGCGCACAAGTTTCTGGAGAAGTTCACTCTCAGCAAGTGGCAGCAGTACTGGAAAGACCAGGTGGCCAACTGGTACGGGATGTTCCTTCATGAGAGCCAATATCTTGAGCCCGTCATGAGGGACATCGAGGCTATGCTGACAGAAAGCCAGAGGAATGTGACCGGAAAGGTCACGATGGAGCTTCGTCCGTGGTCGTTCTCTACGGTCGGCGTGGATTCCCCTTGCGACTTGGTGAAGACCAAGTTCGGGGAGTACGGCGAGATGCAGAAGGGTTGGACCAGCGAGGACGCGAAGGGCTTCATCAAGGTGAGCTCAACCCCGCTGCGGGTCTATTACACGGCTCATAAGGATGAGGGAGAGAAACTTGAAAAGGAATTGTAGATGAATATCGACGATAGTATTAAGATCGGAATCGTCGGGGCCGCCGGTTACACCGCAGGTGAGCTTCTGAGGATCCTTGTGAACCACCCTTGCGCGGAGATCGTGTTTGCCCAGAGCGGGAGCCATGCAGGTGAGCCCGTCTGGACCGCGCATGCCGACCTGCTCGGCGAGACGAAGCTGCGGTTCTCTTCCCAATTTGATTATGATTGCGATGTGCTGTTCCTTTGCTCCGGGCATGGGAAGGCGAAGCCGTTTGTGGAGGCGCTGCCGGAGAGTTACAAGGGAGCGATCATAGATTTGGGAAATGATTTCCGTCTGGCGGCCGATGCCGGTGACTTTGTCTATGGCCTCCCGGAAGCATTTAAGGATAAGATAGTTAAGGCCAAGCATATCGCCAATCCTGGATGCTTCGCCACGGCAATTCAGCTCTCACTCCTCCCGATGGCGGCGATGGACAGGCTTCCCGAGATCCACGTCACAGGGATCACCGGATCCACCGGAGCCGGGCAGGCCCCCTCGGAGACTACCCATTTCAGTTGGAGGACGGATAACCTGTCGATCTACAAGGCATTCACTCACCAGCATCTGGGAGAAGTCAACGAGACTTTGAAAACTCTCGCCCCGTCATATACCGGAGAAATGAATTTCGTTCCGGTGAGGGGAGATTTCGCGAGGGGAATCCTGGTGTCGGTCTATTTCGATTGTGACCTTCCGGAAGAGGCCGCTGTCCAGATCTACAAAGACTACTACAGGGATAAGCCCTTTGTCCATGTGATCGACACCAATCCGGACCTGAAGATGGTGGTGAACACCAACAAGTGCGTACTGAATGTACGTAAACATGGACGGAAGCTCCACGTTATCAGTGTGATAGACAATCTGGTCAAGGGCGCTTCAGGCCAGGCTGTCCAGAACATGAACCTTATATTCGGCCTTCCGGAAGACACCGGACTCCACCTAAAAGCCACAAGATTCTGACGATATGGAACTATTTGATGTATACAGTTTATTCGATGTGACGCCGGTCCGGGCGAAAGGCACCAGGATCTGGGACGACAAAGGAGTCGAGTACCTTGACCTCTACGGGGGTCATGCCGTGATCTCGGTCGGGCATTGCCATCCCAAATATGTTGCCGCGGTTTCCGACCAGCTCGGTAAGATTGGCTTCTATTCAAACAGCATCCACAATCCTCTTCAGGAGGAATTGGCCCGGAAGATCGGGGAGTTGTCCGGTTATCCGGAATATTCCCTTTTCCTCTGCAACTCAGGAGCGGAGGCCAATGAGAACGCCCTGAAACTCGCGTCTTTCCACACTGGTGAGCGCCGGGTGATAGCGTTCAAGGGCGCTTTCCACGGGCGGACCTCAGGAGCCGTGGCCGTCACTGACAACCCCAAGATCCGGGCCCCGTTCAACAGCTGGCATGAGGTTACCTTCGTGCCGATGAATGATATCGCCTCAGTCCGGGAGGAGCTCTCAAAGGGGGATATCGCCGGGGTGATCATAGAGGGGATACAGGGGGTCGGAGGGATAATAATCCCTGATGACGATTTCATGCGGGAGCTTCGCTCGGCGACCAAGGAGGCAGGGGTTCCGCTGATCCTGGATGAGGTGCAGAGCGGGTGCGGCAGGACAGGAAAGTATTTTGCTCACCAGTGGGCCGGAATACGTCCTGACCTTATCACGATGGCCAAAGGTATGGCCGGTGGTTTCCCGATCGGTGCGGTGCTGATCTCGCCTGAGTTCGAGCCAGTCAAGGGTATGCTCGGAACAACCTTCGGCGGCAACCATCTGGCTATGGCCGCGGCGATCGCGGTGGCGGACATCATCAAGGACGAGAATCTTGTCCAGAACGCCTACGAAGTCGGTGAATACCTCAAATCCCGCCTGCTATCTTTGGCAAGTACTTGCCCGTCGTCGGCAAAGGGCGCATTGCCGCCGCCGGGAGTCGATTGTAATTCGGATGACGACAGATCAACAATCGAGATCAAGGAGGTCCGGGGGCGGGGCCTGATGATCGGGGTGGAGTTTAGCGGACCGATAGCGGAGCTGAGACGGAAGCTGCTGTTTGACAAGCACATATTCACCGGCGTGTCGGGCAAGAACATGATCCGTCTCCTTGCCCCTCTCACACTCACCAAAGACGACGTTGACATATTCATAAAAGCATTGGAGGAAGTCTTATGAAATCATTCTTTCATGTGAGCGACATCGGCGACCTTGCGTCAGCTCTTGAGGAAGCCAAGCAAGTCAAAGCCAATCCTTTTGGCTGGAAAGAACTCGGCCGCGACAAGACCATCATCCTGATATTCTTCAACAACAGCCTCCGTACCCGTCTCTCAAGCCAGAAAGCCGCCTTGAATCTCGGGATGAACCCGATAGTGCTGAATGTCGGAGCCGACAGCTGGAAACTCGAGACGCAGCTTGGAGTCGTGATGGACGGGGACAAGAGCGAGCACCTCAGAGAGGCTATCCCCGTGATAGGCAGCTATTGCGACATTGTTGGAGTCAGGTCTTTCGCCGGCCTTCATGATCGGGAGTTCGACTATGCGGAATCAATTCTAACCCAATTTATTGAATATTCAGGGAAGCCCGTTATAAGCCTTGAGTCGGCGACCGTGCATCCCTGCCAGGCCTTTGCGGACCTGATCACAATCGAGGAATACAAGGCCAAGAAGCGTCCGAAGGTCGTCATGACCTGGGCCCCTCATCCGAGAGCTCTTCCGCAGGCCGTCCCCAATTCATTCGCCGAGTGGATGAACGCGGCGGACGTGGACTTCGTGATCACCCATCCTGAGGGCTATGAGCTTGATCCCAAATTCGTCGGAAACGCCAAAGTCGAGTACGACCAGATGAAAGCCCTTGAGGGAGCCGACTTCGTCTATGCGAAGAACTGGAGCTGCCCAGGCGTGACAAATCCAGCCGATTACGGAAAGATCCTCAGCAAGGACAGGGGCTGGGTCGTGGACGAGCGCCACATGGCCGTGACTGACAACGCTTACTTCATGCACTGCCTGCCCGTGCGTAGGAATATGATCGTCTCGGACGGCGTTATCGACTCGCCGAGGAGCATAGTTATCCCTGAGGCCGCAAACAGGGTGGTCTCGGCCCAGGTCGTCATGAAAAGAATGTTGGAGGGACTGAAATGATAAAAGAGAGTCTGAATATAATAAAGGTCGGCGGAGCGGTTGTCGAAGACGAGAAGTCCCTCTCCGGGCTCCTGATGTCCTTTTCCAGCCTTCACGGGAAGAAAATTCTCGTCCACGGGGGCGGGAAGATCGCTACCGAGATGGCCGGGAAACTGGGCGTGGAGACCCAGATGATCGACGGACGCAGGATCACCAGCGCCGAGATGCTCAAGGTCGTCACCATGGTCTATGGCGGCCTCGTCAACAAGAACATAGTGGCCCGTCTCCAGGCCCTCGGAGTAAACGCCCTTGGCCTGACCGGGGCTGACATGAATGTCATAATGAGCGTAAAGCGTCCGGTGGAGCTCGTGAATTTCGGCTATGTGGGCGATGTGAAATATGTGAACACCAGGGCTTTGGTCTCACTTCTTGAGGCAGGTGCCGTGCCTGTGCTGGCTCCTCTTACCCATGACAAGGAAGGGTCGATGCTCAACACAAACGCCGACACGATCGCATCTTCAGTGGCGAGAGCTTTGGCGGAGAAATATTCCGTCACCCTGACCTTCTGCTCATCAATTCCTGGGGTCTTGAAAGATCTGTCGGATCCTTCTTCCCTGATAAAGACCGTGGCCAAGAAGGATTTCGAGCCGATGGTCGCGGACGGCACCATTTCGGAGGGGATGATTCCCAAACTGCAGAACGCCTTCGACGCCATCAATGACGGCGTTTATAAGGTCGTGATAACTTCTCCCTCGGACTTGGCCGGAGGTACGACCATTCTCGCCGACCCGGAGACCGACGACTAGATATGGACACCATAAATCTCCTTCAAAACCTGATCCGCATTCCCTCCTACAGCAAGGAGGAGACCGGGGCATGCGATTATCTCGAGAAATGGTTGAAAGACAATGGTTTCCCTGATGTCCGTCGCATAGAAAACAACCTCTGGATGGAGTCTGAGGCTCCCTCATGGAAGCCCACGATCCTTCTTAACGCCCACATCGACACCGTTAGGCCCAATCACGGCTACACCCGCGATCCTTTCTCTCCGGATCTCGAAGGAGGAAAGCTATACGGCCTCGGCAGCAATGACGACGGGGGATCCCTCATGGCCTTGCTTGAGGCCTATTCGGAGCTGATCAAGAAGCCTCAGCCGTACAGGCTTGTGTACTCGGTCACGGCGGAGGAAGAGGTCAGCGGTAAGGGAGGCATGGATGTCCTTCTCCCGGAGTTGGGGGAGATCGCATTCGGAGTGATTGGGGAGCCGACAGGGATGGATATGGCCGTGGCGGAGAAGGGGCTTATGGTATTGGACTGTGTCGCCAGTGGAAAGAGCGGCCATGCGGCCAGAAACGAGGGCGTGAACGCCATCTATGAAGCGTTGACGGACATCGAGTGGTTCCGTCATTTCCGCTTCCCGAGGGTCTCGGATTATCTCGGAGCCGTCAAGATGAGCGTGACGATGATCGCGGCGGGAACCCAGCACAATGTGGTGCCTGACGAGTGCCGCTTCGTGGTGGACGTGCGTCCGAACGGGATGTATTCGAATCCGGAGCTGCTTGAGCTCATCAAGGAGGCAGTGAAGTGCGAGGTCAAGGAGCGCTCGACAAGGATCGGCAGCTCGCATCTCCCGACGAGTCATCCGATTGTGGTTCGGGGGCTTTCTCTTGGGCTTCAGCCGTTCGGATCTCCGACCACGAGTAACCAGGCTATCTGTCCCTTCCCGACCTTGAAGATCGGTCCCGGCGACTCGGCCCGCTCCCACGCCCCGGACGAGTACATCCGCCTCGACGAGATCTCGTCGGGAACTGATATTTATGTAAAATTGCTTGATCAATTGGAAATATAATATGGCGAACAAATTATGGGACAAGGGGTACGATGAGGATGCCCGGATAGATGCTTTCACGGTCGGAAAAGACCGGGAACTGGACCTCGAACTGGCTCCGTACGATATCCTCGGGACCATGGCCCACATCACGATGCTCGAGAGCGTCGGTCTCTTGACGAAGGCGGATCTGGAACTCCTACTCCCGGAGCTTAAGACTTTATATTCAGCTGCTTCCGAGGGAAGTTTCGAGATTGAGCCTGATGTGGAGGATGTCCATTCGCAGGTCGAGCTTATGCTGACCCGGAAGCTTGGCGACATCGGTAAGAAAGTCCACACGGGGCGATCCCGCAACGACCAGGTTCTCGTGGATCTGAAGTTATATGCCCGCGCAAGGATAGAGCGCACCGTAGGGAAGGTTGACAGCCTTTTCCGCACCCTGCAAAGCGCCAGCGAGAAGTACAAGGATGTCCTGATCCCAGGATACACCCATCTCCAGGTGGCGATGCCTTCCTCGTTCGGCCTCTGGTTCGGGGCATATGCCGAGAGTCTCACAGGAGATATGACCATGCTAAAGGCAGCTTGGGACATCGTCAACCGTAATCCTTTGGGTTCTGCCGCAGGCTATGGATCGTCGGCTCCTTTGGATAGGACTATGACCACGAAACTTCTTGGCTTTGAGGATCTTGACTATAACTCTATCTATGCCCAGATGACCAGGGGAAAGATGGAACGGGCTGTGGCTTTCGCTTATTCCTCCGTCGCTGAGACAGTCGGAAGGCTGGCCTTCGACGGTTGCCTGTATTCAAGCCAAAACTTTGGGTTCGTGAAACTTCCGGACGCATTGACTACAGGTTCCAGCATAATGCCCCATAAAAAGAACCCGGATGTGTTCGAGTTGGTCCGCGCCCGCTGCAACAAGATTTGCGGCGCTCTGAACGACATCCGCCTTATAACAGGGAATCTCCCTTCCGGATATTTCCGGGACATGCAGATCCTGAAGGAAGTCTTCTTCCCGATCTTCGACGAGATGGATTCCTGCCTTGACATTGTGGAATACGCGGTCAAGGACATTGAGGTCAAGACAGACGTCATGTCCGACCCCATCTACAAGCTGGCTTTCAGTGTCGAGAAGGTCAATGATCTTGTGTCTGAAGGAGTTCCGTTCCGGGATGCATACCGCCAGGTGGCTACCTCAATCGCTGATGGCACTTTCGAATATTCCGGCAGCCTGAACCACACCCACCTGGGATCCATCGGCAATCTTTGCAACGACCGGATCGCCGCACGGATGGACCGCATCCTCTCGAGTTTCGGTTTTGACAAGGTCAGTAACGCTGTCAACGCTTTGATCGCTTGACCACCTGTCATTCTGAGGGAAGCCCAAAGAAGATAATAGAAATGTCATTCTGAGCGAAGCGAAGAATCTTTTTTTTTCATAATCCTGCGAAATTCAGTAAATTCGCAGGATTTTTTTAGGAATATGCAGGAAATAAGGAATATAGCGCTCATCGCGCATGTCGATCACGGCAAGACGACACTCGTGGACAGGATGATCTATCAGGCCAATCTGGTGCGTCAGCCGGAGAACCTCGGCCAGCTCATCCTCGACAACAATGACATCGAGAGGGAAAGAGGTATAACCATCCTCGCCAAGAATGTGTCCGTTACATATAAAGGCGTCAAAATCAATATTATAGATACTCCCGGCCATAGCGATTTTGGCGGTGAGGTCGAAAGGGTCTTGAATATGGCGGACGGAGTGCTGCTTCTTGTGGACGCTTTCGAAGGCTGCATGCCCCAGACCCGTTTCGTGCTTCACAAGGCCCTTCAGCTCGGCAAGAAGCCGATAGTAGTTGTCAACAAGGTGGACAAGCCCAATTGCCGCCCGGACGAGGTACAGGAGGAGGTCTTTGACCTGATGTGCGCCCTTGACGCCGATGATGACCAGCTCGATTTCAAGACCATATTCGGAAGCGCCAAGCAAGGTTGGATGTCTGAGGACTGGAGAACCCCCACTTCGGACATCACTCCTCTGTTGGACGCTATACTTGAGGAGGTTCCGGCTCCCAAGATGGTTGAGGGAACCGTCCAGATGCAGGTCACTTCGCTTGAATATTCCCCCTATGTCGGCAGAATCGCTGTCGGCAAGGTCACGAGGGGAGTCCTTCACACCGGTGAGCAGGTGAGCCTTTGCAAGAGGTATGATATTGTCGAGAAGCATAAAGTCAAGCAGCTGATGGTTTTCGATGGCCTCGGCAAGTCCAATGTCGAGGAGGTCCGCTGCGGAGACATCTGTGCCGTAGTTGGGATCGACGGCTTCGAGATCGGAGACACTATCGCCGACCTCAACGCCCCCGAAGCCCTGCCTCCGATCTCCATCGATGAGCCCACGATGAGCATGCTCTTCACGATCAACAATTCCCCGTTCTTTGGAAAAGACGGGAAGTTCGTGACTTCCAGGCACATAAAGGAGCGTCTGGACAAGGAACTGGAGAAAAACCTGGCCCTTAAGGTTAAACCTGGCCTTAACGCTGACTCTTTTATAGTTTATGGTCGAGGCGTTCTCCATCTCTCAGTGTTGATCGAAGAGATGCGCAGGGAGGGTTTCGAGCTTCAGGTCGGCCAGCCCAAGGTCTTGGACAAGACCATCAACGGGCAGCGCTGCGAGCCGATTGAGGATCTGTCCATTGAGGTTCCGGAGAATTTCGTGGGAACGGCGATTGAGCTCGCGACCCGCCGTAAGGGTGCCCTTATCCATATGGAGCCCCGCGGGGATCGCACCCTGCTTCAGTTCGATATTCCTACGAGGGGCCTGATGGGACTCAGGAGCAACCTTCTGACCGCCACCCAAGGCGAGGCTATCATGGCTCACAGGTATAAAGAATACCAGCCTTTCAAGGGCGAGATCGACAACCGTACCAACGGTTCGCTCGTCTCCCTGGAGACTGGCGACGCCATTGCTTACTCGATGAACAAGCTTCTGGACAGGGGCAAGTTCTTCGTGGAGCCTGGCGAGGAGATTTATTGCGGAGAGGTGGTCGGGGAGCACACCAGGGAGCGTGACCTTAATATCAATATCTGCAAGACCAAGAAGCTCACCAATGTCCGCGCCGCCGGTTCGGATGAGAAAATCATCCTTCCTCCGGCCATAAAGATGTCCCTTGAGGAGATGTTGGAGTACATCCGTGAGGATGAGTTGGTGGAGGTTACGCCCCACCACATGAGGATCCGCAAGATCCTGCTTGATCCTATGGATCGCAAACGCGCGGGGAATGGTGGAGACGAAGAATAGTCAAACTATTTCAGAAAAGATTTTTATTTAGGTAAATTTTTTATACCTTTGCATCCCTTAATCTGTTTGGCGAAGCGATGAAAGATGATTTTATAGTTCCTCTGAACGGGTTGGCGCAAGGAAGGACGGAGTTCTTCCGGAGCGTTGGGAAAGAGTTCTTTGAGCGTTTTGAGAATTCAGAGATCCTGGATGCCGGCCTGGATGTCAAGGTCGTTGTCGAGAAGTCAGGCCGCTTCATCGGTGTTGACTGCGAGATAGACGGGGATGTCACAGTGACTTGCGACAGGTGTCTCGGGGATTTGAGGCTCCCGGTTTCGACCGGGTTCGCCCTCAGCGTCAAGTTCGGGGATCCGGACTCCGCGGGGGAGGCCGAAGGTGATAGGGAGATAGTTGTCCTCCCTGTGACTGACACTGATCTTGACCTCAGCCAGACCGTGTACGACTACATCTGCCTGTCGCTTCCGGTGCAGAGGGTTCATGAGGAAGGAGAGTGCGATCCCGAGACAGTGAGATTTCTGAGTTCTGAAGATGACGAGGAACTTTTGAGGAAGGATTCTTCGACTCCGTTCGCGGGGCTTGGGGACCTTCTTGGAATGAAATGATAAAATTTAAAGAATATTAATTATGGCACATCCGAAACACAAAGTCTCCAAGGCGAGAAGAGACAAGAGAAGGACTCACGACTTCGCGAAGGTTCCGACCCTGGCCACTTGCCCTAACTGCGGCGCCACCGTGATGTATCATCACGTCTGCCCTGAGTGCGGCTACTACAGAGGTCGTCAGATCATCGAGAAGAACGTCGAGTAGTTCTTCAAGAGATTTAGCTGGTCCCTTAGTTCAACGGATAGAACGGAGGTTTCCTAAACCTTAAATAGTGGTTCGATTCCACTAGGGACTACAAGTAAAGCCAGGCTACCCGCCTGGCTTTACTTGTAGCCCTTCCGGGCCTTTCATTCATTGGGGGGCGTTCCCCCCAAACCCCCTGCCGTCGCTTCGCTCCGACCGTCATGCCGGCGATGGCGATGCTCTTTTCGTGTCCCTTCCGGGCCTTTCATTGGGCAAGGTCTAGTTAAGGTCTAGGTCGGCCAAGAATGTGGGAAACCTCTTCGCGTGGAAGACCGAAGGATCTGGAGAGCTGGGGCACCGTGGTTTTGACGGTCCTGAACAGATAGGGAATCAGGCGGATTTTCCGGTCAATTGAGATTTGGTCAATGGGAGAGGAGAACCATCGCTGGCTAGTCTCCTCGGCAATCTTCAGGAACTCATTGTCTGTCAGCATGTGGCGTGGTGCCTCGACGAGTTTGTGCCTCATCTCAGCCGAATTTTGGTCACCAATCGTTTTGAGGAAATACGCCTGATCATGCTCGAAGGCTTGTTCCAGGTACTCGAAGTCGCAGATGCTTTTGGGAATAAGCCGTCCATCTTCATCCACAAGCCATGGCACATCGGTCAATTTGTCCCCAGTGTGCATGACCTCCCGTCTCATTTCCTTAGTCATAGAAGCGACATGGCAGCCTGTCAACGATTGTCCGGAAAACATGGCTCTATACCCGGACCAGGGATATTCATCAACATTACATCCATTGTCCAAGGCATTCCTTGGCACATAAGCCAAAGCGTTGCGGGTATACCAGTCGTTGTCCAGAAGCAAAGCCTTGACATCGACCTTTCTCATGATTCCGGTCCTGCCGTACTTCCTGCTGAACCACATGGAATACATCCTTTTGATCTCCTCGCTGAAAGCGTCAGCATTTTCTTGGTTGATGGCAAGGATCGCGACGTGACTGTGGTTTGACACGACAGCATAGATGATGACTATCACGTTCTTCCTTCTGGCGCAGACACAGATGATCTTGACCATCGCGTCGTAGTCCTCGTCGTCTCGGCACAGGATAATTGTTTCTTGTCCTTCCATGCTCACATGATATGGCTGGACATACCTGACGCTGCCGTCAGGCATCTGTCTGGGAACAGCCCGTCTCATGTTCCGCTTTTTGTCTTTGGAGGCATGACTCCAGGGCCGAATGTCATGATTTTGCCTCCATCTTTTTGAAAAGCCGCATTCGCATCCTGAAATGCCTTGTACAGGTTTCCGGACTCCCTGTCAAGCCAGCGAATCATTTCTTTTCTGTTGACGCTCAGTGCAAGGTCGGCTATAGAAAGCACTCTGATTATTGCCAAAACCGCCTGCTCATTGCCTCCCCATAGCTTTGTGGCCATGGACATCATGGTCTGGATCAGGATGTTGTTAATCTCATCGGGGTTCTTCAGGGGATCGACATCTGTCTTGAAAATGATGTCGCCATTTCCGTAACGGAGTACTTCAAGAATCTTTTTCATAATTCAAGTCGTTAATTGTTCAGCTAAGATAAAGATTTCAGCGGGAAGAACAGCAACATTGCGTGTCTTTTTCCCCATTTTTCGGGCAAGGTCGTGTTTTGTGTCGGGGACCGTGCCTGTAAGATGGGCCTTCCAGCCGTGTCACGTGCCGATTCCCCGGGCAAGGTCCCAAGCCTAAAAATCGACCTTGCCCGCCAATGTTGGATTATCCATGAAAAAGAGTATTTTTGTCATAGGGTAAAAACAACACTACTGATAATCATGAAAAAGACGTTGTTCCTGACACTATTGATATGCTCCATCATGCCGGTCGCTGGTGCCAAAACAAGAAATGGCGACCTGGAACCGGTCCGGAATTATTATAGGATGCTTGACAGCCTGAGGACAGGATGGAATACCTGGGACACACGAAGCATGTTCACCCAGCTATACCTTCCGGAAGCATTCTCCGTGAAACTGGCACTGGTCGATGCCAAAGGAGAGGTGGCTGAAGACCTCAGGGCCGGAAACCCGAGGCAGGATGCTGCTTATGTCCATCCTTATGACCATGTGTTTGATAACTCATATTCAGAAGTGGATGCCACCTGGCACGAAGTCTCCGTCAAGTTGCGCTCCACTTCAGATGGAGACAGGCTTCTTATGCTTGTCACCCCGACCGGTGAGAACACTGACCAGAAAGGAATGATCAGGATCAAACCTGAATATGCCTGGCCGAACGCGAACAGCATCACCGGTAGGGACAGGCTGACGCTTGATGAGAAATCTTCCTTCCGTTTCGAGACCAGGGACAAGCATGTCAGCATGGCTGGCGGGATCTTAGGTGAAGGCCTTTGTTTTCAGGATGGAAGCTATTTCTGCAAGTCTGGAAGCCCTATTCTCATCTACACTGGTGATCCCCTCAATGTGAATGAGGCGGAGAAGATTCTCAATGAGAAGAAACGGGTGTTCGAGGAGGA
>CACZHP010000035.1 GCA_902780935.1 uncultured Bacteroidia bacterium | reverse complement strand
CAGAGGGAAAGGAACCACAGTTTCGCCTCCTTGCCTGACAAACTCGAGGGACATGGAATGGTCCGTGTCGTCCTTGGCCGGGGAGGTGCGTATTGGCTCCTCTACCTTGGAATCGGGATGTACATCGCGTTTATAGTACCGGCGATATTCGGAATACCGCAGAGGGGACAGTTCGGGGATGTTCTCGCGATGCTGCTGTTCTTCATCACTGACTGCGTGTTCTTCAGCATGACTTGGAGCACATTGATAACAAGGAGGGAGTCAGTGTTCCTCCTGTTCCTGGCGATGTCGCCAATCTGCCTGTTCCTCACCGGATGCTCATGGCCGACAGTCGCTTTCCCGGGCTTCTGGAAAGTTTTCTCGTACATTTTCCCGTCCACTTTCGGAGTCCAAGGTTACATCAACCTTAGCACAGCCGGAGGGGACATCTCAGCGGCAGGGTCGCAGATGAGAATCATGATCCTACAGACAATAATCTACTTCGGGGCGGCCTGTGCCTGCATTTTCGCCGAGAACTGGGTCATCCGCCACAAGGAGGAGATCCGGGAAAGAAAAGAAGCTCTTGAGAAGAGGGCTGGGATAGACAAGGCTGAAGACGCGAGGATCATCGCCGGGAAATAAGGGGTCACAACCCGAGCTCCTCGGCCTTGGCGAGCATCTCGGAATTACCCGAGACCTCCAGCTTGCTGTAAATACGATATTTGTGATTGCTCACCGTGCGCGGTGAAAGGAAGAGCTTGTCCGCGATCTGCTTGTCGGACAAGCCTTCTTTGCTTAAGGATATTATCTCCAGTTCCCTTGAACTCAAACCCTTGGTTCCCAGCGACTTCTTCTTCGAAATCATCAAATCGGAGATATAATTGACAACCGAGGGATCCATCGGAGCGTCGCCTTCCGCAAGGCTGGCGCAACGCTCCCTGATCTCGTCCTCGCTCATCGTAGGCCACTTCCGGATAAAGTCCAGCGTCTGGCTGTCCTTTATGCCCGCCAAAGCCGGATCGTACAAGTCTTTGGCTATGACCGCGAAAAGCATCTCACGACTTCGGGCGATAGCCTCGATGCTCTTGTTCTTGCTGGAAATCTGCCTGTTGAGCCGGATGAACTGGACAATGGCCGCCATCGCAAGAAGCAGGAACACGCCCAAAAGGAATGCCCAATAAGTCCTGGATTTGATCTGACGGTCTTTCAACTCTGTCTGGTATTCGGTCTGAAGGTCCTGCAGGATGTCGTCGCCCTTCTGGCGCATGTAAAACTGCATGTAGTAAGAATAGTTCTGATGAGCCTCGGTAGCTTTAGATATATCCCTTTTCTTAAGATAAAGATTGGTCAGGTGGTCGTAAATCTGATAAAGTTTCAAATAGTCCGACTCCGGGGTACCTGACAGCACACGGTTGCAGAAGGCTATCGCCTCGTCAGTCCTATCCCCTTGACGCAGATACCGCATGCGGGTAGAAAGTGCCCTGGCTGACTGATGTCCCTCGTCAAGCGTCTCCGCCTTGGTAAGCCACTCCCCCGCTTTAATGTAAAGATCCCTGTCGAGAATGTCATTCCACCGGTTTTTATTGACATATATCTCACAAAGGAAAAAGCAAGCCTCGGTCGAGATTGCTTTCCAGCCGTTCTTCTCGGAGAGCCCGAGCGCTTCCTCAAGATAGCCGATCCCCTCGTCATCCCTGTTCAACTCCTCTGAGATCGAAGAATATGAGCATATCTTGCCTTTCAACAAAAGGGCCACCGCTTTGAGCGAATCATTCCTCTCCCGTACAGCAAGGTCTTCCGCTATGTCGGCATGTTCCCAAGACAGGGAGTCCCTGCTGGTCTGGAGGAAAAGTTTGGAGAGGGTGAGATGAGACTTGGCCTGATTGACTCGATCCACATTGACACTTTCAGATGTCTTCAAGGCCTCAAAAGCGAGACCGACAGCCTCGTCGTAGCGGGACTGCGAGGTCAATTTCTCCGCCTCATCGAGTAGTTCAGGGACTTGACGGCCCTGCCTTATGTCGATACGTTTCCCGCAAGAACAACATAAGGAAAGAATAATTAGCGCAAAAGCCCCGAATGAGTATCTACTTACCATCAATCTGAGTATTTTACCGCAATAAAGATAGTAAAAAATACTCTTCTTGAGTAAATTGAGTAAAACTACTCAATCAAAAAACAATAAATATACCCATCTTGCAATCAGCAAAAACAGACGTTTACTCCTTGACCTTAAGAAGGGACTATTCACTTTTACTGACTTATAAAAGACTATTCAGCTTAAAAGAAGCGGTCGTGGCTGAGGGAGCCACGACCGCTTCATTCTAGCGGATCAAACTCTATTATGGAGTCTTCCTGTTGATGGCGTCGTATTTAGCGAAGTCCTCGTAGGTTCCGGTCCATTCCTTGCCATAAGCCAGTTTGTGAATCCTGTTCCATATGGTATAACGCGAGGGCGCGTTAAAATAGCCGGCGCTATTATTCTTCATTATGCTGTTCTCAGACGGACGCCAGACGCCATATTGGTAGGTATAACCTCCCTCAATCACTCCCACTTCACTCTTGTAACGATCATCGGTAAGGAACCATGACCACTTTATCTTGGTGGGATCCGAAGTCATGTCGATATTAGAGTACCATCCATGAGGTGAGTTAGCGTTAATCTTGTCCTTATCCATAGAGGACAGAGTGCCGGAATAATTATACTCATCCGCCAGTTTGGCGAACCCATGGCCGCCCGCCTCATGTTGGATCACAGGAATGGTATTATCAAAAGAATCATCCAGCTTTAAGACAAACGTCACACTATTGCCGTTGGCATAATCTCGCCCAGCCCAGTCTTCCGGCTCGTGCATTGAGCAAGTTCCAGCCATACGAATTTCGGAATAATCTTGGTTAACGCAGACAATCACCAGAACCTCATCCATTCTCTTCGGATCTTTCACTGCTTTGAGAGCCAGGTCAAAGCATTTGGACTCATTACCAGTGATAGCCGTACCTGTTAGTGGAGTTGAACCGAGGCTCTGTCCTCCAAGCTCATATCCCTCAGCAGTCGAGACAGTGGTCACGAAATAGATATTGAACAAGTGGCGGAACGACTTGTATGGCTCGACATCGAAGAAACCTTCAGCGCAGGCTTTCATATCGTTAAGGTATAAGCCGCTTTCCACCTGACGGTCAGAATAAGCGTCTCCCATAAAGACGACATCAATCCCATTCCCCTCCGTAGCCTTTTGATACACAGTCACTTCTCCCTCCTTGGAATAGTCTGTGGACATGTAGTATTCAGGCGTAGGCAGATCATTATAGTCATAAGGCTTCATAATACTCCAATAATCTTTCCATCCATTGTTGGTATTGTAAAGATTAATTGATTGGGAGGGAACGTAAAACTTGAGCGCGGGGGCCTCCACGAGCTGGTAGTCAGTGTACGAAGGAGGAATGATGCCACGGAAATACACTTCCTCCAAGAGCCGGTCATACATAAACGGGTTATACCCGATTGATTTCAAGTTGGCCGACAAAACAACTTTTTTGAGCGCTTCGCAACGCGAGAAAACATAATTTCCCAACTCTGTCACATTATCCCCCATAGTGACGGATTTCAGCGTCGGCCTATTGGAAAAGAGTTCTGATCCCAAAGCTGTGACTTCATCAGGGACCACATAATCGTCATCAATGTTCGGGACCAGGAGCATCAACTTTCCGACGGCGTTTATATATCCTTTATGATCCGTAGTGGCGTATTTGCCATTTACAGACTCGAGATTGACACAACCCTCGAATGCGCTACCATTGATCTGGATAAGGGATTCCGGGAAAGTTATATTCTTGAGGTTTACGCAATTACTAAAAGCATAGCTCTCTATGCAAGTGATCCCTTCCGGAATCTCATACGATGTGTCGTCCTTACCTGCGAAGAAATAAATCGTGTTCGGGAACATATCGTTAGGTTCATAGATGAATTTCCGGTCCTCGGAGATAAAATGGGTATTATCTCCAAGAAGATTTTTCAGTTTATCACAAAAAAGGAAGGCATAAGGATGGATTGAGATGACTGAAGAGGGAATCGTGATGCTTTCCAAGCTTGAACCAGCGAAACTAGTATCTTCCAAATACATGACACCGGACGGAATGACAACCGATTTAACGCCCTTGGCATAAGCGAACGCGCCACTATTAATTCTAGTGACTCCGGATGGAATCTCATAAGAATCGATTCCCCCGGGGGCAAAAGCGATTAGTGATTCGCCGAAGATAATACAGCGCCCATCCTCAGAAACATGAGAACCAGTAAACTTCTCCAATGTGGGACAAGACGCGATTAAACCCTCGACACTATTCAATTTGGCCGGCACCCTGAATTCCTTGATACTGAATGGATGCTCAAAAGCCCAGCTTCCAATCGTCTCAACACAATCAGGGAGAAGTAGTTCGGTTACTCTCTTACATTCCCCCGCATCTAAGGAAAGTCTTTCAAACAGTGTGATAGGACCGCTGTAATGGATAACTCCATATCCATCTTTGTAATTGGCGAATTGGGGTATACATGTTCCCTGACGTTCTATTTTAGTCAGCGGCTTCTTATCGGAAGTAATGTACCAAATCTCATTATCCGGAGGCAATTGTCCTTCGGGGAAGCCTTCCTTCACCACCGAGACTTTGCAGGAAGCTGTTTTGCCTCCAGCCGTTACGGTGATAGTGGCCGTTCCGATTTTCAAGCCCTTGATCATCCCATTTGAGACAGCGACCACGCTGGGGTCAGAACTGGACCAATTGACACTATTATCAGTCGCGTTAGCAGGTGACAATATGGCGTCAAGCTTGAACGTCTCGTCAATAGAGAGGGACACTGATGTCTGGTTTAAAGAGACTCCCGTGACCTTCACATCTGTTGGAGTCGACGGTTTGTCCGGCAGTTCCTCTTTGGGGGAACAGGCGTACATGACAAAAAGAATCGGGAGTGTCAAAGACAGAATTCGGGACAGCTTAATCATAACTCAAATATTTTGTCTTTTGTATTGGATTGTTCAAATATACTTAAATGAATCTTATTATCAAACGATTAAGAGTGGACTTTTTTGAAAGGTCGCAAGTATTCTTGGCATAAAACTATCTGAAAGGATGGTGAGTTTCCGTCACAGTAGGACCTTCTGGACGGCTATGTGGAAAAGTCAAAATTACAACGCGATTCCCGCATGGAGACCGAAAGAAGGTCCGATGCTTAAACCGAGAAAGAGATTTGATTTCCCCCACATGCTGATGGCGATACCGGGCTGCCAGGAGATATCCGAAATGTAACAAGAAAATAATAAAAAAAACAGACATCCATTTTGGGATGGATGCCTGTTTTATGGTCTCAACATTTTTGTTCCGGAGGTTCATCATCTCACGACTTCCAGCCGCTATTTGGCATAGAAAGGACTCTCGACTCCCACGCCGCCGGCACGTAGGCTGCCGTACTTGCCACCTCCCTGATAGGACTGGGTCCAGGCTCTGCGCTCGCACAGCTTGCCATTGGCATCGTTGGTGATGTAGTAGCCATACACGCTGCGGTGGGTGATCTGCCCGAGAGCGTCACGCTTGACATCCCAGGAATTGCTCACGATCACAACATCGCTGACATTGGGATTTGAGGCCTTGGCTATCTTGAGAGCCTGGGCCTTAAGGGAAGCGTGAAGGGTACCGGGCTTCGGCATCGGACGACGCTCGATGTTCTCCGGGGTATTCTTCTCTATCGCTCCCTCTACGCCCATGGCGTAAATCCCGGCGAAATTGTAGAGGTACCTGTTTCTGTAGCTGCACTCCTCCCCAGCTTCCTCCAACATGAGATGAAGGCCCTTGAACAGGTCTTGGATACGCCTCATCCTCGCCGCCGCTTCTTTTGCGGTCGCGAGACTCTCCGGATCGAGATAAGCTCCGTCTCCTCCGAGGCTGGTGAACTTGTACTCACCAGGCTTGTCACCTACGGCGAAATAGCCGATTCCGCCGCCTTTGCGAGAAGTGATCAGGCGCTGGACGTTTTTGGATATTATGGCGCCGTCAGGAGTGATGCTGACCCCGGACAAGGCGATATCGACGAGATTCTGGGCCTTGCTGAAAAAGAACCAGAAACGCTCCTTCTCTTCTCTGGCTTGAAGGTAGGCCGAAGCGCCGGCCTTCTCGCGTTTGACGTCGTCCAGGTAGCGGGCATACAACTGCTCGCGCAACTGCTCGACGCTCTCCTTCGACTGATCACAAAGGTTTAGCATATACTCCTCCACGCTCATGCCGTTAAACTTCATCTCGGCAGACATGGGCCACGGCAAAGCCGGACGCTCATCCTGTGCGGACACGCACACACACATCGAAATCAAAAAGATGGATACGAGGGATTTGAATAAGATTTTCATAAGTCAAACAATTAAATTGGTTTTCACAAATATACTAACAAAAACGAAAAAGACAAGCCCTTGCGAGCTTGTCTCCTTGTGCGTTCCCCTGTCAAATTGTCGAACTGTTTTCAGGGCAATGCAGGAAGTATATGAGTTCTCCCTCTGGTTGGAGGTGTACAATTAAAAAAACCGAGGGGATAGGAGTAGAGCGCCTTGCGGCGAGAGCCTCTGTTCAAGCTACCTTGGATACCCTAATATCTGCGGTAGTAACTTCGTACTCTCTCTGTCTTGCCATTGCGCCGGCGTTTATATGCCCTCACTCTGACAAGCCTTCGAACCTCCACCCTAATGGAGATTAGAACCAATGTTAGATAAGTTCTCATTTTAGATAAGTTATATGTTACAGAGTGAAAGAACTATCAGGCCTTGCATTCAGCACCTCCCCTCGGTTAAGGTCTAAAAAAACAGACATCCACTTAGGGATGGATGCCTGTATTCGGAAGTCTCTGTAACGAAACTCATCTTTTGCAAAGGTACAAATTCTTTTCAATCACGCAACATCTGCCGAGAACTTTTGATCTGGAAAATTCATCATCTCACGACTTCCAGCAACTTCTACTTGGTACAGGTTAGACATCCCCCCTTATTTCCGGGGAACTATTTCAAAAAAAATCGTACCTTTATAAAGTTATCGATATCGGTACCATGGATGATTTATCGGGAATATCTCTTCACATCGCCGGAGAGCAGGAGGCTTGTGCGGGGCAATTATTATTAACTCGTTCGCTAGTAACTCTTATCTTCCTGATTATCTCCTCTTCTATATTCGCTCAGAAGTTTTCTTTTGTTATCGCCGATTCAACCGGAGTGGCTATCCCCTATGTTTTTGTTGAACTTTCTTCTGATGATGGCAGCGGCTCTTCCACTTTCATTACAGATTCAACAGGGGTTGCTTCTTTACCGATAATGGCTCCTGGAAATTACTCGATATCCTTCTCGCATCAAGCGTTTCTCCCTAAGACTGTTTCTATCGGTTTATTAAAGAGTATCCCGGATACTATTACCCTTGAAAACAATCCCGCCTATATTCAAAGCGCGGTTGTTGTCGAGAATAGAGTCCAATATTATTCAAACAGGATAGTTGTATCAAGCATTGACAAGAGAATCGCTGAAGGGAAAGCGATATCGGAAGTCCTGGATTTCCTTCCAGGATTAAGGCGGGAGGAAAGTGGAATCAGGATATTCGGAAGATCTTGCTCATTGATATTCTTAAATGGAAGGCCACTTAAGAACAGAGCGGAACTGGATCTAATCTCAGCGAATGACATAGCGCGGATTGAAATAGTGCCTTTAGCGGGGAGTAAGTACTCGTCTTCAGCTGATAGTGGGGTGCTAAGAATATGGTTAAAGGCCAATGCGTTCAACACCTTCCGCTTAGACCTGTCCTCTTCCGCCAGATATGGGAAAGATATTGTTTCCGAAAACAGTGACCTGTCCCTTGGATATAGGTTCAAGAAATTGAGTATAACCAACTTCACTGATTTCTCCCTAAGCAAGAATAATGATTGCTATGACAGGGTTTCGTTTTATCCACTAATAAACAGGCTCATAGAAAGTTCCTCAAGATCTGTACATAAAAGCAGACTATTGACTAATGAGCTGAGTCTTGTATATGACCTTAATAATGACAAGAATATCGGCCTATATATCAGGTATTCACCGGAGAGGAAATTAACCAATAGCACAAACACCTCAACCAGCAGCTCATACATTGGCGATAATGAAAGAATCAACGGCGAGTTTCAAGCCTATTTGTCTTATCTTTCGTCAACAGATCAATCAGGCTCTACATTTTCCGCTTCAGGGGACATCATTATTTCTTCTCCCAGATCATACCTGCCATATCAGATCACAAGTAAGCAGGAGAACCAGACCATAGAGGACGGTTTCTTTGAGGATCAAACAAAAGAAAAGACAAAGCAGTTATTGCTACAAGCGGATCGTGAACTTAAGTTAAGCAAAGAAGCATCACTTAATTACGGGATCGGATCTTCTTACCTTGTGTCTTCAAATTGCTTTAAGCATATCGGGTCGCCAAACATGGCCACTGAAACTAACTCACTGTTTGATATCACTAATCTTTCCGCATACAGCGAATATGAATATTCCTCCGGCAGATCATCCTTCAATGCAGGATTAAGAGTTGAATGGAATCATCTCAACACTTCAATCGGAGGAATAAAGTCATCAAAGGGCTATTTCCGTCCCTTTCCCACAATCGGATACTCATTCACCTTGGACAAAACAAAGGGCAGGTATCTAAGCGCCAGTTACTCAAGAAAGGGAGGAGAACTGCCCTATGAGTACATTTCTCCCGCCATCGTTAAACATAACGAATACTCCTACAGCAAGGGAAACGCCAACCTGGGGCCGAATGATTTAAACACTATGCTTCTCATATTCCAGATCAATGACAAATGGGGAATCACATATAGCCTATCAAGCAGGAATAAAAGAATAGAACAAAACACGTACTTGGACAATTCTAATCCTTTGATCAAATACACTATTCCCGAAAACACCGGAAAATCATTGTTCCAACAAGTATATCTCGAAGGTAAAAATCTGAGACTCACAGACTTCTGGACTATTAACATGGATGTGTATGGTGAGAGGAACATCCTTTATAACTCATTATTTGGGAAACGGGACAAGTATGGCGCCGGATACTATCTCTCATCCATATTTGACTTGGGAAAAGATATCTCTATATCTCTGAATTCAAATGGTGAGACTGGAAAGTATTGGTCATATCAGCAATTTTATAAAGGCGTATGGTATTCCAGGGCATCTATCCAGAAATATTTCAGCAATCGGAATCTAGTTCTTTCGCTGACCTGCCATGGTTTATTCTATCGCACCAGAGAGATTGAGACTACCGCGGCGGATTACTCAAATATCACCAAGTATAATACTGACCAGAAAGTAGTGGTTCTCGGCGTCAGATGGAACTTTAAAACAGGGAAAGGAGACCGGGTGAAGAAGGCCTCTGCCAATCAATCCCGAAAATATGCCAGTTATCTGGACTGATGTGGTTTTCAGTACTCTGATAATACAAACCAAGAGCGGGGTAATATGCCTTGCAGAGGCATGGGAAGGCGATTATCCTGCGAAGAGCCTAGATATTCTGCCGGGGTCCGCACACCGAGATGCAATACAAAGCGCCCGGAAAAGGGGTGGCCAGCTCCCAGTTTGTAGATCCTTCGCTGTCGCACAGGATGACAGCAACAGAACAAAAACAGCCCCGGAATATTCCGGAGCTGTTTATCGTGCGGTAGGTGAGAGTCGAACTCACACGGGCGTAGCGCCCACTACCCCCTCAAAGTAGCGTGTATACCATTTCACCACTACCGCAGGTATGTGTCCCATTGGATTGGGATTGCAAAAATAGGTATTATTCCGGAAATACCAAAATTTTTTCACGATTTCATATTTATTCGTATCTTTGCGAGCTCCCACGAGTTGGGAGACACACGTTTAATTATTATTTATTTAAAAACAGATTCACAATGGCTGTTAAAATCAGACTGCAGCGCCACGGAAAGAAGAATTTCGCATTCTTCCACATTGTCGTGGCCGATTCCCGCTCGCCGCGCGACGGACGTTTCATCGAGCAACTCGGTTCCTACAACCCCAACACCGATCCCGCCACCATCATCCTTGACGGTGAGAGGGCTCTCGCTTGGCTCAATGTAGGTGCCCAGCCCACTCTTGTCACCCGCAGGATCCTTTCCTACGAGGGTGTCCTCCTCCGCAAGCACCTCCAGAGGGGTGTCGAGAAAGGCGCCATCACCCAGGAGCAGGCCGACCAGAAATGGAACGCTTGGAAAGCCCAGAGGGATGCCAAGATCCAGGCCAAGAAAGACGGTCTCGTGAAAGAAGCCGCCGAGAAGGTCAAGGCTTCTATCGCCGCCGAGAAGAAGGTCAACGAGGAGAGGGCTGCCGCTCTCGCCAAGAAGGCTGAGGAACTTGCCGAGGCCCAGCGCAAGGCTGCCGAAGAGGCTGCCGCCAAGGCCGCTGAGGAGGCTGCCGAGGCCGCTGGAGAAGCGACTGCTGAGGCTTAAAGAATGTCCGGGGCTCCTTCAGATTTTCTGCGGATAGCCCGGGTACTGAAGTCCTACGGTACCGAAGGGGAAATCCTTGCGGGTTTCCGCGAGAGGAGTATCGAAGACTTGAATCCAGAGGAACCGGTGTTCATCATGTTTGATGGGCTTCCGGTTCCCTTCTTTATTGAATCCCTTAAAGAAAAAGGAACCTCCAAGGCCCTTCTCCACCTGACCGGAGTCCGCGACCTCGCTGACGCTGAGGAGCTTGTGGGTAGCGACATTTTCGCTCGCAAGGACTCCCTTGCCGGAGACGACGATGAGGAAGAAGGATTGTCCGCCGAGGATCTCATAGGTTGGACCATCAATGGTAAGGATGGCCAATTAATCGGAGAAATAATTGATTTTGAGCCTATTCCCGGCAATCCATGCCTATATGTAAGGCATGGGGAAGAGACTGTCATGATCCCTCTTCACGACGATCTGGTCACAGACGTCGACGAAGATGCCAAACTTCTGTTCCTGGATCTGCCGGAAGGCTTGTTCTGATCACAAAAACAATAACACATGAGCACAATCATCGACGTAAACGCCCACATGCACACCCCCTATTCGTTCAGTGCCTTCAGCGGGATCGACCAAGCCCTGGACATGGCGCTTGAGGAAGGTGTCGGAGTGGTGGGAATCAACGACTTCTATTCCATGGAAGGATACCCTGACTGGAAGTCAGGCTGCGAGGTAAGGCATCTTTGCCCCCTGTTCGGAATAGAATTCATATCTCTGAACAGCGAGGACCAGGCCGCAGGACTCAGGGTCAACGACCCCAACAACCCCGGTCGGACCTACATCAGCGGCAAGGGGCTTGCCAATCCGGTCATTCTCAAAGGCCGCAAGGCCAGCCTGCTGAAAGAAGTCAGGGAGGAGTCCAACGCCCAGGTCGAGAAGATGTGTGCGAAACTCAACGCCCATCTGGACGCTGTCGGAGCCGGATTCAACCTGGATTTCGGCCAGATAGTCAAGGAGTTGACTAAAGGATCCGTCAGGGAGCGCCACCTGGCCAAGGCCCTGAGGATGGCCATCGACGCAAGATTCAGGGAGGGCTTGGAAAGGGCGGCCGCTTATGAGAGAATATTCAGCGGCGCGCCGCTTAAATCAGCCCAGGACAATGTGGCGGCTGTAGAGAACGAGATCAGGAGCAAGCTCCTCAAATCCGGAGGAGCGGCATTCGTGCCAGAGGATCCCAAGGCTTTCCTGCCGATGGAGACGGTCTGCGAGATAATCAAGGCCGCCGGCGGCATCCCCACCTATCCTTTTCTGGCTGACAACGCTAAAGGTGAGTTCACCGACTTCGAGGGAGACCTCCAGAAGGCCGCCGACACCCTCAAGAAGAGGGGGTTCAACTCCGTCGAGTTCATCACTACAAGGAACACGACCAAGGTGCTCGAGGAATATTCCGGCTACCTTCAGGACGAGGGCTTCACTGTGACATTCGGATCGGAGCATAACACCCCTGCCCTGGAACCCATCAAGTTGCGCACAAGCGACCACCCCGAAGGGCTGTCCGAGAAGCTGAGAATCACCAACTTCCGTGGAGCCTGCAAGGTGGTTGCCCACCAGGCCGGACTGGATTCCATCGACGCCGGAGAGGAAATCATAATGAAATCTTTAAACAAATAGTATTATGTCTGAGATCGGGAAATTGGTTGAAGTGTCGCGCGAATATGGCAGCGACGAGCAGTATGTGATCGCCGGAGGCGGAAACACCTCTTTCAAGACAGCGGACAAACTTTGGGTAAAGGCCAGCGGCCATGCCCTCGCCACTATCACGGAAGATGGTTTCGCAATTCTTGACAGGGCTCTTCTGAACCCCATGGGCGACAAGGAATACAGTTCCGACACCACCCTCAGGGAGGAGCAGGTCAAGAACGACCTCGCAGCAGCTTGCCTCACGAAAGGCAGGCGCCCCTCTGTCGAAACATCCCTCCACAACTGCATGGAATGGGCATATGTGGTCCATCTCCACCCCACCCTTGTGAACGGACTCATGTGCTCGAAAGACGCGGCCGCCAAATGTGCCGAGCTCTTCCCGGACGCGTTGTATATTCCTTACACCGACCCTGGATACACCCTTTTCAAGAAGGTCTATGACAAGATCAAAGAATATCGCAAGGAGCGCGGCGCCGAACCTGAGGTGATATTCCTCCAGAACCACGGCATCTTTGTGGGCGGTAAGACGACAGAAGATATCAAAAAGACATACGACAAGATCATGACCACCCTCGGCAAGCTCGTGAAGCCGGTGCCGGAGGGAGATGCACCTGTCTGCGACTGCGTCAGCGAGACAATTCCCGCAATCAGGACCATCCTGAGCCGCTCCGGACGGGGTCTCAAGACTCTTAAGGTCACCAACAACGCCCTTGTCAGCCGGTTCATCGGCGACAAAGCCGCGGCTGAGCCAGTGCTGAAGCCTTTCACCCCGGACGGAATCGTCTATTGCAAGAGCGAGTTCATCTACATCGACCATAAAGGTCCCGAGGATCTCGTGAAGCAGGCCGAGAAAAAGATCGAGGCCTACATCGAGAAGCGCGGCCACACCACGAAGGTGCTGCTCATCAAGGGGATAGGTCTTGTCGCTGTCGGTGCCAACGCCAAGGAGGCGCAGACTGTGACCGAAGTGTTCCTCGACTCTATGAAAGTCGCGTGGTACGCCTCTTTCTTCGGAGGTGAGCACCCGATGACCGCCCGCCAGATCTCCTTCATCGACAATTGGGAGGTGGAGAATTACCGCCGGAAGGTGGCCGCCACCGCATCGGTCGGAAGGGTCGAGGGCAAGACCATCATCGTGACCGGGGCCGCCCAGGGCTTCGGCGAGGGAATCGCCCGTGAGCTCATCAAGCAGGGAGCCAACATCGTGGTCGCCGACCTCAACGAGGTTACCGGCCAGAAGACCGCCGCCTCGTTCAACGAGATAGCCAAGGCGAACAAGGCGATATTCGTGAAGACCAACGTGGCCGACATGGACAGCCTCCACAATCTTATCAAGGAGACAATAGTCAACTTCGGAGCTCTCGACGCCTTCGTCAGTAACGCCGGTGTCGTCAGGGCCGGCGACTTGGAGGCCATGACTCCCGAGAACTTCGAATTCGTCACCAACATCAACTACAAGGCATATTTCTACTGTGCGAATGTCGCCAGCCACGTCATGAAGATAGAGACCGCCAACGATCCAGAATATTTCGCCGACATCGTCCAGATCAACTCCAAGAGCGGTCTGGTCGGCAGCAAAGCCAACTTCGCGTATGCCGGCGGCAAGTTCGGTGGCATCGGACTGACCCAGTCCTTCGCCCTCGAACTGGCCCCGTTCAGGATCAAGGTCAACTCGATCTGCCCCGGCAACTACTACGACGGACCCCTCTGGAGCGATCCCGAAAAGGGTCTGTTCATCCAGTACCTCAAAGCCGGGAAGGCTCCAGGAGCCAAGACAGTGCAGGACGTGAAAGACTATTACCTTTCGAAGGTGCCTATGCGCAAGGGCTGCAATCCCGAGGACGTCTGCAAGGCCATCTTATATGCCATCGAACAAACCGGCGAGACCGGCCAGGCAATCCCTGTGACCGGCGGCCAGGTAATGCTTGCTTAAGAATATGAAACAGCTGGATATCAAACTCATGCATCCTGCCGAGCAGATCTCTATCATCATCGGCAGGATCTACCGCAGCGGCATGACCACCACCTCAGGTGGCAACCTTTCCATAATGGACAGCAACGGGGACATGTGGATCACCCCTGCAGGAATAGACAAGGGCTCCCTGAAACCCTCCGACATAATGTGCGTCAAGGCGGACGGGACTATCGTCGGCCCCCACAGGCCTTCTTCGGAATATCCCTTCCACAAGGCCATCTACAAGATGAACCCCAAGGCCCACTCCGTGATCCACGCCCATCCTCCGGGACTCGTGACCTTCAGCGTGGTCCATCAGATTCCTGACACCAGCATCATCCCCCAGGCCAGGGCTGTCTGCGGTCCGGTCGGTTTCGCCGAATATGCCCTCCCGGGCAGCGAGCTGCTTGGGAAGAAGATAGTCGCGGAGTTCAAGAAAAACCCCGACTATAAGGCAGTCATAATGGAGAACCACGGTGTCGTGCTGTATGGAGAGGACATCGCCGACGCCTACCAGCGTTTCGAGACCCTCGAACTCTGCGCCCGCACCATCCTCAACGCTAAGACCCTCGGAGAGCCCAAATACCTCAGCGAGGAGCAGATCACAAAGCATGAGATGGCGGTCAACACTCCCTTCGAGCATTTCATGAACGTGGATCATCCCTCTGACGAGAGGGCCATCCGAACGGAAATCTGCCAGATTGTCCGCAGGGCCTGCTCTCAGGGACTGATGTGCAGTTCTTACGGTACGGCTTCCGTCAGATGGAAAGGCAATGACTTCCTGATTACGCCAGCCAACGTGCAGCGCTGGGACATCGATCCGGAGGATATCGTCCAGATAAAGGACGGGATGGTCGAGGCCGGGAAGATGGCCAGCCGTTCGGTCGCTCTCCATTACGAGATCTACCGCCGCAACCCCAAGGTCAACTCCATCATCCTGACCCAGTCCCCCGCCCTGATGGGTTTCTGCACAACGGGTGTCAACTTCGACGTCAGGACCATCCCGGAGAGCTGGATATTCCTTCAGGACATCCCGACCTTCCCGTTCGGAAGCCAGTACGACGAGCACCTGTCGGCCCTCGCGGACGAGTTCAGACAGAGACCGTTTGTGATGCTGGAGAACGACTCAGTCGTGGTGACCGGCGACAAGTTGATCAACACCTTCGACCGTCTGGAGGTCGCCGACTTCAGCGCCAGGTCATTGATACTCGCCGCCCCTCTCGGCTCCTTGAAGCCGATCACGGACGCCGAGATCGAAGACCTCAGGGTCGCTTTCCACGTTGGGGAATAAAGAACCGGATCAATACTCCACGTTTAAGTTGACGCAATAGTTGTCCACGCAGAATGAGGGGTCGATGTGGGCTCCGGAAGTCTCGACTGTAAATTTGACCGAATCGAAATTGGTGACGGTGACATTGTTGCCGTCGCTTCCTTTAGTCATGTTCCATCCGACCCACTCATTCTCCATCACAGGTTCATCGACTGTCTTGTAGTTGATCAGGTACTTCTCAAGGGAACCCACGAGGGTCTTGCCTTTGTAAAATTCCGCCTTCACCTTCAGGTAATCGCCGGAAGAGATAAGCCCCTGCTCCTGCATACGCTTGTTGTAAAGCGTGTTGCACACATCACAACCATAAGATGCTGTGCTGGCGGTAAAGAAGGATGAGAGGTCGTACGTGATGTCGGCTTCCGGCATGGAGGAAGTCTGGGTGAAAACCATATATCCATTACTCCCGTTGGACCCGCCATAAGGATCAGCGGATGTCTTCAAGGCCAGTTCATCAGACATATCTTCTGTGCCTTTGCGAACAGAAAGCACAAAACCGCCGCGATAGCCCTTGTTCAGCTCATCAGCGGAAGAGTTGTACTGGCACACACCGTCCCAGGACAAGAGAGGCGCGTACATAAGGTTATCGACGAAATATTGCTCTATCGAGTAATCGTCCATATCGAAATTGGTAACCTGTACGAAGTTAGATGATGACCGTTTGGTCTCTCCGCAAGAGGCAGCCGCCACAAGGACAAGGGCGGCAAGGAAAAACTTGATTGAATTTTTCATAATTTTACTAATACTCATTTATAAAAAACATTCAACTGTGCCGACCATGGCTGCCGGACCAGAAAGCCAAACATCCGAGGCCGAGAATCCGGAGCCTTCGCCCGAAGGGATAAAATCCACGGACAGGTCCGCTATGGCGGCATGAACGGCATAGGTCACTCGGCCGCCGGGAGAAACGCTGCCCGGGACGCCCTTGTAGCAAGCGGCAATCGCTGTAGCCACAATTCCTGTACCACAAGCGAGAGTCTCGTCCTCCACGCCTTTCTCGAAAGTCCGGATGCGTAGGGAAGGATCGACGAAGTTGACATTTGTGCCCTCGGGGGCGAACCTGGGATCCTCACGGAGAAGTTTCCCTTGCTCCCGGACCGGAAAAGCGTCCAACCCGGAGACGAATTTGACAAGGTGGCGGGTACCGGTGTCAAGGAAGAAAGCGTCGTCTTCCGGATATTCCTTGACCCCCTTGACATCCCTCATCTTCAAACGGATCGTCCTGGAAAGATTTTTCGCCTCGCTCAGAATGACAGCGGTGTGGAGACCGTCAGGAGCCTCGAATTCGACAGGGAAGTTGCCGGACACGACGCCAAGGGCGGCTGCGAAGGCCACTATGCAACGCCCGCCGTTGCCACACATCATTCCGCCGCTTCCATCAGGATTGTAGAAGACCATCCGGAAATCCTTCTTCTCGCTTTTCTCCAGCAGCATCACCCCGTCGGCGCCAAAACCGGTATGGCGGTCACAAAGATGACGGATCTGGTCTTTTGAGAGGCTTAAATATCCTTCTCGGTTATCCGCCAAAAGGAAGTCGTTGCCGGCTCCATGGTATTTGAAGAACTTTTGTAACATCTTATCTTAAAAGAGTTTCCAACTCGACAGAAGCATCAGTCTTACCATCCCTGTACTTGACGATCACAGGAGTGCTGACATGGATCCCCGCATCCTTACCCGGACCTTTAAGGATCGGGCGGCTTCCAGGCACCACAACCGCTCCCGCAGGCACGACCGTCTGCCCCGAAGGAGATTTGGGGACATATTCCCCAGTGGTGGCGTCATAAAGTGCGGTCCCCTTGGTCAGAATCACACCTGAGCCTATCACGGCCGCCTCCCCGACTATGGTTCCCTCGTAGATTCCGCAGTTTCCCCCGAGGAAGGCGTTGTCCTCGATGATCACTGGAAGCGCTCCGGCAGGTTCCAGCACACCACCGATTTGAGTGGCCGCAGAGATATGGACATTCTTGCCGACCTGAGCGCATGACCCGACAAGGGCATGGGAATCAACCATAGTCCCGGAGTCGATGTAGGCGCCTATGTTGACATAAGCTGGCGGCATCATGATCACGGAAGGCGCGAGATAAGCCCCGCAACGCACACTGCTGCCTCCCGGGACAATCCTCACCTTGTCTTCAAGGGAAAACTTTTTCAGCGGCAGAGTGTCCTTGTCGAAGAATGAATATTCCGCCTTGGACATATCGGTCAGTTTGCCTTTACGGAACCCTTCCAGAATCGCTTCCTTGACCCAGGCGTTGACCTTCCACCCCTCCGGGGTCTTCTCCGCCACCCGGATCCGGCCCTCCTCGAGAGCTTTGACAACTTCCTCGAAACTCATCATATCCCCAAGTCCTCCAATACTTTACGCATAGTGTCAAACGTCGCGGGGACGGCTGTCGTGAGCGGCAGACGCATATCCGGCTCGCAGAATCCAAGCAGATTGAGCGCCGCCTTCGCCGGAATCGGATTGCTCTCGACGAAACAGGCGTCGTACAAGGGGGCGAGCTTCTTGTCCAGTACCTCGGCCTTTGTCCAGTCGCCTTCCTCCGCGGCCTCAACCAACTGGACCATCAGTCCAGGAGCCACATTGGAAGCCACGCTGATGATTCCGTCTCCACCAAAGCGCATGATCGGGAATGTCTGGTCGTCGTTGCCGCTGAGGACGCTGAAGTCCTCAGGACGGTTCCTGACTATCTCCTCTATCTGGTCCAGCTTGCCAGAGGCCTCTTTCACGGCGATCACTCCAGGGATCTCCGCCACCCTCAAGGTTGTCTCGGCGGTCATGTTCGTGCCGGTACGTCCAGGGACGTTGTAGGCGACGATGCCCTTGTCCGTACTCTCGGCTATCGCCTTGAAATATTCATACAGCCCCTGCTGGGTGGGTTTGTTGTAATATGGCACAACGACAAGCCAGGCGTCCGGGCCATAAGGCTCCAACATCCTGATGTTACGGATCGTGGCGACGGGAGAATTGGTGCCGACGCCAGCCACCACCGGGCGGTCAGGGCAAAGTTCCCTGGTGATCCTCAAAAGTTCGATCTTCTCGTCATTCTCCAGGCAAGGAGTCTCGGCCGTCGAGCCGAGAGGTACGAGAAAATGTATTCCGGCCTCCACCTGCCTGGTGACAAGCCGCTTATAAGCCTCGAAATCGACCTTGCCGCCCTTGAACGGGGTCGCGAGGGCTGTTCCGCATCCTCTAAGTGTCATTTCGCTGATTCGTTGAAAAACAATTCCTTGAACTCATGGACACCGGAAAGGCCTTCCGTCATCTGGGCGGCCAGGACGGCGCCCTCCGCGAAACCCTTCCGGGAAAAAGCCTCATGGGTGAGGGTGATTCTGTCATTAAGGCCCTCGAAACCCACGGTATGAATGCCGGCGAGTTCCCCGACGCGCACGGAAGCCGTGTCCGGGGTCACGCCCATATTCTCCTTCACCACGGCCGCCAGAGACTTGGCTGTGCCGGAAGGAGCGTCGAGTTTGTGGATATGGTGCTCCTCCACTATGTAAGGGGCGTATCCTCCGGCCTGCCCGAGGTATCTTGCCACGAGTCCCACAGCCGCGGAAAGGACATTGACTCCCACGGAATAGTTGGAGGAATATATCATTGGGGTGCCTTTCGACTCGAAATAGCCTATCACCTCGTCCTTTATGTCATTCCAGCCGGTGGTGCCTATGACGACAGCCTTGAAATTGTCCGCCAAGGCCTTGTAGTTGGCCCGGAAAGCGTCCGGGGTCGTGAAGTCGATGCAGACGCACTCCGCGGCGAGAGCCTTGTCGAAGGAAACGATGTCCTCGCTGGCCCCGGCACATTCGATACCTTTGGCCTCAAGAGCCGCCTCGACCATATGTCCCATGCGGCCGTAACCGCTTATAACCACCTTCATAATCAGCCGTTCACATTGAAAATATAGTCGTGCAGACTCTCCAGGGTGACCTGCAGGCGATCCCTGTCGATGACGAAATTCTCGCTCATCATGTTGGCGCTGACATTCGCCAGGTGGACCTTGCCGGAAACGCTGATGACCTTGTCGCCCAAGCCCTCGAAGCCGACGATGTTGCGTCCGACCACCGAAATAAGGGTCTTGTCGCGGTACTCTGTCACCTCGGCCCACTTGCCGATTTCCTCAAGAGCCTCCGGGAGGAGATCCCCGGCCATCTCGGGAATGACGAGATAGACCTCGGACTCAGTGGCCTTGGCCAGAACCACCGGGATCCTTCTGGGATACAAGGCGGCGAAGACCTTGCCGAACATCCTCGTGACGCCGTCAAGCTTCGGAGAGACAACCTTCACGAAGAGAATCTCATCCCTCACAGCCACCGATTTGGGGCCGTCCGGAGACTGGTCGCCACGGGTAACCAGGGTGCCCTCGCAAGCCTGGTTTGTGGAGTTCAGGACCAAGATAGGAATATTCTTTTTCCTGGCCGGCTCTATGGTCAGCGGGTGGAGAACCCTCGCACCCATCGCGGCCATCTCAGCGGCCTCCTCATAGGAGATCACATCGATCTTGCGGGTGTCTTTCACAACCCTCGGATCGGCCGAGCGGATGCCGTCAACGTCGGTCCATATCTCTACCCTCTCAGCTCCGAGAGCCATACCGAAGATTGCGGCTGAGTAATCGGAGCCCTCGAATCCGAGGACGGATGTAGCTCCTTTGTCCGTGGCGGCGACAAAGCCTTGGGTGAGCACAAGGTCGGCCCCTTTGTATTCCAGACCGACGATTCTCTTGATGTTAGCCTCAGTGACTTCCATATCGGGACGGGCGCTGAGATAGTTGTCGTCGGTGGTGATCATCCTGCGAGCGTCGATCCAGTGGCAGGAGATGTCATTGGCGTTGAAAGCGTAGGAAATGATCGTAGAGGAAAGAAGCTCGCCGGTGGAGATGATCCTGGCCTCGCTCCGGGGAGAAAGCTCTCCGATAAGGCATATTCCACCGACAAAGGTCTCAAGCTCCGAGATACGTTCCTCGACCTTGGCCAAGCACTCATCGAGAAGATCAGGCCTGGCGGCAAGGAGGTTTTTGGCAAGATTGAAATGTCTGTCCCTCAACTGTTTCAGGAGATTCTTCACATTCTCTTCCCTTTGGCCCTCGGCCTCCTCGGCAAGATCGCAAAGCAAACGTGTCACCTTGGCGAGAGCCGAGACCACGACAAGCGGTTTCTCCTTGAGCCTCCCTTTCACGATCGAGATCACTCTCCCGATGGCTTCTTCATTCTGGACGGACGTGCCGCCGAATTTGATGATAATCATGTCTTTAAAAATGCTGTATTAAGTTCGTCAGATAATTTCTTTTGTCACTGCCTTGAAAATCTCGATGTCCTGCTCAACCGCTTTTTGAAGGTCAGAGAGGAGGACATACTCCTTGTCCGTGTGGGCGGTCAGGATCGATCCGGGGCCGCAGATGGCCCTCCGGGCGAATTTATCCAGCCTCGGGGCGTCACTTCCGAAAGAGACCGGTTTTGACTCTATTCCAGCCACATCCGAGAAATACGTCATCGGCGTGTCTCCCCCGAAAGCCTGTATCACGGTACCCTTGGGGCTAGCGCCCAGAAGCTTGTTCTGAATCAGCTCGTCGGTCGCGAAGGTAGTCCGGAAATATATCCTGAACCGGATCTCAGGACTCAGGATGTTTTGGGGATTCGAGCTGACAAGGTCGCCTACGTTCCAGGTGGTCCGCCCCAGGACCGGATCCTCGGGGAATTCCACGAGTTTGAGCGTATTCATAAATTCCACGAAGCGCTCCACGGCACTCGCGCCATGCTCCGGATAGCCTGAATGGCAGGCCTTTCCGGGAATTGTCACCTCGAAGGACTTGGTACCCTTGCTGGCCGAGGCGAGGCAGTTGTCCGTGGGCTCTCCCACGAGTACAAAGTCGCCGCCGGGATTGTTTTTGGAATATGCCTTGGCTCCGTGCGAGCCGGTTTCCTCACCGGCCAGGAGCAGAAGACCAAAGTCCTTGTAACCTTCCTGACTGAGCTTCTGGCATGCGCAGAACATACTGAATATCTGCCCCTTGGCATCGCAGCTGCCGCGGCCTTTGACAATGGTGTCGTCCTGTTCCGCCTTCCTTCCGTCCGGAAGAATGTCTCCTTTCTTGATGAGATCCACACTCGGAGGAATATACGGGGGGACCGTGTCCAGATGGGTGCAGAAGACAAAGCTCGGCCGTCCTGTTCCCGACCAGTCCAGCAGCAGGTTGACCGTCCCGTCCCCGACCTCGAACTCATGGATCTGAGACATGCGCGGTTGCTTCAGGAACTCCGCAAGACCCCTCTCCTGCCCCGAAGTAGAGTCAATACCAAGTATTTCCAGAAATAAATCCAGATTCATAAGCCATTGTTTCCAAATCTTTCAAAGATAGTGAATATATTCCATAATTCCGTATCTTTGTTTATCTATTCAACTCACTATGAGCAAAGACAACAACTCGAGAAAGATTCTGCCCTGGCTGGCGCTGGCCTGCCTGGTGGTGCCGATGTTCGCATCGTACTTCTTCGACGACATGTTCAGCACCCTGTCGCACCTGTTCGAGAATCCTTCGCTACTCGAACTCGGCTGGAACTCAGCTGATTACGGACTCTACACGAGCGGATATTCCGTCCTCTGCGTGTTCGGTGGGCTGGTCATCTGCGGGATGCTCCTGGACAAATGGGGAGTACGGGTGACCGGATCGATATTCGTGGGAATGATGGCCGGAGGTGCGGCCTTGGTAGCCTGGGCGATTACCTCAGGACTTGCTCCGAAGACTTCACTGTCAGTGGCTTATGTTGGCTGCATGCTGTTCGGACTGGGCAGCGAGATCGCAGGAGTGGCGGTCACCCGCTCGATAGCCAAATGGTTCAAGGACGGGCCAATGGCTTTCGCGATGGGACTTCAGCTGGCGATCGCAAGGCTCGGAACGGCGTTCGCTTTGGTGATGTCTCCGAAGCTGGTCGCCGCAAAAGATCCAGGGGAGATTTATTCCTTGGCGGAGACGGCCAGGCCGGCGTTTTTGGGGCTCGGACTGATGGCAGCGGGGATGGTACTTTGGGCGATATTCGTGGCGATGGACGCAAGGTTCGACAGGAAATCCCTGCGGCTGGGGATCGCCGGTCAGGCCGGGGATGAAGGCAAGGAGGAGCCGTTCCGCTTCTCTGATGTGCTGGGGCTGCTGAAAAACAAACAGTTTATTATGATTGCCTTGCTGTGCGTATTCTTCTACAGCAGCATCATATCTTTCAAGAAATTCGCGAGCGCGATCCTGATCCCGCGTTTTGGAGTACCGGTCGAGGCGGCCAGTTGGATGGTCTCGATGCTTCCGTTCTCAACGGTCATATTCGCTCCCCTTTTCGGAATCATGGTGGACAAAATCGGCAAAGGGACCCGTTGGATGGTCTCCGGGGCGATCCTCGCCTTAGTGGCGCACCTGCTTTTAGCCTTCGCACCAGCGGGAGTGCCGTTCTACGGGTATCTTTCAATGGTGTTCCTCGGCTTCGGGTATTCCCTGGTGCCTGCGGCAATGTGGCCCAGCGTGCCCAAACTCGTCCAGGCGAAGGTGCTCGGAACCGCCTACGCATTAATCTATTGGGTGCAGAACCTGGGGCTGATGCTGTTCAAGATGCTGGCCGGGAATATTCTCGCCGCAAAGGCCGGTATGGCCGATCAGGTCGGCCATGACGTAGCGGCAGCAGGCCAGGCATCGGGAGCCGTGGGGGTCGAGATCATGTTCGTGGCCGTCTGTGTCCTCGCCCTGTTGCTGGCCCTCGGCCTGCGCAGGGACTCCGCCCGCCGCCCGGAACTTCGTCTCGACGCTCCTTCCAAAAATAATTAGTCCTTGATGTTGGGCTCCTCGAGGCCAAGGTGCTTCTTGCGGTCGACGACCTTGAGGTAGAGGCCGATCAGCATGGCCGCCACACCAAGGCAAGCGAGCATCACCAGGGCCCAGGTGTAATTCAGCTGGTCCGGAGGGGTGCCGGGGGCGTTGGTGCTGGTCAGCACATTGCCGATGAGGATCGGGAAGAGCCACAGGCCGATGTTCTGGATCCAGAAGATCAGCGCGTAGGCCGAGCCGATGATCTTCTCATCCACGAGCTTCGGGACTGAAGGCCACAGGGCGGCGGGGACAAGCGAGAAGCTTGCTCCGAGCACAAGGATCGTGACATATGCCACGACAGTTCCGCCGACAGCGCTACCCTTGAACAAAGGCAGGATGAACGCGAAAGTGAGGTGGCAGAACACCAGCAGGATCGAACCGATCAGCAGCATCGACGCAGCCTTGCCCTTGTGATCGACATAATTGCCAAGGATAGGCGTGATCGCCACGGCAAGAAGCGGGAATACGGCGAAGATCGTCTCGGCGGTTCCGCGCTTGAAGCCCATAACGCAATAGATGACCAGAGCGACGATGGCGGCGGTCATCAAGCCATATTTCAGGCCATTGTTGCCCTTGATGAAATTGCTTGAGAAAGCGCAAGCGGCGACAACGAGCATTATGATGTACTGCACGATCGTGACAGCCTCACCGGCCCAGAACGACCCGGCGGCGGGCTCGGTCAGGGTGAGGTTACACTGGAGCATATTCACGGCATATTTCTGGAACGGGAATATCGCCGAATAGTACAGGACGCACAGGAGGGCAACGAGCCAGAAACCGAGGCTGGAGAGGATCTTGCCTATGTCAGAGACCTTGAAGGGGTCGTCTTTCTCCTCGGCCTCGCCGGTCTGGCTATCGAGCTTGCGGTCCATGAAGAAATATGTGATGAACATAATAAGGGCGATGCACAGAAGCACGACTCCGAAAGCGACCGAACGGCTGACATTGACTTGCCCGCCGAGCTTGGCGAAATATGGCGAGAAGATCATGCAGGTGGCGACGCCCAGACGGGCCAGAGCCATCTCAGAACCCATCGCAAGGGCCGTCTCACGCCCCTTGAACCACTTGACAATACCGCGGCTGACGGTGATTCCGGCCATCTCGCATCCGCAGCCGAAGATCATGAATCCGAGGGCGGCGAGTTTGGCTGAAGCTGGCATGCCATGGTAAAAAGGCAAGACGTCATCGATGAAGCCGACCCCGGTGTGCCAGTTCAGGTTGTTGGTGAACCAGGACTCCAGGCCGGAACCTATGAAAGCGTCGCTGATGGCGTAGTATTTAATGATGCCTCCCAGCAGCATCACGGCACCGGAGAGCACTGCCGTGAAGCGGACACCCATCTTGTCCAGGACAATTCCGGCGAATATCAGGAAGAACACGAAGACGTTAAGGAAGGTCTCCGCGCCCTCCATCGTACCGAAGGCCTTGGAATCCCAGCCCCTTGTGGACTCCATCAGGTCCTTGATCGGGGAGAGGATGTCCATGAAAATATAAGCGCAGAACATGCCGAGGGCCAGCAGCAAAAGCGCGATCCACCTCATCGCGGCGGAATCCCTCAAAGTGGTTTTGACAGTCATCTCTGACATAGTATCCATTTTTAATTATCTTGGCAAAATTAACACAAATCCGGCGAATTCAAGGTTTCCCGAGAATAAAATCGTACCTTTGCCAACCAAGTTAGCGAAGATGGGCAGTATTCTGGAAAGCATCAATTACCCCAAGGACATCCGCGGGCTCGACACCGAAGGGTTGAAAACCCTTTGCGGGGAGATCCGTGAATATATCGTCAATTGCTGCTCCAGCAACCCCGGCCACCTTGCCTCCAGCCTCGGAGCGGTGGAGCTGATAGTCGGTCTGCATTATGTTTACAACACCCCTTCCGACAAGATCGTATTCGATGTCGGCCATCAGGCCTATGCCCATAAGATATTGACAGGCAGGAAGGAAGACTTCAAGAAAAACCGTATGGCCGAAGGGCTGAGCGGATTCCCGAACAGGGACGAGAGCCCGTACGACGCTTTCGGGGCCGGCCATGCTTCCACATCCATTTCCGCGGCTCTGGGACTGTCAAAGGCAGCGAGGCTGACCGGCTCCAACGAGAAAGTGGTGGCCATGATCGGGGACGGCGCCATGACCGGAGGCCTGGCCCTGGAAGGCATGAACAATGCCGGAGAAGCTGATGACGACATCCTTGTCATACTGAACGACAACGAGATGGCCATCGACGGCAACCGCGGGGCCCTCCATTCCTACCTGCTGAAGTTCACCACCAACCCGGCATATAACAAGATTAAGACAAGCGTCTGGAACCATTTGGGTTCCAGCCGTTTCCGCAGCTGGATCCAGCGAGTTGTCAGGAAGATAAAGGCCGGACTCGTCAACAAGTCCGGAGGCGACCTGTTCGAGGCTTTCGGATTCAGGTATTTTGGCCCCATCGACGGGAATGACATTGAAGAGGTCGTCAGGACCCTAAGGAGGCTGAAAGACATCAAGGGCCCTAAACTGCTCCACACATGCACCGTGAAGGGCAAGGGTTACGCCCCGGCCGAGGCCGACCCCACGACTTGGCACGCTCCCGGCAAGTTCGAGCCCAAGACAGGCAAGAGACTGTCCGGACCGTACAAGGCTGACCGGTACCAGGATGTGTTCGGGGAAGTGCTTAGGAATCTGGCCCGGAAGGACCCCAAAGTGGTGGGGATCACCCCGGCCATGGCCACGGGCAGCGGGATGGCTGTTTTCGCCAAGGAGTTCCCGGACAGGTTCTTCGATGTCGGGATAGCCGAGGAACATGCCGTGACCTTCGCGGCCGGCCTGGCGGCGGGAGGCATGAAGCCATATTGCTGCATCTACTCCACCTTCGCGCAAAGGGCGTACGACGAGATAATCCATGACGTGGCTCTCCAGCATCTCCCGGTAGTCCTGTGTTTCGACAGGGCCGGCCTGGTCGGAGAGGACGGAGCCACCCATCAGGGGGTGTTCGACATGAGTTCCTTGAGAGGGATTCCGAACACGGTGATCGCGGTCCCGAAAGATGAGAAAGAGCTGAAAGACCTGATGTACAAAGGTTTGGAGATAAAAGACGGCCCTTATATATTAAGGTATCCCCGGGGAATGGGAGAAGGAGTGGAATGGCGCGAGGCTGAGCCGTCCCCTGTTGTGACGGGGAAGGCGGAGAAACTGCTCGACGGAGCCGAAGTCGCCGTCCTGGCGCTCGGGCCTGTCGTGTACCGGGCCATGGAGGCCGCCAGGAGGCTGGAGGAGCAGACCGGCAAACGTCCCTCGGTGTACAACATGAGGTTCCTGAAGCCCTTCGACGCTGGCGTCATGGATGAAATCTCCGGAGCCAGGGCCATCCTAACTGTAGAGGACGGCGCTTTGAAAGGCGGCCTCTTCAGCGAGGTCAGTGAATATATCGCTTCAAGGGGACTGAAGACTGTCGTGAAGGGGTTGGGAGTCCCGGACCGTTTCATCTCGCAAGCCCCTGTGGGAGAACAAAGAAAGAGTTGTGGCATCGATGCCGGTGGAATATATTCCGAGCTTCTGGAACTGTTCAAAAATAATTGAAAAAGTTTTGGAGAATCCGATTAAATGCCTATCTTTGCAGTCCCTTTGTCAAAGGGGGTCTTTGAAATAACGCCGAAATAGCTCAGTTGGCCAGAGCACGTGATTTGTAATCTCGGGGTCGTGGGTTCGAATCCCTCTTTCGGCTCTAGCCTAACGAACTGTTTCAGGAAAACTTGGGGGGATCGCATAGCGGCAATTGCGGCGGACTGTAAATCCGCTCCTTCGGGTTCGGTGGTTCGAGTCCACCTCCCCCCACTGAATTAACGTTGCGGAAGTAGCTCAGTTGGTAGAGCATCAGCCTTCCAAGCTGAGGGTCGCGAGTTCGAACCTCGTCTTCCGCTCCACAAAAAGCCGGTGTAGCTCAGGGGTAGAGCGCATCCTTGGTAAGGATGAGGTCATGAGTTCAAATCCCATCACCGGCTCAATTTTGTGTGTAATAACTTTTTATTCATAATATTATGGCAAAAGAAACATTCCAAAGAACCAAACCGCATGTCAACATCGGTACAATTGGCCATGTTGACCACGGCAAGACGACCTTGACCGCCGCCATTACCAAGGTTCTCGCTGAGAGAGTCGCTGGTAACGCCGACAAGATCAAGACCTTCGACCAGATTGACAACGCCCCTGAGGAGAAGGAGCGTGGTATCACCATCAACTCGGCCCATGTCGAGTACGAGACCGCCAATCGTCACTATGCTCACGTAGACTGCCCAGGCCACGCTGACTACGTCAAGAACATGGTTACTGGTGCCGCTCAGATGGACGGTGCTGAGCACATCCTGCTCGCCCGTCAGGTCAACGTCCCTAAGATCCTTGTCTTCATGAACAAGGTCGACCTCGTTGACGATGAGGAAATGCTTGACCTCGTTGAGATGGAGATCCGCGACCTCCTCGCTTTCTACCAGTTTGATGAGAACTGCCCTATCATCCGCGGTTCCGCTCTGGGTGCCCTTAACGGCGAGAAAGTCTGGGAAGACAAGGTCATGGAGCTCATGGACGCTGTCGACAGCTACATTCCGCTCCCTGAGCGTCTGGTTGACAAGCCCTTCCTTATGCCTATCGAGGACATCTTCTCCATCACTGGCCGTGGTACTGTCGTTACCGGTCGTATCGAGGCTGGTACCATCCACGTCGGCGACCCTGTCGAGCTCGTCGGTTTCACAGATGAGCCTCGTCAGACCACCGTTACCGGTGTCGAGATGTTCCGCAAGCTCCTCGACCAGGGTGAGGCTGGTGACAACGTAGGTCTCCTCCTCCGTGGTATCGACAAGAAGGAAGTCAAGAGAGGT
>CACZHP010000034.1 GCA_902780935.1 uncultured Bacteroidia bacterium | reverse complement strand
GGCGGCGCAAGCCTCAATCGTGATGTTCTCGATTATCTGGTCAACCTTTTTCCGTGACATTTGCTTTATTGTTTACGGCAGGGGATTTGTGCATACACACAACTTAACATAATATAAATTGTGTAACAAAAGGGCTAAAGTAGGGAAGCGAGCCCCTCAGCGTCGAATTTATCCTTCGTGTAGCCTTGTTTGAAGGTTATTCCATCGCTGAGAATCTCAAATCCTGCGCCTGAAGCCATCTCGTTCAGCAATTTCACGCTTGACGCTGCCCAAGTGAACGATCCGAACGCGATGAACTTCCTGCCTTTCACCATGCGGTCCGCTATTGCCTGCATAAGCTGCCTGACTGGCGGGAATATTCCGTTGTTATAAGTCGGTGACCCGAGAATCACCGTGTCGTATTTAAACACATCCCGGAGAGCGAACGAATAATTCTCCTCCGTGAGGTCATGTACGGCACACGGGATTCCCTTGGCCTTGATTGCCTCAGCAAGCTCGAGGGCAGCTTTCTTTGTGTTGCCGTACATCGATCCGTATGCCAGGCAGACCCCATGGTCAGCGTCATAACGGCTCAGCCTGTCGTAAAGCGCGACAACTTCGGGAATCGAATTCTGCCACACAGGCCCGTGTGTGGCGCATATCCGCTTGATTTCCAGGCCTCCGAGCTTCTTCAAAGCCGTCTGGGCCGGACCGCCGTATTTGCCTACAATGCTGGCGTAATACCGGGTCATCTCGTCTTTATAATCGTCAAAAGTAGTTGATTCAGAATCAATTACACTCTCCGGAACAGCCTTGAACGTGCCGAAGGCATCGCCGCTGAATAGGGTATTTTCCTCAGGACACCAAGTCACCATGGTCTCCGGCCAGTGGACCATCGGAACCATGAAGAACTGGAGGCTGACCTCACCCAGAGGCAAGGTCTCCCCTTCCTTGATTATCTTTATATTGTCCGTAATGCCTTGATACCCCTCGATCATCGGGGCCGCCTTGGCGTTGGTGACTATCTCGCAGGCTGGATACTCCCTGCGGACAAGCGACTGCAAGGCGCTGTGGTCAGGTTCCATGTGGTTGACCACCAGATAATCCACAGGCCTGTCACCGATCTCTGCCTTGATGTTCGACAGGAATTCATCCCCGAACTGAGCGGCGGCGGTGTCGATCAAGGCGACCTTCTCGCCAACCACCAGGTAAGAGTTGTAACTCACGCCATACGGGAGCGGCCACTGGCGCTCGAAAAGGGTCGTCTGGAAGTCGTTCACCCCGACGTAACGGATTCTTTCACTTAGTCTCATTCAACACTGATATTTATGGTATCGCGAATTTAGCAAACTTATTCCTCTTTTTGCTAAATTTGTCTTCGACGATGCCCGCAAAAGGGCAAAAAGAGAGGTTAACAAAATAGTTACCAATATTAATTATTTTGTTTTATCCATTAATATACAATAATTTACATATAGACTATGAACGATAATTATAATATAGCCCAAAGCACGATGCTCCCTCCCCTTCCGGAGCGAATGAGGCCCCATGACCTCGATGGTTATGTCGGTCAGAGGCATCTTGTGGGTGAGGGATGCATCCTCCGGAATATGATTACGAGCGGCAACCTGAGCTCGTTCATCCTATGGGGGCCTCCAGGTGTTGGCAAGACCACCCTCGCAGGGATAATCGCGTCATCCCTCAAGAGGGACTTCTACACCTTGTCTGCCGTCAGCGCCGGTGTGAAGGATGTGCGGGATGTTATTGAACGCGCTAAAGGCCGCTCGGTGTTCTCCCAAGGCGCCGCCCCCATCCTGTTCATAGACGAGATCCACAGATTCAGCAAGTCGCAGCAGGACGCCCTGCTTGGAGCCGTGGAGAATGGCACGATTGTCCTGATTGGAGCGACGACAGAGAATCCCTCCTTTGAGGTGATCACTCCCCTTTTGTCCCGTTGCCAGGTATTTGTGCTCAAGTCGCTGGAAGTGGATGACCTGAAGACCCTTCTGGATCGGGCTTTGCAAAAAGATGTCCTTCTTAAAGAAAAGGATATCGAGCTGAAAGAGACGGAGGCAATCTTCCGCTACAGCGGTGGCGATGCCCGGAAACTGTTGAATATCTTGGAGATAGTTGTCGATTCTTTCGCTGGTAAACCTGGCAAGATCGTTATCGACAACAAGACTGTGACTGACTGCGTGCAGGAGAATATCGCCATCTACGACAAGGACGGCGAGATGCATTACGACATCATATCAGCTTTCATAAAATCCATCCGCGGATCAGACCCAAACGCGGCGGTCTATTATCTTGCCCGCATGCTCGACGGCGGCGAGGATCCACTGTTTATAGCCAGAAGGCTCTGCCTTTCAGCGTCCGAGGATGTCGGTCTGGCCAATCCCAACGCCCTGCTCCTCGCCAATGCGTGTTTCCAGGTCGTCCACCAGATAGGCATGCCGGAGGCCAGGATTCCCCTGGCTGAAGTGACAGTCTATCTTGCGAGCTCACCGAAGAGCAACGCCTCCTACATGGCTGTGGAAAAGGCACTTGCGGCAGTCAAGGAAGACAGGACGAAGGCGGTTCCCCTGTACTTGAGGAACGCGCCTACTAAATTGATGGAAGAACTTGGATACGCCGACGGCTACAAGTACGCCCACGACTATCCGGGCCATTTCGTGGACCTCGAGTTCATGCCCAAAGGCCTGGAAGGCACCGTCTTCTACGAACCTGCCCCCAATCCCCACGAGGACCGTCTCAAAGCCTATCTGAAAGCCTGCTGGCCAAAGTATTACGCTTAGAGCTAGAACAGGCGATCGACGGAGGCGATGACTTCCTCGGCGGAAAGGTCGGTGCTGAGGATGAGATCCGGCTTCTTAAGCTCGAAGCCAAGGCTCGTGGCGTTCAGCATACCCGCACCCGTAATGTTCAGCATGACAGTCTCTTCCTTCTTAACCGCTCCCTCGTCGAGAGCCTTCTTAAGCGCAGCGACAGCCGACGCTGAAGCCGGAAGAATGTCATATCCCTCCTTGTTATAGACCTGAAGGATCCAATAGACGATGTCGTCATTCGTGACCTTGAAGAAGTCTCCGCCGGAAGCCTTCAGCACATCGAACACGCCACCGGCGAGGCCGTAAGGCGGCTTCCTGTTCGAAAGCACCTTCGCGAGAATGATCTCGGCATTCTTACGGGAATCCTCCGGAGTGATCGGAACGAGCTCCCGTGAGCCGGCCTTCCATGAATCGTACATAAGGGTATAAGGTGCGTTCTGGACGCAATAGACCCTCATCTTGTTCTCCCCGAAACGACCGTCCTTCTCGAGCCTGCAGGCGTTCTCCCACGCGGCGATCGCACCAGTACCGCTTCCGACAGCCTGGAAATACGCGTCAGGAATACGCCCGATGGCCTCGACAGCGCTCAAGATGGTGGTTCCCATCCCGTCCCTGCGGGCGACATTCTTCGCCCCGCCCTCGGCAAGATATCTCGGATCCTTGCAGAGCTTCTCCCCCAGTGCGATAGCGTCGTAATAATCTGTCCCGTGAGGGGTAGCGATCACCTTGACACATGGCTTGAGTTTGCGGGTGAACCAAAGGTCAGAGACATTGTCGTTCGGGATGCAGATCACGATCGGAATGACATTGTCCGAGCAGACCCTCGCAAAGGCTCTGGCCGTATTGCCGGCCGACTGGACGACGAGGATGTGCTTGTCGTTCTTGGGCAACCTGGCGCACACGGAGAAGGCCTCGGTCTCCTTGAAAGAGCAGGTCTCCATCTTGGCTCCCCTCTTCGGGACATATCCCGACAGGGTGATGTAGAGGTTCTCCATTCCCAGAAGGTCTCCCAGTCCTTTGCTCTTGTAAGTCACAGGCGCATGGGACTTTCTCAGTGTCCTCCTGATAGGAAGCCATTCGGCGTACCTGTAAAGCCCCTTCAGGTCATCCCTCGGAGTGAATTTCCCGTTGGCATAGACAGCCCTGACCAGTGAGGGTGATGGAGCTTGGGGATCAGCCAAAGTCCAACCGGCATCTTCGAATATCCTGCCGGTTCCGACATTCATGAGTTTGTAATCAGTGGCTTGGAATTTCATATCGCGATATTTTAGATTGTCATGATAAGGTATGCCATGTACGCGGCGAAGATCAGCAGGTATGATGTCGCGTCCATCCGGCCTATGCGGTTATTCCTGCCAGTCCAGGCACTCACAAGGAGCATGACCGAGCTCAATGTGATAACACCCAGGTCCGCGGTCTTCATGTTGGCGAAAGACAACGGACATGCCAGAGCCGAGGCCCCGAGGATCAGAAGGATATTTGAGATATTGGACCCGAGAATATTCCCCAAGGCAAGGGCGCCTTTCTTTTTCGCGGCGGCTACGACGCAGGTGACCAGTTCGGGCATCGATGTGCCTCCCGCAAGGATCGTTATAGCCACGAATTTGTCCGAGAGCCCCGCTGCGCGGGCGATACGGCAGGCCGCGTCCACGAAAAAATCGCCTCCGAAGATCAGTCCAGCAAGTCCGGCTATCACCATCAATATGGCCACCAGAAGCCTGTCAGAGGCCTTCGGTGAGGCTTCAGAACTATCATCCTCAGCCTCCCTCTTCCCGGTTTTGAAAGAATAGAACATGTAAGCGGCGAAAAGGAGGAGGAATATTCCCCCTTCCATGGCGTTTATCGTGTCGCTCGAGCCTAAGCCGAAGAGAGTGTGCTGCATTCCGAAGCTGATGAGCAGCACCGTCGCGAGGATGTTGAGGGGGATATCGCGCCGCTTGTTGCTCGCCGTAATGGCTATGGGACTGATCAGCGCCGTGACGCCGAGTATCAGAAAGACATTGAAAATGTTGGAACCCACCACATTGCCGATGGCGATGTCAGCGTTGCCTTTGAGGGCGCCGGTAAGGCTCACAACCAGTTCGGGCATCGAAGTTCCTATCCCGACAATGGTCATGCCGATGAGGAACTCACTCAATCCCGCTTTTCTGGCGATGGAAGACGCTCCTTCTACCAACCAATCCGCTCCGAAAACAACGAGCGCGAGTCCGCCAAGGAGAATAAGCGTGTCGAGGACCATCGTCTACTCGGTTCTTAAAGGTTCACCGGACGCCAGTTTCTCCTTGGACAAAACCGGATTGGCGTAAATGCGGAGGAATATGTCCCTCAAATCATCGCGGCTGAGCCTTTTCTCGACCTTGTCCAGACGGTGTTCGGTGTAAGCCTCGAAGCTCTCCACATCAGCCTTGGTGTAAAGATCCGAATACTTTGTCGTCTGCCAGACCTTGTCGTAAGCAATGTAATTGGTCTTCCAGAGATGGTAGCCGGCTATGACCCTTTTGTCCACGGCATGGCGAATCGCCTGGTAGCGGTCGTTCTTGTCGCACTGGCTCGCGACCTCGATCTCGGCGAAGGTGAGCGGAAGGCCGAAGTTGAGGTGGACATTGCCCTTCTGCTGCCTGATGCCCATCACGATGCTGTGCATGTCCTCGTGGCGGCTCTTGACGTATTTCTTCGTACGGGAAATCAGGATCTCCCTGGCTTTCCTTACGTCGCAGGGCTCATATTCATAGGAAATGCTAAGCGGGACGATATTCAGCTCCATGAAGTTCTCCTGGAAGGATTTCTCACCGCTCATGTCGAGCATCTTCAGCAGTCCCTGCTCGGTCGTGTCAATCCCGTCCTTGGTCCTCCCCTGCCTCTGGGCAAGCCATATCGAGGCCTTGCCGGAGGTGATGGTCTGCCTGATGTATTTGGACAACATCTGTGAAGAGAGGTAAAGATCGCGGGCGGAAATGCCCCTGATGACCTTAATCATTCGATTAGATCGCAGAAGGTATTCAACTGTCCTGCTTTCTTTTATGAGATTGTCTCCGACGCAGATCTCGGTCATCGGGATTCCGTTGCGGAAGAAAACCATCTGGGTGATGGCAGGGTCGAGGATAATGTCCCTGTGATTGGACATCGCGAGGAATTTCCCTTTGATGCCTTTGATATAGCTGATCCCGTCGTAGGTGAAATTGTCCATGGTGTGCTCGATACACCACAAGACGGCGTCATTCATGACCTTCTCCTGGAATTCGTCGATGCTCCTCACGGACTTGAGCGCGTCACGCAGGTAGGTGACGGGCCTGTCGGGGAACAAATACTCCGAGATCGCGAAGACGGCCGGATGGTTGGCCACCTTGCCCAAAGCCTTTACGGCTTCCTCGTCATTGTATGGACATATATTGTCAAATTCGCTCATGACACAAAATTAAGCAAATAAATGACCATTCGCAATAGAGTCGCGGCGGAAAAGAACCGAGCTGTCGCCATAACTCAGGAACCGGAATCCGTTGGCAAGAGCGTAGTTATATATCCGGCGCCAGTCTCCGCCCACGAAAGCGGATATAAGCAGGATCAGCGTGCTCTCCGGCTGGTGGAAATTCGTAACCAGCACATCTACCAGCCTGAACTTGAATCCCGGCACGATGATTATCCTAGTCCCGACCTTGACCTCTTTCAGGTTCTCCTTCTCCAAATATTTGATAATCGCATCGATAGACTCACTGACGGAATAAGGGTAATCCCGCTCGTAAGGCACCCACTGCCCCACGTCCTCAGGAGCGCCTTTCTCAATGCAGCTGACCCCGACATAGTACAAAGACTCAAGGGTGCGGACTGAGGTTGTGCCGACAGCGATAAGTTTTCCGGAGTTGTCCCTCAGCCGCCTGAGCAAATCAAGGCTGACGCTGAACGGTTCCCTGTGCATGGGGTGCCCTGAGATCTCAGCGCTTTTGACGGGAAGGAAGGTGCCCGCACCCACATGAAGGCACACATCCTGTATGTCTATGCCCTTGTTCCTGATCTCATCCAGCACCCGATCCGTGAAATGAAGGCCGGCAGTGGGGGCGGCAACAGAGCCCCTCACACGGGCGTAAAGTGTCTGATAACGTTCTGAATCAATCGCTTCCGTCTCCCTGTTGAGATACGGAGGAATAGGCACCGAGCCGCAGATGTCCAGGACGTTCGAGAAAGGATGCCCTCCATCCCACGTGAATTCGACCTGTCCCACACGGTCGTCGCGGCCAACCAGCCTTGCCCGCAGGTTGAGCTCGGTGACGACCCTGGAATCCTCGGGATTATACAATGTGAGAATATCCCCCTTCCACCTCTTGGCATTGCCGATCACGCATTTCCATACACATCGGGCGGTAGAAGCGAAGGCGGTGTTATATTCAACAGGATCAACCGGTTCCAGGCAAAAAATCTCGATATGGGCACCAGATTCGCGCTGGAAATGAAGTCGGGCGGGAACCACTTTTGTGTCGTTGAAAACCATCAGCGCTCCTTCCGGGAGAAGACCCGGAAGATCCCTGAAGACGAAATGATCCACTTTCCCGTCAATGTAGCGCAACAACTTGGATGAGTCGCGCTCTGGAAGGGGATATTTGGCGATCCGCTCCTCAGGCAGATCGTAGTGATAATCTTCTATCTTAATTGTCGGTATCATCGTGAGAATGCAAAAATCATAACAAATAATCAATCGCTCCGCGAATTTAATCATTTCCGCAGATTCTCTATAAATGTTCCGGCCACTGCGAGACTAGCCTCCCAAACCCGTGGCCACCCTCGGCCACGTAAGAGGGAGGGACCCGCGGCGTAGCCGTGGGAGGGGCCGCGAAGCGGCGGTTTGGGAGACTAGTCTCGAGTGGCGAAATGGCGGCTAGATGGTTCGGAAAAGTAAATCTCAATTAAAAGATTGTAAAAAGTTAAGTCAAAAAAGGGTGCGTTAACAAAAGTAAAAACAAATTATTTTAATAAATAAATAATTAACTCGTAATTAGCGATAAATCAGATATTTATCATTATTTAACTTATTTTAAAGATTAACATTATCTACTAAACCGGCGGCGCAAACCTCAAGTAAAGCTTTATATTCGGAAAATTATTGGATAATTTGCATGATTATCAGTATTTTATATAAAATTAACTTAATTAATTTATAGGTTAGTTACTGCGGTTTTATCATTGCTTGTACATCTAATTGCGGTAAACTTTGACTTTGCGTTTCTGAATTATTTGACTAAATTTGTTAACAAAGAAAACCGCCATGAACCAGCGCCTCCAACAATTCCTGAACGCCGAGAATCTCACCCAGACCCAGCTTGCCGACCGACTCGGTGTAGCGAAGGCCAGCGTCTCCCATATTCTCGCCGGACGCAACAAGCCGGGTTATGATTTCATCGTCAATCTCGCCCGCCAGTTCCCCAACCTCAATCTCGAATGGCTTATTGCCGGGAAAGGCCGGATGTACAAGATAACCGGTCAGGAAGACGGTAATTCAGCTCCTGCCCGTCCCACGGACGTAATTTCGGATCCACAAGAGGGAGACATATTCGAAATCCCCCAGGAAACATCTGAAAATCAAACCGATACCCCGAAAATCGTCAAAGTTGTCGTCTTCTACGACAACGGCACATTCCAAGAGATAGTATAATTTACTATATTCGCGGTATGTACAAGCAGCTGATAAGACCCATATTGTTCCGCTTCTCCCCTGAGGGAGTGCACAATATGACCCTCAAGCTTCTCCGAGCCGTCCGCAAGGTCCCTCTTTGCGCCAACCTCGTGAAGCTGTTCTACAGGTGCAAGACGCAGTCCCTCCGGCGGGAGGTTTTCGGCATTGACTTTCCCAATCCCGTAGGTCTCGCGGCCGGAATAGACAAAAACGCCGAGACCTACAACGAGCTTGCCTGGTTCGGCTTCTCCTTCATCGAGGTAGGCTCGCTCACTCCGGAGCCGCAGCCCGGCAATCCCAAGCCCCGTCTCTTCAGGCTGCCCCAGGACAAGGCTCTCATCAACCGCATGGGGATCAACAACAAAGGAATCAACTACGCCATCGGCCACATCATGAAGGACAAGCCGAAGGTGATCCTCTGCGCCAGCATCGCGAAGAACAGCACCTCCGCCTCGGATGGCGATATAATCGAAGACTACAAACGGGCGTTTTCCCGCATGTACGACTTCGTGGACATGTTCTCGGTCAATGTCTCGTGCCCAAATGTGGAGGGACTCCAGAACCTGCAGGACGTTTCCTATCTCTCCGACATCATCGATCCTCTCTTGGATCTGAGGATATGCTACGACAAGTATAAACCATTGCTGGTCAAGGTCTCCCCTGACATCCCGAGGGAAGAACTGGATGAGATCCTGAATTATTGCATGCTCTCAGGTGTGGACGGTATTGTAGCCGGTAACACCACGACTTCAAGGGAAGGGCTTGTGACCAGCCAGGCCCGTGTCGAGAAGATCGGCAAAGGAGGTCTCTCCGGCGCACCTCTTTTCGAGAGAAGCCTCGATCTCGTGAAGTATATTCACCAATACACCAACGGCCGCCTGCCGATCGTGGGTGTAGGAGGCATCATGGGGCCGGAGCAAGCCAAACTCATGCTCGACGCCGGCGCCTCGCTTATCGAGCTGTGCACCGGATTCATCTATGAGGGTCCCTCGGCTGTGAAAAGAATATTAAAGCAACTGAAATGACAAACGCTTCTATCTGCACGATCGGTGATGAGATCCTGATCGGCCAGATCGTGGACACCAATTCATCGAACATTTCCAGGGCTCTGGAAGAGATCGGAATCAAGGTGACAAGGATGCTCTCAATCGGCGACGACCGCCGGGAAATAATTGATAATCTTGAAAATGAGCTGCGGACCAATGGAATAGTCATCGCCACCGGCGGACTTGGGCCGACTAAGGACGACATCACCAAGGCGGCCTTGGCCGAGCTTTCCGGCAGCCGCGGTTATGTCGAGAACGCCACGCAGCTCCGGATCATCCATGATATCTTGAGCGCTCGAGGACTTGATGTGCTTGACATCAACAAGGCACAGGCCCTGGTGCCGGACACCTGCGAGGTGATCCCCAACCGGCTTGGGACAGCCCCCATCATGGTCTTCAGGTTCGAAAACGGAAGGTTTGGCCATCCGGCCACCCTGTATTCCCTTCCGGGCGTCCCCTTCGAGGCGATAGGAGCCTTACCCGATGTCATAGAGGACATTAAGCGTCACAATCAGCTCTCCGACATATTCCATAAATGCGTGATGGTTGCTGGCATGGCCGAGTCCGCCCTGTCGAAACTCATTGAGCCTTGGGAGGACAGCCTTCCGGAGGACATGCACCTCGCCTACCTTCCCAACCAGCTGACGGGAGTCCGTCTCCGCCTCTCAATCTACGGCGGTGACAAGGCCGAGGAGGAAAGGCGCATAGACGAGCGTTTCGCTGCCCTCGAGCCTATCCTTGGCGACAGGATATATTCCCACTCGGATGATACCTTGCAAAACGCGATAGGCGCCCCTTTGAGGGGCACTGGAAAGACCTTGAGCGCCGCGGAATCCTGTACCGGCGGCATGATTTCCTCCCTGATCACTTCCGTTCCCGGAGCCTCCGAGTACTACCTTGGCTCCGTGACCTCCTATGCCGTGGCTGTCAAGCGCCAGGTCCTCGACGTGCCAGGTGAATATGTCGCGAGATACGGCGTGGTCAGCTCCGAAGTGGCAGGAGCGATGGCGGAAGGCGTCAGGAAACTCACCGGCAGCACCTACTCTGTCGCCACGACCGGCCTTGCCGGGCCAGGAGGAGACGAGTGGAATCCGGTAGGAACCGTGTGGATCGGGGTGTCAGGCCCCGCCGGCACCACCACAGTCAAGAAAGTTTACAAGAACGACAGGAAAAGGAATATCGAGCGCTTTACCTGCGCCGCTTTGGACGAGCTCAGACTCTACATCCTGAACGATCTCAGGAGCGGGAAATGACTTCCCTGAACACCCGCAGGAAATTCCCTGAGGCTATCTTTTCTATCTGGTCGTCGCTGTAGCCCCGTTTCGAGAGGCTGTCAAAAACAACCGGCAGTTTCGACACATTCTCGAGCCCTTCGGGAGTGATCTCGATTCCGTCGAAGTCCGTGCCGATCCCGACATGCTCGATCCCCCCGACATCGACCGCATGGTCGATATGACGGATCACATCCTCGACACTGGCCTGGGCGGTTGTCGTAAGGAAATACGGGTAGAAATTGATCTGTATGACGCCTCCCTTGTCCGCCATCCTCCTGATCATGTCGTCAGTCATGTTCCTGGGATGGTCGGCCAAAGCCCTGCAGCAGGAGTGAGTGGACAGGACCGGAGCTTTGGAGCAATCGAGTATATCATTGAAGGTGTTGTCAGAGGCATGGGCGACATCGACAATCATTCCCAGGCGGTTCATCTCCTCCACAACCTCCCTTCCGAAGGGACTCAGTCCTCCCCAGCGTTTCCCTTCCATGGCGGCGTCCGCGATCTCATTGTCCCCGTTGTGGGTCAATGTCAGATACCTGACACCCATCCTGTGGAACAATCTCAGAAGAGGCAAGGATTTCTGAACAGGTGAACCGTTCTCCATGCCCATCAGTATGGATATCAAGCCTTTGGCCTTATTGGATACGATATCTTCAGGTGAGAGGGCGAGAGCGATCCTGCTTGAATTCCTCTCCAAGGCATCATAAATAGAGGCCATCATCTCAAGAGCCCTTGACAGGGCGGCTTCCGGCGTCAGCTCAGCCGAAGTGTAAAGCGCGAAAAAAGACGCGTCGACCCCGCCTGCCTCCAGCTTGGGGATATCCACATGACAATCCTTGTTGTCAATGCCAACATCCAGTCCCCTGATCATCAGGGATGGCGTGTCGCAATGGGAATCAAGGACTATCATTGCTTCCTCAGTACTGAAGCCGACTGGATTTTGACAATATTGACCGAGGGATCGCCGGAGAAAGAGACCTCCGCTCCCCTTCCCAAATCCAGCTCGATCGACTCAACCGGGCTCACATCCGCCGACACTCCGGTAAGGGCAACGATAGCCTTGCCTGTCTTGAGAGCTGAAGCGTCAACCGCGGCGGTAGTACCCTTGCCGCTCAACTCCAAAGATGGAGCCTTTCCGGACAAAGATATCTTGGAACCACTTGAGACATCGACCTTTATCCTGTCCTCCACCTCGCATTTGATGTTGATGTCCGAGCTTCCTCCACCGATGATGCTGATCTCCTTGGCCTGCCCGTCGATAGCGACAGCAGCCTTCCCGTCGGTGCTGACACTCAGGGCGTCTTCCACATCCACACTGACATTCGTGAACTTGGCGTTCTTCGCGGCGCTAAGAACCAGACTCTTTCCCGTGATGCTCAGATTGTTGGCCGCTGAGGAACCAGTCATGTTGATCACAAGGTCGCCGACCTCGATCTTTCCTGAGGAGAAGAACTGGGAATCATCATTCAGGGTGAGGGCCTTCAAGGCGGGCATCGTCACCAAAGCGACAAGGGTTGGCTCAGAGGAATTCTTTCCCTTGTAGCTTTTCTTCAGGTCTTTGGACATGCCCTTCCCGTCGAGTTCAAGATGAAGGACACCGGCCTTGACATAACACTGGACATAGCTCTCAAGGGCGTCGTCCATGGTCAGCTTGGCGCTGTATCTCTCGCCGGTTGTGATGGAAACCTTGAAACCATCCGAGGCTTCAATCCCTTCAAACGGTGAAAGGTCATGCTCTTTTGAACGAGTCTGAGAAAGGCCCGAAATATTTGAAGCCGTGATCAAAGCAGCGGCCAATAACACTTTACAAATCAAGGATTTCATATTAATTTAAAGTTATAGTTATTCTTCCAATTTATCCATTAGCGACTCCCATTCGGCAGTCTTGTGGTCGAGCTCCCGCTTATCCTCGAGATAGGTTCTGGTGAGCTCCATGATGTCGTCGCCGGCCGTCGGGTTGGACAGGACTTTCTCTATTTCCTTCATCTTCCCCTCAAGCTTGCTGATCTCTCCCTCGAGGAATTCGATCCGGTGCCTTATCCTGCGTATCTCCTTCGACTCGCTCCGTTTCCGCTCGAAAGCCTCCCTCGCATCCTCCTTCTTGCCATCCTTTCCGTCTTGGCCGCTTAGCTTTCCGTCATGTCCGACCTGATAGGCCATCTCTCGCCCGAACCTTCTCTCCAGCTCCTGCAGACTCTCGATCTTCCTCTTCTCCAGGAAGTCCTGAACCCCTCCGATATGCTCCTTGACCTTCCCGTCCCTGAACTCGTACATCTTGTCCACCAGCCCGTCCAGAAAGTCACGGTCATGTGAGACAACAATCAATGTGCCATCATAGGCCTTGAGGGCATCCTTTAGTATCTCCTTGGACTTGATGTCCATGTGGTTGGTAGGCTCGTCCAGCGCCAGCAGGTTGTAGGGCTGGAGCATGAACTTGGCCATTCCTAGCCTGGCCCTCTCGCCACCGGAGAGGACACTCACCTTCTTGTCGATGTCCTCACCCTTGAAAAGGAACTGGGCGAGAATGTCGCGGAGCTTGGTCCTGATGTCGCCTACGGCAATATTGTCCAAAGTCTCCCAGACAGTGAGGTTCCTGTCCAGGATATCTTCCTGGTTCTGGGCATAGTAGCCCATCGAGACGTTGTATCCCCTCTTCGCCTCGCCGCTGATCGGGGACAACTCTCCCGCAATCACCCGCATCAGCGTCGTCTTGCCCTCTCCATTGCGTCCGATTAGGGCGACTTTCTCCCCTCTCTTGACCTCGATGTCAGCGTCGGAGAAAACCACCTTCCCGGGATATCCCACGGTGATCCCGCTTGCCTTGAAGACAATGTCACCGGAGCGGGGAGCCGGCGGGAACTTCACCGTAAGCCTCACATTGTCAGTCTCATCAATCTCAATGCGGTCAAGTTTCTCCAGCTGTTTGATCCTTGACTGGACCTGGTTGGACTTGGTGGGCTTGTAACGGAACCGGTTGATGAAGTCCTCAGTCTTCTCGATCATTCGCCGCTGGTTCTCATAAGCCGCGGTCTGCTGCGCGAGGCGCTCCCTTCGCAGCTCGACATATTTGCTGTAAGGGACTTTATAGTCATGAATATGGCCGAGCATTATCTCAACCGTCCTGTTGGTCACCGTGTCCAGGAATTTCCTGTCATGGGAGACCAGGAGCAACGATCCCTTCCGGCCCTTGAGATAATCCTCGAGCCATTCGATGGACTCGATGTCGAGATGGTTCGTGGGCTCATCCAGTAGCATGACATCCGGAGCGGAGAGCAGGATCTTCGCGAGTTCGATCCTCATGTTCCAGCCCTGGCTGAAGGTCTCGGTCTTGCGGCCGAAATCCGAATCCTTAAACCCAAGCCCGAGGAGAGTCTTCTGCGCGAGCACCTCCGGCGGCTCGGCGTGGATGAGGGAAAGTGAATCGCTCAGGTCGTTCATCCGACTGATCAGCTCCATATAAGAAGCTGATTCATAGTCGGTTCTCGTGGCGAGGGACTCTCCTATCGAATCCAATTCCCGCTGAATCGCATCCACCCGGTCAAAAGCCGTCAGGGTTTCTTCCATGACGGTCCTCCCCTTGTGATGCTCCATGATCTGAGGAAGATATCCTATCCTTATGTCGTTGGGCTTGTCCACAGAACCCGAGGTCGGGCTCTGGAGGCCGCAAATAAGCTTCATGATAGTGGACTTGCCAGCACCGTTCTTGCCGACAAGCCCGATCTTGTCATTCTCGCTGATATGGAAATCGATGCTATCCAGCAGGGTGAACCCGCCGTATGCGACAGTCAGGGAGTTGATAGATATCATCCTTCGGAAGTTTCCGCCAACTCTTCCTCAGCCGGCCGCGGCTTGCAAAACATCACGCTCGCCTCATAAAGCAGCAGGAGCGGAGCGGCAGCGATCAACATTGAGAAAGGATCGGCCGGGGTGATTATGGCGGCTATGCAGAGGATCGCCACGATGGCATGCTTGCGGTACTTGTTCATCGTGTCCTTGTACACCAGGCCCAACTTGTTCAGGATCACCACGACTGCCGGGAACTCGAACACGATGCCGAAAGCAAGGATGGTGGAGGTGAACAAGGATATGTAAGAGTTGAGCGATATGGTGTTGACGACAGCCTCGCTGATCTTGTAGCCCAGAAAGAAATTCAGGGAGATCGGGACTATCAGCACATAACCGACATAGAGACCGAGATAGAAAAGGAAGGATGCGGCCACGAACACTCCCCTGATCGTCCTCTTCTCGTTCTGGTACAGGGCGGGAGCTATGAACTTCCAGATCTCCCAGATCACGAACGGGAACGAGAGGATGAAACCAAGCTGAAACGCGACCTTGAGGTGGACGAAGAACTGTGCGGAGATATCCAGGTTCACAAGTTCCATTTTCACATCCATGTTCAGGAGCTTGTACACCCAGAAATCGCTCCTGGTCGGAGCCAGGACCACATCGTCGAAGACGAACTTTTTGAAACAGAACACCGCCACGCTGAAGACGCAAATTGCGAGCAATGAGCGGAACAAAGTTCCTCTCAACACCTCGAGATGGTCCCAGAAGGACATCTCGGCAGAGTCCTGCCTAAGATCTTCTTCAGCCACCGCTACTTCTGGTATTCTTCTTTCTTCTCGATCTTATCGGGGCTCTTGGCGGGAGCGTTCAAGTCTCTGTCCACATCCTCAATCTGTTTCTCGACCTCGTTCATCCCCTCCTTGAAACTCTTCATTCCTTTTCCAAGACCTTTCATGAGCTCGGGAATCTTCTTTCCACCAAAGAGAAGAAGGATGACCAAGGCGATGATGACAACCTGCCAGGGTCCTACGACACCTAAAGGGAAAAATGCTAACATATTCTTGAATATTAAGGGTTTATCTATCGTTAATGTGTTTTTCTATGGCCTCCAGTAATTTCTCGGGACAGCGAGTCGGACGGCCGGTGGCCTTGTTCAAGAAACCGAGTACCACCTCGCCTTCGACGCAGAGGGAGCCTTCCTGGTTATAGACGGCCTGGCCGATGCGCAGCTTAGCCATCGGCAGGGTGTCTATCGTGGCGACAACCCGCAGGTCATCTCCCATCCTCGCCGGATACTTGTAACGGCACTCGACTGACACTATAGGGATAGTGACTCCGTCCTCCTCGCATTTCTCGATCGGATACCCGAACTCCCGCATCATGTTGTTGCGGGCGCACTCGAAGTACCTGATGTAATTCGAGTGGTGGACGATGCCCATCTGGTCCGTCTCGTAGTATCTTACCGGGAAAAATGTCTCAGAATATACCATAACAAAAATGTTAATATCTAAAACACGTTTGTTATATTAGTTATTTTTCAATGCATTGAGACTCTTTTCGAGATTCTCTATCTTCAAGAGGGCATCAGCCTCTTTCTTCCGCTCCAAAGCCACCACTTTCTCGGGGGCATGGGCGGTGAAGGACTCGTTTGAAAGCTTTTTGCGCACCCCGGCTAGGAATAACTGAAGCCTGATGAGCTCGGCCTCGATCTTCGCGATCTCCTCTCCGGCATCGACAAGGCCGTCCAAAGGGATGAAGACCTCCACGGTCCCGACCATGAAGGAAAGCCCGTTACCAGAGAACTCGGTGACGATCTCCACCTTGCCGACATTGGCGAGTTTGGCGATGACAGGCGCCATCTCCATCGGGAAGCCACCCTTCACCTTGATATCGAGAGTCTCCTTCGGGGAGATATTCTTCTGCTGCCTGGTGGCTCTGACACCGCCAGCCACCTCCTTGGCGACCTCGAAAGCGGCGATGACATCCTCGTCCACAGGTCCGGCGACAGGAGAGGCCTCATACATGATGGTCTCACCCTCCGAGCGGTCCCCGAGGGACTGCCAGAGCTCCTCGCTGATGAACGGCATCACGGGATGGATCAACTTGAGTAGGCTCTCCAGGAAAGCATTTGTGGCATCCATGGTGGCCTTGTCGAGAGGCTGCCCGTAAGCGGGCTTCACGGCCTCAAGGTACCATGAACAATAGTCGTCCCAGAAGAGTTTGTAGATCGCCATCAGCGCATCGGAGATCCTGAACTTGGAATAATAATCCTCGACCTGGGCGACAGTCTGATTGAGTTTATTCTCGAACCACTTGACTGCAAGCGAGTTGACATCGCTCTGCTGAAGCGATTCGTCAACTGTCCAACCTTGTACTAGGCGGAAGGAATTCCAAATCTTGTTGCAGAAATTGCGGCCTTGCTCGACCTGGCTCTCGTCGTAGAAGATGTCGTTGCCGGCAGACGAGCAGAGCAGCATTCCGATCCTAACTGCGTCGGCTCCGTATTTCTTGATGAGCTCAAGAGGATCAGGAGAGTTGCCGAGCGTCTTGCTCATCTTCCTTCCCAGCTTGTCGCGGACGATGCCGGTGAAATACACATTGCTGAACGGGATGTCATTCATGAACTCCCCTCCGGCCATGATCATCCTGGCGACCCAGAAGAAGATTATGTCCGGACCGGTCACGAGGTCGCTTGTAGGATAGTAATATGCCAGATCCTTGTTAGGCTCGTGCTCCGGATGGCCGGGCCTCTCGGGATCGAAAACCGAGATCGGCCAGAGCCAGCTTGAGAACCAGGTGTCGAGAACATCCTCGTCCTGATGAATGTCAGAGGCATTCAGCGAAGGATTGATCTTCCTCGCGGCCTCGAGGGCTTTCTCGGGAGTCTCCTCGACAACCACCTGTCCGTCAGGGAGATAGTAAGCGGGAATCCGCTGTCCCCACCAGAGCTGGCGGGAGATGCACCAGTCGCGAACATTCTCCATCCAGTGGCGGTAAGTGTTGCGGTACTTGTCCGGGATGAACTTGATCTTGCCGGACTCGACCTTCTCAAGAGCAGAAGCAGCGAGGTCTTCCATCTTCAGGAACCACTGCGCCGAGAGCTTCGGCTCGATGACAGCGTCTGTCCTTTCCGAATAACCGACCGGGGAGATATATTCCTCGACCTTCTCCAGATTGCCTGCTTCTTCGAGCATCCCGACTATCTTCTTCCTGGCCACAAAACGGTCCTCACCAACGAGAATTACAGCTTCCTCAGTGAGGCGGCCATGATCGTCTATTATATTAATAATAGGAAGGTTATGCCTCAAGCCAATTTCGTAGTCATGAGCATCGTGAGCCGGAGTCACTTTCAAGCAGCCGGTTCCGAAATCCATCTCGACGTAGCTGTCCTCGATGACGGGAATCTCCCTGCCGATCAGCGGGATGATGACCTTTTTCCCCTTGAGCCAGTGATACCTCTCATCGGCGGGATTGACGCAAATCGCAGAGTCGGCCATGATTGTCTCCGGACGGGTCGTGGCGATAACCAGATACTGGTCGGTAGGATTACCGTTACCATCTGAAATATAGTACCTCAGGTGATAGAAGTGGCTCTTGGTGTCCTTGTGGATGACCTCGTCGTCACTGATTGCGGTAAGGGCCACAGGATCCCAGTTGACCATCCGCACTCCCCTGTAAATCAATCCCTTCTTGTAGAAATAGCAGAAGGTGGAGATCACCGCGTCGGAAAGGGCGGGCTCCATGGTGAACCTCGTGCGGTCCCAGTCGCAGGAGGCTCCGAGCTTCTTGAGCTGCTGGAGAATTATACCTCCATGCTCCTCCTTCCACTCCCACGCATATTTCAGGAACTCCTCGCGGGTAAGGTCCTCTTTGGATATTCCCCTCTCTTTAAGCCTCGCGACAACCTTGCTTTCGGTAGCGATGGAGGCATGGTCGGTGCCGGGGACCCAGCAGGCGTTCTTGCCGTCCATGCGGGCCTTGCGGATCAGCACGTCGTTCAGGGTATTGTTGAGCACATGGCCCATATGGAGAATCCCGGTCACATTCGGCGGCGGGATCACGATCGTATACGGCTCCTTGTCATTCGGCTCCGAATGGAAACACCTGTGTTCCAGCCACCAGGAGTACCACTTGTCCTCCACTTCAGCAGGATTGTACTTCGCGGAGAGCTCTTTCTTCTCGCTCATGTCTTTCTATCTACTTTTATATACTTTATTCCAGAATTACAAAGATAACACATTTTTCACTAATTTTGCCCTATCAAAACAGACTATCATGGAAGAGAAAAAGGAAATAAGCTTGGAGATCAAGCCTGAGATCGCGAAAGGCACCTATTCCAACCTCGCGATCATCACCCACTCCCACAGCGAGTTCATCATTGATTTCGCCACCATGCTCCCCGGACTCCCCAAGCCTGACATCGGCAACAGGATCATCATGACCCCGGAGCACGCCAAGAGGCTCCTCAATGCCCTGATGGACAATGTCACCAAGTACGAGAACCAGTTCGGTCTGATCTCCCTCGGCGGGCAGCCGCAGCAGCAAGGCGGGACCTTCAACCTCGGCGATCTTCCCCAGTTCGGTCCCGGCGGAGCCAAATCATAGAAATGACTGATTTTAAAGATATTAAAGGATTCGCCTTCGACATCGACGGAGTAATGACGGACGGCGGGATATTGGCTGACCTGGAGGGGCAGCTTTATCGCACCTATGACGCCAAGGACGGCTTCGCGGTCAGGATGGCTTCGATGAACGGCTACCCCGTGGGCGTGATCACAGGTGCCCGCTCCCAAAGTGTCCGAGCCCGTTTCAAGGGCAACGGCATCCCGCCGGAGGACGTCTATCTCGGATCCAGGGACAAGATCACCGACTTCGACGACTTCTGCGCCAGGCATGGCCTGGAGCGTTCCCAAGTCATGTATTTCGGAGACGACATTCCGGACATCCCGGTGATCCTTGCGGCAGGGATCGGGGTCGTCCCCTCCGATGCGGTGGACGAAGCGAAGGAAGCCGCTGATATTGTGTCAGATAGGCCTGGCGGCAAAGGTTGTGTCCGCCGCCACATCGAGCAGGTCATGAAAGCGCAGGGACGCTGGACTTTCGATGTCCAGGTCTATAAGAATAGATTTTAAGGATATGGATCTCCACGGAAAGAAGATTATCCTGGCGTCCAACTCCCCCAGAAGAAGGGAGCTTCTCGCCGCCATGGACATCGGTTTCACAGTTGACACCGGGACTTCATTCGTCGAGAGTTATTCCCCTGACACACCCCATGCGGAAGTTCCCGGTCTGATGTCAAGGGGAAAGTCCCTCGGTTTCCACAGGCCCCTGGCTCCGGACGAGATTCTCGTGACCTCCGACACCATGGTGCTCTGCGGGACCGAAATCCTCGGCAAACCGGCCGACAGGGCCGACGCGGTCAGGATGCTCAAGCTCCTTTCGGGACGCCCCCACCAGGTCATAACCGCTGTGACAATAAGGGACAATCAGAAGGAAAAGACCTTCTCCGTTACTTCAAATGTTTTCTTTAAAGAGCTGTCTGATAGCGAGATTGATTATTATATCGACAAGTATCAGCCCTTCGACAAAGCCGGCGCTTACGGCATCCAGGAATGGATAGGCTACATCGGCATCACCGGCATCGAAGGCTCTTTCTACAATGTCATGGGCTTCCCGGCCCAGCGGTTCTACGAGGAGTTGCTCCAATTCATTTCATGAGACTCCGTTTTTTGTTGATATCTATCCTCTGCGCTCTCCTGCCGACCGCGGCTGGCGCCCAGCTTATCTCCCACCACGGAGTGGTGAAAGGGGGCTATGACTTCTGGGTATATGTTCCCCAGGAGCGTGCGGCGAAAGATACCACCAAACTGCCTCTTGTCCTTTTCCTTCACGGGAAAAGCCTCTCCGGCACCAACCTCGAGAAGGTCCGGGAATATGGCCCGCTGGAGGCTCTTAAATTCGGGCGTAAGATCGACGCCGTGATTCTCGCCCCACAGTCCCAGGGCGGCTGGAGCCCCTCCAGAGTCAAGAAAGTCCTCGACTGGACGGAAACCCATTATCCGGTGGATACCAACAGGATATATGTGTTCGGAATGAGCATGGGAGGCTACGGGACCATCGATTTCGTCGGCACTTATCCCGACAAGGTCGCGGCAGCGATCGCCATGTGCGGCGGGGCGGACATCAAGGATGTCTCAGGCCTTAACAAGGTGCCGTTCTGGATCATCCACGGCAAGGCCGACAGGGCTGTCTCCTGGAAACAGTCTCAAGCCGTAGTAGACGCGATGAAAGCGGCCGGCGACACTTCCCTGCTCCGCTACGATCTCCACCCGGAGGTCAGCCACTCATACCTCGGAAGGGTATTCTACATGAGTGAGCCCTACGAGTGGCTTCTGAAGCACTCCCTGCGCGATTCTGTCAGGACAGTTGACAGGACAGTTGAAATCACCAAAAAAGGCATGGCCGACGCCTACAAGAGTATGCCCGGGCGCAAAACCTTGAGGGTCAAGGAATATAAGGGAAAGTAGTTAGTCAGCCGGCTCGTCTTTCGGGAGATTGATGGCGCGGAAGCGCTTCTGACGACGCTCCCATCTCTCGCGGGCGAATTGCTGCATGTCAATCGCCTGGTCATTCTCATCGATAATCTCAAGGCCGAGAATGGTCTCGATAATATCCTCAAGGGTGACAATCCCCTGGAAACAGCCATATTCATCTATGATCAGCGCCATCTGCTCATGCTTCTTGAGGAGCTCCTCCCAGACCTTGCTCAGTGAATCCTCCTCGTTGAAGAACGAGATCGGACGCTTGATCTCCTTCAACCGCTTGTCGAACTCATCGTCCGCAAGCCCCTCAAGCGCGTCGGACAGAAGGATATAGCCCGTAATATATTCCGGAGAATCGCCATAAACGGGGATCCTGGAATAGTGGAGGTACTGCTCGTTCTTGTAGAAGTTCTTCAGCGTCATGTTCTCCTGGGCGGTCATCGCCACAATCCTCGGGGTCATAGCCTCATACGCCGGGACATTGTCCAGCTTCATGATGTTCTGGATCACCTTGTTCTCGTCGGAATCAATAACGCCTTCCTCGACTCCGATGTTCGCCATGGCTGTCACCTCTTCCCTGCTCACGGCCGTTTCCTCCTCATCGCCAGGGAAAAGTCTGCTGAGCAAGGTAGCCAACAGAACCAGGGGATACATCAGGACAATGAGAAGCGAGATCATCCTGGTCGCGAACCCCATCAGATGTTTCCAGTAAGAGGTGCCGATAGTCTTCGGGACAATCTCCGCGAAAACCAGGATCAGGAGTGTCATAATAGCGGAAATGATTCCGAACCAAGCACTTCCGAAGAGGATGGTGGCCTGTCGGCCGACTCCTGCCGCACCGATGGTGTTGGCGATAGTGTTCAGGGAGAGGATCGCGGCGAGGGGCTTTTCAGTGTCGGTCTTGTATTTCAGGAACTTATCGGCAAGTTTGTACCCTTGTTCCTTCCTCATCGTGATAAACGACAGAGGGGTCGACATGAGAGTCGCCTCAAGGATTGAACAAAGGAACGAGACAGCGAGAGTCCCTAGAAGGAATGTGAGCAATAAGGCCATAAATTCGCGTTAGCTACGCGAATTTAGCGAATAATATCATATTTCAAAAGATTCTTCGCTTCGCTCAGAATGACAATAGTTATCAGAATGACAGGGAGATGCCGCCCATGACGGAGCGGCCGGCCATAGGGATGAAACCGATCTGGTAGTAGCGGTTATTATCAGGATGATTGTACCCATCCAGGATAGAAGAATAAACCCAACCGCTCGTGGCATAGCGCCCGTTGAATATGTTCCCGACAGAGAGATTGATTTTCAGCTCCTTGACCAACAATCTCGGGAAACTCATCTTGTAAGAGACACTGAAATCCGAGAAGGTGTAGGCGGGAAGGGAACGGTCGGTGTTGCCGGTGTTGTCCAGATATTGCCTCGAGACGTAATTCGTGTGCCAGACAGCCTCAAATCCCTTGAGAGACCCTGTCGGATTGAGCCGCACAAAGCCATTCAAGATAGCCGACGGGGAGAACGCGAGCGGGGCATTGTCGTAATGGATGGGGCGAAAAGAATCGTCCCAGTTCTCACTGGCCATCTCGGTGAAGTCCTTCAGCCTGTTCTGGCTCAAGGCGGCGTTGCCTTCCAATGAGAGGAAGGGCAGAATCCTGAGGGCGAGGGAAAGCTCCACACCTGCCCTGTAGGACTTGGCTATGTTGGTGGTCAACGGCTCCCCTATCTCGCTCAGTTCACCTGTCTGTACAAGCTGGTCTGTATAATCCATGTAATAGAGGTTCGCTCCAGCCTGGAACCTTTCCGAGGTGTAGTTGTAACCAGCCTCATAATCAAGCACGCTTTCGGCCTTCGGGAATGGATATTTGTAGTTGTCGGTGAAATTGTCCCTGGAAGGCTCCCGATGGCTCATGGCGGCTGAGGCATAGACATGGTTCGCCCCTTTGACCCAGCTCAGGCCCAGTTTCGGGTTCAGGAAGTCGTAAGTCTCGTCGATGTCGAGATTCTGGTTGTACCAGCGGTTCCCTTCCGAGTAGAACTTGTCGTTGATGCCGGTGGTCTTGTAACCGACATGGCGGTATTGCAGGTCAGCGAATGCCTTGAAGTTGCCGGCGAAGGTGTAAGTGGCTTTCAGATAAGCGCTTCCGTCAAGCTTTGAAGCGTCAGAGTCGTAATACTTGTAGTGTCCTCCGGAAAGGAACTGGTCGGCCATTCCCTGGTCCTTTATGTAGGTCAGGTAGCCGTAGTGGTTGCCGTCAAAGTTCTGGACGGAAAAACCTCCGATGAGGTCGATGGACTCCCCCTCGTACCTCACGTTTCCGACTAGTCCATAGGTGTCCTGTTCCAGGCCCTTCCTGCGGACAAAATCAGTCGTTTTGACACTTGGATATGTGAGACCGAACTTCTTCGGTTTATTGTCCGGGCGGAATTCCTCGTAATAGCCGTGACCGTGGGTGTAATGGGCTGAGACAGAAGCGTTCCAGCGGTCTCCGAGTCCGAAGGAAGCTGAGAGAATATTATGGTCCTGCCAGAAATTGTCCGTGGTCTTGGGCCAGAAAGAGCCGTCCCGCATGGTGTAGCGTTCAGTCGTGTAACCGCCTGAATGGGTGACAAAAAGGCCATCTGGCCCAGTGGCTATCCGCTCATATAGGCTGTTGAACTGCCCCAGGCCGACTTCCCACAAGTCCCTGTAAGTATTGATGCCGGTGGTCTGGGTATAGCTCCAGGAGCCGTCGTCGTAGCTGCCGTCCATAAGGCTATAATCACCATTTCCCGCGGTCACAGCGTTCCACGCCTGTCCGGTCTGCTCATAGTTGCCTATATTCCTGTATTTTAAGATAAAACCTCTCCCAAGCCATGTGAGGCCTCCATACCAGGATCCGGATTTTCCGGCCGTACCATGGATGTAACCGTCGGTCCCTGTGGTGTGGAAAGACGCATCGGCGGAGAGATGCTTGCCAATCAGGCCTGTAGAGACGGATATTCCCGTATTATACGTATTGAAACTGCCGTAGGAGGCGTCAACGGTGACAGACGGATCATAAGAGATAGCCTTCGTCCGAAGAGCCACGCTGCCGCCGAAGGCCCCATCTCCGTTCGTGGAGGTTCCCACTCCCCTCTGGATCTGGACGCTCTCGAGGAAGTGACTGTAACTGTTCATGTTGGCCCAGAAAACGGCCTGGTCTTCAGGGGAATTAAGAGGCACTCCGTCGATGGTGACGTTGATTCTGGAATCCCCCGCCCCGCGGATCCTGAGGTAGGTGGTCCCGGTGCCGACACCGTTCTCGCTCCATGAAAGGACGCCGGGAGTACTTGAGAGAAGGAACGGGATCTCCTTACCGCTCCCGGAAAAATCCTTTAGGGCCTTCCGGTCCACATTCGAGACAGCGAACGGAGCACTCTTGGAAGCCCTTACTCCCTGGACCACAGAAGCTTCCAAGGATTCGACTTTCGTCGTGTCACTTCCGCTTTGGGCGCTGGCCACAGCAGCGGAAACAGTCATCGCGACAACGGCCGCGGATAAAAGAAAAACTCGCATAATAATAAACATTCATGCGAGGGGCCGCCTTACTCAGGCACTATTGAGATTATGCTTCCCTACGGCGGCATTACCCGCGTCAGGTTCAATGGGTATGATCTCAACCGGACGGGTTTATGTCCGGTACCCCCGCTTATTTCGTACGCGAATATAGTTATTTTTTCTCTACCAGCTCGACTTCGTATAGACGTTTCCAGTATTTTCCGGTGAGATAGATCTTTTTTGTCTCGGGATTATAGGCGATCCCGTTCAGGACATCGGTATATTCGTCTCTCAAATGTCTCGGTAGCAGGCCAGTGCAATCGACCGTGGCCTCGACATTGCCATTGTCGGGATTGATGATGACAATCATGTCGGTCATATAGACATTCGCCCAGATCTTACCGTCAATCCATTCAAGCTCATTCAGTTGCGTTAAAGGTCTGCCGTTCAACTTGACCTGGAGCGCCTTCTGCTGGCGGAACTGCCCGTCCAGCCAGTACAGACGGGACGACCCGTCGCTCGCTATAAGATTCTTCCCGTCGGTAGTCAGTCCCCAACCCTCCCGGGGATAGCTGTAGGTCTGCTTGTATTCAAGGGTCTTGGCGTCGTAGATGAACGCCACCTTCTCTCTCCAAGTGAGAATGTAGATATTCCCATCCATCTCAGCGGAACCCTCGCAGAAATATTTCCTGGCGAAGCTGAACTTCTTGACGGCCTTTCCGGTCGCCGGATCGACAACTTTCAAGGTCGATTCACCGTACTGTCCGGTCGTCTCAATCATCTTGTCTCCCTGGAAGAAAAGTCCCTGGGTATAGGACATCTCGTCGTGGGGATATTCCTTCACGACCTTCACCTTGTACTGCCTGACCTTCGCCTCGCAAGAGGAGGCAGACAGGGTCGTAATAGCTAATATGGCTAATATCAATGATTTCCAGCGCATGGCAACAATAGTCTTAATTCCGCTGACAAATATAATCAAAAATCACTCCAAGTCATCCTCTCTCCCCTGTGTACATCCGGCATATACCGAAGGTGAAGGCCCTGTGGGTGATATTCACGAATCCGGCCCGGCGCAGTTCGGCGGTGAACTCTTTTTTCCCAGGGAATGCCTTGACAGATGCGGGAAGGTAGGCGTAAGCCGCCCTGTCACCTGAGACCTTGCCTCCGATTATCGGGAGGATATGAAGGAAATAAAGATCATAGAACCAGCGGATGATCTTGTTCTGGGGCCGTGACAGTTCAAGGATGACAAGGCGGCCGCCTGGCTTGAGTACCCTTAAGGCTTCCCTTAATCCCTTGTCCCTATCCTCAAAATTCCGGATCCCGAAAGCGTTGACGACCCGGTCGAAAGAAGCATCGGGAAACCTCAGTGCCTCACCGTCACCCACCTCTTGGCTGATAATGCTTTCAAGCTTGTTTTTCAGCACCTTCTGGCGCATCACCTCAAGCATTTCTTTGGAAATATCCACGCCTATGACCTCTCCTTTTCTGACTGCCTTGGCGATCGCTATCGAGAAGTCTCCCGTGCCGCAAGCCACGTCCAGCACGCGTGGAGCTTCGCCGGAGTCCTTGATTTTCTTGATGGCTTTCCGCCTCCAGATCTTGTCGATAGAGAGCGACATAATATGGTTCAGGGAGTCATAGTCCTTGGCTATGTTATCGAACATCCCTTCTATTTTCTCTTTTGAGGGCATGGTGTCAGGCAGCTATAAATGAGATTCCGAGGATTAACGAGAGAATGAAGGTGGACATCACCAGCAGCGGGAGCATCGGGTCAAGTGCTCTTTCGGTTCGTGTCCATATTCCCTTGAGATGAATAAGATGGAGGGGCAAGGCAAGGAGGAACAACCAGTGCCAGGGCGAAGGTTTGAACAGGGCGGTAAAGACGGCCAGAAGGATCCATCCGGCGGCGACAAGAATGGTCTGATATATTATTGAGCCCTTGAGACCGAGCTTGATGGCGACTGTGACCCTGTTGGCGGAGTCTGTCTTCATGTCTCGTATATTATTGACATTCAGCACTCCGACACTGAAGCAGCCAATAGCCGCGGCAGGAAGGATCAACATCGGAGATGTGATAGTGTGGGCGCAGACATAGTACCCGCCCAGTACCGACACAAGTCCGAAGAATATGAATACCGCGATATCCCCTAACCCCCTGTAACCGTACGGTGAAGGTCCCAGGGTATATCTCATGGCCGCTACGATCGCAAAGGCTCCAAGAATCAGAAGCCCAGCCGAGCGCAAACTGAAAAGCGTTCCGAAAGATGTCCAGACCATAGCGCAGCCGGAGATCGCGCAGAGAGTCGCTATCACGCTTATCAGGCGTTTCATGTCATTGACGCTCAATCCTCCCTCGGCAATTCCGTATTCAGGTCCTTGACGGTCAGGCGTGTCTGTACCGTTCAACACATCTCCAAGCTCGTTGGAAAGATTGGATAGGATCTGAAGGAATATGGTTGTCATCAATAGGAATACGATGACGGTGGCACTCACCTTGAATTCGCTGGCAGCCAGCATGGCTCCAAGGATCACTCCGGCCAGGGACAGCGGCAGTGTCCTGAGCCTGAAAGACCGTATAGCGGAACGAAATTTTGGATTCATTGACATGTATAAAAAATAAAAAGGTGGGGCCGTAAGCCGGTTTCTGTTTTTAAATCCGCCATTTATCTACGCGACCTACCCCCTGGCATCGGGCGGGCAGCCCTCATCTGCCAGTATATTTGGTTTTGCAGGCCCTGGTGCCGTGCCCGCGGGCTGTCACCAGCCGCGCGTCGTGGGCTCTTACCCCGCGTTTTCACCCTTGCCACCGAAGCGGCGGTTGTTTTCTGTCACGGCCGCGCGAGATCTCTCCCGCCTGGTCTTTCCCCAGCAGGGTGCCCTGACCTGTCCGGACTTTCCTCACCCCGAGACCGGAGCCTCGAAGCGCGGCGGATCGCCCCACCTGTTTGAAGTGCCGCGAATTTACTAAAAAGAATTCACGGCCGCAAAAAAGGCTAAGCCGCTTTTAGACGGCGGAATTTGCGTCGGCGGTGGCCTCGAGGTCGAGGGCGTCGGCGAGAATGACGATAGGATTAAGGACCGTGTAACCGGTGGACATCTCAATCTGCCACTTGCAGGTCTCACACTCGCAGCAGACGAAATCCGGAGCCAGAGACTTGATCTGCTCGAAAAGAGGCCGACCTATCTCTTGGGAATACTTGTAATTCTCCTTCTTGAAACCGTAAGTGCCGGCCATCCCGCAGCAATGGCTGTCCAGCACAGTCAGCGAGACTCCGGGAATCATACCGACCAGAGCCTTGGTGAACAATCCCCACCCCAGTTTCTCCATGTGGCAAGGGCAATGGTAAGCGATACGGGCACGGTAGTCATCCTTGAAGACAAGCTTGACTTTTCCCGAGTCCAGAAGCTCGAACAGGAATTTCTCGACAAGCGTGATGCTGTCCCGCACATCGGAGTTATCCACATCAAGGACATCTGGATATTCATCTCGCATTGTGAAAGCGCAGGTGGAAGAGACGGCCACGACCGGAAGTCCTTCATTGACAGCTTTTCTGAACACTTTCACATTATGTTCCGCGTGGCGCCTGGCCTGGTTCCAAAGCCCGTTGGAGATCATTGCGACCCCGCAGCAATGCTCGTCGATCAGTTCCACCCCATATCCAACAGCATTCATAACCTTCACGAAAGCCTGTCCCACCTCCGGATGCTGGAACTCAGTGGAGCAACCGTGGAAGAAGGCCACTTTCCGGGGAAACTTATCCTGAGATGAAGCGGCCTCTTTTTTGAACCAGCGCCTGAAGCCCTTCTTCTGGTACTTGGGGAAGGTCCTCTCCTTGTCGATGTCCATCATCACGTCCATGACGGCCTTGACAGGCGCTGAAGCGACGACTGAATTGACCAGCGGAGCGAACGGGCGGGCCACTTTGCCCATGAAATCGGTGTTGGCCAAAATCCTGTCGCGAAGGTCGGGAATCTCCCGTGAGAAGCGCCGACGGGCGGAATGGATCAGGTCGGCTATCTTCACCCCGGAAGGGCAAGCCACCTCGCAGCGCTTGCAGTTCATGCAATATTTAAGGTTCTCGTCAAAGAAAAACTTGTTCTTCAGGCGAAGCCTCTCCCCGTCCAAATTATTGGTACTGAGATTCTTCTCCTGCATGGCTACCTCTCCTCCAATATACTGTCGGCCACATTCATGGCGGTCATTATCGCCACTCCCGCGCCGCTGCCCTCATACAGCGAGTTACATCCACCGACCTCGGAACCGATCACATAAAGATTCCCGATCCTGCGGCCGCCGATGGAAGGCCTGAAAGACTGGTCGCAGACTACGCCGAATCCGGCATATTCCTGGCGGGCGAAAAAGTCCTCGTCGCACCAAGCGGACCTGTCTGCGGGAAAATCCGTGTCCAGACCGAACACAGGCTCGACAACCTTGGAAGGAGCGGCTTCAAGCCCTTTCCCGAAAAGGTGTCCGCTCGCAAGGACGAAATAATCCGCTGTCAGGCTTAGATTTCCGAGATTCACAGTGTGGATGGAAACGACCCTGCCTTCTTCCACCAAGGGATCCACGGCGGTGTCTCCTTGAAGGAAGGTGCCTCCGGCAGCCTCAAAAGCCTTTTTCAGCCTAATCTGGGCACGGATGCCAGGCACTGATGGCGGCATGGTACCCACGAACATCACCTCTGCAGGGATCATCTCCCTGAGCCACTGGATAATAACTGGATCCCCAAGTCCGAAAACCTCGGGAAGGATCACGAGTTCCTCCCCCTTCACCAGTTCCCTGACCTTAGATCCGAATTCTTTCCAATTGCCCTCCTTGGTCATAACCCTGGCGATACCGACCGATCTCATTTCGGTCGGGTTCTTCCTGAGAAGCTCGACATCAGCGATGGAGACAGGTTCGACCCGGCATTCGACACCTCGCCTCGAGAGTCCTTCAGCAATAAAACCAGCGTTAAAGTCAAGAAATCCGGAAAAATTGACTATCAATGCCTTATGCCAAGGCATATTATCCTTTGATGGAAGTAAAGTAACCTCATCCATAGCAAGCCAGCCGGGCTTGAGGGAACCCATCGGAGTGATGCGGTAACCGTTGACGGGGAACCCTCCCTCGCCGGGAGCCTGCGATGGATGGAGCCGCACTCCACACGACTCGAAGAACGACGGGACTTCGGCGATGTATTCCGTCATCTTCTCTACGCCGATTTTCGAATATGGATGAGACTCCGGCAGGAAAGAGAGAGCCTTCAAGGGCTCCGATACCTCCGTGCCGTCAATGAGCCTCCCTAAAAGCCCGAAAGTACCGGATGAGAAATGGAGAGCGTTCTGCCCGGCGGAGACTATCACGCATTTCTTTCCCGCCCTCTGCAGCCTGATGCCACAGACAAGAGAGGAAAGCCCGCCGCCAATTATGATAGTGTCGAATCTCATCTGTCTTCGTTCAATCCAAGTACCTCAGAATAAACCCATTGAGTATAGGAGCCCTCGCGTAGGGTCTCTCCCCATGCGACTGGATACATGCCCTTCCAGCGCTCGCGCATGAAGGATTTCAAATCCTCCCTGGCCTTGGCCGCGCAGCCATTGGCCTTCGCGAGACGGCCGGCTGCCCTGCAGGCGCACAGCTCACCCTGGCATGTTCCCATGCCGACACGGGTCCTGCGCCTGAGATCCACGAGATCATTGACATCCAAATACTCGGCGGCGGCATCCACCTCAGCGACTGTCACTTCCTCACACTCGCACACCACTCCGCCCTTGTCGTCGTCAAAATCAAGATGGGCGGCACCAGCACCGAACCTTCCGACCAAGGCTTTCTGGGCCGTAGTCGGGACTTCCCATATTTTCTTCGCGATCTTTTCCAAACCACCGCCTTCTGAGCCTGGCAAGGGTAGCTTGGCCGTCTGGCAGGAAGCTTCAACTCCAAGCTTGCGGCACACTGTGTCAGTGGCAATCTCGGCCATCAGCCGATATGTCATAAGCTTCCCGCCGGTGATGCTCACAAATCCCTTGATCCCGTCCCTGGTCTCGTGATCCAGGCAGACAATCCCACGGCTGATATTCCTGCCGGAAGGATCATTGTCGGCCGAGACGAGCGGCCGCACTCCGGCGTATCCCCGAAGAATCCTGGTATGCTCAAGGCAAGGAGCCAGTTTCGCACCCTCGGTAAGCAGCAGACGCACCTCGTCCGGGGTCACCCGCATATTGTCGCACTCCTCGTAAGGAACTCTGGTAGAGGTGGTTCCGATAACGCAAACGGTATCTCCCGGAACGAGGATATCCGCATTGGCAGGCTTGCGGCAACGGTTTATGACCATGCTGTTGACCCGGTGGGCGAATATCAGCAAAGCCCCTTTCGCCGGGAACATCCCGATATTGACTCCCGCGAGGGAGGCGATATGATGTCCCCAGATACCGGCGGCATTCACGACTATCTTTGAATAATAATCGTTAACCTGCTTAGTGGAGCGGTCCAGGACCTTGACTCCCCTAACGGTATCCCCCTCTTTAATAAACCCCACAACCTCAGAGCGCAGGGCGATCTTGGCCCCGTGGAGTTTGGCGTCAACGATATTCGCAGAGCATAGCCGGAATGGATCCACGCAGCCGTCAGGCACCCTGACAGCACCTATGATGTCGGGATTGACAGAAGGCTCAAGCCTCAAAGCCTCCTTAGGATCAATGACTTCCGCCTTGATCCCGGCGGCGAGGCAGGACTTGACGAAAGTGTCCTGGTATTCCAGGTCATCCTCCGGAAGGGTGATGAACAAACCGGAAGTGTCGTCCACGCAGTGGCGGGCGACCTTCTTCAGAATCATATTCTCGCTGATGCACTCGGAAGCCGACTCCTTGTCAGTCACGGCGTAACGGGCCCCGCTGTGGAGCAGGCCGTGATTCCTGCCGGTGGCTCCGGTAGCGATGTCATCGCGCTCTATCAGGAGGACCTTCAGGCCCCGCAGGGCACAATCCCTGGCCGTACCCGCGCCGGTGATCCCTCCACCGACCACAATGACATCGAATTCTTCCATCAGCGTCCTGAATATTCCTTAATCTTCCTCCTGAGATCCTTCGAAAGGCTGACCGGCATGTCCTTGTCCGACCTGTCAAGCCACTCGAGCGCCAGGTCCGGCATCCCGCTCATGAAGCAAGCGAGCGCGATGTCGTAAGCGGCGCAGGCCCTCTTCTCCTCGTTTTTGGATTTGGTCAGGGGAAGCCATTCCTCGATGGCCTTGTCCCACTTGAACGAATAGGCATATTCCGCTCCCCTGTTCCAGGCCGACTCGGCCCCGTCGTAGTATATCACCTGGAAATAATCCTGCTTCCAGGTGGACAGGAAGGTGTTCGCAGCCAACGATCCCGCCTTTTCGGCAATCGCCGGAATAGCCTGGAGGGATCGGACGGCCACATTGTCCTTGCCGACCGTGCCGTCGCTGTAAACCTCCGTGGAGAGGGACTTGTTCCCGTTGAAGCCCAGGACCTTGTCTTCCTTGTTCATGGAATCATAGACATAGACCTTCGTGGTGAAAGGGATGGTCACGCTCGTGATGTAAGTGGAATCAGCTGACTTTCTCCTTCCGCCGATTTTCATCGGCGTCCCGACCGTAGGTGTCCCAAGCTCAGGCAAGTCGAAAAGGAAGACGACGTCTTTCCCGGATTCCATGACCAGACGCACCAAAGTGTCTTTCGCTGAATAGTCGGCCGCCTTTTCGGATTCCATTTTGAAAAGGCCTATCACTTGATCGCCGCCGAAATAATCCTCTTCAAGGCGGGAGGCGAACCCGTCCGCGATCGAGGCGTTGAACTCATTGACCCGGGACTCATCGCCTGTCAGATACACGACAGCCATGGATTTTCCGGCGAGATTGAGACCCGACTTGGAGGCGGTCCTCATCTCAGGCCGTATGACGAACGCCTGGGGGGCGCAAGACGCTATCGCCAGCAATACTGACGAGAGCGCCAATCCTCTGAAAAATGAAGTCTTGACCATATGTTTATCTTTTTACCGGCTCCGCTGTGAGATCATACTCATCGGCGCCGGTAATCTTCACATCAATAAACTTGCCGCAAAGCTCACGAGGCTCCTTTTCCCCGAAAAGAACCGGATCATAACGGACCACGATCTCCCCGTCGACCTCGGGACTTTCAAGCTGGCTCCTGCACACGAGCACCCCGTCCGCATAGTCGTCCACCAGCACCCGCTCCACCGAGGAGATGCGGGACTGGTTGAAAGCGAAGGAGATATCTCTCTGGACCTCCATGAGTTCGGAAAGCCTTTCCCGCTTTTCCCGGCTGGAAATCCTGTCGCGGTAATTCTCAGCCCCGAAGGTACCTTCCTCCTCTGAATACATGAAGGCTCCGAGCCTTTCGAAACGGGCCTCGCGGACAAAGTTGAGCAACTCCTCAAAATCCCTTTTCCCTTCACCGGGATGCCCCACTATCATGGTCGTCCTCAAAGCCACTCCGGGAATCCTGTCCCTGAGCTTGCGGACGAGCTCACGAGTCCACTCGCCGTCAACCTGCCTTCTCATCTTCGAGAGGACTTTGTCGGAGATATGCTGGAGCGGGATATCCAGGTATTTGCAGACCTTGGGGTTGGAGGCCATCTCGTCCAGGACATCTTCCGGGAAGTCGGCCGGATAGGAATAATGTATCCTTATCCATTCAATACCATCTACTTCCGACAGGCGGCGGATCAGTTCGGCAAGCTTTCGCTCCCGGTAAAGGTCCAGACCGTAGAACGTGGTGTCCTGCGCGATGAGGATCAGCTCCTTGACCCCGCCCCTGGCGAGAAGTCCGGCCTCCTTGACCAGATCCTCCATCGGGACCGACTTGTGCGGTCCCCTGATCAGGGGGATGGCGCAATAGGCGCAGCGGCGGTCGCAGCCCTCGGATATCTTAAGGTAGGCATAAGCGCGCGAATCGGTCCTGTACCTTCCTGTCTCTCCCCCGACGCGCCCTCCGAGGGACTTCACCAAGGGATTCAGGTCGCGGGCACCGAACCATGCGTCCACCTCGGGGATGAGGGTCGGGAGCTGCCCCATGTACCTCTGGGAGAGGCAGCCAAAGACTATGAGCCGGCCGACCTCTCCCGCTTTCTTGCGCTCAGCGGCAGCTAGGACAGCCTGCACGGACTCCTCCTTGGCATCCCCGATGAAACCGCAGGTGTTGACGAGAAGGATGTCCGCGGGACCGGTCTGGCTCTCCGGAAGAATCTCGTATACGCCATCCAGCCGGGCGAGAAGCCGCTCGGTGTCAACGGCGTTTTTAGAACAACCTAACGTTATTACCTGCAGTGACTTCACCTCTATTCAGCTTTTTCCTCCCCCGCTTCTTCTTCCTCGGGATCGGTGAAATCAAAGGAAGCCTTCTCCCTGATCTCGTTGTACCACTCGACCACCTTTTTCATGTGGGAGACATAGAACCGGTCCCCGTCATAATCGGGAATCGCCTTGGCGAACAGGCCCTTCAACTCTTCGGGAGCGGCTTTCGCCCCGGGGGCAGGAGCGTCTCCGAGAACTTCCTTCATCTTGAGGAACACTTCCCTAAGTTTGGTCTCACCCTCCGTCGTGTAGATGGAGATGTCAGCCAGGGTGGTTATGCGGTTCTTGGCGCCGGCAACGGTCCTTTTCCCGTCAGCGAGGGACTCGACGATAGCTCCGCCGCGAGCCTGGGCCAGATAACGGTACAGCCCGTGCTGGCCCGATATCGAGAGAATTTTTGACAAATCAGTTTTCATATCCGTTAAAATTAAACATTTTTCTTCAAACTATCGCGCATTCAGTTCCTTAAACACGCGTGAGACCTCCAGCTGAAGGTCGTCAATCGTCCCGTCATTACGGATGATAGCGTCAGCTTTGGACAGATCAAAGCGCTGTGCGGCCATCCTTTTTATCACCTCAGACGGATCAACATTATCACGCTCACAAGCCCGTTTAAGCCTGGATTGAAGCGGGGCGTCAACCAGCGCCACCTTGTCCACGACGGCCAGGAACTCCGGTTTCTGGAGTATGATCGCGGATTCCATCACGCAGAAAGGCTCGCCACCGAAGAAGTCGGGGCCGGAGGACATATCCTCGAACTTCGAAGCCCACATCGCCCTCCAGCGACGGAAGTCCGCCATTACGGCGGGATGGACGATAGATTCCAAGGTCCGCAGTTTCTCCGGGGATGAGAACACCACGGAGGCCAGTTTCTTCAGGTCGGGACTTCCGGTGGGAGTCCGGAACGACTGCCCGAAAGCGCCCTCCACGGCATCCAGCAGGGCATCATCTTCTCTATAGAGCCTCTTGGCGGCAGAGTCCGAGTCGTAAACGGGTATCCCCCTTTCGGAAAGGATGGAACAAACGACGGACTTCCCGCTCCCGATCCCACCTGTCACTGCGAAGGTCCTCATCTGGCGCTCTCCTCGACACAATCGAAGACCTCCGGCTCGATCGAATAACCGATCACCCCGTCAGGGATCTTGGATGGTATGGCCATGCACCGCCCCCCGATCGATTTCCGGAAATCAGTGTAATCAATATGGAAACTCACCAGGTCGGACGGATCATGGCTCAAAGGGAAGTTGCACTTGTAAACCACCCGAGCCGTGGAAGGGAAAACCGAGAGTTTCAATCCGGCAGGGACATTCCTCGGAGTCACCGCGACCTCGGTCGCTATCTCGACGAAACGGGTCACATCCAGCGAGTACCCGACCTCATCCGCGGACATCCTCACGCCCTGGATGGATTCGAGCTTGACCGAGCCGTGTGCGCTGGACTTGAGGTTGTTCAGCTCTACGGCCCGGGTGAAGACCTTGTTGATGGTCTCCAGGTGGTAAGGCTCGCCATAGACGGTCACGGAATCAGGCTTGAGGTGGATCGGTCCCATGGCCATGTACTGCGGCTTGAATGTGAATACGGTCACGGCCTGCACGGGCACCTTCTTGTGATTCTCGACAGGGAAACGGAACTGGAAACTCTCAGAGAGGAATGATTCCAGCTGGACTCCCTCACCGAATATGTCCGACACATAATTGCCGAGCTCGGCGGAAGTGATGTAGTACATGTCCCCTTCCGCGGGATGCATGTCGGCGGAATTGAACCGCACCCGCACAGCTTCCTTCTTAGCCTTGTGGCGGCCGCGGAGTATCGAGAAACCCGAAGTGCGGCACCTAGCGGCAATCGTGCTGGAGTTGGACGAGACATTGGAGTGACCTTCCAGGTTGCATTCGGCGATGACCGGGACAGACATCGTCTCCGAATAATTCAGGGAGAGGTTGTGGAGCAGCCAGATGCCGAAAGCCAGCAAAAGAGACATCAGGAAAACTCCGATGTCCCTTCCCGGGAGCCTATGGGTCTTTTTTCTCAAACAATTATGCCTTGGGGGCGTCTTCGGAGAAGTCCCTCACGATGGAGTTCTTGTCCACCCTGAGCTTGACCTCGCCATCAACCTTGATAAGGACGGAACGGTCCTTGATCTCATCCACGGTGCCATAGATACCACCAGCGGTGACGACTTTGTCTCCCTTCTTGAGCTCGTTACGGAACTTCTCAAGTTCTTTCTGCTGCTTGCGCTGGGGCCTGATCATGAAAGCCCACATGATGACGAACAGGAGGATCATCATGATCCAGAACATTCCGCCGCCTCCGGCGGGAGCCTGACCCGCACCATTGGCGGACTGCAGCAATGTGACAGTAAGTATATTCATCTTTTAAAAAATTGATATCGATTGCGAATTTAATCAAAATTCCCGGTCTTGACAATCTCTCCCTCCTCAATCAGCTTTTTCGCGAGACGATCCAGCAGACCGTTGACGAAGGAACGGCTCTTCGGGGTGCTGTAATATTTGGAGATCTCCACATACTCGTTGATCGTCACCCTCAAGGGAAGGTCAGGGAAAGCCTTGGCCTCGGACAAGCCCATGACTATCAGGACGGTGTCCGTGGTGAAAAGGCGATCCTCCTGCCACTGGTCGGTACTCGAGGCCACCAGCGGGAAGAACTTGCCGTAGCAAGTGTAAGAGGTGCGGAGAAGCTTCGTAACGAAGGTCTTGTCGCTCTCAGCAGGCTTCGGGGAAAGCATGTCGCTGCGGTAAAGGGGCGGAAACTCCCACCGATTCCCTTTCGAGAGCGACTTCATGGTGTCGCAGCAGACGGTCAGGGAATATGCCAGGTCATCGTTCCACCAGATGGACATATCCTCCAGGATGTCAGCGAGGGCATCCGAGTCCACGAACTCCTCCTCATACATCTTTATAAACAGGGAGGCGTCCTTCGCGACTGACCGCTCGGGGTCTGCCATATATGCCTTGAAATAATCCTTGCGGGTCATAGAGTCGTAGGTCTCCCGGATAAAGGCGTCGTACTGCTCCCAGGACAACTTCCTCTTAGCCAAGAGCTTGGTAAGGTCGGGATCGTTGTCCAGAAGCGGCGCTATGGCGTTTTCGGCAAACTTCATGTTCGGATTCCTCTCCTCTTCCGTGGGATTGAACTTTCCCTTAGCGCTCTCGATCCTCGCGGCAGCCTCCCTGGTCAGGTACGGGATGATGCCCAGCATGAACAGGTAAAGGGAACGGGTGGCCTCGCAGGACACCTCCAGCTGGGATTCAGCCTCGGAGAGGGTCATTGACGGATCCTCGGCGAAACTGTACAACACTTTGAAGGCTTTTATCCGCAGGATTCTTCTGTTTAGCATGATATTGATAATTTTTATGCAAATATAACACACAATTTCAGATTTTTCTTACATTTGTATGATTACAAACCTTCATTACAAATGTATAAAGACGAAAACGAGCGTTCATTCTATTCAGATCGCAACTCGGATGACGTGTGGTCAAAGCCCGTCAGGGCCGGTAAACGCACATATTTCTTTGATGTCAAGACGACCAAAGGCAACAACGACTACTACCTTACCATCACCGAAAGCAAGAGGCGGCAGGAGGCGGACGGAAGTTTCTCCTTCGACAAGCACAAGATCTTCCTTTATAAAGAAGACTTCGACAAGTTCCGCGAGGGTCTCGAGGAAGTGATAGCCTACATGAAAGAGAATCTCCTGAAAGATGTCCCTGAGCACACCTACGAGACCTGGAAAGCCTCCGAGGACCAGAAGACTGATGTGGAGTTTGAGGATCTTTAAAAACGGAATTTTTTAATATTCACATAATTAACTAAAAAGTATGAGTAACGACATCTCAAGACGCGCGTTCCTTAAGAAGGGATCTGCGATGGCTGCCGGACTGGCGGTCGCTCCTGGAATCATGATGGCCGGCGAGGCTCCCAAGAACGACAAGAAGAAGAAAAAGGTGACTCCCCCGGAGAAACTCAAGATCCTCGGAGTGGGTATCGGAGGCCGCGGCGCCGCCGACCTCGCTGCGATGGAGACAGAGGAATTCATCGGTCTTTGCGACGTAGATTGGAAATATGCCGACCATATCTTCCAGAAATATCCCAACGCCAAGAGGTACAACGACTACCGCGTGATGTTCGACGAGCTGCTCGACCAGGCCGACGCGGTCATGGTCGCTACCGCCGACCACACCCATGCCATCATCGCCGCCCAGGCCATGGCCGCCGGGAAGCATGTGTATGTCGAGAAGCCTCTCACCCTGACGGTTTATGAGGCCCGCCTCCTCACGAAACTCGCCGCCAAGCACAAGGTGGCTACCCAGATGGGTAACCAGGGCGCTTCCGGCGCCGGCACAAAGCAGGCTATCGACTGGCTCTGGAACGGAGTGATCGGCGAGGTCACCAGAGTGGACTGCTTCACCGACCGTCCCATATGGCCCCAGGGACTTGAGAAACCCACTGAGGTCCAGGAGATTCCTTCCACACTGAACTGGGACTCTTTCATCGGCCCCGCCCCCATGCGCGACTACAACGAGATCTACCACCCCTGGAACTTCCGCGGCTGGTGGGACTTCGGTACAGGTGCCATGGGTGACATGGCCTGCCATATCATGCACGTCCCGTTTGTAGGACTCAAGCTCGGATACCCCACAAAGGTCCAGGCCAGCTCAACTCCGGTCCTCACCGACTGCTGCCCTAGCGCCGAGATGATCAAGCTAACCTTCCCCGCCCGCGAGAACCTTCCGAAGCTCGCCCTTCCCGAGGTCGAGGTCCGCTGGTACGACGGTGGCTTCAAGCCTGAGCGTCCCGAGGGTATTCCAGAGGGTGTCAACCTGAATATCGACGGTGGCTGCAGCATCTTCTACGGCACCAAGGACATCATGGTCGTGGGCTGCTACGGCAACAAGCCTTACCTTGTCTCCGGCCGCAAGCCCGAGGTTCCCAGCTGCTACCGTGAAGTCACCCTGTCCCATCAGCAGGACTGGATCCGCGCCGTCAAGGAGTGCATGGTCGATCCCGACAACTTCACCCGCTCCAATTCCGACTTCAGCCAGGCCGGTCCGTTCGTCGAGATGGTTGACCTGGGTGTCGCGGCCGTCAGGCTGCAGGGTCTGAACCAGATCCTCGAGTGGGATGGCCCGAACATGAAATTCACCAACATCCCGGCCGAAGCCAATATCCAGTTCCAGATACACGACGGCTTCACTATCAAGGACGGCCACCCGACCTTCCACAAGACTTACTCGGATCCGGTCAACGCCCGCGAGTTCGCCGCCAAACTTATCAAGCGCGACTACCGTGCGGGATATACTCTCCCGGAAATGCCTGAATAACAGTTTTATAACTTAAATAATACACACATGAAAAAGTTTTTGCTTATCGTTGCTTGCGCGGCCACTGTCCTTTCAGTCTCCGCTTGCAAGAACAAGAAGGCAGCGGCCAATGACACTGCTGAAGGCGGAGTTCCCGCTTATGAGGTTGTTGAGAACGCCCAGGTTGACCTGGCCGGTTTCCCCGTGGATGACGAGGGTTACATCGTGATATTCGACGGCAAATCCCTCAATGGCTGGAGGGGCTACGGAAAGGATAAGGTTCCCGCCCGCTGGACCATTGAGGACGGTTGCCTCAAGTTCACCGGCACCGGTGCCGGCGAGTCCCAGGCCGGGGACGGAGGCGATATCATCTTCGCCAAGAAGTTCAAGAACTTCGAGTTGAAGTTCGACTGGAAGATCTCCAAGGGAGGCAACTCCGGTGTCTTCTATCTCGCCCGCGAGGTAACGACCAAGAACAAGGAGACCGGCGCCACCCAGTACGAGCCCATCTACATCTCATCCCCTGAGTACCAGATCCTTGACAACGCCAACCACCCGGACGCCAAGCTCGGCAAGGACGGCAACCGCCAGAGCGCTTCCCTGTACGACATGATCCCTGCCAAGCCGCAGAACCAGAAGCCTTTCGGCGAGTGGAACACCGGCAGCATCATGGTCTATCAGGGTACCGTGGTCCACGCCCAGAACGACGAGAACGTTCTTGAGTACCATCTCTGGACCCCGAAGTGGACCGAGATGCTCCAGGCCAGCAAGTTCTCCCAGGAGGCCTGGCCGCTCGCTTTCGAGCTCCTGAACAACCTTGGCGGCGACGCCCACGAGGGTTATATCGGATTCCAGGATCATGGCAATGATGTTTGGTATCGTAATATCAGGATTAAAATACTTGACTAGAAATGAATAGAATTAGCATTCTGTTGATGAGCGCTCTGATGGTTGCCGCCTGTGGGCAGCAGCCTAAGGCGCAGGAGCCTGTCAAGGTCAAGAAAGAGATCGCCCTTCAGCTCTACAGCATTAGGAATGTCATCGGCGACGCAGAGAAGTATGCCGCCAACCACGAGCAGGTCTTCAAGGCTCTTGCCGAGATGGGTTACACAGCCGCCGAGGCTGCCAACTACAATGGTGAGGAAGGTCTTCTCTATGGTGTCAAGCCTGAGCAGTACAAGGCTGACCTGGAGGCCGCCGGACTGAAGTCCCTCTCCAGCCACATCGGCCACTCCCTTTCCGCCGAGGAGCTGAAGACCGGCAAGTTCGACGAGTCGATGAAGTGGTGGGACAAGGCAATCGCCGTCCACAAGGCGGCCGGCTGCTCCTACATCGTGACTCCGGGCTTCCCTGTCCCCGATAACCTGAAGGATCTCAAGACCTATTGCGACTACTTCAACGCCATCGGCAAGAAGTGCGCTGAGGCCGGCATCAAGTATGGCTACCACAACCACGCCCATGAGTTCAACAAGGTCGAGGACAAGGTGGTCTATGATTTCATGCTCGAGAACACCGACCCCAACTATGTGTTCTTCCAGATGGATGTGTACTGGGCTTGCATGGGCCGCGCCTATCCTGTCGAGTACTTCCGCAAGTATCCCGGCCGCTTCAAGATGCTGCACATCAAGGATCACTATGAGCTCGGTGAGAGCGGCATGGTGGGCTTCGACGCCATCTTCAACAATGCCGAGACCGCTGGTCTGGAGAACTACATCGTGGAGCTCGAGGGCTTCACCAAGGGTGATTGGAACGCCAGCATCAAGGCTTGCGCCGATTACCTTCTCGGCTCCGACTTCGTCAAGGAGTCCTACGCCAAGTAATTCAGCTGTAAGCTCTAACCACATTTACAATAAGGACCGTCGCGAGACGGTCCTTATTTTATTCGCGCTTATTGTTTAAAGAATCAACAGCCCTGATCTGGTCCGGCAACTAGCCGCCCAGTTCGGAAGAAGACTCCCACTGTCAGGACTCCGTTCGCTACGCTCACTCCGGCCCCTCCCAACGCTATTTGGGCACTCGCCGTAAGCGAGCTTACGTCTCATACCCAACTATCGTCGGGCCCCTCCCCCTGCCCCTGTCCGGGGGTGGACAGGCCTTCCAGTGGGAGTCTTCTTCCGCACTGTCGGCGAGGTAATGAGACACCTTCGGAGGCGTGGCCCCCCTCGGCCACGGGAAGAGGGATGGGGCCCGCTGGATACAAGTTATCGCCTGAGGCGATGACGCAGGAGACAGTGGGAGGGTACGGAGCGAACGTAGTGAGCGAAGCCCTCCGGAGGTGTCTCATTACCTCGCCGACAAGAGGAGTCTTCTCAAGCTTTGGTTCGTTGCATTGGTGTGCACCAGCCTCTTTTTAAAATGATTTAAGAGACGGAAAGGATCCTGACGGGGCCGAGGAGGCCGGAGGATTGGAGGTCGTCGTCTTTATCGAGATATGTGGAAGTCTGGAATGTGAAGCGCTCTGACTCCGGGACAACCTCCTTCTCGCCGATAAGACGGTTTCGCCAGCAATTCACCACCTCGACCTCAATCGAGTTCGAACCTTTCTTAAGGAAGTCGGTGATATTCAATCGATAAGGAGCGGTCCACACTCCCCCGGCATATTCCCCGTTGACTTTCACTTTCGCCATCACCATCACCTTGCCGAGATCGATATATACCGGCCCGGAAGGGACCTTCTTAAGCTTGAACGAGCTTGAATATGTGGCCGTCCCGGAGAAATACTTGATCCTATAATCGGCGTTTGTCGTCCAATCTGAGAGAGACTCGAACATCACTGGAGCCTCAGGGCCTCCCCTGCCTTCCTGGAAAGCCACCTTCCAAGGGCCAGCGACCTCAGCCACAATGGCCTCTTCCGGATAGTTACGTCCTTGTGGTGCGGTGGCGGGAGCGTCATTTCTGAACACAATGAACGAGCTTTCAAAAGCGTCCAGGCGGAGAGGAATCTTCGTGGTTTTAGTCAGGGCTTTGTATTCGGGCAGAGGCCGGGTCTCGACGGTTAGGGGGTTCCAAAGCTCTGGAGCCTTGCCGGTAATTCTGAATATGCCGTCGAACTCCACCGGGCTGTCGCCCTGGTTCGAGACAAAATAAATTTCAGCGTCTTTCAGGGTCAGGTGGATGAACTGCAGCGGAAGCTCCTCATCATCAGCGCGGAAATCAGCCACAATCTCTTTGTCGGAGAGCACCTGCTCCAGCGAGCTGGAGCGGTAGATCTTGCCCTTTCCATAATCCACGGAAGTTGCGAAAGGCTCCTCTGAAGTCTGCCACATCCGCTCGGCGATCGACTTTACCTTTCTGTCAGCCTCGGGATATCCCGCAAGGCTCGGAGACTTCTCCGGTGCCGGTCCAAGAATCGTAAGGCCCTCTTTGACAAGAGCTTCCAGCTTTTCAAGCAACTCAGGACGCATGGTCTTGATTTTGGGAAGGACAAGCACGGAATATTCCATCCCGCTCTTTAGGAGCAGTTTCCCGTCCCGGACTGAGGCATCCATCAGGACCTCCGCGTTGACAAAGTCATAGGAATATCCGTCCGGAATCTCAGGATCCCGGATACCCGTCATCTTCGGAGCGTCCTCACCAAGGAAATACGCCACATCGGCGACATAACGTCCCTGCTGAAGAAGGTAGTTGCAACGCTTGAGGTAGTCGCTGAACACATCCATCTGGGAGAACCAGGTGTTGTGGCGGTTGAACTCATTGCCGAACCAGGCGTTGATTCCGGGGACCCGGTCGTCAGGCTGCTGGATGTAAAGGTGCATCAGCGAGGCGTTTATCCCCTCGGTGAAGAAACGGTCTCCCCGCTGTTTCATCTGACCGGGGTACTGGGTGAAATCAGGTCCGCCGCAAGTGAAGCTCTCGGCCCAGACCATCTTCTTGCCGTAGATATGCCCGCAGGAAGAAGCCACACGGTTCTCGATGTCTCCAAGATCTCCGAAGCTCCAGAACTCCCCGGCGATCTCGTCGGACTGGCCGCCATATTGCAGGAACTCACCAGGGAATCCCCAATGGCCGTAATTCTCGAGCCATGTGGTGAGGCCATGCTCATTGCTGACCTCCCTTAGACCACCCACATAATTATAGGAAACCTCGTCCGCCACGAGCCTCCTCAGATCCCAGAGGAAACGGTCGGAAATGTCCCTGCTGCCCACCACAACACCGCTCAACACAGGAATATAAGGGGTCGGATCGTACCCGTAGGCTTTCTTGAAATCGGGGATCATGTCGTCGGTCCAATTCTGGCCGCCGGTCTCGTAGCTGTCTTCCACGACTATCTTGAAAGTCTTCCTGTCCTCAGCGGGAATCCTCTCCAGGATCTTGCCGAGGTAATTGTCGAAATGCGTCCGGATGTGCTTCTCGCTCATCTTGTCGGTCTCAAGGCCAGTGCCCTCCTCCGGAGCCGGGGAATCCATGGATCCGGTAGGAAGCATGGCCGTTCTCTCGACCACCCACTTCCCCTCCGGGACTTTCCAGGACAGAGTCCCATCAGCGGACATATATTCAGAAATATCAATTACTTCCGAAGGATTGACAACCAGCCCGCCCTCATCGGTAGGCTGCTCCCGCCACATGTAGGCGTCCCACATCGGGTGCGGGGTCTGCCACATCTTCGCGAATGTCTTCTCGGCGAAACGCTCGACAGCGGGGACAGTGGAGAGCGTCACTTTCTTTATCACCCCGGGCTTCTCGATACGGACGACAAAAGTCTCACAGGAAGTCTCGGGGATTGAGATCGTCACCAGGGCGACAGGATCGAAACCGACATTGATCGCGGCGTTGCTTCTGTCAACATAGAATTTCTCCACGCTCTTGAGCGCCCCGTCCTTCCGGACGAGCAACTCGACATCAGTCGAACCGGGTGTCGAGGTGGGCTCCACGATTATAGTCCTCACGGAAGCGGGCTTGCCGGAGGAAAAGGTGACCTCGGTGTCCCTCGCAGGGTCTCCGGAGACGGAAAAGACAGATTCCGATTCAATTAAAGGATACGCCAAAACATTGACATCCTGAGCGTTCTCTCCGACAACAGGAAGTTTTCCTTTAAATATTGAAGGACCTATCAAGGTGTCTTTCACGCTCCCGAGATAACGCATCGACTGGGAGGGTTTGACCCACGGGCCACCGCTCTGGCTCCATCCGGGACAGTTGAAAAGACCGACCTCGATCCCGAGATCGCCCGCCGTCTTGAACATGGTGTGGAGGATATTCCACCACTCCTCAGTGAACATCCTCACAGGCCCCTGGGGAGCGCCCTGGCCCTCGCCGATCATTCCGATCTGTACCCTGGTGATCCCGGCCTTCTTCATGGCCTGGAGATCCTTGACGACTCCGTCGGCGGACATATTGCCCGATACCCAGTACCAGTAAACCCCGGTCGGTTGGCTCCAGGGAATGTCCTTGAAATTCTTCTCGATCTGGGTGATGCCCTCCTGCGCGGCGGCAGAGGAGGAAACGATAATAGCGAGGGCTGAAAGCGCCCTTGTGATAATCTTCATGTCGCTCAGTGGTTGATTTTAAGACAATATTAGCGATTTTTTCTTATATTTGGAAAATAGGTATAGCCCATGGATAGTATATTTCTTAAAAACATAACGCTGGACGGCAAGCAGGTGGATATCCTGGTCAAGGAAGGGAAGATCGCGGAGATCTCCTTCGCTGACGCTCAGGATGACAAGAGGTGCGCTCAGGATGACAAGTGTTTTGTGCTGGACTGCACAGGCAAGACCGCCATGCCCGGTTTCGTCAACGCCCACACCCACGCCGCCATGAGCCTCATGAGGGGGATCGGCGAGGACATGGTCCTCCACGACTGGCTGGACCACATCTGGGGCATCGAGTCCCACCTGGACAGACCCTTCGTCTATAGTGCCACAAAGGTCGCCAACCTTGAGATGATAAAGACCGGAACCACCTCATTCAACGACATGTACTGGCATTCCCGCATGGCCATGAAAGCTACCGAGGAGATCGGGCTCCGGGGCCTGTTCTCATACACCTGCCTGGACAACTTCGACCCGGAGGTGACCGCCAGGCAGAAAGACGAGTGCGCCGCGATGTACGAGATGGTCAAGGACAACCTCGGACGGCAGCGTTTCGCGGTCAGCATCCACGCTGTCTATACCGTCAGTGAGCCGATGATCCTCTGGGCCACTGATTTCGCAAGGAAGTGCGGGCTGCGGATCCATATTCACCTGTCCGAAACCAGGAAAGAGGTTGAAGACTGCAAGGCCGCCCACGGGGGCCTCTCCCCTGTCGAATATTTCGACTCGCTGGGGCTCCTGGGCCAGGATGTCATAGCCGCCCACTCCCTCTGGCTTTCGGAGAAAGACGTGGAGATTCTCGGGCGCCGTGGCGTCAGCTGCGTCCACAACATCAACTCCAATCTCAAGCTCGCTTCCGGGTACAAGTTCCTCTGCGAGGAGCTCAAGGACGCCGGAGCCAACGTCTGCCTCGGCACCGACGGCTGCGCCTCATCCAACAACCTGGACATGCTCGAGGCGATGAAGACCACCGCCATCGTGGAGAAAGCGTGGAGGGACGATCCCACCGCCCTGCCGCTCGGGGATCTTCTGGACATGGTGACCGTCAATGGCGGAAAGGCTCTGGGACTGAAGACCGGGAAGATCGAGGAAGGCTGGGACGCCGACATCCAGATCATCGACACCGACAGCTCTTTCTTCCTTTCCCCCGCCCCGTTCCTGGCCAATTACATCTATTCCGCCCACAGCGACTGTATCACCTCGCTGATCGCCGGAGGCCGTCTGGTTATGCTGGACAGGGAAGTCATGGGCGAGAAGGAGATTCTGGAGGAAGGGCGGAAAGCTTTGGAAATAATTGTAAACCAACAATAAAACTCAAATACCATGGACATCAGGATTGAAAGGATACACCAGGCCGCCGACTACGTCAAGGCCCATATCGGCGACCGGAAACCGCTTGTCGGAATAGTGCTGGGCAGCGGTCTGGGAAAACTCGCTGACGCTGTCAAGGATCCTATCGTGATCCCCTACAAGAATATTCCGGGATTTCCCGTATCGACCGCCATCGGCCACAAAGGCAACTTCCTGGTCGGCGAGGTCGGCGGGAAGCAAGTCATAATGATGCAGGGACGCATCCATTTCTATGAGGGCTACCCGATGGAGCTCGTCACGCTCCCCACCAGAGTCATGGTAGTCCTCGGAATCAAGTACCTGTTCGTCTCCAATGCCGCCGGCGGAGTCAACTACGACTACAAGGTCGGCGACCTGATGATCATCAAGGACCATATCTGCCAGCAGCCCAACCCTCTGATCGGCCCCAACATGGACGAGTTCGGGCCCAGGTTCCCCGACATGACCCGTCCCTACGACCTGAAGCTTATCGCGAAGGCCGAGGAGATCGCCGCCGAGATGGGCATAAAGGTCCACAAGGGCGTGTACTACGGAGGCACCGGTCCAACCTACGAGACCCCTTCCGAATATAAATATATTCGCATCATAGGCGGCGATGTGACGGGGATGTCAACCATCCCTGAGGTCATAACCGCCAGGCACTCAGGTGTCGCGGTGTTCGGGATGTCCGTCGTGACCAACGAGGCCCACGACGATTACGCGGAAGACTATGTCAACGACGGGGAGGCCGTCGTCAAGGCCGCCGACGCCGCAGCCGACAGGATGTGCGCCATATTCACAAAACTCATAGAAAGTCTGTAGAGTCATGGTCAAGTTCATGAATATCATTTATTTCGTGTTCGCCGTTTTTATCATCGGTTTCGCCGGCGCGATGCTGATCGGCGGCTCCGGGAAGTTGTGGGCGAACATCTGCATCCTGCTGATCGGATTGTATTTCCTCTACAGGGGCATCGCCATCACGGTCAACAACGCCCACCGCAAGGAGCGGGAGCGGCTCTCCGGAGAAGACAGGAATAACGATCCCGCTAACGCTTAATAATATTCAAGCACAATGGATTACGGATTTTTCAGGGTAGCGGCCGCCGTGCCGCGTGTGAGAGTAGCTGACGTCGAGTTCAACAGCAACGAGATCATAGGGCTGATCGACAAGGCCGAGGAGCGGGAAGCCTCCCTTGTGGTGTTCCCGGAGCTCTCGGTGACGGGATACACCTGCCTGGACTTGTTCGGGCAAAGCCTCCTGCTGACAGCCTCCGAGGAAGCTGTCAAGAAGATTGCGGTCCACACCCGCGGCAAGCGGGCCACCGTGGTCGTGGGAGCGCCTGTACGCTACCGTGGACGGCTGTACAACTGTGCGGTTGTCATCCGGAACGGAGGGATAAAGGGAATAGTCCCGAAAATCTACCTGCCGACCTACGCCGAGTTCGACGAGGGCCGCTGGTTCGCCTCCGGAGCTGATTTCCTGTCTCCTTCCAACACCAGGATCGGACGCTTTGTCGATGACGGAAAGGATTATTACAGAGACGGTTTCGACTCAGTGACTAAATACTGCGGCCAGCGCTGCAACCTCTCCCCCAACCTGTTGTTCTCGATTGGCAGGACGACCTTCGGTATTGAGATCTGCGAGGACTTCTGGACTCCGGTCCCGCCGTCCTCTTTCCTGGCTCCTTCCGGGGCGCAGGTGATCGTGAATATTTCCGCATCCAACGAGGTGGCCGGGAAGCATGCCAAACGCCGGGAGTTCGTGGTCAACCAGTCCGGCAGAACTGTGTCCGGATATGTCTATTGCTCAGCAGGTTACGGTGAGTCCACGATGGACACCGTCTATGGCGGGTCGGCAATCATCTGCGAGGACGGGGAACTGCTCGCCGAGAACGCGAGGTTCCAGATGGAAGACTCCCTGACCTTCGCCGACATCGACATCGAGAAGCTCGGAGTCCACCGCCAGAAGAAGAACTCTTTCAGGGGGATGGCTCCGGACGGCACATCGGCCTGCGAGTATTCCAACCTCTACTGCCGTTTCGAGCTCGGAGATCCCGCGCCGACTGATTTCGCGGCGAGCCTGTACCGGCCTGTCGAGCCGCATCCCTTCCTGCCGGAAGACGATCCTATCGAGGAGGCTGAGGCGTGCAGGGAGATTCTTTCAATCCAATCCACGGGTCTCGCCGCCCGGATGGAGCACATTGGCTGCAAGAAGGCTGTCCTGGGAATATCCGGAGGCCTGGACAGCACCCTGGCTTTGATTGTGACCGCCATGGCCTTTGACAAGCTGGGGCTGGACCGGTCCGGAATCATCGGGATCACAATGCCGGGACTCGGTACCACCGTCAGGACAAAATCCAACGCCACGGACCTGATGGACGCCCTTGGAATCACCTCAAGGGAGATTTCCGTCGTACCTGCCGTGGAGCAACACTTCAAGGACATCGGCCATGACCCGACCGTCATGGATTCCACCTATGAGAATGCCCAGGCGCGTGAGAGGACCCAGATCCTTATGGACACAGCCAACAAGGAGAATGGGCTGGTAGTTGGCACAGGCGACCTATCGGAGCTTGCTCTCGGCTGGTGCACATACAACGGAGACCACATGTCGATGTACGGGGTCAACGCCTCCGTACCTAAGACTTTGATAAAGCATCTTGTCCGCTGGGCAGCTTGCAATGTGTTCACTACTCCTTCGCCTTCGGGCGGGCGTTCCGCGGCTGAGATTCTGATTGACATAGTGGAAACTCCTATCAGTCCGGAACTTATGCCTGCGGATTCCAAGGGAGAGATCAAGCAGAAGACTGAGGATCTGATCGGCCCGTACGAGCTTCACGATTTCTTCATCTACAACCTAATGCTCCACGGCTACTCCCCTTCCAAGATCTACTTCCTGGCCTGCAGGGCGTTCGGTGCCGATTCAGCTGCGGCAAGCACAGCTCCTGCATCGCTACGCTCCGCGCCCTACCCGGGAAAATGCTCGTCAGGAGCGGTCTTGCCGCAGGCGCATAACACTTACGACAAAGAGACCATACTCAAGTGGCTGAAGAAGTTCTATTGGAGATTCTTCTCACAGCAGTTCAAGCGCTCCTGCATGCCCGACGGCCCGAAGATCAGTCCGGTCAGCTTCTCGCCCCGAGGAGATTTCCGGATGCCATCCGACGCCAAAGTCCAGCTCTGGATCTCCGAGCTCGAAAAGCTGTAGAGCCCTGGAACGGTTAACGCCGGAACCAGCTGATTACTAACGTGTTGGAATAAGTGTTGTGCCAGACCTCTCTTAAAATGGGAGGTCTGGCGCAGCTCCT
>CACZHP010000033.1 GCA_902780935.1 uncultured Bacteroidia bacterium | reverse complement strand
TATAAATTTACCAAGAGCATTTGTCCAGTAATCGCACAAAAAATAATTGACACACATAATAAAAAAGGTAAAAACTTTTAGTAATATACTATAATATTTGTATGCTATAAGTATTATTAAAAATAATTTAATTTGGTGTTAATTATGAACAACAGAGTTGAATTAGCTCGAGAATTTGCAGAGACTATAAATTCTAAAGATATTGAATTAATTATTCTTTTTGGTTCTGTAGCCCGTGGTGATGATACTCCAGATTCAGATATTGATATTCTAATTGTTTCACCTATTGTTCACCAAATTAGAAAAGAAATTAATAGAATAGTTGCTGAAATCGTCGTCGATAAACAAGAATTAATTTCCACTCATTTAATGACAGTTAAACATTTCAATGAAACAAAAGATTATCCCTTTTTATCAAATGTCTTAAATGAGGGCGTTATACTTGTCGGATAACGAAAAAATTAATTTAAAAATTGATGCGGAGTTAGATTTAGCAAATTATAAACTTAAATCAGCAAAAATTCTATTGGATTCAGGCCAATATCGAGATTCTATTACACATTCTTATTATGCAATGTATAGTTCTGCAAAAGCATTATTATTGACAAAGGATTATGTTGCAAAAACACATGAAGGACTTATAATGGTTTTTGGTTGTGAATTCATTCGTGATGGTGATTTTAGTAAGATAATTTTTGCATATTTAACTGAAGCTAGATCAATGAGGATTGATTCTAGTTATGATTCCCTTACTCCCGTCAGGACGTAGAACGCGGCTGATTTGTCCGTCAGGAAGAGTCAATACTTTAATCGCTTCATGAATGGCGTCACGATATAGTTCCAGCTCAACCCGGAACATTTCGGCATCCGGATGATTAATCCGCTCAAGAAGTTCGACGGCTTTGTTGAAACCCAAGAAGGTGAACAGATCCGTTGTGCCTACAAAGTAGCCTTTTTCCCCATCACCTCCTACGGCGAAAGGCATAAGCCCATAAGTCATAGGACGGCTTCCATCCGGGTTCAATTTCCTTGTAGCTTTGACTTCTCCTGAAATCCATTTCAGAGCTTTTAGAATCTTTGGAAGAAAATCATCTAGAAACTGTTTGTCATTTGAGTAGAGGTAGTACTCACTCGCCAGATCAAGAGCCATTCCTGTAGTATTAGCCCATCGGGGGCCAGTTGTGCCAACAGCGCCTTCAAGAGTCGTGAATTCTCCTTCCGGAGGGAATCCGGAGTCTTGAAGAGAGAAGATAAAATCAAGGGATTGTCTTACTATTTCGAGATGTCCAGTCCTCAACATTGGCCTAAGCATCTGGACAGCTTCGAACACCCACACATAGAATCTTTCAGATGATCCTCCTTGCCCCGTCTGAAGCCATTGCCTACCAGGATACCGGTAAAGCATTTGCATGATATTAAGCTGAAGATAAGTGGCGATATCTCCCCATTCCATTGTCGGGAATTGGATATCTAAGTCTTTATCTGAGAACAAGGAGGTATAACCGTCCAAAGCTTTCTCTTTGATCTGCGGGTATGTTAATTCAGCGAGTGCGTCCTTATGTGCGGGAGACACATTCTTCTCGTCCATCAAGAGCTTGATGTCAAAAGAACAGGACTCTTCAGGATTTAGCCGTTTCTCAAAACGTATCACATCCCTTAGCTCATGCAATCTGTAAGGTCTCGTCACGTAACCGGAACGATTGTACATGTGTCCTTTTTTCTTGTTGAAAGAATCTTCGCTGAAAGACACCAGATCAATCCAATCCATCTGTATTCCGTCGTGATCTATTTGTCCAAGTGTGCCGTCTCCGGAATGGAGCGTGTCACCAGACAGAGTGACTCCTTCGGTGTTTTTCCAGTATGAGGCATCCCACTCGTAAGGGAGGTAGTGGTATGTGAACATTTTGTCCTCAGGCGCGAATCCTATTTTGGCCCAGATAGTGGCGCTTTGGGTATATTCCTCTTTGTTCGTCACATTGATGTGAATATCCAGAAGTGTCTGGTTCCCTGTAAGATGGGTAGAGGAGTAGATGAACTGGTACTCTAAATTATCGGCAAAATAGGTGGCATGAACAATAGGGTATTTGTTCTGCTCAAATCTAAGCTCTGTTTGCTTATAGTCAGGGACAAAAGCCGGATTTCCAAGAGCGAATTGGACGGTAAGATCCTGCTGGGTCTCGGCCATGATCCTTGTGCTGTCCTGACTTGACACACCTTCAGGAATCCTCCCACGGTAAACAACAAGGGATGGATTGACGAAAATCTGGTCAGGAGAGAATGCTGGCTCAACTAGCATGTTGACAGACTGTGGGGGCCTCCAGGTATAGTTGTCTTCCATTAGCAATTGTCCCCAACTCTTCTCATTCACGTCAGGGACAAGGCCCCTGGTGCGTTGAGCGGAAGCCTCTATGCTGATAATCAGTGGTATTAGGGCCAGCAGGAATCTTAATCGTCTCATTGTAGTGCTTTGATATGCTAATATATAAAAGATTTGCCAATGAGGAGTCTTGTTACACAAGGACTCCTCATTGGCAATCAAGAATAACTATTTCCAATATGGATTCTGTACAAGATTGGTGTTGAGGGCCATTTCTGTCAGACTTAGAGGGGAATAATAGTCTTTAGGTGAGTGGAATGTGAAATTGGCCTCTTTTATTGTCTTGGAGACAATATGGCCGGACGTTCCGTCTGATAGTTCGAATGGAGCATTTTCCACGATTGTGACATCTATCCCCGGTGTGACTTTGTCGGCGTCTGCGGCATGAACAAATGCCCTGTCCGGAACGCCGTCCCCTGTCAGGTCATACTCTCCGAGATAAGGGAGGTAAATACCCTTTGCCTGAACGGCAAATCTTTCACCACAGCTCCAACGCATGAGGTCATCATATCGGAATCCTTCGCATGCTAACTCAATTCTACGCTCCCTGCGGATTTCTAAGATAGCACCCTTCATTGATCCAGTGACATTAGGATACTTCACTTCCTGGGCCGGATCTATATCAGACATCCATTCCGACAGTTTGGCGGCAGGCATGCCAACTCTCGCGCGCAAAAGATTAATTGTCTTATCCAGATCCTCTTGGGATAGAGTCCCGAGCTCAGCCTTGGCCTCGGCATAGGTGAGAAGTATTTCACCGTATCTGATGATAGGGACGTCGGTGTAACTCAGTCCGTAGCCATTTTGATCCTGAGTGCGCGGATAGTATTTGTATTGGACATACCCGCCCACGTCAAAAGTAGGGGGATATGCGTTAGGCTGTCCAAGACGTTTCATACCAGGGAGCCAGAAAGTGCTGCTCAACCTGGGGTCGCGGTTCTTGAAGAAATCGAGATATCCTACTTTGTCATATCCCTCGATCGAAGTGAAAGGAACTGCTGTCCCATCATCATTGACATAAAGATAGTCCTCCATAAGGTCTTGACTTAGATTCCATGTGCTGAAGTCGCATACGCTTCGTCCATTGAATTTCACTCCGAGAGCGAAGTCATAATCCTTATAGAAGATTGTTTCCGAATTACCTTTAAGGTTCATTTGGGTAAACAAATCGTTGTATGAGTCAAAGAGTGAGTATTTGCCTGAGTTGATAAGCTGGTCGGCGTAACTTACGGCTTTCTGATAATACTCATTCGCGTCATTCGAGTTTAACTCAGAGTGATATTTTCTCCATGCTCCTTCATAGAGTGCGATTCGAGCGGCGAATCCGAGAGCGGCTTCCTTATAAAGCCTGTCTTGACCACCTTTCGCACCGCTCTGCATATTCGCGATAGCGAAATCCAAGTCCTCGAATATTTTTTTGACAACAAAATCCCTCGAGTCTTGAGCTTTATAGAGATCCTCATCATTTGTGGCGAGATCCTTGTCATACCACGGGACATCTCCATAGACAAGGACCTTGGTGAAATAATATCGTGTGGCCCTGATGAGTCTGCCAAGACCGATATAGTGATTAATCAGGTCTTTGTCGCCTTCGGCTTTGTCTGTTCGAGCTAAAAAATAATTGACAGCGCGGATATCTGACCAATTCCACTGGGTAACCCTGCTGGCATCAAAAGTTCCTGCGAGTTTATCAGGCATAGAACATAAAGTCCCGTCATAAATACCATTGGAAACCGCTGTCATATAGGTGTTGTCTGACGGATAATCCATAATGGAAGAATATGGGCTGTACATTCCCCAATACCCGAAAGCGAACTGCTGATAGAATTGGTCTGAATAGAGTTTCAAATCATTCGGAGACAAGAAAAAACCTTCCTCGGTAATGGATGTTTCCGGGGTCTTGTCCAGATATGTATCATCGCAAGCGGTCAGGGAGACCATCAAGAGAGCGACGCAGAATATAATTGACTTTTTCATTTCTCTAACATTTTTTAGAATGTGACATTGATTCCGAATGAATTATGGCGCTGAAGAGGATAGGCGCATCCTGTCGCGTCTTCGGGATCGAGATTTGAATACTTGTATAAGCCAGAGAGAGTAAAGAGGTTGTCGCCAGAGTAGAAGAAGCGAACCCTCTCGATATTGATCTTTCTCGTAAGTCTCTGAGGAAGGGAATATCCGAAGGTGACATTCTTGAGCCTGACATAAGCGCCATTCTGCATGAAGCGGGTCTGGCAGATCTCCCAGTCGGAGACGATGTTCCAGTTCTGGTAATGCTTCAGGCGAGGGAAATATGCGTCTTTATTATCCGGAGTCCAACTGTCGTAGGCATTTCCGTAAGTTTCAGCACCCCAACCATTTGTGAAAAGTCCCCAGAAAGTATAGTTGTTCCAGTAGGGGCAGAACTGATGCTTAAGCACGCCCTGGAAGAACAGTTTGAGATCAAAGCCGTTCCATTCGGCAGACAGGGTGGTTCCGAACCTGTAGCGGACCTGCGTGTTACCGATGAGCCTCATGTCGCCATGATCTTTGAGGGTAGAGGCACCTGTTGTAATCTTTCCGTCACCGTCAAGGTCGGCGAACTTAAGGTCTCCAGCCTGAGTACCGTATGACTGGACTTTGGACTGGTCTGCCCAGCTCTTGGCCTCCTCGTCACTTTGGAACAATCCTACAGTCTCAAGTCCCCACATGTCACCGACTTCCATTCCTTCGTAATAGTAGTTGTTCCATCCGAATTTGGAAAGTACACCTTCTGAGTTGCTATCCATCTTTGTGATTTTCGCTCTAGCATCTGACATGTTGAGGTCGACACTGTAGTTGAATGGCTTGCCAGCGAGGTTGAAACCATCCCTCCAGCTGAGGGTAATCTCCCAACCTTTGGTTCTCAGGTCAGCGGAATTCTCCATAGGAGCGCTTGTTCCGAGTACCGATGGAAGAGGAAGAGCCGCGGTGAGCATGTCCTTTGTGTCTCGAATGTAATAATCCGCGCTCAACTGGAAACGATTTCCGAACATATTGAGGTCGGCACCAATATTTGATGTCGCGACCTTCTCCCATGTGAGGTTACCGGATACAAGTCCTGGAGTTGTCACAAACATATTCTGCTTGCCGTCAAGAACAACGGAGTTCTTTTGGGCGTTCATTGTAGCGATGTAGGCATATGCGCTTACATCTTGATTTCCAAGAGTTCCGTACGATGCCCTGATCTTGAACAGGTCAACCTTGTCCCTGAGCCCCTTGAAGAAGTTCTCCTCGCTTATTACCCATGCTAATGAGGCTGAAGGGTTGTTGGCCCATCTGCTATCCTTGGGAAAGCGTGAGGTTCCGTCACGACGGAAGTTGAACTCGGCAATGTACTTGTTGTCAAAGATGTAGTTGAAACGGGCGAAAGCACCTCTCACAGCCCATGTCGTTGTGGATTCATTCACCGTTGAAGTGCCTGATGCCAATCCGATGGAAGGCAGGGAGGTGGTGATAAGTTCGGTCTTGTTAAGGGTGTGAAGGTTGTAGCGATAATCCTCCTGGTTGAAGCCCGCTATGACATTGAAGAAATGCTTACCTCCGAATGTCTTCGTGAAATTGGCGAAGATGTCGTAGGTGTTATGGGTCATAATCGCGGAATTGATAGTAGCCGAACTTGGATCATTGATTGTCCAGTCGTATGCCTCCTCTGTGTCATAAATGTCAACCGGAAGGAGGGCGTAGTTCGTCTTCTCGTCCCTGCGTTGGTAGTTGTAGTTCCCCTTTATGAAGAGAACGTCCTTGATGAGGTCTATTTGAGCGGTGAGTTGCTGATTGATACTCGAGTTGGACTGTCTTCCGTCTCCACCGGCCTCAAGATAAGCGGTTGTGGTTCCTCCGATATCCTCATAACGACCGTTGGGTAGTTTGTTGGGCATGAATGTCCATCCGAAAATATTATAGAGTACGGAACCGTTAGTCTGAGTGTCGTTCTGGAGGTTGTAAGACGAGGTGTCGTAGGTGCCATTGCTAAGGCTTGTGCTGCTGCCTATTGTGAGCCAGTTGTTCACCTTTGTCTCCAATTTGACACGAGTGTTATACTGTTTGTAAGTGTCTTTGCCATAGGTGAGAATACCATTCTGGAGTTTGTAATCAGCCGATGCGAAATAATTGACCCTGTCGGTTTTACCGGAGAGGTCAATGCTGTGGTTCATTCCGAAAGCGGTCTTGAAATAGGAATCCCAGCGGTCATTGCTGTCATAGTACCAGTTGTATCCCCATCGGTCAGAGTAATAGTAACTCTTGTCGCTTAGTCCGTCTCTGTACGCCTTGGCGCCTGCGAGACACTCGTCGTTGAAGAAGTTGTATTCCGGGGTTACCGTGTTCACATCAAGCATCGCCTGATAAGGATCGGTGCAGAGTTTCCTCCTGACTGTGTTGATATCGGCATAGTCGAAGTAGTTGTTGTAATTGACAGTGACTTTCTCGGATTTTCCGGTCTTTGTGTTTACCAGGATGACACCGAAGGCGGCGCGGGATCCGTAGATGGCTGCGGAGGCTGCGTCCTTAAGCACGGAGATAGTCTCGATGTCATTAGGATTCATCCTGTTGAGTTCGGAAACTTCGGAAATGATTCCGTCAATGACGACAAGGGGGGAGCCTCCGTTTATGGATGTGAAACCTCGGACATTCATCGATGTTGAGGAGCCTGGGGTTCCTTTCGCTGGATCAATGTTGAGGTTCGCGACCGCTCCCTGGAGTGCGTTGGCGATATTGGAGGCAGGGCGGCTTTCAAGTTTCTTGGTATCCGCCGTCGCAACCGAACCGGAGAGATTGACTTTCTTCTGGACTCCGTATCCGACAACTACCAGTTCGTCGAGAGTCTCGGAGTCAACCTTTAGAGTCACATCAATTGTAGATCGGCCATTGACTTGGATAATTTGTGTCTCATAGCCGATAAAAGATACGGTAATGGATGCGTCTGGGCTGACATTGTTGAGTGTGGCTTCACCGTTCATGTCGGTGAATGCGCCATCGCGGGTACCATTTACCAGGATACTCGCTCCAGCTACTGGCCCGGAGGAATCCTTAACCTTCACGGTAATCACACGGCCGTCCTGATCGTTGGCCGTGACAGAGATAATGTCCACACTGCTGTCGGGAATGGCAGCGGACATGTTCATCGGAACCATGATTAGGCCGCATACGAAAGCTGTCTTCGCTATCTTAAGCGCTAGACTTTGATTTCTTTTTGTTGCCATTTGATTAAAATAAGAGTGTTAATAAAAATAGTAATACTTCAACTGTTTGTTGATTAATATTTCTTTAATTGAAAACTATTGTCACTACTTCAAGGTTAACCTTAAAGATTGGACATGCTCGCAGTCCGGGCCTATCATGATGTCAAAATCTCCAGGCTCGGAAATCTTTTTAAAAGAGGAATCGTAGAATTTCAGGAGTTCTTCGTTTATGGGGAATTTTACAGTGGTTGTCTCTCCCGCTTTCAGATGTATCTTCTGAAAACCTTTAAGCTCCATTAGTGGTCTTGAGATACTGGCTTTTAAGTCGTGAATATAGAGCTGGGGAGTTTCATACCCATCCATGTCTCCTGTGTTCGTGATCTCTACAGAGGCGGTCACCTCGCCACCTCTATGTAACTCAGTATTGTCAATCGATATATCCCCATATTTGAATGTCGTGTAACTCAGGCCATATCCGAAGGGAAAAAGAGGGTTATTGGGCGTGTCAAAGTAGTTTGACAGCATCATTTGGAATTCTGTTACCCAATCTTTCTCAAAAGGGTCTCCTGTCCTGAGATGGTTGTAATAGTAGGGTATTTGTCCGGCACTGTAGGGGAAGGAAACACTTAACCTGCCGGAGGGATTTACCTTGCCGAACAGTATGTCATAGATAGCCCGGGACTCCATGCTACCACCAAACCAGACTTGCAGGATGGCCGGGACATGCTCGCTCTCCCAAGTAAGGACTGTCGGACGTCCGGAATAATTAAGCATAACAATATCCTTCCCCGTATTTAGCAGTGCCTCTAAAAGGCGTCTTTGACTGGCAGGGAGATTCAAATCACCTCTGCATGCGCCCTCCCCACTCATGTGATTATTCTCGCCTAATGCGGCAATGACGACATCAGCTCGCTTAGCGACGTTAACAGCTTCACGTAACAAATCCTCGTCGGATCGATTGTCACGGAACTGGTCTTCTCCCACGTGACTGGATACAATCTTATCATCGTAAAGAGGGCAGCCTTTGGCATAAAGGAGGTTGACGGCATCCCCCAGTTCTTCTTTGAGCCCTTGATAAAGGGTCTCTACACTATTCAGATTAAAATGATGTCCGGAAGTCCATGTCCCTTTTCCTGTCGGCCATGAGTCGGCGAGTGGACCAATCACTGCGATGGTACCTTTTTCCTTTAGTGGGAGAAGATGACCTTCGTTTTTGAGCAGGACCATGCTCTTGGCAGCCATTTCCCTTTCGAATGATAGGTGTTCGGCGCGAGTGGCGTCTTTATCTTCTTCTTTGACCCTTAGGTATTTAAAGGGATCATTTAGAAGGCCCAAATCGTATTTTACACTTAGGATATGGCGGCAGGCGTTATCTATTTCCTTGATACTGACTTTTCCTTCCTTTAGCGACTCTTCCAGAGTCCCGATATACCCTAATGAATTCATATCCATGTCGGTCCCCGCTTTAAGGGCAAGGATGGAGCTTTCTTTCAAGTCTCCTATTCCATGGGTGATCATGCAGGATACAGCATTAGCATCAGAGACAACCATCCCTTTAAAGCCTAGTTCATTTCTTAACAGATCTGTTAGCAACCAACGATTTCCGGTTGACGGAATTCCATCAACTGTGTTGTATGAAGTCATTACAGTACCGGCTCCTGCCTCGATCGCAGCCTTGTATGGTTCCAGATAGTCATTATACATCCGGTTCCTACCAATCTCTACCGTATTATAGTCTCTACCGCCATCAGGGGCGCCGTAAAAAGCGAAATGCTTGACGCACGACATAATCTCAGTACTGTCTTTAAGGTTTCCCTGATATCCCCGGACCATGGCTTCTGCCACTCTGGCGCCGAGGTACGGATCCTCGCCGGCCCCTTCCGCAATCCTGCCCCATCTTGGATCATGGCAAATGTCAACAGTCGGGCTGTAAGTCCAGCAAATACCATCCGCGGCCGCTTCAGTAGCGGAAATCCTCGCCGCTTTTTCTATAGCTTCCATGTCCCAACTGCATGACATCGCGAGCCCTATCGGGAAAATCGTGCGATGTCCGTGGTTCACATCGGCTCCGAAAAGAATGGGTATTCCCAGTCTGCTGTTCTCAACCATAATTTTTTGAATATGTGCGGCATCGGCATTGCCGTTGAAGTTCCATAGACCTCCGATTGAACCGGTTTTGGCCATCGAGACAAGTGCGGAATCTGTCATAGCTTTACTATCCCACATGGGCAGATTCATCTGGCCGAGTTTTTCTCTTAAGGTCATCTTGCCCATCAAATCATTGATATAACGATCTTTCTCGCTTGTGCTATTACCACAAGAATCGAGGATGACGGCAAGGGTAAACAACAAATAAATACACTTCTTCATAATCGCTTGATTTATAGTTGTTTTATTTAAGAATATCATCAATAATCAATCTATATCCTTCTTTGTTGGGGTGGGCGTCATCAACGAAATACTTTCTGTTAATGGCACCTCTTTTCGCTAGCAGTGCGGGACCAGGATCGCAATACTCAAATCCCGCTTTCAGAACAGCTTTCTTGAGTTTCTTGTTCAATACTCGGATTCGATCCTCATCCGGGTAGCAGGGAAGTATAGCGATGTATTTGATCCTGGACTTCGGCTGGTGAAGCCGGATTGACTTAAGAAGGAACACTACCCCCTCTACTATTTCCTCATCTGAGTTGTCGTCGGTGTTGTTGCTCCCTGCCTCTACTAACACTGTCTCGGCTTCGAATCCGTCAATCTCTCCATGATTCACCCGCCAGAGGATGTTCTCGATATTATCCCATGCCATCCCCAAATTCTTGTAAGATAGTGGGGCGAATCGCTCATTCCATGTGTCAATCCCATGATCTCCAAGTGAGGCCCCACCCCAATAATGGATTATGGAATCTCCGAGGATAACGCTTTTGGGAGGATTCGTAGAGTTTTCCCGAAGAATCTCAGTGTGTCTTTCCTGCCAGTCATAATACTGTGGCATCCTCCGCTGGGTGACTTCATGAGTGATTCCTTCGCCACCGTCAGGTATTACCAGAAGACTCCTCAGGTAGTCCGTATAGACTTTGGCGAGTTCCATCATCCCATAGTCATTCAAGTGAACACCCTCAACCGTGCTTCCCTCTGAATCCATTCCAAGTCCCTCGAAAGAAAGAAGATAAACATCTTTGAGTCCTTCTTTTACCGCTATGTCCAAGGCGGTCGCGACCGCTTTGTTAGAAGAATCCCTTTGCGCCGCATGCGAAGGGCTGTTGTGGCCGGTGTGCCCGGCAATGACAACAGGTGTTTCAGGCCTGCGTTCCTTGAGGATATGGATTGCCCGGACAATCCTGTCAACCTTTTCCTGAACCGGGAACTCGGTGAGATTGTAAAGATTGTCAAGCACATAGACCGATGCTTTCACCTCGCGGATCGCTTCGATAACTTCCTTCTCCATTTTGCCGGAACCATCGAAACCGAAGTTCACAACAGGCCAATCTAGATATTGGCTTAAAAGGTTTGTCCATGAATTGCCGGCCCTTGAAGTGTTCCCCCCTTGGCAGATTGAGGTCCCGTAGATGACTATAGGTTTCTCTTCCCTCGGTGCCGCCACCTTGAACGATGATTTCACCGGCACACCGATCTCAAGCCACTCTACTGTATTATAAAGAGGTAGATAGAGCCTGTACTCGTGTTGCAGGGAAGTATCCAGGCCATGGTACGAGAGTTTTATTGTGTCGGCAAATGAGTAGTTCATTGCCAAATCACGCCATATCCCATTAGGGTCGATGTATCGTAAATCGCATCCAGACGTTCCGATTGTTGACATGTCAGGGGAGTTGAGATCCCCTGAGACTGTATATCTTACATGAATAACCGGGGCATCGGTGTAAAAGTGAATGGCCAAACCTGAAGAGTTGGTGGATTTCTGCCATACCAGAGTTGGAACACGTCCTTTGAATCTGTCGGGAAGTCGATGGTAGGAGTTGCCGAGCTCGGATTGAAAACCTTGTTGCTGGATGCAAGGCCGGTCATATTCCGCAGGGTTGAACCATTTAATCTGGGCACTTGAATGAAGAGCACCCATCATTAATCCGAAGATTGTCAATATGCTCAGTTTCAGTCTCATTGGTGTCAGATTCAATAATGAATAACTGGTAATTTGACACAGCTCGCGGCATTGGATTCCACATGAATGCTAATACGGCATGGTTGGAAAGCGCTGTCCGGGCAGGTGTAAATATCACAGAATGTTTGCGGGTTCCTGTCAGCAAGGGGGAACCAACTTGACTGGATCTGGAACATTAGCCTGTGCCCCGGCATGAAAGTGTGCGAGACATCAGGTAGAGTGAAAGATACCTTCGTTACTTCTCCAGGTTTGAAAGGGATGGGGCTACGGAAACTCTCACGGTACTTTCCCCGCATAATCTCACCTCTCACAAGCATCTGGTATCCAGACATTAGCGCTCGATTAGAAGGTGCTTGAGGGACCAAGTAAAGCGAATCGGCATATGAGAATCCGTCGGGGAACACATCAATTATTTTCACGACAAAGTCCGCATCCGTGGCGCTTATGTCCACATATAAATCGGCTTCTACCTCTCCGGATAATCTCAGCGGTTCTGTCAAAACCGGTGTTTGGAACGATATGACATCGGGGCGGAAGGACATGTTCCTCTGGTCTTCCAGCATATATTCTTCCGTGCGATAGTTGACAGGTTTTGAGGAATATGGGACGGGTGAAGCCGGATCGCTTACGTAGGTCACTGATGCTGATGCTTCTTCAGGCTTCTCCACTGAGATGCTACCGTCGTAGCGCATGTAATATGGAGTGGCATTCTTGAGGCTTACCGCTGGCCATCCGTTTTCATATTCATGCCAGCGGAGGGCTCCGGAGTCGAAAACCCTCGCTTTTTTCGAGGGTTTATCTCCTTTCCCTTCAAGGTAGTATGCGAAGAATGGGTACTCCACATTGTCCATATACCATTGTGTCGTAGTCTCAGGCCCAAAGTATATGTCGTTGAAAAAAGCACCTTGATTACGCGGCCATGATCCATGTGACCAGGGCCCTTCCACAAAGAAAACATCTGCTGAGGGAGCTTTCTCTTTATATGCTTTGTATGTCGCGAAAGCCCCATAGCAATCTTCAGCGTCGAAAAGTCCGCCAACCACTAGAACCGCAGGCAAGTTATTGTCTGAAATATGGTTGGTAATAAGACGCTCTTCCCACCAGTCGTCATAATCCGGGTGTGCTACAATATTGTTCCACATTTTCACGGAGTCTCCAAACGCTTTGGTGAGATTTGTCAATGCGCCAAGCTTAAGAAGATCCGTATATGAGTCTGTGCGAATGAATTCGGGAAGATTAAGAGACTCTTTAGAAACCTTGCCGCTTTGAACATCGGCGGTCATTACATACTGGTAAAACGGTAGGAAACCTACCATGTCCAAAAGGAAAAACGCTCCGTTGTGGTGTGCGTCATCTCCTTTGTACCAATCAGTCACAGGAGCTTGAGGGGAAACGGCCTTCAATGCCGGATGACCACACAGGCTTGCGTATGTGACATACAACCCAGGAAACGAAATACCGATCATTCCTACGTTGCCATTGTTTCTCTTTGTGTTTTTGACAAGCCACTCTATGCTGTCATAGGCGTCGGTCGCCTCGTCTGTCTGAACACTTCCGTCATTACTGAGGGGTGAAAGAGGCTTCATATCTTCGAATACTCCCTCGCTGAAGTTCTTGCCTCGGATGTCCTGGAAAACAATTATATAATTGTTCTCAATGTATGAAACCCATGCCGCTCGGTCAATCTCGATTATATTGTCCCCATAAGGGGAGTGGGTTGAACCATAGGGGGTCCTGTGGAAAAGAATAGGGTGCTTCTCTCGTTTGTCTTTAGGCTCGTAAATGACTGTGAACAATCGGGTTCCATCCCTCATTGGAATCATTTCTTCCCTGCGGGTGTACTTCTTCATTATCTCCTTTAGCGTGTATTTGCCTTTCTCCAACTCGTGGCGGTCTTCGGCAATAGAGCGGAAAGACACGTTAAGGAAGCATAGGACGAAAAGAAGTCGTATAATAATTGAGAATCTACCGTTCATACTCAACTTACGATTATTTCATCACACATTAGCCAACACCATCCGGAAGGGTGAGTTGCTATGATACGTATAAAGCGACAACTATTGCTACCGCTCCATCCAAAGTCCTCAATACAGTACTCCATGTTCTGCCTGGCATTGAAGCTTAATGAATAGATTGTCTTGAAGTCGCTTCCGTTATCTGAAATCTGAATCTCAAATTGCTCTGGCAGGAACATGCCTGTAAAGGAGTTTTGCATAAAGGAAGTTTGCACGGAATGAATATCCCGTACCTCTTTAAGGTCTACGGTCACATCCATGACAGCATCAAAGCCTTGCCATCTCATCCCGTTCATGCCCCAGTCTCCCAAGAAGCCATCGGTGAGACTTGATTCCCTGGCGGCAGGAAAGTTTTCAGACCATGGCTTAAGATATGAGACATCCTTCCCGGTGGAAAGTGAAGAGACTGGTATATTCGAACCTGGGCGAGGCCCAAATTCACCGCTTATGTCGAACGGGTGATAACCGAGTCTAACCAAAATGTTCCCATATTCCTTAACACGAGACGCGAATTCGTCATAATCTTTCTGTTTCGCACCGCTCCAACTAATCTCCGCCATGGCGAGTATCCTTGGGTAGATCATTCGTTCAGCATGCTCCGGAGTCTGAACGGCTTCGGTCCATAGGTTGCATTGTAATCCTTTTACAAGATCAATGTTTCCGGAAAGATCCTCGTAAGGGTCAAACTGATAGGTTTTCCGAAGAGGGGTATATCCTCCGAAACAAATCGGTTCTACAATAGGGTAATCTTGATAGTAATCAAGGTAAAAATGACCTTCTGAGGATATAATCATCGGGTGACCTTGTTTAATGATCTTGTCACGCCCATCTGGGTCTTCATGCCATGACATGATCACCGCATTCGGGGCAAGACAATCGTCCAGCATCTCATCCCAGCCGATGATGGTTTTACCACGGCTACTGACATACTTTTCTATCCTTTTCGTGAAATAGCTCTGCAGATGATTGGGACTTTTAATCCCCTCTCTTTTCATTAATTCCTTACAAAGAGAGCAACCCGCCCAAGCCGAAGTGTTGCACTCGTCACCTCCGATATGTATGTACTTCGAAGGGAAAAGGTCCATTATCTCATTGAGGATATCCACGCAAAACCTATAAGTCCGCTCATTTCCAAGACACATTTCCGAAGTCCATTTTGAAGTGGGACCATCGCATCTAAGGAATGGCATGACGGCGAGAACCTCACTGCTGTGTCCGGGCAAGTCAATCTCAGGGATTACCTCCATTTGATGAAGTGAAGCGTATTTTATGATATCCCTAATGTCGTCTTGGGTATAAAAGCCACCATATCCTCCCTCATTTTCCGGTATGAAATTGCCTCCAGCCCTATTCCATTCTCTCCAATCTTTATGAGTCCTCCATGCTGTCCCGGAGGTGAGTTGGGGGTATTTCTTTATCTCAATTCTCCATCCTCCAGTGTCAACCAAATGAAGGTGAAGTACATTTACCTTGATTGATGATAGGAGGTCTATTTGTTTGAAAATGAATTCTTTGTTAAAGAAATGCCTTGAAACGTCCAACATAAATCCCCGGTAACCAAACACCGGACTATCTTTGATGGTCGCGCATCTTATCATTCCGCCATGTGATATTCCGCGAAGCCACAGGAGTGTCTGGATCCCGTAGAAGAGGCCAGCTTGAGAACCTGCTTTTATCTCCACGGCGTCCGGCTTGATATAGAGTTCGTAAGCCTCTCCGTTCACAAAATCGTTTGGCTTACCTTGAGCGAGTTTGATAATAGGGCAATTATGCCTTTTACTGAATGTGACAAGGCTGTCCGGCAGAAGATGAACATATTCTATGACGCTGTCAAATCGTTTGTCCTTGAGGTTGTTGATGACTCTGGCCGGACTGTTCCACACAAAATAGCCTTCGCCCTCTTCAATTGATTGAGGGTTGGGTATTATTTGCCCACTGGATGTCGAAGAGGCAACCAATAACAAGATTGACAGAATCAAATACTTCTTTACCATTCCAAATAAGTCTTGAAATCATTAGGCAGTTTTTCCAATACAAACCCTTTGTCCTTGACTTTAATGTCAGACTTGATCATGTTTTTGTACTGGATTAACCTATCTTGGTAAGCATTGTCCCATGAATTGCCGATAATCTTTACCTCCCGGCAACCGTCTAGCATGAAAGCTGATCTCTGCCATGCGTAGGGTTTGTAGTCATAAGTCTTTATTATTGTGTTGCCCATGAATTGGAGGTCTCTTGTAGATCTGGCCAGCACTAAAGGGGCGTCAAAAGTCCTGAATATGTTATCGTAGATGTGGATATGCTTGTGATACGTCTCATCATTCCTGCCGACAGTATTAAATGATGGCATTATCGTGATCACGGCCTCGCCCCATTGGTGGCGGTCCCCATCCCTGTTTCCAGACGTCAGACAGTTGTCGAAAAAATTGCCCCGGATTGTGACATCCTCGCATCCACCACCCTCATACCACCTGTCTGTGTCACCATTGATCAGGATCGCTGTACCGGCTGAAGCGAAATAATTGTTCTCTATCAAAGCCTTACCCGCGGTCGTGAATAGGACACCTCTTGCCCGGTGGCGTCTAAGCACTTTGCAGTCTCTCATCTCCAGGTCGCAGGTGTAAGTTTTGTTTTCGAAGAAATCACCAGGTACAATTCTTTCCGGTAATGGCTCGGTGAATTTTATCAGGAAAGTCATTGTAGGAAAAGGCTGGTAATCTGACTTGGCAGTAGGTAGTTGCTCAACACTTTCGACTACCCGTATCTCTTTTCTGCCGGAAGTGCTCCTGTCAATAAACCAGACCTCGTCACCAGGCCCTGTATAGGGATATTCCTCGGTTATCTTGACAGTTCTGTCATTCTCGATAGATGATATGACCGCATAAGCGGAATGGATGTTTAGCCAGTCGTCCGAATGGCCTGTGTGAGATACATTGATTAATTTAGCCAGTCCTTTGCAGTTCGTGAAATTGCAGGCATCGGAGGTCACGCTGAAAACACGCCCTTTGCTTTCATTAACGGTCATGTTGGCATTGTCCAACGTTATATTCTCGCATCTTTCACAAGATACACCGTATCCAAGGGCGTGATATATAGATAAATCCTTGAGTAGTAGGTCTTTGCAGTTCGTGAACCTGAGCCCGAACATTGTGTAGAATGAGTGGAAGATCGTTAAGATGTCACCTTCATCCACCGCTTCTGGAGGAGTGCCATATAGACGGATATTCCCGTTTGGCAACTCTTCACATTGCCTTGCGAATAAATCCTTGGACGCGAATGGGGAATCCCACGTGTTGTACTTGATCTCTTTAGTGTCTTTATCGTAGATATTATTGAACCAAAGCAGCACTCCACGGGAGGTTTCCTCCCACCCTTCACCTATGAACTTAAGTTTCCCATTATCAACTATATAAGGATACTCCCGTCTATCAATATAAACATCCACGAATGAAGGTCCGATTTTACGGACATCGCATTGCGAAATCATGGGCCGGTCCCAATCAACACTGAAATCACGAACAGTTAGGTTGGAACAGGAGTCCGCAGACATTATCTGCATGTAACTATGGAATATAAATTCAGAGCCGTCCCCGTCAATTGTCAGGTTGTCAATGCCTTTAAGCGCTATTCCAACGTTTTCGGGGACAATAGGGATTGTTTGGTCATATAAATAAGGAATCTCAAGTGTGGAAGGCCAAAAATCGTATCGCCCCTTTGGGAAGAGCAGGACGGGGTTTTCTTTTCCCTCGCATGCTTTTATGGCCTCCTTTAATGCCGGAACAACATTGATACGGGAGTCGGGAACAACTCCGTAGTCAGATACATTGACGATGTTCTGGGCATTGACAAATGTGGCCAGAAGAAAGGCTAATAATGTGGAAACGAATCTCATACTCTTCCTTGCCATTAATTTGTGGTTTGAGGTTACCACCTCTTTAGACAAAGATAGATAAAAAGGGATTGCGTTATTGCGATATTTGCGAAAAAATATCGTCAGTTAGCGCAGCATGGACATTATGCTTTTTCCGCTTTTTTCAGGGCCCGATACTCGCTCGGAGAACATCCGTAGGTCTTTTTGAATATTCTTGAAACGTTTGAATAATTAAGCGTACCACACATTTCAGAGATTTCCATAATCGAGTAATCAGTTGTTGCCAAGAGGTCTGCGAAACGACGCATCCTGCACAACATGATGTAACTGTACACTGTTACGCCGTCCATCTCTTTCTTGAACCTGATTTCTACGCTCCTTCTGGACAGAGGGACTAGCGAAAAAACCTGGGCGGTTGTAATGGCTTGATCGAAATTCTTATCTATGAATTGTGCTATTTTCTCAATGTGGGGATCTTTGATGTTATGTTTTCTCGTCGATTCTCTTTGAATAATCTCTCCCGGATTGATCACGACATCAAATGATTTCATTTCCTCCGCTTCGAATTGCTTGTTCAGCATTTCTCCAAGTTTGTACCCTCCTTGCTCGACATTAATTGCGATGGAAGACAGTCTCGGGTCAGAAATCTCACAGAGGAGTTCATCATTGTCAACTCCCAGTAAAGCAATCATTTCTGGAATAGGAATCTTCCCCATTTTGCAATACTCAGAAATGAATAGGGCATGCTCGTCATTGCATGCGAACAGGGCGATTGGTTTCGGCAGGGAGTTAAGCCATTTGAATACCTTCCTTCTATCTTTGTTAGCATCAGTCACCATCATGCTGTAAAGGTGGCCGCCGTTTCTCTCGATCTCGTCCTTGTAACCTTCGAGCCTCTCTTCAGACCAGATCACGTCTTTCAGCCCGAAATAGGCGAAGTCAGTGTATCTTCTGCTTAAAAAGAATCTGGCGGCGATAACTCCAGTACCGAAATAGTCTCCTGTCAAGTTGGAATAAAGGGAACTCCTTTTCTTATGGTTTTCGAGGACGACCGGGATGTTAAGTTCTGACAACGCCTTGGTCTCTTTCCAGAGCCAATGGCCAATTATGGCATCGGCTTTCCATTGTTTTGCCCAGTCAATGACATATTGCCATCCGTCTGGAATATCTTCCAAATGAGAGGACATTTTATGGAATATCCAGTGCTCGTGTTCTTTGGAGTATCGCACGAGGCCTCTCAGCAGTTCCCTGTCAGACTCAATGGAGTAGTCGATAATCAATAGTATCTTTTTCATAATTCTAAAGACTAAGCCTTCGCTAAAATATGAATAATTAATCAAATTCTTCGCGTTTTGATTAACTATAGGTATTGTCCGCGGAGTGATATCATAAGATTATATTTTTATGTAAATTTGTCTCGTAATAATGATTTGTGATGAAAGATAATGCCAAATATTCCATGCTGGTTCCGACCAGCATGGGTTTGCGTTTATGTCCGGACAGCGGACAGCCGGTCCATTCGAGCGACCTTTTCCGCCTGCAGGCCACAAGCGCCGAGACCAATGTGGCCAGCATATCATCTTATCTGGGACTCCCTGTCAAGGTACTGACAACCTTTGTCGAAGGCAGTCCTTTCGCCGCTTTCATAAAGGCGAACCTTCGCTCCCGTGGGATGGATTTCGAAGGACCTGAAGTCCCTCAGGGAGGACCTTGGGGGTACCGCCACCAGATCAATGTCGCTGACAGCGGCTATGGCTCACGCGGCCCGAGAGTGTGGAACGACCGTGCCGGGGAAGTCGGCAGGACGCTGAATGTGAAGGACTTCGACCTTGACAGGATATTCGGGGAGGAAGGGGTACAGATAGTCCATCTTTCCGGCCTGATCGGGGCCTTGAGCCCGGACACAAGCCGGTTCTGCCTGGAGATAGCGAGGAAGGCGAAGGAATATGGCACGATGATCAGTTTCGACCTTAACTACCGCGCCTCTTTCTGGGCCGGCAGGGAAGAGGAACTGAGAGCTGTTTTCAGTGAGATCTGCTCCCTTTCGGACATCCTGATCGGCAATGAGGAGGATTTCCAGCTCTGCCTCGGCATCCAAGGCCCGGAGGCGGGCGGCAAGGACATCGCCTCGAAGATTGATGGTTTCAAAGAGATGATCCGCTCTGTCAAGAAAGAATATCCCTCGGCCAAGGTCTTCGCCACGACCCTCAGGCAGGTCAACAACACGAATAGCCACAACTGGGGTGCTATTATGCTTGAGGGAGAGACCTGGCATGTCGTCGAGCCCCGTCCTATCCATGTGCTGGACAGGATCGGAGGTGGTGACGGCTTCGTTGGCGGCTTGCTTTACGCGATCCTGAAGGGTTGGGAACCAGAGAAATGGATCCAATTCGGCTGGGCCTGCGGGGCTCTCGCCACAACTTTCCTGACAGATTATGCTCAGCCTGCCGATGAGGAGCAGGTCTGGAGCGTCTGGAACGGCAACGCCAGGGTAAAACGCTAGGTCATGCTGTATTACGCCAGAGGATCTAAGACGGATGTCATCACCGAGGATGACGTAAGGGCTGCGCTGAAAGATGTTTTCGACCGGATAGGCCCCCGGAAAAGGGTACTTGCCATTCCTCCGGACTATACCAGGCTGAACTCATACGCCGGCCCTATAACCTCCATGGTCAATGAGTATTTCGGGGATCGCCTGACGGATGTCATGCCGGCTCTCGGCACTCATTCTCCGATGACTGAGGAACAGATAGCCTCTATGTATCAAGGGATTCCTCTTGAGAAGTTCAGGGTTCATGACTGGAGGAACGATGTGGTCACGGTCGGGGAAGTCCCGTCCGGCTATATTGAGGAAGTCTCTGAAGGCAAAGTCAGTTACACCTGGCCCTCGCAGGTCAACAAACTCCTGTTGGATCCTTCATTCGACTTGATTCTCTCTATAGGTCAAGTAGTTCCGCATGAGGTGATCGGAATGGCCAATTACACCAAGAACATCTTCGTCGGTGTAGGCGGGGCCGAGGGCATCAACAAGAGCCATTTCCTGGGCGCTTCCTATGGGATGGAGAGGATCATGGGCAGGGCGAAAACCCCGGTTCGGGATGTCCTTGAATATGCCAGAACCCATTTCATCCCGGAACTCCCTATTGTCTATGTGCTTACAGTCAGGGCAAAAGATGAGAAGAGCGGGGAGCTGGTGACCAGGGGACTTTTCATCGGTGACGATTTCGAGTGTTTCGAAAAGGCTTCCGCACTCTCGCTGGAGACCAATTTCATTATGGTCGATCACGAGATCCGCAAGTGCGTTGTGTATCTCGACCCGGCTGAGTTCAAGAGCACATGGCTCGGCAACAAGGCGGTTTACAGGACGAGAATGGCTTTGGCGGATGGTGCGGAACTGGTGATCCTGGCTCCGGCGCTGAAGGAGTTCGGGGAGGATCCCGAGATCGACAGGCTGATCCGGAAATATGGTTACAAGGGTACTCCGCATACTTTGGAGGCGACGGCCGCCAACAAGGACCTTCAGGACAATCTCGGAGCTTCCGCTCATCTGATCCACGGGTCTTCCGAGGGGAGGTTCAAAATCACATATTGCCCCGGTCCGGACATGACCAGGGAAGAGATAGAAAGCGTCGGATTCGCCTGGGGGGACCTCGAAGAGGCCTTGAGGCGGTATCCGATAGAAAGAATGAAAGACGGGTGGAACTGGATGCCCGACGGCGAGGAGGTCTATTACATCTCCAATCCCGCCCTCGGCCTCTGGGCTTATCCTTCACGGTTTGTAGATTAATGGTTTTTATGGTATTCAATGGAATAGAAGTATCCCCTTCCGGCCTCTGCCACCCTCGGCACGATAAGAGGGGGGACCGAAATTGAGGAAGAGGAGAGACAACTGGTTGTCTCGACGAATTCCGAGATTTTGGTGGGGCCGAGCGAAGCGAGGCGGTCTAGGAAGGGGATACTTCTATTCCATGAACATAACAGAAAAAGATAATATGGCAAAAGAAATGAAAGCAGTATCAGACATTGGACTTGTGGGATTGGCGGTGATGGGCGAGAATCTGGCGTTGAACATGGAAAGCAAGGGCTTCCACGTCAGCGTCTATAACCGCACGGTCGAGAAAGTCGATCATTTCATGGAAGGACGAGGCAAAGGCCTTAATTTTTATGGTGCGCATAGTCTGGAGGACTTTATCGCGTCGTTGAAGAGCCCTCGCAAGGTGTTCTTGATGGTCAAGGCCGGCAAGCCTGTCGATGATTTCATCGAGAAGCTTATCCCCCTTCTGGACAAGGGCGACATCATCATCGATGGCGGAAACACCCATTTCCCGGACACGGCCAGAAGGACGGAATATGTTGAGAGCAAAGGACTTCTGTATATCGGGACCGGAGTCTCTGGCGGAGAAGAAGGCGCTCTCAAGGGACCTTCCATGATGCCTGGCGGATCTCCTGCCGCATGGCCTTACGTCAAACCCATATTCCAAAGCATCAGCGCCAAGGTCGCCGACGGCACCCCCTGCTGCGACTGGGTCGGCCAGGGCGGTGCGGGACACTTCGTCAAGATGGTCCACAACGGGATCGAGTACGGGGACATCCAGCTGATCTGCGAGTGCTATCAGATAATGAAGGACTTCCTCGGCATGACTAACGAGGAAATGCACGAGACCTTCGCCGAATGGAACAGGGGAGACCTCGACAGCTATCTGATCGAGATCACCCGTGACATCCTCGCCAAGAAGGACGCGGACGGTCGTTATGTGCTGGACTATATTCTCGACACAGCGGGTCAGAAAGGAACCGGGAAATGGACTGCCATCTCGGCTCTGGATCTCGGCGAGCCGCTTACCCTGATCAGCGAGTCGGTCTATGCCCGTTGCCTCTCCGCATTGAAAGAGGAGAGAACGGAAGCCTCCAAGATTCTGGAAGGGCCTAAACCACTGAGGTTTACGGGTGACAGGAAAGCCTTCCTTGAGGATCTTCGCAAAGCGCTGTTCGCCTCCAAGGTCGTTTCTTATGCCCAAGGTTATTCCCTTATGAGGGCAGCTGCCAAGGAATATGGCTGGGATCTGAACTATGGCGGGATAGCCCTGCTTTGGAGAGGCGGCTGCATCATCAGGAGCGTTTTCCTCGGGAAGATCAAGGAAGCCTTTGACAAGAATCCCGCACTTGCGAACATCCTGCTGGATCCTTATTTCAAGGAGAAACTCTCGGATGCCCAAAAGGGCTGGAGAAATGTCGTCTCGCAGGCCATTGTCAACGGGGTTCCTGCCCCATGCATGACCGCCGCCCTTGAATATTACGACGGTTACCGCACCGAGAGACTTCCGGCCAACATGCTGCAGGCCCAGAGGGACTATTTCGGGGCCCATACTTATGAGAGGACTGACCGCCCCCGTGGCGAATTCTTCCACACCAACTGGACCGGTCACGGAGGTGACACAGTATCAGGAACTTACACTGCCTGATCCATTTTCTTCCACCAATACCTTCCCAGGTGCAGGGAAGGCCTGTTTGCCCCCCGGCGATTCAGTTTGAACTTTCCGGGGTGCAGGGAAGGCCTGTTTGCTCCCCGCCCCCACCCCGATTCAAGATAAATAGCATCTCAAATCATTTAACAATTCGGGATATTGGTTTTGTTATAGCGGGACAGAAGGGATAGTAGTGTTCTTTATATTTACGAATATAATAAATGCGAAGACATGACTAAAACAAAAAGTAAAGAATGCTATTCTTCACCTGAAATCGAGGTGTTTAGAATCCAGATGGAAGGGATGATCCTATCCATTAGTGGCAATGACGCCAGCCTATCTGGAGCCGGAGTTAATGAAAGTGATGCGGATGAAAACGGAATAATTTGGTAGTGTTATTATGAAGCAATCTTTATTATTGGCATCCATGGCTCTTTTCGCTGTCGTCGGAGCGGGATGCACTCAAGAATCACTTGACACCCGGAACTCTTCTGCGGATAATAATGGAGACAAGATCACGCTATGCGTTTCCGCCGTAACCAAAAATCCGGAAGTACAGGAAGAAACCGGAACAAGAATATCTTATAGCTCCACAGATGCCACTTGGGAAACCGGCGACAAGATTTTCCTTATCAAAAGTGATGGAACCACCATTTCGCTCACCCTCACAGACGGAGCCGGAACCACTTCCGGAAGTTTCTCCTCCACAGATCCGGTGGTGGCGGGAACCTATATTCCGTATGCTGTGAGCAAAACTTCCCTGGACAAAGGGTTCGTAAGCGTATCCGCAGGTGTCATCACCCTGAACCTTAACACTCCGGGAGGAAGCACCCTGGCCGATGCCCTGGAGCATGATATTCTCAAGGGAGAATCCATAGTCCTTGCCGAAAACCAGTCCACAGCCACCCTCGGCAATCTCAACACACACATATTGAGTTATTTGCGTTTCCGGTTCACAAGCGCGTCCAAAGCCATCACAACCATCGGTATGGATTCAGCTGGCGGAGTGTACAAGACCGTAAGCATTGCCGCGAACGGAACCGTAAGCGGAAGTGACCCTTCCACAGATGTGGTGAATGTCACTGCTGAAGACGATGAAAGCGGAACGTATGCCGGCTATTTTGCCGTTTACAAAAGTACTTCCACGAGCCTGATGGCGCATGTCGAGGATGAGGATGGAGGCCAATACACCCGGTTGGTGTCAACCAATACAACCAATTACACGCCGGGAACTGTCTATGGAAAGACGATTACCCTCACTTCCGACATGGCGACGGCTTCAGCGACAGGTTCCACGAACGGGCATTCCTGGAAAAATCTGGGACTGAGTGTCAAATGGGCGGAATTCAATGTAGGATCGTCCAGCGAATACTCGTATGACCAGAATGTGGATAATACTGAAGGAGGAACCGCCGGAGCGACATGGCCAGGATGGCGCATTCCCACCAGTGCGGAAGTGCAGGAACTATTCTATGCCAGCGAGCGGGAGTGGGTTACCGGTTCAAACAACGGCGTAAAATTCAATTGCAACGACAACTATGTGGCAATGGGAGCCGGAGGCTATTATAGAGACCGAGGCGATAGAGATTGGACGTACGGTGTTGGCGCTACCGTTTATCTCTATATTGATGAAACCCATTCAGAGACCAATGGGACGGTCCGTCATTGGGCGACAATAGGCGGCTCCGGCACAACGTTGGGCTTTGGTAGTTCAGGTTTGGGGAACAATAGCTTTTATTTCTCCAACTTTGCTGCCCTGCGTCTAGTCCAAGACTATGAATAATTCGCTATCTTTGCGATAGTGAAGCGCTTATCCCTCATCCTGATCGCCGTGCTCACCGCCGCTTGCTCACATAGCACCGGCGGCGGGGTTCAGCGGTTGCCTGACCTGCCAGAGCCTGTCTCCACGCCGTATGTGATGGTTCTGAATGGAGAACTCACCCTCTTTGGCGGGCATACTGACGGTTTCCTGCTCTCGTCATCAGCATGGTATCTCAAGAACGGAGCATGGCATAAGGTACCTATGAAATACCCCCATAGCCACGGGTTCTGCACGCCACTACCGGACGGGAAAGTGATGCTTGGAGGTGGTAGCGCTGAGGCTTTCGGAATAGGCCAGAGCTGGGGCGTGGAAGTCTATGACCCATCTTCGCATAGTTTCACACCTATAGGCGTTCTAAGCCGTAAAAGAGCCGGCGCGTCGGCCCTGGCCCTACCTGATGGACGGGTGCTGGTGAGCGGAAACTGGTATGCCCCAGATGCGATGGAGATCTATGAGCCCGGAAAAGGGTTCTCTTTCCTTAAAGATGTCACCGCGCAGCGTAATATTCCCTTTATCTTGGCTTCTTCCGAAGAAAACGCCATTATCTTTTCCGGCTTGGACAATTACGGAAAGCCCTCCGACGGCACTGTGGATCGCCTGCAAGGAGACCCTTTCCATGAGCCATTGCTGGATGAGTGGGAAGTCTTGGACACGAGGCAAGCCGACCTCTCCATCGGTGATTATTCCTATCTTGTACTGGCTCGGCACCGGGGAAGCCACGAATTTGGCATCATACGGATTGTGGGAGAGCAATTCTCATTGCTCGAGACCAATCAGGCAATCCCGACGAACTCCGAAGCCGGAGGCTATATATGGAGCCAACTGGTCGTAGACCGGAGCCGACGGAGCGCATACACGTTAGGTTTTGACTCTGAGGGTAACGCTTGCTTTGCCGGTATCTGCTATGATCCCATCTTCGATGGTGGCAAGGCCGAAGTGACACTGACGGAGATTGATGCTCCCTTCCCTTTTGCTGAGGCTTTCGCTTTACTCCCGGACGGGAGAATTGTGCTACCCGGCGGCAACAGCATCTCCCAGGCAGGCGAAATTCCCGTGGCGAATAATCTCGTCACCAGCCGCGAGGTCTGGGCTTACCGTACAGAATCGTTGCCAAAGTTCCTCTTCCCATGGCCCTGGGCAGTCGCCATTTGCTTGTTGCTGCTGACGGCAGGAGCTTTCTTATTCCTTCGGAAGGGTGCCAAATCCGCCTCAACGCAAGAGGTGGAAGAGATTCCTGCCACGATTCAACTAACGGAACAGCTCTCTAAAACCATTGAAGAAGAGGAACTTTTCAAACAGCCAGACCTTCGCATCACGGATATTGCCGCCCGGCTGGCAACTAACAGGACATATATCAGCGCAATCGTCAAAAGCCTTTCTGGGGATAATTTTTCTAACATGATTAACGGCTACCGCATCCGCTACGCTCAGAAGTTGATGCTGGAGCATCCTGAAAAAAGCGTCACGGAAATCGCCGAGGAAAGCGGTTTCTCCTCTCGCAGCGCTTTCTATCGCAATTTCAAGGAAATGACCGGCATGAGTCCTGCCGAGTGGAAAAAACCGGCTGGTCACTGATTTGTCACAGGATAAATCGGAAATCTCGATCTTTTTTCGTAACTATGCGGTAAGAAAACTAAAAGCCATGAGATATTCATTCGATGACCTGAAAGGTCGCAATTGTGTGATAACGGGTGGGTTCGGCGTGATCGGAACCGCTTTGACAAGGGGCTTGGCTGAGGCTGGAGTCAACCTTGCCGTGATCAGCCGCAGCAAAGATAACCCCGCCAAAGGGGAAGCTATAGCCAAAGAGTTCGGTGTCAAGTGTTTAGGCATTTCAGCCAGCACCCTTGACAAGGAAGCTCTGGAGGCCGCTCTGGATCTTATCCACGAGAAACTCGGCAAGGTTGATATCCTGATCAACTGCGCTGGAGGCAATTCTCCCAAAGCTACCAGCAAAGTGGAGCAGATGAGCCCGGGGGATGACCTGACGGACACTTTCTACGGACTTGATTTGTCTGGTTTCGACCAGGTTTTCGACCTTAACTTCAAAGGTACTCTTCTGGCTACCATGGTATTTACCAGAGACATGCTGGAAGCGGGGAAGGGGAATGTCCTGAATATCTCCTCGATGAACTCGATACGCCCTCTGACTAAGATTCCCGCATATTCGGCTGCCAAAGGCGCCATCAACAATTTCACTCAGTGGTATGCCGTGCATGTGGCTCAGATGGGGATCCGCTGCAACGCCATCGCCCCCGGATTCTTTCTCACGGACCAGAACCGTTTCCTGCTCACTGATGAGGAGACCGGTGCCTTGAAGCCCAGGGGAAAGAAGATTATAGCGAACACTCCGACCCACAAATTCGGTGAGCCGGAGGATCTGGTAGGTACAATGCTGTATCTTTTGAGCGACATCTCCTCTTTTGTCACCGGAGTGGTTATCCCGGTTGACGGAGGCTACAGCGCCTTCGGAGGAGTGTAAACTCCAATCAGTTGGTTATTGAGACAAGCTGCTCCGAGCTCTCCAGGCTTCCGTCTGGGAGCAAGGAGTCGTGGCGTACAAAGCCATATCCGAGGGCGTACCAGGTCAGGGTTATGTTTTCCCTTTTCATGAGAGGGGCTTTCTCCACTTTCCGCTCTTGGACCACTATGCAGTCGAATGTCCCTGCTGGAACCTTCACTGTTTCTTTTCTCAGGACAACCCGTTCGGTGTAGTCGATGGTCAGTTTCATGCCGGCGCACTCGACCTTGCCGTGTATTTCCTCAAGCTTGTCCCCCGGTTTGACATTTGGGGACAAGGAAGACATACCTCCAGAAGCTTTGAACCTGAAAGCCGAGTACCTGTTCTTCGCGACCGTGGCCGCGGCTTCGGCGATGTTGATCTCCACGGTGCCGTCCTTGCGGACAAAGGCGGCCGAAGAGACCGAACCCTTGATCGGAGCCTTTACGTCGAACGACTTTATCGTGCTGGTGAAACCCACCTTCACTGTCCCGTCTTCCCCAAGAGACGTCGAATCGATCTTGGTCTTCTGGTTCCACCAGTGCTTGCCGTCAGGGGCATATCGCTCATAGTTAAGGACAGTCCCTTGTTTGGCGCAGAAATAGCCGTTTTTGGAGATAGGGGTTTCCGCCCGGATAATCCCACAAGCGAGGGCGGAGAGAAGCAAAACACAAAGGAAATACCTCATTATTTGAGATTTACTTTGATGACATAGTCTGAGTCGGCGGGCAGTTCACCGGGAACGGTGACGAAGAGCTTTTCTCCGACTTTCTTTGTCGCTAACCTGGATCCATCAGCCAAAGATGTGACGCTCAGCACCTTCGCTCTTTTTGCGACCGGGATTTCGATCACGGCTCCCGGCGATTTGAAAAGGTGGAGGTAGAATGTCTTGGAGTTTCCGAGCGGGGCTGTGGAGACACCCCACTCCTGCTCGGAGATAGGGCCGGGGCCGCAGCCCTTGATCGACTCTGAGTTGACCTTCATCCATTCTCCCATCCCCTTGAGGCGCTCAAGGGCGGCAGCGGGAAGCTCCCCATTGGCCTGGGGTCCTATGTTCATCAGCATGTTGCAGTTCATCGACACGCACTGGGCAAGCAGGCGGACCAGGGTGCCGACAGACTTGTAGTCCTGGTCGGCGACTGAATATCCCCATGAATGGTTCATCGTCTGGCACATCTCGACCGGGATGATCGTGCTGACTTCCTGTCCCGCTGAATAACCGGCCTCGTTCCTTCCGGGGAGATCCCTCTCGAAAGTCTGGTAATCCTCACCCACGATCGGGGCGATGTGGTGGTTGTTGCAAATCAGGCAGTCGGGGTTGATCGAGTGGATATAATCATAGAACTCAGGCATCCTCCAGTCGAAGGGAACGGCGTCCTTGCGGTGGTCCCAATAACCGTCAAACCAGAGAGCCCTGGTGTGGTATTGGGTGAGGAGTTCCTTGACCTGGGCCTTCATGAAAGCGAAGTAGCTGTCATAGTTCTGGGCGTCGCCTTTGCGTCCGGAAAACTTTCCGGAATCCCCGATAGGGTAGTCCTCCCTGATCCAGTCCAGTATAGAGTAATAGAACTGGAGCTTGAGACCCTCCTTCAGACAGGCCTCGTCGAGATCCTTCATGACATCCTTCCCGTAAGGGGTGGCCTTTACGATATTGTAATCGGAGGCCTTGGTGTCGAACATTGAGAATCCGTCGTGATGGCGGGAAGTGATTGTGACATAGCCTGCTCCGGCGTCCTTGAATGCCTTCACCCACTGTTCCGCATTATACTTTGCCGGATAGAATCCGCTCGCTGCCTTGGCATATTCGTCCTTGTTGAGCTTGCCGGTGTTGAGGTACCATTCGCCCTGGGCGTAGGACGCGTAAATTCCCCAGTGGAGGAATATTCCAAAACGCTCGTTCACAAAGTCTTTACGGGCTTGCAGGTTGCCTTCTGAAGGCGTGTACGTCTGGGCGCCTGCCGCTGACGCGATGAGCAATGCCGCAGCGGCGAAGAGGGTTCTCAATGTCTTCATCATTGTCGGGGTTTATTGGTCTGAGTTAACAAAAATAGCTATTTTCGCGGAACTTTGGAAATAACGCATGGAGAAAGTTTATTTAGATAGTGAGGTCGGGGAGGTGATTCTCCGCAAAGGCCGGGGCTGGAAAAGGATCACTTTGAGGGTCAGTCCGCGCACCGGAGTGACTGTCTCCATGCCATGGTTCGTGCCATATAAAACAGGCCTGGAGCTTTTCTTCAAAAAGAAAGACTGGGTTTTGGAAACGATTGATCGCCAACGCAATAAGATGGTTGATCGGCCAATCTTGTCTCCTGAGGAGATAGAGGCGATGAGGAAGGAGGCAAAGCGTATCCTGCCTGCCAGGCTGGCAGAACTTGCGAAGAAATATTCCTTTGAATATAACCAGGTCAGAATCAAGAACAATGTCTCCAACTGGGGCAGCTGTTCCCGGAAAGGGAACATAAACCTGAATCTCAATCTCATGAGGGTGCCGGATGACCTGCGGGACTATGTGATCCTACATGAACTCTGTCACCTGCGTTATCCCAACCATGGTTCAGATTTCCATGCTCTTTTGGAAAGTCTGTGCCCGGGACACAGGGCGAAAGAGAAAGAATTGAGGAAATACAGGTTGTTTTGAGTCAGTTTCTTGCATTGTCAGGAAAAATGAGTATCTTTGCGGGCTAATTTATTTTTAACAGTTTAAACAATTAATTTTTTGCGAAATGGCAGAGTATTTACAAGCCGACAAGAAGCAAGAGATTTTCGCAAAGTACGGGAAGTCTAATACAGACACCGGCTCACCTGAGAGTCAAGTTGCTTTATTTTCCTACCGTATCA
>CACZHP010000032.1 GCA_902780935.1 uncultured Bacteroidia bacterium | reverse complement strand
AAAAACAGGACAAATCTTGCGACTTGTCCTGTTTAGTAGCGGGGGGAGGACTCGAACCTCCGACCTCCGGGTTATGAGCCCGACGAGCTACCGACTGCTCTACCCCGCGGTGTTATTTGGGAATGCAAATGTAGGAATAAAACCTTAAAATGCAAAATTATTTTCCCCCACTATAGTCCCAAAAAATCGATGATTCCTTGAATATCGCTGGCACTGAATGACTTCTGCTCACCAGAAACCAGATTCTTGACATTGACCTGACCGGCCTCCATCTCATTCCCACCTGTAATAGAGAGGAACGGGATAGCCTTGCGGTCAGCATAGTCGAATTGCTTCTTGAGTTTGGAAGAGTCAGGATAGACCTCAACGGCCACTCCCCTCTCTCTCAGAGCCTTCGCCACCGGCAAGATGTAACGGACCTCCTCGGTACCCATATTGGCGAAAAGCAAGGTGGTGGCAGACTTGAGCCCCGCGGGGAACTTGTCAAGTCCCTGGAGAACATCATAGATCCTGTCAGCTCCGAAACTGATTCCGACTCCCGACATGTCGGGCAGGCCGAATATTCCCGTGAGATTGTCGTAACGACCTCCTCCACAAATACTTCCGATGGCGAAATCAAGAGCCTTTACCTCGAAGATAGCACCAGTGTAGTAGTTCAGGCCACGGGCGAGAGAAAGGTCGATCTCGACAGGAGCCGAGACACCGGCCGCATCGATAAGGCCGAAAAGTTCCTCAAGCTCGTCCAAGCCCTTAAGACCAGCCTCGGAAACGATTCCGGAGGCAGAGCCACCATTCATCAGGGACCGCATCGAAGCGATCTTCTCGGCGGTGGTTCCGGAGAGTTTCAGAATCTGCTCAATCACAGCTATAGCGCTATCTGTCAATCCCTTCTCCCTCATCTCGTCCTCAACGGCCTCAAGCCCGATCTTGTCCAGCTTGTCTATGGCTACGGTAATATCGACAACCTTGTCCGGGAATCCGCAGATCTCCGCGAAACCGGTCAGGACCTTGCGGTTGTTGATCTTGACCAAAACCCTGACATCAAGCAGCGAGAACACCCTGTCCACAATCTGGACAAGTTCCAACTCATTGATTTGGGACTTGGATCCGATGACATCCACATCGCACTGGTAGAACTCACGGTAGCGGCCCTTCTGCGGACGATCGGCCCTCCAGACCGGCTGGATCTGGAACCGCTTGAAAGGGAAGGAAAGCTCGTTCTGATGCTGGACCACATATCTGGCGAAAGGGACTGTCAAGTCATAACGTAACCCTTTCTCGCACACTTCCTTTGACAAAGCGACCGAATTGACCGCTCCGTCGGAATCCCTATAGGAGTCGAAGTCAACCTTGCCGAACGCGTCACCGGAGTTGAGAATCCTGAAGAGAAGTTTGTCCCCCTCCTCACCATACTTGCCGAGCAGGGTGGAAAGATTTTCCATCGCCGGCGTGTCTATCTGCGCGTATCCGAAAGTGCGGAAAACGCTTTTTATCGTGTCGAAAATATAATTTCGGCCAGCCATTTCCTGCTGGCCGAAATCTCTGGTTCCCTTTGGTATTGATGGTTTCATCAATAAATCAATAATTTACAAAATCTGAGCGCCGCAACCCTCAAGTGCGCCGAAAAGGTTGTAGGCCTCCTCGAAAGGATACTTGTTTGCGAACATGGTGACGCGGACGATCTCGCTTCCCTGCTGGTTGACGCCGAAGGCCCTGCGGACCTGGTTAGCGGCCGAGTTAGGATTGTAGCTGGAGGACTCAACTTTCTCGAGATTGGCGAAGCCCTTGAGATAAGGCTGGTTGATCTTCGTGACGAAGTTCTCGTCGGTCAGCTCGACATTGCCGGACTCGTTGATACCCTCGACATCCTCAAACTCTTCGCACCTGACATAGAGCCACATATAAGACTGCGAAGGAATGATCATGTCAGCCACATTCATGAAGAACTGGTTATCGACAATATTGAGTTTACGCTTCGCGTCAACAGCCTTGTCCGAGTCGTGGTGGGCGAAATCAATGGCTCCAAGATTGGAGCAACCGAAGATGTTGTCGTGGACATCAGAGTCAACCCTTGACATGAAACGGTAGCCGTAACCCATATCCTCCATGACCTTGGTGCGGCACCAGCTGAAGAGCACGGTGTTGTGATGGAAATCGACAAAGCACTCGTTGGCGTCCTTGGTCATCGAGTCGATCTGGCATGAAGCGTAGCAGTTGGCCACGAAGACATTGTTGTATATTTCCCAATTGCCGCCCTTGTTCATGATCTGGATTCCATAGAATGTGGCGTTGGCGATGACGCAGTTGCGGATCACGAGATGTCCCTCGACATGTCCGTGGATAGCCCGACGTTCCTGCGCTGCTCCACCTACCTTAGCGGTAGAGGGAGACTCGCCTACCATAAGCTTGCGGCCGGTGAGGCAACCTTCTGGAGTACCGGAGACAGGGTCAGTGGGATCCGCGGCGCAATAAAGGGATTGCTCACCCATGTCAACGGAGAAACCATCAACCATGACAGTCTTGGACCTGCTTCCAGAGACCTCGATGTTGATCGCGGCCTTTGAACCGTTCTTGGAGACATGGCTGGGGTTAGTCTGGATGTAGGTCTTATACACATAAGGATCCCTCTCGGAGAAGTCCTCGTTGTAGCCACCGACCAAGGAGACGTATTTCGTTATATCGATGAATCCCTGATCAAGAGTGCCGGTGTAGTTACCTGCGGCAACACAAATCACATCACCATCAGCGGCCTCATCAAGTGCCTTCTGGACATTCTTGTACGGGGTCTCGGGAGACCTTCCGTCGTTCTTGTTGGATCCGGTGCCGGACACATACCAAGTCGAGCCGTTACCGGCCTTGGCGCCACCGCTCCTGCCTTCAGGAACATTCGAGGAAGAAGACTTTGATTTCTTGGAGGAAGCGTTGTCAGCGGCGTTCTTCACACCCTTCTTAGCGGCGTCCTCGGCCTTGTCCATAGCCTTGTGGACTGCCCTGTCGGCACCCATCTTGATCCTGGTCTCAGCCGCATTCTTGGCGCGGCGGGTAATGTCATTGAGAATCTGCGCGGAAGCCACCTGTCCTGATGAGAAAATCAGGGCGACTCCGAGCAACATGGCAGGAATAGCCTTGCAAACAGTCTTGCGGATTGAGTCGTAGGTTTTCATTTCTTGATATTTAATTAAAGTCAATAATAAGGTAATAATGTCGCAATATACTAAAAAAACAGATTTTTTTCGATAACTTGCAGGGATTTTCAACTATTATGCCATGCGTATTCTGCCAACCATAGGCTTGTTTTTGGCCACCCTCCTTGTCGGAGGCAGTCCTTACTCACTGGTCCAGGGAGCAGGCGGAGGCACAAGACCGATAGAAAGACTTGGCATCCCGCCTACCGTTTTCTCAGACGGGCCTGCCGGGCTTAGGATAGACCCGATAATGGAAGGGACGGACAAGACATTCTACTGCACAGGCTTCCCGGTAGGCACCCTAATAGCCAGCTCCTGGGACACGGCTCTTGTCGAGAAGATGACAGCGGCCATGGGGAATGAAGTCCTTGAGCATGGAGTGGATGTCTTGCTGGCTCCTGGTATGAATATTCATCGCAACCCGCTCTGCGGACGCAATTTCGAGTATTTCTCCGAGGATCCCGTCCTCTCCGGAAAGATTGCCGAGGAGTCCCTGAGAATCGGCCTCAAAGGTCCGGGCATTTCGGTGGAGAATCTTCCCTCGAATATTTTATTCCATTAATTATCAGCGATTTCTGAATACAATTTAATAAAACGGAATATGCGTAAAAACGAATTTTTCAAATGGGTTCTGGCAGTCCTATGCGGCCTGCTGGTTTGGTGCATTGTCAAGGCCATCTTCTTCATTATGATGATCGGCTCGCTGGCCGGATCCGCCACCAGCTCTGGAGGTTCTTCGACCCTTATTCCCAAGGAAGGGATATTGCTGATGGACATGAGCTCGCTCGTGATCACGGAGCAGACGACTGAAGCCATGCCTTCGCTGTCCCTTTCAACCAGTGGCCTTGGAGGCGGGACATCCGTCGCACCAGTGGGATTATTTGACGCTGTAAGGGCCATCCACAAAGCCGCGGAGGATCCCGGGGTCAAGGTCATCCTTCTCAAGACTGACAACATTGCCAGCTCGCTGGCCAACGTGAGCGAGATCCGCAAGGCGCTCACTGATTTCCGCAAGAGCGGCAAGGCCGTAGTTGCCTACGGGGAGGCCTATTCCTCCGGTAGCTACTACCTAGCTTCAGTGGCCGACAAGATCTACACCACAAGCCACCACGGCGGCAACATCTTCATGCTGGGCCTGGGAGGAAGGATGATATTCCTTAAGGACCTCCTGGACAAACTAGGAGTCAACTACCAGCTCATCCGCCACGGGAAGTACAAGAGTGCCGGGGAGATGTACATCATGAACGCCCCCAGCCCCGAGAATATGGAGCAGAACCAGGTGATGATCAACTCCATGTGGGAGTCCGTAGCCAAGGAGACGGCCGAGGCCAGAGGGATCAGCGTCGATTCCCTCAACTACTTCATAGACAACCTCTCAATCAATTTCCCCGAGGACATGATTGCTCACAATCTCGCCGACGAGGTCTTGAGTGTGGAGGGATATAAGGAAAAGATGGCCGTACTCGCGGGCAAGGATAAGTTCAAGGACGTGAAGTTCATTCCGTTCAAGGACTACGCCGCCGCCAAGGTCAAGCCCAACACCGTCGCCAAGAAGAAGATAGCTGTAATATACGCCTCCGGGAATATCGTTGAAGAGGATGATCCCAACAACATCTCCGGCGACCGTTTCGCCAACATCATCGCCAAGGTCAGGGCGGACTCCACCGTCAAGGCCGTGGTCCTGAGGGTCAACTCCCCGGGAGGAACCGTCCTCGCGGCCAGCAAGATCAAGGAAGAGATCGACCTCACGAGGGCCGTCAAACCTGTCGTGGCTTCTTACGGAGAGTATGCGGCATCGGGAGGTTACTGGATATCAAATAGTTGCGACCATATCTTCTCCGGAGCTACCACCCTCACCGGTTCCATAGGATGCTTCTCCGCCATCCCGGAGTTCAGCAAGACCGTCAAGAACGTGGCCCATGTCAATGTCGTCCCCGTCAACTCCCACAAACATTCCGACATGGTCTCCCTGATGAGACCTTTCAACGAGGAGGAGACCCGGCTGATGCAGGATTATGTCGATGACATCTACACCCGTTTCGTGAATATCGTGGCCGAAGGCCGCGGGATGACCTACGAGGCTGTGGACGAGATCGCCCAGGGCAGGGTCTGGACCGGAGCAGACGCCCTCAAGCTGGGACTTGTCGACGAGCTGGGCACCCTCGAGGACGCCATCGCATACGCCGCATCCCTGGGTGGAGATCCCGATGTGGCCGCATGGAACGTCACCGGCTATCCCAAGCCACTCACCATGATGCAGCAGATATTTTCTCAGTTCGGGGCAAAGGATCCGAACGCCGAGGATATCGTTGAGAATGTCCTGGAAGGCACCCCGATGGAGGGAATAGCCAAGTCACTTCTGGAGTGGCAGAGATCCTGGACAAAGAGTAATGGACAGCTTATGTTCGCCCGCCTTCCTTTCGAGTTCGAGGTCAGATAGGGCGACAGATTCGTCTATCCGATAGCCCACAAGGGCAAGGACATGGGAGCCTTCGTCAGCGATGACGAGGGCTCTCTCTTTTTGGAATGCGGTGAATTTAAGGTCGCCGAACATGTCGCTGAGCTTCTTGCGGCGACCCTTCATGCCAAGGGGACACATCCAGTCGCCAGCCTTCCAGCGACGGATAGTAAAAGGAAAGCCGAGGTTAGCCACAGTGGTTCCTTCTGGTTGCTTGAGAGTCTGAATATCAACCATTTCCACCAAGAACCGGACTCCATTAACCGAATATACCCCCGGCCCGGTGACCTCAATCATCGCCGCCACATCCTCGGTACCTTCGCTGCCGGCTGCCGCCATGATCGAAATAGCGGTTCGGGAAGTGATGGCGATATGGGTCGGCGAATGGAACTCCCGGCCACTGAAAGTCCCGCCGCTCTTGATCAGTTCAGTCAAGTCCCTTATCACGGACTCATTGAAACCATATTTATCCAAAATCCTGTACAGCAGATATTCCCAATGATCAAAACCCGACAACTTTCTCACATCGATGCTGGTTGATCCCGTCGTAGGAGAACCGATGCGTTTGAGGAAAAAGTCGTCAGCGATTTCCTGGACCTGGGAGAAGCGGCGCATGTCTGAATTGAGGGTGTCCAGAAAGGAGGGATTGACCTTGGCGAACAATGGAAACACCTCATTGCGAATCAGATTCCTCTTGTAAGCGGAATCGGCGTTGGTGCTGTCCTCTCGCCATTTGATCCCATTGGCCAAAGCATATTCCTTGATCTCATCCCTGGAGAAACCCAGCAACGGACGAATCAGCTTCGCGGACGATCCGGGAAGGACAGACACTTCCCTCATCCCGCATATTCCTTTAAGCCCAGTTCCTCTCAATAGGTTGAGAATCAATGTCTCGGCGTTATCATTGGCATTGTGGGCCACGGCTACAGCCTTGAACCCATGGTCATCGCACAAAGATGCGAACCAGCCGTAGCGCAGTTCCCTGGCAGCCATCTCGACGCTCACTCCATGGACCGCCGCATATTCCTTCGTGTCAAAATCCACTTTCAGAAAAGGCACTCCCATCTCTCTGGCCCAGTCCCTGACGAAGGCCTCATCGGAGTCACTCTCATCTCCCCTGAGATGGAAGTTACAGTGAGCCAAGGTGATATCACACTTATGCCGGGATTCCAAGAAGAGCCCGGCCATAACCATGGAGTCGATCCCACCGCTTACCGCAAGCAGGACCGCCCCTCCATTATCGGGAAGCAGTCCGTCAAGACAATTGTCAAAACGGTCCCGCATACCCTCTGAAACTATTTCTTGTTCGTGAACGAATAAGTGAATCCGAACTGCATGAACTCCTTGAGTTGCACAGTCTTGTGACCGTTGGGGAACTTCTCGTCAACGATCAGGATCGTGTCGTCATAGATAAGGTTCGTCGTCAAGTTCAGAGAGAACAACTTGCTCAGCCTCCATTGGATGGTGTTATCCCAGTTCACACGGAAATTCTGGGGATTCTTCAGGTAATTGGAGAAGAGGATCAAGTTGCTGTTGACATCGAACTTGTTGTTGATCTGGAATTTCACGTTCGTGGTAAGCTGGGCTCCAAGGGCGAAGGTGGCGGGCTTGTAATAGTTGCCGGTGATGAAATATACCCCGGCGTCATCCTTCTTGTCGGGGAACTCATCCGTGTCCTCATATTTGCTTTTCCTCGCCATACCGTAGTTTTTCCTGAGCTTCTCGTTTCCGACGATGGTCGTACTACCGGTCAAAGGGGCGAAGTTGACGGTAAGCCACTTGTTGGGCACCCATGCGACACCAAGACCCAGGGTCACATATGCGGGAGAGAAGAACCCGGATTTGAGGATTCGGGCGTCCCTCCATTGTTTCGGAGTCGGCTCCTCGTCAGCCTCGACTGCGGGGGTCGGATAATTCCAACCGTTGGAAGCCTGGTTCAGGAACGTGAAGTTGGCCGTATAGTTCAGTTTCTCCTTCACTTTATAACCCCAGGTGCTGGTCAGGAAAGTCCTGTCCACATTTTTCTGAAGGATTGGTTTGTCCTGCGAGTACAGGAAGCCGTAGTCGAACTCCAGGTGGTTGTTCCAATATTTCTTTCCCTTGGCCCAGTTGGCGTCACCCCTGATGATGGAGTTGAGGGTGTAGTTGTTGTTACCGCCAGCGGCCCAGCTTGTGAAACTTGTCTGAGCGAAATTTAGGGTGGTTTTCAGCGTGTTGGTCCAATAGACCGGTTTAGGTGGAGCCACAACGGTCTCCGGAGTCTCGGCGAGCAGCTTGGCTGCTTCGGCGGCGGCCGTCTGCGCGTCCTTCTTGGTCTTGTCGTCCTGCGCGAAGGCACTCCGCCCAACGAACAAGGCCAGAACCACGAATGAATATTCAAGAACTTTTCTCATCGCTTTTAGATTAATACTACAACCGGATCTCCTAGTAAGAGATGGCGAAAACCACCCTCTGCTTCGAAGGCTTACCGGAGAAGATGTCTTTTCCTTCCTCCTCACAAACGAAGCTGTCCACGGGGATGCACCGGATCGTAGCCTTAGTGGCATCCTTGATAGCCTGCTCGGTCTCCGGAGTCCCGTCCCAATGGCAGAGAAGGAATTTTCCAGTACCGATCTTTTCTTTGAACTCGTCCCAGCTGTCGCATTTCTCCACATTGGCGGCCCTGAAATCAAAGGCTTTCTTGTAGATATTGGCCTGGATGTCGTCCAACAGGGAAGCGATGCTCTTGTCCAGCCCCTCCAGGGCTACAGTCCGCTTCTCAAGGGTGTCCCTGCGATGGACCTCGACGGTTCCATTGTCAAGGTCGCGGGGGCCTATGGCCAGACGCACCGGAACTCCCTTCAGCTCCCACTCGGCAAATTTGAAGCCAGGACGTAGATTGTCCCTGTCGTCGATCTTGACGGAATGGCCTTCGGCCTCGAGGGCTTTCTTCAGGGAGGACATCGTGTCAAGAATCCTGGCCTGCTCTTCTGGAGTCTTGTAGATAGGCACCATAACTACCTGGATCGGAGCCAACTTCGGAGGAAGCACAAGACCGTTATCGTCGCCATGGGCCATCACCAGAGCGCCCATCAGACGGGTCGAGACACCCCATGAGGTAGCCCAGACATATTGCATCTGACCGTCCTTATCAGTGTACTGCACATCGAAAGACTTGGCGAAATTCTGACCGAGGAAGTGGGAAGTACCTGCCTGCAAGGCTTTTCCGTCCTGCATCATACCCTCGATAGTCAAGGTGTCAAGCGCCCCGGCGAATCTCTCATTAGGGCTCTTGTGACCTACAATAACAGGGAGGGCCATATATTCACGGGCGAATTTGGCATAGACCCCGACCATTCTCTCGGCCTCCTGGATCGCCTCCTCGGCTGTGGCGTGAGCCGTATGTCCTTCCTGCCAAAGGAACTCTGCCGTACGGAGGAAAAGCCTCGTGCGCATCTCCCAACGGACTACGTTGGCCCATTGGTTACACATGATGGGAAGATCTCTCCACGACTTGATCCAGTTCTTATATGTGCTCCAGATAATTGTCTCTGAGGTAGGACGCACGATAAGCTCTTCCTCGAGTTTCGCTTCGGGATCGACTACCACGCCTTTCCCATTCGGATCATTCATGAGCCTGTGATGCGTCACGACTGCGCACTCTTTGGCGAACCCGGCCACATGCTCAGCCTCCCTGCTGAAGAAAGACTTCGGAATAAACAGAGGAAAATAAGCGTTGACAGCTCCTGTCTCCTTGAACATGTCGTCCAATGTCCTCTGCATTTTTTCCCAAATAGCATAGCCATAGGGTTTGATAACCATACATCCCCTGACGGGTGACTGCTCCGCCAGATCCGCCTTCACGACCAGGTCGTTATACCACTGGGAATAATTCTCCGACCTCTTTGTCACTTCCTTTGCCATATCAGAAATAATAGTTTGCTGTTCTTGCCGATAATTGTTAATATTGTGCTTAATTACATTCGGTACGGATTTTGTTTATTGCAAAACATTAATAAAACAATACCGTCCGAAAACGGTAGCGAAGTTACGAATTAATTGTCAAATTATAGGAGATTCGAAAATGAAAACACGCGTATTGCTCTACATCTCGGCGCTTGTGGCCCTGGTTTCCTGCGGCTCGGCGCGGTACGCCACTGACACCTCGGGACAGAGGTTTCAGGACGGGATCTACTATACATCTGACGCGTCCGCGACAGAAATGGCATCTACGGCCGACCTCCAGGAAGAGACCGACCTGCTGGTCGCCAAGACAAAGAGTTCCCCGATCTTCATGAAGAGCGGAGGAAAGGTCGACACCCTGTTCATCCCGAATGACAAGGTGGCGAAGATAGATTTCAACAAGAGCGAGAATACCACTTCCGTCTATCTGTACGACAACAGTTGGGACACTTGGGCCGCCTATCAGCCTTGGTACGCGACCTCCTGGTATTCCTGGTATCGTCCGTTCTACTCCTCCATCTACTGGGGTTACAACCCCTGGTATTACGGAGGATGGTACGATCCCTGGTTCTATCGTCCTTACTACCACTATGGCTGGTATGACCCCTGGTACTATCGTCCTTATTATTACGGCTGGTACGGCGGATGGTACGACCCTTGGTTCTACGATCCCTGGTACTATGATCCTTGGTATTACGGAGGATGGTACGGCCACTACGGCTGGTACGGCGGCTACACCTGGCACCACCACGGCTGGGGTCATGGTCACGGCCCTTATTGGGGTGGCATCGGCGGAGGCGACAGGGTTTACAGACCCAGGGTAGCCACGACCGGATCCGCCACAAGGAGCGGCATCGGATCAGTGTCCAGGACAGCCGGCGCGAGAAGTTCCTCCATGACCCGCTCCAGGACAGGGGCGGCGACCACCAGGACTTCCACCGCCACCAGGTCATCGGGAATCTCCGGAGCCGCGAGATCCTCCATCTCCTCAGTCGCCAGGACCGCGAGGCCCAACTCCGGCCAGGCGGTCAGGTCCTCCTCGACCGGCAGCCGCGCCAGCGTCGGGACCAGGACCGGCAGCTCGTCCAGGACGACTTACGGCACTTCCGGAACGACTTACAGCCGTTCATCAGGATCAACCACCTACAGCAGACCCTCGACTTCTTCTTCCGGCGGATATAGCCGTTCCAGCGGCACCAGCAGCGGAAGCTACAGGTCTTCTTCCACCACCCGATCCTCAAGCTCGGGCAGCTACTCAAGGAGTTCCTCCGGCGGAAGCTACTCATCAGGAAGCAGCTCAAGAAGCTCTGGCGGCTACAGCGGCGGTTCCTCCGGTGGAGGTTACAGCGGAGGTGGCAGTTCTTCCGGCGGAGGCAGGAGCTCCGGTGGAGGCGGCAGGAGATAATCTTCCAACTTACCGAATATCAACTGTTTCCTTAATTTAAACTATCAAAAAATCCAATTAAGATGAAAAAGACTTTTATAGCCATAACACTCTTGCTGACCGCCGCAACCGCGGGAGCGCAGACGATGTACGACGCCCTGACTTACAGCCAGAACAACTACTACGGGACAGCCCGCTCCATCGGAATGGGCAACGCCATGACCGCTGTGGGAGGCGACCTTGGTTCCGTGGGCATCAACCCGGCCGGATCGGCGGTGTACAACTATTCCCAGTTCACTCTCACCCCCAACATGACGATCAGTTCGATGAACGCGTCCTGGAGCGCCTATCCCGTGAACGGGACCGACACCTACACCGGTGAGGTTAACAGGACTCTAGGCATGTTCACGATGCCCAATGTCGGAGTGACTCTCAATTTCGACACCGGCAGGAAGAGGGGCCTGAAAGGCGTGACCTACGGGTTCGTGGTCAACAGCGTGAACAACTACACCGGCCAGATGATGACCGGCGGGCAGAACGACAAGACCAGCTACCAGAGTTCGATGGCGGTCTCCGCCGACGGCTATGACATCGATTTCCTGAACGGTTATCTTGATGCGTCCGGCAAGTCGATCGACGACTGGCGCCATCCTTACCAGAACGCCGACGACCGCGGTGATTACGCTCCTTGGAACGTGATCACAAACGCCCAGGCCGGTGCCATCGCCAACTATGGTGATGTCAACGATCCGGACTATTACTATAGATATATAGCCGCCACTGAAGGTTTCAGCCAGACTGGTGAAAAGGATGAATACGGCAATTTTATCTATGATATCTTCCTCGGCGGTCCCCTCGACCAGTCCTTCGGGAAAAAGGTCACCGGCAACAAGACAGACGCCCTGCTCAATCTGGGATTCAACTTCAGCGACAGGTTCTTCCTCGGATTCAACCTCGGGCTTACCAGCCTGACATACAACTACGACGAATACTTCAAGGAAGCCGCTGTCGATCCCGCTGATTTCCGCATCGACTATGACGACGCCACGACCTATTTCTCCGACTACCGCACGCGGTACTCATATTCGGCCGAGGGCAACGGAGTGTACGGTAAGGTAGGCTTCATCGCCATCCCCGTCGAGGGACTTAGGATCGGAGCCGCCATCCAGACTCCCACGACCCTGTTCATCGATGAGATCTGGCGTCAGTCCACGGATATCAACTACCAGAACTCATCATACAACGGCACGGCCACTTCCCCCGAAGGCAATTTCTCCTACAGGCTGACTACGCCTTACAGGGCCAACGCCGGTCTGGCATACACCTTTATGGGTATGGGACTCCTGAGCGTCGATTATGAGATGACCGACTACAGCACGATGAAGTTCAAGAACCGCGAGGGCGGTTGGAGCGACACCTTTGACGATGTCAACCGCGACATCGCGAACAGCATGGGAGTTTCCCACAGCGTCAGGGTAGGTGCCGAGGTCAAGCCGATTCCGGAGTTCGCCATCCGCGCCGGCTACAACTTCACCACCACTCCTGAATATGACGGGTCCGTGACTCTCAACGACAAGCTCCACATCCTCTCCGTCGGTTTGGGATACTCCTCCAAGGGATCCTTCTTCGCCGACCTGGCCGCAAGGTATTCGGCTTTCTCGGACGAGTACATCTCCCCTTACGCCGATTACCTCAGTGACATCGCCTCGCCGATGATCCTCAACAAGAGGGATCGGTACGACCTCACCGCCACTATCGGCTGGAGATTCTAGAAAGTTTTCAAAAAGCAGATGGAATCGGGACCTTCGTTGAAAAGAAGGTCCATGATAGAGAGATCTGAGATGAAACCGTACTTTCGGGCAAAGACCTGGAAGTACGGTTTTTCCAGTCCCAGGTTCTTGAGCACTGTGTTCGGCCGCTTCGGATGCAGTATCTCCCGATAGTCTTCCCCATACAAAGTCAAATCATGGTTCCCGACAGGAATGTAGCTTTCTGTGAGGCGGATGTCGGCCGCGATGCCTGTTTTGGAGAGGAAATACTTGATTATCAAAAGATCCAACTCGAAAAGAGTCTCCGGACGGGAGTCCAGGATCGAGAAGAGCTCATCTTTGTAATAGTCGAAATACGCCGAGGACTCATACGCCGAGGCGATCGCCCGTTTCGTTTTCAACACCCAGGGAGTCGAGTAATCCACTTTGATCTTGGTGATCGGCAACTCATGGGAGCCCTCATGGACGATGGGGAAATTGAGATAAGCGGGGCCGTCAGCGGCGAGGATCCTGCAACGGTTGCGCCAAGACTGCTTCTGGTAGTTCTCGCAGGCCTCAATATAAACGACTGAAGGAACGGTGTTTTCCGGAGAAAGCACCATTCCTTTAGCTATCAGCGCGAAATAACTGACAGGAGGGAACCAGGCGATGCCAAGGAGCATGGGACGCCTACTCTATCGCTGTCCTGTCGCTGGGATCGCTCGCGCGGATGATACCGCGCTTGGAACTTCTGATGAATTCGAGAATCGTGTCCCTTTCCTCCGTCTGGGGGAAACCGGCCTCGACCTTGGCGCAGCCGTCAGAGATATTCAGACCGGCATAGTAGATCGTGTCGTAGATGTCCTTGATCGAGCGGATGGCGTCCGAGGAGAACCCCCTGCGGCGCAGCCCGACTATATTCACTCCCACATAACTGATCGGCTCATGGCCACAGAGAGCGTAAGGAGGGACATCCTTGTTTATCCTGGACATACCGCCCACCATGGCGTGGCAGCCGATCTTCGAGAACTGGTGGGCCTTTGAGCCCCCGCCGATGATGGCCCAGTCATCCACTACCGTCTCGCCGGCGAGACCGACATAACTGACAAGGATGCAATGGTTCCCGATCACGCAGTCATGGGCGATGTGAGAGTAAGACATTATCAATGTGTCGTTTCCGACCTTCGTGACATACTTGCCACTGGCTTTTGTGCCACGATTGATGGTGGCGCATTCCCTGACAGTGACATTGTCCCCGAGCTCTACGGAGGTCACCTCGCCCTCGAACTTAAGGTCCTGGGGAACGGCACCGACCACGGCGCCGGGATATATCTGGCAGTTCTTGCCCATTTTCACATACTGGAACACAGTGGCGTGCGGGAAAATCTTGCATCCGTCGCCGATCTCGACATCGTCATCCACGAAGGCGAAGGGGCCTATCTCGATGTTGTCCCCAAGGATGGCCTTGGGACTGACTGATGCGAGAGGAGAAATATTATTCATTACTATCTGTTTTATTATTATTCGGAAATGGCGTCCAAGATGGCTCCCGCCATCCTGGTGTTGATCGAATGACCCGGCTTGAAAGCTTCCACTCTGGCCTTCAGACGGCCTCCGGCAAGCGCCAGGTCTCCAATCATGTCGAGCAGCTTATGACGGCCGCACTCATCGGGGAAATGGAGCTGGAGGTTGTTGAGGTAACCTTCGTCGTTGATCGCAAGCTTTGGGACATTGAAGAGGGCCGAGAGCCTGGAGACCTGCTCGTCAGTTACAGGATGTTCCACGATCACGATGGCATTGTCGACATCCCCTCCCTTCACGAGGTTGTTCTGGAAGAGGTACTCGATCTCATGGAAGAACACGAAGGTACGGCAGAAGGCGATCTGCCCTGCATAATCCACATCCTCATCCCAGTGGGCTTTCTGCACACCGAGGATCCTCGAACCGAAGTCAACCGTAAGATCTATTGACGGGGAATCCGCCGGGGTGGCTTTGATATATGCCCCGGACTTCTCATCCCTGACCTCGATCTCCCTGGGAAGGGTGATATATCTCTTCTCGGCATCCTGTTCCACCAGGCCATCCTCAATGAGAGCCTCGACATAGAAACGGGCGCTGCCGTCAAGAATCGGAACCTCCACATTGTCAATCTCAATCAAGGCATTGTCCACGCCCATGCCGGAAAGCGCCGACATCAGGTGCTCGATTGTGGAGACTGAAGCGGCACCCTGGGAGATGGTCGTGCTCCTGGCAGTAGAGGAGACATTCCCGGCAAGAGCCTTGACAAACGCCTCCGGGCCGAGATCAACCCGATGGAACACAATACCGGTGCCGACAGAAGCCGGCAGAAGTCTCATGTTGGCGATTTGTCCTGTGTGGAGGCCTTTGCCTTGGAACTCATGTCCGCAGGAGAGGGTCTTTTGCTTGATTGACGTCATAAAAAATCTTTGCGTACGGCTATACTGCAAAAAGCAGTCCGCAAAGATACGAACTTATAATTAATATACAAAGGCTACTATTTGCCCTGGCTGCGGAACACCGCGTAGCTGCGCATATAATTCTTGAAGTTGATAGCCGGGGATCCAAGCAGGGTCTGCCCCGGTTCCTTGACGCTGCCGATGACTCCGGCCTGGGCGCCGAAGGTGGTGTTGTCAGCGATCTCAAGATGACCGGCGATTCCGACCTGTCCGGCGAGGATGCAATTCTTGCCTATCTTTGTGGAACCGGCGATCCCGCACTGAGCCGCCATCACAGTGTTGTCACCAATTTGCACATTATGGGCGATTTGGCAGAGATTGTCGATCTTGACACCGTTGCCTATGATGGTAGATTCCATCTCGGACCGGTCGATGGTCGTGCAAGCCCCTATCTCGACATTGTTGCCGATGATGACGTTTCCCAGATGCTCGATCTTCTCCCAGGTCCCGTCAGGAAGCGGAGCGTTGCCGAATCCGTCCGAACCGATCACCGCATTGGCATGGATGATCACATTGTCCCCGATCACCATCCCGGGATAGATCACGACACCGGGATATATGATGCAATGCTTGCCGATGACGGTGTTGTCCCCGACATAAACATTCTCGAAAATCTTGGTGTAATCCCCGATCCTGGCATGGTGACCCACATAGGAGTGGCTGCCGAGATAGACCTTCTTGCCGAATTTGGTCGTGAGGAACCAAGATGAGCGGAACCCCCTGTGCCTGCGGTCGGTACGCTTCTGAGTGGCCGCATATTTCAGAAGATCAGCCAGGGACTTGTAGGCATCCTCGACCCGGATAAGGGTCGGAGCGACCGGCTCCTTGGGCTGGAAGTCGTTATTGACCAGCAAGACACTGGCCTTGCAGGTATATACGTACTTCTCGTACTTGGGGTTGGCGTAGAAGCAAAGCTGGCCTGGCTTTCCGTGCTCTATCTTAGCGAATGAGGTAACCTTTGCCTGCGGGTCTCCTTCGACCGTTCCTTTGAGCACCTGGGCCAACTGCTTTGCTGAGAATTCCATCTTTGGTCTTGCTAAAAACTATTAAATTTATGCAAAGTAAACGATTTATTTTCATTTTCCCTAAATAATCATTACCTTTGTAGGGTTGTGAGAGGTAGGTGACGATGAGCGTCTCCTATCTTTTGTTTTATGAGTATGGACAAGGAATTGATTCAAAAAGCCATTGAGCCCGTGGTCGAGGCCATGGGGTGCTTTATAGTGGAAATCACTGTCAGCAAAGACAATGACGTGACGCTCACTGTAGAGAAAACCTCCGGTGAAGTCTCGCTGGACGACTGTGTCGCCATCAACGACGCCTTTCTCGCGGCCTTTGACAAGGACGCCGAGGACTATTCGCTGACAGTCTCTTCCGCTGGGCTTGACCAGCCCTTCAAGGTGCTCGCCCAATACGTGAAAGCCATCGGTTCGCAGGTGACGGCCCTTCTCAAGGGAGGCAGGAAGCTGACCGGCGTGTTGACCTCCGCGGACGAGGATGGCATCAGCATCCGCTACATGGCCCGGGAGCTTCCCGAGGGGAAGAAAAAGAAGATTACAGTGGAGCGGGAGGAGCGCATCGGTTTCGAGGCTGTCAATTCCGTCTGCCCGTTGATTGAATTCAAGAAATAGTAATTATAGTTATGGAAAAGAAAGACGTGATAACTCTCATTGACGCCTTCAAGGATTTCAAGGAAGAGAAGAACATCGACAGGCCTGTGATGATGGGTGTGCTCAAGGATGTGTTCCTGACCCAGATCGCCAAGACCTATGGATCCTCTGACAATTTCGATGTCATCATCAATGTCGACAAGGGAGACTGCGAGATCTACCAGAACTTCGACATCGTCGAGGAGGTTGAGAACCCCAACACACAGATCACCCTCGAGCAGATCAAGGAAGAGACCGGTGACGACGACTATGAGATCGGCGACGTGTACACCAAGAAGCTTTCCCTCGCTTCTTTCGGCAGGAGGGGCATCCTGAACATCAGGCAGAACCTCCAGGGAAGGATCATGGACATCGACAAGGCCAATGTCTTCAAGGAGTATTCCGACAAGGTCGGGGAGATATTCACAGGAGAGATCTACCAGACATGGTCTAAGGAGGTCATCATTCTTGACGAGGACAGCAACGAGCTCCATCTGCCGAAAAATGAGCAGATTCCCGGCGAGCGTTTCAAGAAGGGAGACACCATCCGCGCGATTATCAAGAGCGTTGAGATGAAGAACAACACCACCCCCTACATCACTCTTTCAAGGACCTCCAACGAGTTCCTCGAGAAGCTCTTCGAGCTTGAGGTTCCCGAGATCTTCGACGGCCTGATCACCATCAAGAAGGTGGTGAGGGTCCCCGGAGAGAGGGCCAAGGTCGCCGTCGAGTCCTACGACGAGAGGATCGATCCGATCGGTGCCTGCATCGGTGTCAAGGGATCCAGGATCATAGGTATCGTCCGGGAGCTCCGCAACGAGAATATCGATGTCCTCCAGTGGACTTCGAACACCCAGCTCCTCATCCAGAGGGCTTTGAACCCCGCGAGGGTCTCCTCCATCGACCTGGGCAACTCCCCCGAGGACAAGATCAAGGTCTATATGCAGCCGGATGAGGTCAAGAAAGGAATTGGACGCGGTGGTTGCAACATCAAACTCGCCGGAATGCTCGTCGGCAGGGAGATCGAGGTCTGGAGAGAACTCTCCAAGGACGAGATCCAGGAAGAAGAGGATGTCCTTCTCAGCGAGTTCAGCAACGAGATCGACCAGTGGGTCATCGACCGCCTCGAATCCATCGGCTGCGACACCGCCAAGAGTGTCCTTGCCTTCACGCCCGAGGATATCGCCAAGAGAGCCGATCTCGAGGATGAGACAGTGGCGGATGTCTTCCGCATCCTGAAAGCGGAGTTTGAGGATTAGTCCCGAGCGGACAAGTTATTAACTAAAGGGGTTGAATATGGGAGAAATCAGATTAAACAAACTTATCAGAACCTACAACATCGGTCTTCAGAACCTTGTCGATTTCCTGAACAGCCAGGGAGTTGAGGTCGAAGCGAATCCTAACGCCAAGATCTCCGACGAGCATCTGCCGGCCATCGAGAAACAGTTCGGCAAGGATCTCGAGCTGAAGAAGGCCTCGGAGAAGGTGGACATCAAACTGACTGAGATTCTTGAGCGCACCTCCAGGAAACAGCAGGAGGCCGCCAAGGAAGATGACTTCGAGGAGCCCGTGAGAGAGACTGTCATCAAGAGCAATGTGTTCACTCACACCCCGAAACCGGAGCCTCAGCCGGAGCCTGAACCAGTCCCTGAGCCGGAGCCCGTAGTGGAAGTGAAGACTCCCGAACCAGAGCCGGAACCTCAGCCGGAACCCGCTCCGTTGCCGGAGCCGGAACCGGAACCTGTGGTGGAGGTGAAAACTCCGGAACCGGAACCTGAACCCGAGCCGGAACCCGAGCCGGAACCTGTCCCGGCCGAACCGGAACCCCAGACGACCCCCGCCCCAACCCCTGCGGAGATTGTCAAGGAGGAACCCGTTGTGGCTGAGCCGGAGAAGGCGGAGGAAAAGAAAGAAGAGACACCCGGATTCAAGGTGCTGGGAAAGATCGACATGTCCCAGTTCGAGAAGAAGAGTTCCAAGAAGAGGGAGAGGATAGCCAAGGGCAGCCAGAAAGTCGATGTGGCCAAGGAAGGCAAACAGGCCGACAACAACTCCCGAAAGGACAAGAAAGACCAGGGCAAAGCTTCCCAGGATCAGGGGAAGGGTGGCCGTAAGCGCGGACGCGGCGCCGACCGCTTCAAGCCGGCCATGACTGAGGAGGAGCAGGAGGCGATGCAGAAAGAGATCCAGAAGCAGGTCAAGGAGACCTACGCCAGGATGAACGACAACAAGAAGAACAACTTCGGAGCCAAGTACCGCAAGGAGAAGAGGGAGCAGGCCGCGGCCAGGTCCCAGGAGGAGATGGCGCAGGTGATGGCCGAGAAGACTGTCCTGAAAGTCACCGAGTTCGTGACAGTCAACGATCTGGCGACCCTGATGAACAACACTCCTGTCAACGAGGTGATCAAGGCCTGCATGGAGCTTGGACTGATGGTGTCCATCAACCAGAGGCTCGACGCCGAGGCTTTGGTCCTGGTCGCCGAGCAGTTCGGTTACAAGGTTGAATTTGTGACCGCCGAACTGACCGAGGAGATAGAAAGCAATGAGAGCCACGAGGAAAGTGAGGAGGACCTCGTTCCCAGGCCGCCGGTGATCACTGTCATGGGCCATGTCGACCACGGTAAGACTTCCCTGCTGGACTATATCCGTAAATCCAACGTTATCGCCGGAGAGGCAGGAGGTATCACACAGCATATCGGTGCTTACAATGTCAAGCTCCCTGACGGCAGGAGGATCACCTTCCTCGACACCCCGGGACATGAGGCTTTCACCGCCATGCGAGCCAGGGGCGCCCAGCTCACCGACCTTGCCATCATCATCATCGCGGCCGATGACGCCGTCATGCCGCAGACTGTCGAGGCTATCAACCATGCCCAGGCGGCTGGTGTACCTATGGTCTTCGCCATCAACAAGATAGATAAGCCTGGAGCCATGCCGGAGAAGATTTACCAGCAGCTCTCCCAGATGAATATCCTGACCGAAGCCTGGGGTGGAAAATACCAAAGCCAGGAAATCTCCGCCAAGAAGGGTCTCAATGTAGACAAACTTCTTGAGAAGGTCTTGCTTGAGACTGACCTGCTCTACCTCAAGGCCAATCCGAAGAAGAACGGAGTCGGCGCTGTGATCGAGTCCTCTCTCGACAAGGGCCGCGGATATCTCGCCACCGTCCTCGTCCAGAATGGGACCCTGAGGACCGGAGACATGGTGCTCAGCGGCTGCTACTACGGACGCATCAAGGCCATGTTCAATGAGCGCGGGCAGAAAGTCAAGGAGGCCGGGCCATCTACTCCTGTCAGCATCCTCGGCCTGAACGGAGCGCCGAGCGCCGGAGACAAGTTCAACGTCATGCAGGATGAGAAGGAGGCGAAGGCCATCGCCAACAAGCGCGAGCAGCTGATCCGCATCCAGGGTATCAAGACCCAGAAGCACATGACCCTCGAGGAAATCGGAAGGCGTATCGCCATCGGCAACTTCAAGGAACTGAATGTCATCGTCAAAGGTGATGTGGACGGATCCGTGGAGGCCCTTTCAGACTCCCTCATCAAGCTCTCCACCGAGCAGGTGAGAGTCAATGTGATCCACAAGGCAGTGGGAGCCATCTCCGAGTCGGATGTGATCCTGGCCGAGGCCTCCGACGCCGTCATCATCGGCTTCCAGGTGCGTCCTTCGACGGATGCCAGGAAGGTCGCGGATGAGCAGGGTATCGAGATAAGGCTATATTCCGTCATCTATGACGCCATCAACGATGTCAAGGACGGTATCGAGGGTCTCCTCGAGCCAATCAAGAAGGAGGAGGTCACAGGTACAGCCGAGGTCAAGCAGACATTCAAGATCTCCAAGGTCGGCACTATCGCCGGCTGTCTCGTCAGGGACGGAAAGATCGCGAAGACTTCGCAGTGCCGCCTGATCCGCGACGGTATCGTTGTTTACACGGGCGACATCGCCTCGCTTAAGAGGAACAAGGATGACGCGAAGGAGGTCAGCGCCGGGATGGAGTGCGGTATCGGCATCGAGAAGTTCAACGACATCAAGGTCGGCGACATGATCGAGGCCTTCGTCATCACCGAGATCAAGCAGACTCTAGACTAATCCATTCGGGGGGTGGTACTTCTGCCCCTGAACCGCCGCTTCGCGGCCCCACCGCTCGCTTCGCTCCGGTCCCCCCTCTTACAGTGCCGAGGGTGGCATGGGTCCTGGGGCAGAAGTACCATCCCCAAAGAATCTGGCGAAGACTTCGAGGACTTGACGGGCGGGGGCGATGTCGTGAACCCGGAGGATGGAGGCTCCCCTCTGAAGGGCCAGGAGATTGGCCGCGCAGGTGGCCGGAAGTGCCTCCGAGGGGGTGATGCCCAATGGCTTATACAGAAAACTCTTACGAGATAGGCCGGCCAGTATTGGTCGGCCAAATTCTTTGAACTCAGATAGTTCCCGAAGAAGGATCCAGTTCTGATCCACTGTTTTGGCGAACCCGAACCCCGGGTCAAGGATCCAGTCCCGGACGCCGTACTTGTCGGCGGTACGGGTGACATTCTTGAAAAAGGTCTTCACTTCGCGGACGACATCGTCATAGTCCGCAAGGCCTTGCATATCCTTCGGCGTGCCCCGGGTGTGCATGGCGACATATTCAAGTCCGAGTTTCCCGACAGTCTTCCACATCGCTTCCGACCCGCCGCTGACGTCATTGACAACGAAGGGACCTACAATGTCGTGAGCCCTGGAGACTATTCCCGGACGGAATGTGTCGATGGAAATCCTGACTTCAGGGCACTCTGCGGCGAGAAGCTTTAGGGCCGGCTCCAGCCTGGACCATTCCATTTCCTCGCTCACGGAGTCAGATCCCGGCCTTGTCGAGCAAGCTCCCAGATCGAGGATATCCGCTCCTTCAGAGACCATTCTGGATATCACATCAAGAAAATGATCCGGACTAAAGAAACCGCCATCGCCAAGGAGACGGCTGCCCGCATAGAAGGAATCATCTGTCAGGTTGACGATCCCCATTATGCTGATCTTTCTGTCTGGCTTATCGGTCATCATGCGCGAAAATAGGCAAAAAATGAATATATTTGTAGATATTATTATTCATGGCGATGCTTATTGTTCTGGAAGGCTTGGACGGAGCGGGAAAGTCCACTCAGGTCAGGAAACTGAAGGCCCATCTCGAGGAGGTAGGCCCGAAGCCGATGGAGTATATCCATTTCCCAAGATATGATTCTCCGGTCTATGGAGAGCTCATAAGCCGCTTCCTCAGAGGGGATTTCGGCTCCAACGAGAGTGTGCATCCCCAGCTTGTCGCCCTGCTCTTCGCCGAAGACCGGCACCGGGCGGCGCCGGCGATAAAAGAGGTCCTCGCGAAAGGCGGGACCGTGCTCCTTGACAGGTACGTCTATTCCAACATAGCCTACCAATGCGCCAAACTGGCTGATCTCGATGAAAGCGAGTCGCTTCGGGAGTGGATCATCAACACGGAGTTCGGGGATTTCGACCTGCCGAGGCCTGATCTCAACATATTCCTGGATGTCCCGATCGGATTTGTTGAGAAGAGTCTTGAAAAGGGGCGAAACGGTTCCGACAGGAACTATCTGCATGGCTCACAGGACATCCATGAGGCAAGCATAGAGTTTCAGAAAAGGGTGCGGGACATCTATAGGCGCCAGGCCTCCCTCGATCCGGACTTCATCCCCGTGGACTGCTCCGGAGACGATGGAGCGATGCTCCCTCCCGACGAGATATTCGCCAAGATCAAAGTATTGACAGACACTTATTTGACTGGACGATGAACAGCAATTTCATCAAATACAGGCTGCGCAGGTTCTGCGCCTTCATCATTGGGCTGGTATTCCTTCTTGCCGGCATATTCAAGCTGCTGGATCCCGTCGGGGCCGGACTGGTCGTGGAAGAGTATTACAGGTTCCTCGGACTGGCTTTCATGCTGCCGACCGCCAAAGCCGTCGGGGTGCTGCTCGCCCTGCTTGAAGCGCTCCTGGGAGCGGCCATGATCAGCGGGGTTTGGAGGGATCTCGTAGCCATCGCCACCTCCACACTCATCGTGTTTTTCACGATAATCACGCTTTTCCTGGCCATATTCAATCCATCCATGGACTGCGGGTGCTTCGGAGAGGTCATCCACCTGTCCAACTTGCAGACATTCCTGAAGAATGTCGTTCTCCTCGTCTTGGCCGCGATCGCGTTCGCACCTTTCAAGAATCTCGGCGAACCGAAGAAGCGGAAATATGTCGCCTTCTTCGTCGCCGCCGCCTCGATCGTCGGATTCACCATCTACTCCTTGACTTCCCTCCCTCTTGTCGACTACACGTCTTTCAGGCCGGGAAGTGAGCTCACCACCTCTTCCGAAGAGAATAACAACGACTACAAGTCAACCTTCATCTACGAGAAAAACGGGCAAGAGGGCGCTTTCACCCTTGACAATCTGCCGGATTCCACCTGGTCTTTCGTCAGGACTGAGACTATCCGCATGAACGGTCCCAAGACCGGAGGGGAGCCCCCGGTGCTGACTTTCACCGATTCCACCGGAACCTACAAGGACGAGCTCGCCTCAACAGGCAATGTTTTTGCCATCTCCGTCCATGACCCCGCCAGGATGAGGGGCGACGATTGGACCAGGGTAGCGGACGCCGTGGGGGGAGCCTCCAAGGCGGGGATCACGCCCCTCCTTCTTGTCGCGGGCAACAAATCCAGGTTCGAAAGGTTGGACGTGCTGGTTCCGGAGGTCCGGGAAAGACTTCTCCCCTGCCTTTATTTCACTGACAGGAAGACGCTGCTGGCCATGAACAGGTCCAACGGCGGCGGCACTTGGTTCAATGATGGTGAGCTTATCCGTAAATACCATTCCAGCAGCCTTCCGACAGAGGAGCGATTCCTCGAGATGACCGGAGATGACCCCACCGAGGTAATGCTCCACACCAGCACCAAAGGCAGGCTCCGCTTCCAGGGGTTTCTTCTATACACCATTGCCCTTCTCCTGTTGATATAAGCGTTCAGACATGACAGATATGAATTCTCTTACAGCGGTTTCCCCGATTGACGGCCGCTATGCGTCCAAAACCTCATCCCTGAAGAATTATTTCAGCGAATACGCCCTCATCCGCTACAGGGTCCGAGTCGAGGTCGAGTATTTCATCGCATTGTGCTCAATTCCCCTACCCCAGCTGGAAGGATTCGGGGAAGGCACGGGCATGTCCAAGGAAGACCTGTTCAAGGAACTGAGGGACCTGTACGGCAGCATGACCCCAGAAGATGCCGCGAAGGTCAAGGATATAGAGAAGATCACCAACCACGATGTAAAGGCCGTGGAATATTATATCAAGGAGAGGTTCGACGCCCTTGGCCTCTCGGCCTGGAAAGAGTTCATCCACTTTGGCCTGACTTCCCAGGACATCAACAACACCGCGCAGCCCTTGATGCTCAAGGAAGCTCTTGAGAATGAATATATTCCCGCCTTAAAAGAGATTATCGGAGCCCTCCGGGCGGATGCCGCTGAATGGAAGGACATAGCGATGTTGGCCAAGACCCATGGCCAGCCCGCCACTCCCACCAGGCTCGGGAAGGAGATCATGGTGTTTGTCGCCCGCCTGGAGGAGCAGCTCAGGCAGTTCGGGGGTCTGTCCTACCCTGCTAAGTTCGGAGGGGCTACGGGCAATATGAACGCCCACAAGGTCGCCTATCCGGGGATCGATTGGAGATCCTTCGCCGACTCCTTCGTATCCTCGCTTGGCCTCAACCGTTCGTATCCCACGACGCAGATAGAGCATTACGACAACCTGGCCGCAATCTTCGACTGCCTGCGCAGGATAAACACCATCCTCATCGACCTTTGCCGGGATATCTGGACATACATCTCGATGGAGTATTTCCGCCAGAGAGTTGTGAAGGGCGAGGTCGGCTCCTCCGCCATGCCGCACAAGGTCAACCCGATAGACTTCGAGAACGCCGAGGGCAATCTCGGAATGGCGGACGCGGTGCTGACCTTCCTGTCAATGAAACTGCCTATCTCCAGACTCCAGAGGGATCTGACAGATTCAACAGTACAGAGGAACATCGGCGTGCCCATCGCCCATGGGATGATCGCGTTCGCGTCCTTGAAAAAGGGACTCGGCAAGCTCATCCTCAACAAAGAGGCGATCGACGCTGATCTCCACCGCAACTGGGCCGTCGTGGCTGAGGCCTTGCAGACCATTCTCCGTAGAGAGGGATACCCTAACCCTTATGAGACCCTCAAGGCTTTGACACGTACAGGAGCTGCCATCGATGAGAAGACTATAGCGGGTTTCATCGACAGCCTTGACATAAGTGAGGACGTTAAAGCGGAGATGAGATCTGTCTCCCCCTGGACCTACACGGGTATCTGAGAATACTTATTCAACTTTATAGACATCGTCGCCTGGCTCGGCGAAACCGAAGTTCTCCCTGGCATAACGTTCCAGGGAGTCTTTGTTTGAGGTCAGCCCATGGATCTGGGAGTCCATCTGATCGATTTCCTTGTTGTACTTCTCGATCAGCTTGTCTTGACGCTTGATCTCAGCCCCGGCCTTGACCCAACGCACGATGTTGTTCTGGTTGACAAATCCCACCAAAATGAAGAAAAGAGCGGTGGCCACGATAGCATAGCGGATGAATGACCGCTTCTCGGCGTTCTTGCCATCTTTGTCCCTGTCCCAAATGTCCCTGAACTTTCCCATCTGCTGAAGACGTTATTAACGCGAAAATAGTTATTTTTGTAACAACTAAAACCACGGGACAAAACATTATTAATAATATTATCAAAATGAAACCAACTCTTCTTGTGCTCGCGGCCGGAATGGGAAGCCGCTATGGAGGACTGAAACAGATGGATGGCCTTGGCCCCAGCGGCGAGACCATAATTGATTATTCCATTTATGATGCGGTAGAGGCCGGATTCGGCAAAGTCGTCTATATTGTCAGGGAGTATTTCCTGAAGCAATTCAAAGAGACTGTCAAGAGCAAATATTCAGGCATCCTTTGCCCCGACGGAACTCCTCTCGAGTTCGACTTCGTGGTCCAGGAGCTGGACAAGATTCCTTCGAGGTTCACCCTGAATCCCGAGCGCCAGAAGCCATGGGGTACCGCCCATGCGGTGCTGATGGCGAAAGATGTGATTCACGAGCCTTTCGCCGTCATCAACGGCGACGACTATTATGGCAAGGAGTCCTTCAAGATAATCGCCGAGTGGCTGAAAGCCCACCAGGGCAGCGAAGGCGTATGCGCCATCGTCGGCTTCGAGCTTGACAACACCCTGTCCGAGTTCGGGAAAGTCTCCCGCGGCATCTGCCACTATGATGAGAAAAAGAACCTGACGAGCGTCGTGGAGTTTGTCAACGTTGGCGCGGAAGAGGACGGAAAAGTCTATGGTGACAACACCGTCTCAGGCGAGACCCATGTGGAAGTCGACGCGAAGGCCCTTTGCTCTATGAATATGTGGGGCTTCACTCCGGACTACTTCACCCTCAGCGAGAAAATTTTTGAGAAGTTCCTGGAAACCAACTTGATGGAACTGAAGAAAGAGTATTATATCCCTTACGCCGTCGATCGCATCATGAAGGAGAACGGCTACAAGTGCGAGGTGCTCTCGACCCCCGCACGCTGGTTCGGCGTGACCTACAAGGAGGATCGCCCCGGAGTGGTCGCCAAGTTCCAGGAACTTGTCGATAAAGGCGTGTATCCCACACCTCTCTGGAAGAAATAATCATGTCATTTTTCAAGCCCCGTAAAGTCGAGAAGAACTACGACCTTCTCTCCTCCTGCTCATGGTACACTCCGGACGTGGGAGGCTTGTTCGCCGTACTCGGATGGTTCCTTGTGGGAATGATCCTGGCGTCAATCGTCGTAATACCCTTCATGTTCGGAGGGTCAATGCCTCTCAGCTATGTCATGCTCGTGATGTATCCGCTGCAATTCGTCGCGGTGTTCATATTCGTCAGGATAAAGAGCTCCAGGAATATGGCCTTTGACACCGGGTACTCCCTTGACAGCAATCATTTCGGGCGCTGGGGAGGAGGTTTCCTGGCGCTTGCCGTGGCGGTTGCCACCTTGGCTGCTGGAATGATGCTGGAGCTTGTGAATCAATACCTTCCGGACACAGAGGGCAGCGTCATAGAGAAGATGGCCGAGATGATGGAAGGCCCTCTCTGGGTCAACATCATCACCATGGCGGTGATGGCGCCCATCTGCGAGGAATGGCTCTGCAGGGGTGTCATCCTGCGGGGACTGCTGAACTACCAGCACAAAACCCCGACCCTCGATGGAGAGAGGAGCAGAGGCATGAGCCCGGCCCTGGCGATAGTGATCTCGGCAATATTTTTCGCCGCCATCCACGGCAACGTATGGCAGGGAGTCACCGCCTTTGCGATCGGCTGCCTTTTCGGCTACGTGTATTACCGTACCGGATCCCTGAAGCTTACGATGCTGATGCACTGCGTCAACAATACCTTCGCTGTGCTGATAGGCAAATTCGGCTCCGAGACCATGAAAGACGCCAAGAGCATCCTGGAAGTCGTTTCGGTCTGGCAATATGTGATCATATTCATCGTCAGCGCGGCGATCCTATGGTTCCTGATTGACTATCTCCGCAAGATTCCCATTCAGGATCCCCAAGGCAACTGCGACGTGATCCCCTCGTCAGAATAAAAAAGAAGCTGGCCAGACGGTCAGCTTCTTTATTTATGCGATAATATCCTAGAAGTACTCCTCGGTGGTGTCATTGGCGGGCTCGGGGCGCTCCTTCGGGCCATTGTTGTGGCCGAAGCTCTTGCGCTCTCCACCGCGACGCTCGTCACGACCTCCGCGACGCTCGTTTCCACCGCGGCGCTCGCTGCCGCCATTGCCATGACGGTCGCCACTGCCATTCCTGCGCTCACCGCCGTTGCCACCGTTGCCATTGCCGCGGGGACGACGGGCAGGCTCGACATAGCCTTCCGGTTTGGGCTGGAGAGCCCTCATGGAAAGCCTCATCTTACCGGTCTTCTGGTCTATCTCAAGCAGCTTGACATCGACTTCCTGGCCAACCGAGAGAACATCCTCGACATTCTCGGTCTTGTTCCAAGCGATCTCGGAGACGTGCAGGAGACCCTCCTTTCCGGGGAGGATCTCGACGAAAGCTCCGAACTCAAGGATCGAGACGATCTTACCATGGTAGGTCTCGCCGACCTCAGGAACCGCGCAGATGCCCATGATCCAGTCGTAAGCCTTCTGCATGGCCTCGGCGTCATTCGTGGCGATGTCCACGATACCCTTGCCGTCAACCTCGTCGATATTGATGACAGCTCCAGTCTCGGCCTGAATCTTCTGGATGGTCTCGCCACCCTTTCCGATGACAGCGCCGATAAACTCCTTGGCGATCTCGAAGGACTTGATCCTCGGGACGAACGGCTTGTAATCCTCGCGGGGTTTGTCGAGGCACTTCATCATCTCACCCATGATGTGCATCCTGCCCTCATGAGCCTGCTTCAAGGCCTTGGCGAGAACATCGTAGGAAAGGCCGTCGACCTTGATGTCCATCTGGGTGGCGGTGATTCCGTCCTTGGTTCCGGCAACCTTGAAGTCCATGTCGCCGAGGTGATCCTCGTCTCCGAGGATGTCGGTCAGGATGGCGTAACGGCCATTGGGATCCTTCTCGTCGGTGATAAGACCCATGGCCACACCGGCGACGGGCTTGGTGATCTTGACACCAGCATCCATAAGAGCAAGGCAACCTCCACAAATGGAAGCCTGTGAGGATGAGCCGTTTGACTCAAGGATATCGGAAACCACGCGCACAGCGTAAGGGAACTCCGGAGCCTTGGGCATGACAGCCTTAAGGGCCCTGTAGGCCAGGTTGCCGTGACCAATCTCACGACGGCCCACGCTCCTCTGGGGCTTTGCCTCACCGGTAGCGAAAGGAGGGAAGTTATAATGGAGGATGAACTGCTGGTCGCCCTGGATGAGGACCTCGTCCATCTCCTTCATGTCGAGCTTGGTGCCGAGGGTGACAGAGGCAAGGGCCTGGGTCTCACCACGGGTGAATATCGCGGAGCCGTGGGCGCAAGGCAAGTAGTCAACCTCGCACCAGATAGGACGCACCTCGGTGGTGTGACGGCCGTCCACGCGCAGTCCCTCGTCGAGGACCAGGTTGCGGAGGGCCTCCCTCTGCTCATGGCCGAAGTAACGGTCAATCATCATCTTCTTCTCCTCGACCTCTTCCTCGGTCAGTCCGAGAGCCTCGATGGCCTCAGCCTTGATGGCCTCGAAACCGTCCTCGCGCTCGTGCTTGGGCTTAGCGGACTTGGCCAGGGCGTAGCACTTGTCGTAAGCGAAGTCGTGGATCTTCTTCTTGATCTCCTCGTCCTCCTCGTCGTGAGGATAGTCGCGCTTGTTCACGTCGGTGCCGAGCTCATGCATGAGTTCTTTCTGCACACGGCAGTGGTTCTTGATCTCCTCGTGGGCGAACTTGATAGCCTCAAGCATCACATCCTCAGGAACTTCCTTCATCTCACCCTCGACCATCATGATGTTCTCCTCGGTGGCAGCGACCATCAGCTCGAGGTCGGCGTTCTCCATCTCGGAGAAGGTAGGGTTGATGACGAACTTGCCGTCGATGCGGCAGACCCTGACCTCAGACACGGGACCGCCGAAAGGCAGGTCTGAGACAGCGAGGGCGCAAGAGGCGGCCAGGCCGGCGAGAGCGTCGGGCTGGATGTCCTTCTCAGCGGAGATGAGGTTGACATTGACGAAAACCTCAAGGTGGAAATCATCCGGCCACAAAGGGCGGATGGGACGGTCAACCAGGCGGGAGACCAGCACCTCGTAGTCAGAGGGGCGGCTCTCTCTCTTGAGGAAACCTCCGGGGAAACGTCCGGCGGAGTAATACTTCTCCCTGTAATCGACTGTGAGGGGCATGAAATCGGTACCCTCTTTCACTTCTTTGGCGCAGGTGACAGTGGCGAGGAGCATCGTGCCTCCCATCTTGATCACCGCTGAGCCGGCCGCCTGCTTGGCGAGTTTGCCGGTCTCGATCTCGATTATCCGACCGTCGGACAATTCGATCTTCTTTGTGATAACGTTCATTTAACTGCTTTTACCGCGTTGTTCTAAAAAAGAAAGGGTTGGCCGCTGAAAAGCGCGCCAATCCCTTTTCCTGTTCCTATCGTGAGATTATCGACGGAGGCCGAGCTCCTTGATAATGCTTCTGTATCTCTCGATGTCCGTCTTCTGGAGATAATCCAGCATCTGACGTCTCTTACCCACGAGGCGAAGGAGGGAACGGCGTGTGACAACGTCCTTCTTGTTCTTCTTCACATGCTCAGTGAGGTGATTGATACGGTAGGAAAATAAAGCAACTTGACTCTCAGGTGAGCCGGTGTCTGTATTAGACTTCCCGTACTTTGCG
>CACZHP010000031.1 GCA_902780935.1 uncultured Bacteroidia bacterium | reverse complement strand
ATCGAAGAGATTGTAGTTTCCGTTTGTAACCACATCCTTCAGGGTAGCGGAACCGCTACCGCTGGCGGTGGCAACCAAGGAGGTACTGGTGATAATGATGACGAAGGGTAATCATGGGAATCAAGAAGATTAGTTATTATGTTCTCGCGTTGTTAGTATCTTCAGCTTCTTTATTCTCTTGCCAAAAGGCTCATGAAGAAGGAGATTACAGCGGGGACGGAATTTCGACTGTCATCATGAGACTTTCTCCTTTCAAAGGGGAAACCGATGACACGAGGACTGAATATTCATTCGACTCTGGGACAAACACCTTCACCTTCCTATGGGCGGAAGGAGATGCCGTTGGGATTGTCTCGTCTGAGGGGAGCCAAATGAAGTTCCCTGTCCAGGAACAGTTTTATGGTCAGGTAGATGCGGAATTTGATGGCCGAGGATTTGCCCTTGTGAGTGGCTCCCGTTACGCGAGCTACACTCCTTTTATCCCTGATTATGACATCAATCCGGAAGCTGTCCCTGTTGATTACACTGGGCAAGTCCAAAGAGGCGATGACAACACTTCTCACTTGGGGGCCTACGGTTTCTCCGCAGCCATAGGTTCGGCACCATCATCCGGCATGCTTTATTTCACCTATCAGAACATCGGTTCGCCTCATCGCTACAGGATGCCAGTCCTGCCTGGAACATATTCATCTTTAACAGTTTCTGTAGATGACGCATCGTATGTGACCAAAGGCACCTTCAACCTAAATGCGGAAGATGAGGCTTCATTGATTACACTTACTCCAAGTGAGACCTCAGAGTCTTTGCACCTTGATCTGGTGGAGACCACGATGTCGAGCGTTGGGAATCTCCGCTGCTGGATGATGGTCGCTCCCACTAATCTTACAGGAAAAGTGATCAGGATGCGGCTTGAGCGTCCTGACGGAACAGCGTTGATTTCTGCTGTCGCCGGGGCAGATTGTCCCGCTAACTATCGTAAGTTGTTCTCTTCCAAGACTTCCGTTTATCCTGCGGAAAAAATGGTGGAGGCTTCGGGAGGCACCGTTTCATTCCAACTGATCAATTCAACCACACCTGTTGGAGTGACTGCCGCATCCGGAGTGGATTGGATCACAAGTGCCGGATCCGCAACTGAAGACAGGGTCACCACATACACTTTCAATGTCGCTGAGAACACTGGAGCCGCCCGGGAAGGAACGATCGTCTTTTCCGAGTCTGGGACTGGAATATCTCATACGGTTACGGTCAGTCAGCAGAAAGCGGGAACAATCATTGGTATCGGAGGATGGGTATCAGAGAATCACACCGGACACGCTAATTAATCACTTAAGAATATGAAAATCAGTAAAATATATCTTTATGCAGCCACCTTCGGCTTGATGGCTTTGTCGTTTGTGGCGTGCCAGAACCAGGAAGACTGGGATTCTCCTATCGAGGAGAAAGTCCCTATTTCCTTGCGAGGCGATATTAACCAGCTTGCCGTGACCCGTGCATCCGACAATGGATTTGCTGCTGGTGACCAGGTTGGTATCTGGGCTGTCAACTACAATGAGGACACTCCCGGCACCTTGACTCTGAAGGACAATCAGGCAACGAATGTCCGCTTCACTTTTGACGGCTCATCCTCTTGGACGCCGGATTACGACATTTACTATAAGGACAAGAATACTAAGGTGGACATCTACGGAATCTATCCGTACACTTCCGCCATTTCATCGATTGAAGCCCAACCTTTTGAGGTTCAGGAAGATCAGAGTACGATCTCAGCCCATGGCTCGATGGGAGGATATGAGGCCAGCGACTTCCTTTGGGCAAAGCATGAGGCCGCTGTGCCAAGTCCAAGTGTGATCCAACTGCTTTTCCAGCACAAGATGAGTTGTGTGGTCGTGACACTCGAGGAAGGGACCGGCTTCACGGAGGGTGAGTTTGAAGCTCTCAGCCAATCTGTCCTTATCAATAATGTCAAGCGCTCGGCTCTGATAAACCTTGCTACCGGGGAAGTGACCGCCACAGGAGCGGTCTCCGCCCGCAGCACTGTCCCGGCTGCATACGAGAATGGCTTCAGGGCCATCGTAGTGCCTCAGACAGTATCTGCGGCCAGCAGCCTGTTCTCAATCACTTTGGGCGGAACGGCTTACACCTATAGCGAAGGTTCCGCCTTCACTTATGTGGCCGGCAAACAGCACAACTTCACCGTGACCGTGGACAAGAAGCCCGATGGCGGTTACGATGTCACCGTCCAGACCACCATATCCGCCTGGACCAACGACAACTCCTCTCACGAGTTCGTGGCCAAGGAATATGTCGTCGTGAATGTCGAGACCCCAGGCACCCTGGGCGAGACCCTTACTGCCGCCGGCAAGAACCCCGATGCAATCAAGTACATCAAGGTTTTGGGTACTGTCAATGCCGACGACTTCTATTTTATGAGGGACCACATGGCTGTGCTTCAGGGGGTTAATATGCAGGAGACGAAGATTTCTGAAGGTATTATCCCCTCTAGGGCATTTCAATATAAAACGACACTTGTTAGTTTCTTTTTTCCAGATGGAAATCATAATGGGAATATAATTTTAACTATCGGGTCTTGTGCCTTTGAAGGGACACACCTTACAGGTAATCTTGTGATTCCAGAAACAGTTACCACAATAGATGATGCTGCTTTTCAGTCAACTTATATTACAGCTTTATTATTTCCTCACTCATTGGTTCGTATAGGATCCCAAGCTTTTAATAATTGTGGACAGTTGTCAGGTGGGCTTGTTTTTCCATCAGGTTTGAAAACAATTGGTGATTGGGCGTTCCGTAATTGTAAGATGATATCAGGAACACTATCATTACCTGAGTCATTGGAGTCGATAGGAGATAGAGCTTTTTCTGGATGTACTGGTCTAACTGGAACCTTAACTATTCCACCTAAGTTGACATCAATTGGAAATTATGTGTTTAATGAGTGTAGTGGGTTGACTGGGTTAGTATTGCACGACGGAATAACTTCTATAGGGCATGCAGCTTTTTATGCATGTTCCCTTAAAGGAGAATTAGTTCTTCCCAATAATATAACAACCATAGGATCAGAGGCTTTTCAAGGTAATTCTTTCTCAGGAGAATTGATCTTGCCAGAATCGTTAATATCTTTAGAAAGCAATGTGTTTGCAGGTTGTAAGTTTTCGGGTACAATTATTATTCCTGAAGGTTTTACCTCGGTTCCTTCCAATGCATTTAATGGGTGTAATCGTATTGAGACTATAATCCTTCCAAGTACTATGACAGTAATTGGTTCTGGGGCATTCAATAATAATACGTCACTAGGATCTATTATAAGTCTTGCGAATGTTCCTCCAGTAATAGGTTCAGGTTCATTTAATGGCGTTCTTAAAGATAATTTCACTCTTGAAGTACCAGAATCAAGTGTAAACGAATACTCATTTGCTGCGGGCTGGAAAGAGTTTAAGCGAATAGCCCCTCATCGAGATTTCTCCATCAGTCGCCGCCTATATAGGGTATTAAATCCTGAAGAAAGCAGAACTATCGTCCTTAGGGCTGAGTCTGGAGCCTCGTGGAGCATAGAGGGAAAGCCAGACTGGGTGTCGGTTTCCCCTTCTTCAGGTACTGGGAAAACCGATGTGACAGTTACAGTCAACGCTTTGACAGCAGGTTCCGGAAACCGAACCGGGGAAGTGGTTTTCCTGCTGGATGGGAAAGACTATCGTAGCACTCTTACAGTTGAACAGTACGATTATGATTATTCTGATGGTTCAGTCGTGACAAAGCAGACTCATTCTGAAGGATCTGGTATTCCTCTGGTATTCCTTGGCGACTGTTACGATGCCGCTGATATAGCTTCTGGTAGCTATCTGTCAGATACAGAGGAGGCTATAGGTTATTTCTTCGACATTGAACCATACAAGACTTATAAGGACTATTTCGATGTCTATATAGTTTTCGGCAAGTCCGAGGATAGCGGAGTCGGAGGTATTAATACAATTAGAGAATCTAAATTTGGGACCAGGAAAGCCCCGCGGGTGCAGTTGAGTAATGGGGGTGAGGAGGCTTTCAGGTATGCTCTTTTCGCAGATTCTGAAATGGATATTACTAAAGGTCTGATAGTCCTGGTACTTAATGATTCGGATTATGATGGGGTAACTCATATGTGGAATGATGGGTCGGCAATAGCTATCTGTCCAAAGAGTACAGACCCTTATCCATTTGATTTCAGGGGATTAGTCCAACATGAGGCCGGTGGCCACGGTTTTGGTAAACTGGCAGATGAATATATTTATGTTAATGCCTTCATTGATGCTTGCTCTTGTGTTTATGAGCACCTCAATGAATTCCGTGCCGCCAAGGCTAATGGCTGGTACAAGAACCTGTCCGAAACTGCCAATCGCGATGAGGTTCCGTGGAGCCACCTGATGTACCATCCGACATATTCAAATGCCGTTGACATCTACGAGGGCGGTTTCTTCCACACCCGTGGTATCTTCCGCAGCGAGCCGAACAGTTGCATGAACAACAATATACCGTACTACAGCGCCATCTCCCGCCAGGCCATCGTCGAGCGGATCATGGATTACGCCGGTGTACCGTTCAACCTTGACGACTTCTACGCCAACGACGCCGCCGCACTCAACACGCGAGCCAGCGTCGCCGCCTCTCCCGCCTGGGTTCCAAATTCAGGCTCTGCCTCTAATTATAAACACCAACACCCCATCATCATGGGTGATCATCCAGAACTGTTAAAGTTATAGTTATGGATACTAGTATAATAAAGGAAAATAAAAGGATCTTCTTAGAGAGTAATCCTAGAGCAAAGGGAGGAAAACAAATAGTTACTGGATCAAGTTTATTTAGGAGATTCTATGCGGAAGGGAGTCCAAGAAGAAAGATTAGCTTATTTTGGACCAAGGAATTGAATAAGTTGTTAAAAAAATATAGTGAAAAAACTCAAAGCCGTACGACTTTCCTAAAAGATGTGGATACTCTTGAGAAGGTCATGAATGATGAATTTCCTGAAGGTTTTGCCCATGGGAGATTCTATTATTTTGACGCCCTGCGAAGTTTATCCGCAGCTATTAAGTATAGATGGTGCGATGAACAATCAAATAAAGATTATCCTTTACCCACATTGTGCCCTATAACTAAACAATTCTTGAATTTTATTAATAGTCAATACAGTAAGATTCCAAACAGTAGAATCAACCGTACTCTTGTGCTTAAGATTTATAAGGAGTTTAATGAGTTAGCGAATAAAACTACAATGGCAGAGTGGGAGTTGGTAAAATTTAATGAAATTGGGAGGATAACCAATGAAAAGATCAAATGCATTTAACAACACCCTTATGGGATTAATGCTGCTTACTGCTTTTGCGTGCCAGAAGCAAAATACGGCCACAAATCCTGCACCGATGTCCATCCAGTTCATTCATCCTTCGGCAGTGACGAGGGCGACGGAGACGGCGTTTGAGTCGGGTGACAAGATTGGCCTTTATGTGGTTGAGACCCCGGCTCCGTTGCAGGTAAGCGGCAACTATGTCAATAACCTCCAGGCAACCTACAACGGCTCGCAGTGGACAGGTGACACGGGACTTCGCTGGCCTTCGACCGAAAGTGTCTGCGACATCTATGCTTACTATCCTTTCATGGAAGTGAGTAAGATTGATGCGTCACCTTTCTCTGTACTTGAAGATCAGTCAAGTGGTTTCGGAGCATGTAATTTCCTCTGGGGAAAGGCAGCCTCTGTGTCTTACACGACAGAGGCTATTCCGGTTCAGTTTAACCACAAATTATCTAAGGTTACATTGAAACTTGTCAAAGGGGCTGACTATGTTGGTGACCTTCCTTCAACGGCAGTCTTCTATGTCCATAGTACTGTTACAGATGCCACAGTTGACCTGACTACCGGTTCTGTGACGAAGGACCCTTACGGGACAGCCAAGACAATAACCTGTCATAAGGTTGATGATGCCACCTACGAGGCCGTCATTATCCCGCAGCGCCTTGCCTCCCGGACACCTCTCTTCGAGATGGTCGCCAACGGTGTCTCCTATCTCGTCGAAGGCTCCTTCAACTTCAAGCCTGGCATAAACTACACCTTCAATGTCACCCTCAATACCTCTACCGAATCCATCCGCATTGAGATTGGTGGAGAGATTGCTGACTGGAATTGACATTGAAGAATCCGTGCTGAACAAGTTTTGTTTTTAGTTCCGGGACATTGATGAAGATGGGAATATAGTCAGTGGCTAACCTGTCCTCGATGGTGCTTAAGAGGACTGTCTCGACATCACCGCCGGCTACGACGCTCTGGCTTTCTGAGGCCTTTTCGGGCAAGGTCTAATTTGAGGGCTAGGACCTTGCCTGGGTAAATGGCGTTTCAGGACTGTCTGAGGCCTTCTCGGAGGGCAAGGTACCCCATCCTAAAACCAGACCTTGCCGGGCAAATGAACAACCTTTGCTGAAAAATCAGTATATTTAAACGTTTATTTGAGAAAATGGGCGAAAAGTTACTGATAAGCAAGGACGAGTTGCGGCAGGCTCTGGGGCTGAAAGGCCTGGTGGGGAAGTGCGTGGCCGGGGCGCTATATGGGATTCTGGGCTTAAAGAAGCTCAATAAGGTATATCCCTATGTGGCTGATCTCCAGGGCCCTGAATTCTCGGAAGAAGTCCTGAGAAGGTTCGGGATCTCTTACGAGGTCCCTCCGGAGCAGCTTGCCAACATCCCGGCGGAAGGCGGATTCCTGACAGTGTCCAACCATCCTTTCGGCGGCGCTGACGGACTGATCCTCAATGCGATAATTAACCCCCTGAGACCGGACTTCAAGATCCTTACGACCTTCCTTCTGGCCCAGGTGCGTAACCTGACAAAATGGTTCATCCCCGTGGATAATTTCTCGACAGGAGGGACTAAAAGCATAACGGGGATCCGCACAGCTCTCGGGCATATCGCTTCCGGTGGCTCCCTTGGACTTTTCCCGACGGGAGAGGTCTCGACCTGGCAGAAAAAGGGACGGCGGACGGCGGTCAGTGGCAAAAGGGTCATCGAGGACAAGCCATGGCCCGACAATATTCTCAAACTCATAAAGAACTCCGGTCTTCCGGTTATCCCGATTTATTTCGATGGGACGGACTCATTGCTTTTCCATATTCTCGGAATGATTCACCCAAGGCTCAGGACAGTTCGGCTCGTCCATGAGCTGACCAATAAGAGGGGAATGACGGTCAAGGTCAGGATAGGGAAGGCGATCCCGGCTTCGGAAGTCGCCGCCATGGACATCCCCGTCCTTAAGGAATATCTGAGGAACCGTTGCTATGCGCTTGAGTCCCAATGCATTCCCTCGCCGGAGGCAAAGCTGTCTCAAAAGATGTCTCCCATTGCGCCCCCCATCGACCCAGAGCTGGTCCGAAGCCAGATGCAGCGCCTCAAGGATAAGGAGATCTTCCAGTCAGGGGATTACAAGGCGTACCTGATTGACGCCACTGACGCTCCGGATGCGATGAGGGAGCTTTACCGCCTCCGGGAAGAGACCTTCCGGCAGATTGGGGAGGGAACCGGAGAGCCTCAGGACACCGACTCCTATGACGCTTACTACAAACATCTGATTCTCTGGAGTGTACCTAACGGCGAGATAGTCGGATCCTACCGCTTTGGTTATGGATCCTCGATCATCCCGGAAAAGGGTAAGGAAGGACTATACACCTCCAGCCAGGTCAATTTCGGGCCTGAAGCGGACCGGATTCTTCCCCGTTCCATGGAGCTCGGTCGCTCTTTCGTGGCTCCCAAGTACCAGAAAGAGGTCCTGCCGCTCAAACTCCTTCTCGCAGGCCTCGCAGTTGCCCTGGCCAAGGATCCTGCCTCCACCTTCATGATCGGCACGGTCACCATCAGCGATGCCCTACCGGATCTTTACAAGAGCCTGGCGTTCCATTATATCGAGCGGGATTTCAAGCTTCCGGAGGCCGTGCGCTTCGCTGGTCCGACCCATCCTTTCAGGCCGGATTTCATAAGGGTCAATCCTGAAGGGCTTCTGTCGGGTGTCCCCAAAGGCGACATTGACGCCTTCGACAGGCTGCTTGTCTCCATCTCCGAGGGGAAAAGCCGTCTTCCTGTGCTGTTCCGGAAATATTTCAGTTGTGGGGCAAAGGTGGCGTGCTTTAATGTGGATCCTCTTTTCGGGAACTGCCTTGACGCCATGATTGTATTGAAAGCCAGTGATTTCCCCTCACGGATGCTTCGATCTGTCGTGCGCCCGCTGCCTCAGGAAACCCAGGAGGCCGTCTTCATGCATTTCTACGGCACCTCAAATCCTGAATAGGCCATGGACAGTCCGCTTTGGGTTTATCTCCTTGGGCTGGCCGGAATGGCCATCTACGGCTCCCGCATCCTGATCCAATGGTACATGTCGGAGAAGTCCCGCAAGGTCGAGTCTCCGGGAATATACTGGGTCCTGAGCAGCGTGGGAGCGGTCGTGCTTTACATCTACGGCTGGCTCCGGAAGGATTTCTCGATCATCTTCGGGGAGAGCATCGGCTACTATGCCTACATGTGGAATATCGGCATCCTGGGCCTCTACAAGAGGGTTCCCAAGCCGATCATCATCCTGCAGGCCTTGTTCCCGCTCGTCATCCTGGCCCTGATCGTGAGGGATATCCCAACCTTTTCGGCGACCTTCCTCCACAACGAATATGTCCCACTGGGACTGCTCCTCTTCGGTGTCCTGGGCCAGACGGTTTATGAGCTCCGCTCGGTCTATCAGCTTGTCTACAGCTACAAGCGCAAGGCCTCGATCCTTCCGCTGGGCCACTGGGTCATGGCGGTGATTGGCTCGGTGATGATAATACTATATGGCCTTATCCGCCACGACTGGGTCCTGGCGATAGGCCAGTTCTCGATTTTTTTCTCAATACGGAACCTTATGATTTGTGTCTCATCTTCAAGAAGAATGAAAAGTGTCGCTGAATTGCTGATGGTGAGGCCTGCCCGCTTTGGTTTCAATGAGCAGACCGCTTCCAATAACCGTTTCCAGAATGATACCCTGAAGGATGGCGTCCAGGAAAGAGCCCTCGAGGAGTTTGACGGGATGGTCAGCCTCCTTAAGGAGAATGATGTCCCTGTGATTGTGGTGGAGGACACCCCGGAGCCCTTGACCCCGGACTCGATATTCCCGAACAACTGGTTCTCGACCCACGAGGACGGCTCCCTTGTCCTCTATCCGATGTTCGCCCCGAACAGGCGCCTCGAGCGGGATCCCGCCACGATCAGGACGATCATGGCTGCTGCCGGGACCAAACGTATTGTGGATTTGTCAGCCTGGGAGGACGACGGGAAGTTCCTTGAGGGGACTGGCAGCCTGGTTTTGGACCGGAAGTCCCGCGTGGCCTACGCCTGCCGCTCTCCGCGCACTTCGGAGGCAGTGCTGGACGATTTCTGCCGCAGGCTCGGGTATCATCCCTTCCTTTTCGATGCCGTGGATCGGGATGGTCTGCCAATCTACCACACAAATGTCGTGATGAGCATAGGGGAGAGGTTTGCCGTGCTTTGCGAGGATGTGGTGATATCCTCTTCAGAACGGTCTGCCCTTGAGGCCAATCTGTCTGACGGGGGACGGAAGCTGATCGCGATCACCTACGACCAGATGCTCCATTTCGCCGGGAACATATTGGAAGTCAAGAATATGGATGGAGACGGGCTCGTCATCATGTCCGACACCGCCTATGGCGCCCTGACTGAAGAGCAGATTGCGGCGATAAGTGAGAGCTCAAGAATAGTCCCCGTTCATATTCCCGTCATCGAGGAAGTCGGTGGCGGATCCGCCCGTTGCATGATGGCAGAGGTTATTCGGGTATGATGTGAAGGACAAGGTACTCGGAGCGGGTGCCGATTCGGATCTTCGGGCCCCAGATTCCGAGGCCAGAGCTGATGTAGTAGCGGGTCGAGCCGCGCTGGTGGTGGCCCCAGGATTTCTCGTACATTGCGTCGGTGACCCAAGAGATTGGCCATACTTGGCCCCTGTGGGTGTGGCCGCTGAACTGGAAGTCAATTCCGGCTTCCTCGGCTTCCGACAGGTTGTACGGCTGGTGGTCCAGCAGCACTGTGAAGAGATCCTTCGCTTCGCTCAGGATGCCAGGGGGCGGAAGAATCTGATGAAGGGCGGCACGGCAGGGGTAGGAACGGTCGTTGCGGCCGACGATCCGGATGCCGAGAGTGTCGGCGTAACTGTCTTTCAGCAAGCCTATTCCGGCCTCCCGGAAAAACTTCTCCGCACCCTCCACATCGGAGTAATACTCATGGTTGCCGAGGACAGTCAGGATCGGGGCGTCCAGACGCTGGAACTCTTCCGAATAGTTCCCCGCCAGAATCGGCCTTAAGCTCATGTCGATGATGTCCCCGCCGATAAGAACCAGATCCGGATTCTCGGCGTTGAAAAGGTCGATCCAACGTCCCAGCTCCGCCTTGCGGTTGTGGTAGCCAAGGTGCAGGTCGCTGGCCAGGACCACGTTTAGGGGTTTCTCCAGCGGCTTGGATGTCTTGAGCGTCAGTTCCTCGCGGTATTTGTGGTGGTAGTGGATTCCGCCCAGTACCAGAAGGGCAGTGACAGCCACGGCGACGCAGCCGAAAACGCCCCAGGAATCCTTCAGAACTCCTCTAGGTATAATCCTGCAGACGGAGCAAATGTCCAGTAGCACAAATGCCAGCAGCAGATACAAAAAAGCTATCAGCCAAGTGTTTCCGATCTCGTAAAGAGGTACGGCCAGTCTCATCGGCACCTTCTCGAGGAAGGCGAATCCCAAGAAAAAACTGGCGGTCCACAGGCCGAATAGCCCTCCGAGGGCTATCTTCCAGCCCAGGCTGGGAATCAGTCTCCAGAGATGCCACGCCACATAGAAGGCAGTCCCGAGGACAACCCCCATGAAGCCGATGAACACGGCGGCTCTCATCTATTTGTTCTCCTCTTCGAGGGTGAAGGCGGAAGATCCGTCGAAGCAGTGGAGGCAGAGGTCCTCCCTGGGGAGTCTGATGCTCTTCACGAGGGTCTCAATAGTGCTGAATTTCAGAGAGTCGAGGTTGAGCTCCCGGGCGATCTCATCGACCATGCGCTTGAATTCAGGGGTGCTGGAGTCGGTGTACCTCTCCACATTCTTGTCCATGTCTCCCTCGAACTGCTTGATGATCCGCCGGGTGATGAGCTCCAGCTCGGTCTTGCTGGCGGAGAAGTTGAGGAAGGGGCAGCCGAACACCAGAGGCGGGCAGGCTATGCGCATATGGACCTCCTTCGCCCCGCTCTCGTGGAGCTGGTGGGTGTTGTCCCTCAGCTGAGTGCCTCGCACGATGCTGTCGTCGCAGAAGAGGACTCTCTTGCCTCGGAGCATGTCGGCGTTGTGGATCAGCTTCATCTTGGCTACCAGATCCCTCATGCTCTGGTAAGATGGCATGAACGAGCGGGACCAGGTGGGGGTATATTTCGCGATCGTGCGCATGTAAGGCACTCCGTGACCTGCGGCGTAGCCAACTGCCATTCCGATGCCGCTGTCCGGGACTCCGCAGGCGCAATCGACTTCGATGTCGTCTTTCGCTCCCATCTCTTTCCCGCAGAGGAAGCGGGACTCCTCGACGTTGCGCCCGTCGTAGCAGGAGGTAGGGAAGCCGTAATATATCCAAAGGAATGAGCAGACTTGCTTGCGGGGGTTGGGCGCCCGGAGCTGTTCCATCCCGTCTGCCCGGAGCCGGACTATCTCGCCGGGCCCGATGAAGGCTGAGGTCTCGAAACCGAGGTTGGCGAAAGCCGTGCTCTCGGAGCTTACCGCCATGGCTCCATCCTTGGAGCCTATGGCGACCGGGGTGCGTCCCCAGGCGTCACGGGCAGCGATGATTCCGTCCTCGGTCAGGATCAGCATCGAGCATGAGCCTTTTACCTCCCTGAACACGTTCTCGATACCTTCCACGAAGGTCTTTCCCCTGACGATCAGCAGGCTGATAAGTTCGGTGACGTTGATTTTCCCGCTGCTGAACTCAGTCAGGTACATGCCTTCCTCAAGGAACTTCCGAGCCAGATCCTCGGCGTTATTCACCCGGGCCACAGTGACAAGCGCGAACCTCCCGAGATGGGAGTTGACCAGCATCGGCTGGGCGTCCGTGTCGCTGATGATCCCGATTCCTGAGTTCCCGGTGAATTTGCTGAGCTCGTCTTCGAAGCGGCTGCGGAAATAGCTGTTCTCCAGGCTGTGAATCCCTCTCATGAATCCCCGCTGAGGGTCGTAAGTCGCGAGACCGCCTCGGCGGGTCCCCAGATGGCTGTTGTAATCAGTGCCGTAGAAAAGGTCGGTGGCACACTCCCGTTTTGAAATAGTTCCGAAGAAACCTCCCATTGAAATATATTTGTTAAATCCGTCCTTCGAAAGGAAAGGCGAATTTAATCATTTCCGTTGAAAAACCAATAAAATAACTAGTGGAAGAGCCGGCGGATGTCGTTGCCGAAGGCCAGCACCATCAGCAGCATCAGAAGGATCATGCCGATAATCTGCGCGACCTCCAGGAATTTGTCGCTCGGCTTGCGCCCGGTCACCATCTCGTAGAGGCAGAAGACTATGTGGCCGCCGTCCAGGGCTGGGATAGGCAGCAGGTTCATCACGCCGAGCATTATCGACAGGAGTGCCAGGATGTGGAGGAAGCGGAACCAGTCCCAAGTCGATGGAAACACTTGACCTATAGCGATAAAGCTGCCGACCGACTTGTAGGCTTCGGTGCTCGGGGAGGCCACGAGCTTGAGGTCCCGCAGGTAACCTCCGATCGTCTCGAAGGTCAGTTTGAAGCCTGCCGGGACAGCTTCGGCCAATGAATATGTCCTCGTCGTGTAAGTGGGGACCTGGGTATAGACCCCGATCCTTCCCTCGCTGTCCACCAGGACCGGAACTGCCAGTGTGTCGGCCCCTCGCAGGACTCTGGCCAGGACGCTGTCCCCGGGCACGGTCGCCAGGTAAGCCTTCATGTCCTGGATGAAAGGGGTCTTGACGCTGTCCAGGGCCACGATCCGGTCGCCCCGAAGGAGTCCGGCTCCGGTATTGGGCGATCCGGCCATCACGGAGTCTATGACGAACGGGATAGCCAGGTCGAACATTCCGGGAGTGTTCAGGACCTCTCCGATCTTGGAGTGGTCGATATAGACTTCGACAGTGTCCCCGTCCCTGAGTATCACCACCTTCTCCACATCCCTGCGGGCCAGGTCGGCTTGGAGCATGCCGAAGTTCTCTGGAACATAGTCATCCATCCTGAGGATCTGGTCTCCTGCCTTGAAACCCATGTCAATGGCGAGTTTGTCAGGATAGATCCTGCTGCCTTCGTTGCGGATGTATGAGCTGCCCCAGATCGCCATGATGCCGATGTAGCAGATGATGGCGAAAATGAAGTTGTACAGAACGCCACCGATCATCACCAGAAGCCGCTGCCAGGCAGGTTTCGTGCGGAACTCCCATGGCTCCGGATCCTTTTTCAGGGCTTCAGTGTCCATGCTCTCGTCAATCATCCCGCTGATCTTGCAGTAGCCTCCAAGCGGTAGCCAGCCGATGCCATATTCGGTCTCCCAATCCTTCGCTTTCGGGAACAGACGGGTGAAAAACCGGCCTTTGGTGCTGAATATCTTCCCGTTATCTCCGATGTCGAAGAACAGGAAGAACTTCTCCACCCGGATGCCGAAAAGCTTCGCGAAGGTGAAGTGACCGAATTCGTGGATGACAATCAGTATCGAAAGCGCAAGGATGACTTGCAGCACTTTCATCAGGACTACCATGGGCGTCAGGATTTCTTTTTCATTGACATGATAAGCCAGTCCGCGGTGGCCCTGGCCTGGGTGTTCGTCTGGAATATGTCGTCGATAGTCGGTTCACTGATGAAGGTTGTTTTCCCGATGCATTCCCCGACAATGTCGGATATTCCGTAGAAGGGAATCTCGTCCCTTAAGTATGCGGCGACGGCGCTCTCGTTGGCGGCGTTCAGGGCGCAGGGAATATTCCCGCCCTTGCCGATTGCCTCGTAGGCGAGCTTCAGGGCAGGGAACTTCTCCAGATCCGGCTCGAAGAAAGATAGGCTTCCGAGCTTTGCGAAATCCAGCTTCTTGTTCCCAAGGGGCAGCCTTTCCGGGAAACCGATCGCGAACTGGATGGGCTCCCGCATGTCAGGCTCGGCCAGCTGGGCGATCACGGCTCCGTCCTCGAACTCCACCATCGAGTGGATGACAGACTCCGGGTGGACGACCACGTTGATTTTATCGACCGGGGTGTCGAACAGCCACCTGGCCTCTATCACCTCGAATCCCTTGTTCATCATCGTGGCTGAGTCGATCGTGATCTTGGCTCCCATGTCCCAGTTGGGATGCTTGAGGGCCATGTCCTTTGTGGCCGCCGCGATCCGCTCTTTGTCCCAGGTCCTGAAAGGCCCTCCAGAGGCCGTCAGATGGATCTTCCTGACCTTGTTGCCTTGCGCGGCGAGGAGGCACTGGAAGATCGCAGAGTGTTCTGAATCAACTGGCAGGATTGGGGCGTTGTACTTTTTCGACAGTCCCATGACGATGGAGCCGGCGGCCACAAGGGTCTCCTTGTTGGCCAGGGCTATCACCTTGCCGGCCTTGATCGCGGCCATGGTCGGCGCCAGGCCGCTGAATCCTACCATCGAGGCCACCACGATGTCTATCCTGTCGGAAGTGACGAGGTCGCAGACGGATTTCATCCCCGCGAACACCTTAGTGTCAGTACCTTCCAGAGCATCGACGAGAGCCTTGTACTTTGTCTCGTCGCAGATGACGGCGTTGTTGACATCGAACTCCCTGGCCTGTGCGGCGAGAGTCATGAAACTGCTGTTGCAGGTGATCAGCTCAACTTCGAAAAGATCCCGGTGCTCCCTGACCACATCAAGGGTCTGCCTTCCTATGGACCCGGTCGAGCCGAGTATAGCTATCCTTCTTTTCTCCATCAGAAACTAATGTATTTCGTTGGATCCACGGCCTCTCCCTTATGCCAGAGCTCGAAATGGAGGTGATCCCCATCCGCTGTAGAGCCGGTGCCTCCCACAATCGCTATCGCTGTGCCGGCAGAGACCTTGTCGCCGGTCTTTTTCATGAGTTTCTGGTTGTGCTTGTAGACCGAGATGATGTCTCCGTCGTGCTGGAGGCGGATAGTGTATCCCTCCTCGTCTGTCCAACCCGCGGAGATGACCGTCCCGTCCAGAACCGCCATCACGACGGAATTCTCCGGAGCCGTGATGTCAACGTACGGATGGAGAGCCTTGTCGTAACCTTGCGAGATGACGCCTTTCAGAGGAGTGAAGAAGTGCATCCCCTCGATAGGCAGGACCCTCGAGTTACCGGGGGCGATGTTGAACCGGTCCTCAGCCGCGACTTCCTTACGAAGGAGTGAGTCTTTCGCGGCGATTTCCTTCAATTCTTTCTCGGACAGATCCTGTGCCTTGGACCGCGCCTGCATGATGCTGTCTATCTTGAGAGGAGGCTCTCCCTCCACGACTCTCCGGAGATTCTCGGAGTAAAGTTCCCACTTTGTGATGACATTTTCCAGGGAGTCGATGCGGATGGCGTTCTGGATCGCCTCATGCTTTGTCCTCGCGTCAGGATAGCCCGGAATCAATGTTTTCACGGGGGTCAGGGCGACAAGGCACCAGAACAGGGCGAGAGTCACAACCACGGCAGTGACGATGGTGATGATCATGTTCAGCCTGGTGAACTTCCGGCTCCACAACTGGTCGTGGGTGTCGTCGTCAACCATGGTGAGCCTGTAATTGCTTGTGGCTCTTCCTTTTTTATCTTTGGACATATATTTTGACTTGAAACTCTTTTTCTGTATCTTTGTCGGATTCATGGACAGGATAATCGGCATAGATTACGGACGCAAGCGCGTCGGAGTCGCGGTCAGCGACCCGCTCGGAATCTTCGCTTCCCCCCTGGACACGGTTCCTGCTGCAAAGATAATAGATTATCTCAAAAAGTATGCTGAAACCGAGTCCGTGACCCGATTCGTCGTGGGCTATCCGATGAACATGGATAACACTCCGTCCGAGGCAGCGGCCGACGTGGACATATTCCTGAAGAACCTGGCGAAGGCGTTCCCCGCTGTACCGGTGACTCTTGAGGATGAGCGGTTCACCTCGGTCCTGGCGCACAGGGCGATGATCGAGGGCGGCATGAAGGCCAAGGACAGGCGCGACAAGAGCTCGGTGGACAAGATCAGCGCCGCCATCATCCTCCAGAGCTTCCTCGACAGGAACTCGAAACAAATTTGATTATGGTTAGACCTATATATCTTTATGGCTCGGAAGTCCTGCGGGACGTTGCCGCCCCGGCGGATCTCTCCGACAAGGAATATCTTGACGGTCTGGTGACGGACCTCAAGGAGACCCTCGCGAAGGCCGAGGGCTGCGGACTCGCCGCCCCTCAAATCGGCGAGAGCGTCAGGGTGCTTATCGTGGACGGCAGGGACATGACCGATATCTATCCTTATCTGGACGGCTTCACTCGGGTGATGATCAATCCGGTGGTCCTGGAGTCGAGTGACAGGAAAGTCGTGTATTCCGAGGGTTGCCTCAGCGTGCCGGGTATCTACTGCGATGTCGCCAGGCCGGAAAGCATGACTGTCGAGTACTACGACGAGAACCTTCAGAAGAAGGTCGAGACTTTCGACAAGTTCGCCTGCCGGATGGTTCAGCATGAGATGTCCCACCTGGACGGGGACCTCTTCGTGGATCATGTGCCACCCATCAGGAAGAAGATCATTTCCAAGAAGTTAAATAATATTTCAAAGGGTCGTGTGCCGGCCCGTTACACCACAAAAATCAAATAACACCATGGGCGCTTTTCACGCATACGACATCCGCGGAATCTACGATGTGGATTTTGACCGCCACACCGCCTACAAAGTTGGGTATTTCCTTCCCGAACTTCTCTCCGCAAACAAAGTCCTTGTCGGAAGGGACTGCAGGGTCTCTTCCCATGAGATACATGAATATCTGCTCAAAGGCATAACCGACGCCGGGGCCGATGTGTACGACATCGGGTTGAGCACAACTCCAATGGTGTATTTCGGTACCGCCGACTATGGTTTCAAGGCTTCCGTCCAAATCACAGCCTCCCATAATCCGAGGGAATACAACGGTATGAAGGTGTCCAGAGAGAACGCCCTTCCCGTTGGCCTCGACTCCGGCCTCGGCCAGATTAAGGAGTGGATAGATTCCGGCAGACCGACACCGCCTGCCGACAAAAAGGGCAATGTGTACCCTATGGACATCCACAAGGACTATCTCGACTTCCTGATGAGGTTCAAGGGGGACTATTCGATCCTGAAGATAGCCTTCGACCTTTCCAACGGCATGGCCGCGCTTTACGCCAAGGAGATCTTCGGCGAGGAGCCGGATTATATTTTCGACGATCTTGACGGCACTTTCCCCAATCATGAGCCGAACCCGCTGATTCCCAAGAATGTGGAGCCTCTCCGTGAGCTCGTCAAGGAAGTCGGGGCGGACGTGGGCGTCATCTATGACGGCGATGCCGACAGGGTCATGTTCGTGGACGAGAAGGGACAGTTTATATCTCCGGACCTGATGATCGCCGTCCTCGGCCATTACTATGTGGAAGACAGGGGATTGAAGGGCACGGTCCTTCAGGACATACGCAGTTCAAAGGCTGTCGGGGAGTACCTTACCCCCATGGGCTGTGAGATGAAGACTTGGAAAGTCGGGCGCGCCTTCGCTGCCAAGAAACTCCGCGACATGGACGGTGTTTGGGGAGGTGAGCTTGCCGGCCACTATTATTTCAAGGATTTCTTCTATTCCGACAGCGGCCTTCTCGCGTCCATGCTGATCCTGAATGTGGTCGCCGAGATGAAGATGAAAGGCATCACCTTGAGCCAGCTTATCGGGAAGATCGCACGTTACAAGAATTCCGGAGAGATCAATTTCCGCATAGAGGACAAGGCCGGGGCCATGGAGGCCGTCAAGGACTATTTCACCTCCATCGAGACCCCTACCGCTGTCATGGACTTCGACGGTTACAGGGTCGAATTCCCCGACTGGTGGTTCAATATCCGTCCCTCCAACACCGAGCCTTATCTGAGGTTCATCTGCGAGGCCACTTCCGACGCTCTCCTCGAGGAGAAGGTGGCAGCGACAAAGAATTTACTTACAGAGAAATTTAATGCGAAGATTTAGTTATATGGCAGTGTCCTTGGCCGTATCCCTGGTGTCTTTCACCATGGCGGCCCAGGACTCGACGATAACCACCAAGAAACAGGCGGAGCTGCTTGTGCCAAGACCGGCCTTTCAGCCTGTCCAGTCGATGGACAAGACGACGACGGAAGCTGTGGACACCCTCGACACCGCCAATCCCCATATCCGGATCCTCCTTATGGCGGACTACACATGGAAGTACATCAAAGATCCTTCCTATGTGGCTGCTACTGAGGTGTTTTCAGAGCATTGGACGCATGATTATCCGGATCCTTACCGGGAGTCTCTCGAGAGTCTCCCCAATGAGATTGGAATATGGGTCGTGGACACCCTCAGCCAGTACCGTTGCCCGAACCAGACCAAGGTGTATTCAAAGTTCGGCTACCGCCACCGTCGCCGCCATCAGGGAGCGGACCTTCCTCTCCAGACAGGGACCCCTGTCTATGCGGCCTTCGACGGCAAGGTCAGGCTGGCCAAGTATTATAAAGGATACGGCAACCTCGTCATCCTGCGCCATGAGAATGGCCTGGAGACATTCTACGCCCATCTGTCCAAGATCATGGTCAACGAAGACGACTGGGTCAGCGCCGGATCCATCCTGGGCCTGGGTGGCTCTACAGGACGTTCCAGCGGACCGCATCTCCATTTTGAGACCAGGTACAGGGGATATGCCTTCGACCCGGAGTGGCTTATCGACTTCAATACAGGTGTGTTGAGGCACAGGTTCTTCACTTTGAAGAAGAAATATCTCAACGCTTCCAGCAACTATGTGCCCGAGGATGAGCAGGAGGAGATCGACATCATAGAAGGCGACATCCAGGATGAGGAGGCGGCCGCCAAGAAGGCGGAAGAGGAGAGAAAGGCCGCCGCTGCGGCACAGTACCACACGATCCGTCAGGGCGACACTCTCGGAGCCCTGGCCCGCAAGTATCACACCACCGTCAAGAAGCTCTGCCAGCTCAACGGGATCTCGGAGAGAACCGTTCTGAGGATCGGCAAACGTCTTAGGGTAAAATAGCCCTTGTGATTAAAATTGTTAGTAAGTTTTTCCCAAATTACTTTTATTTTATAAGTGAAAGGCTTATTTTAGCGAACAATTTATAATTGATCACTCTAACCATGGAATTAAAGAACGCTGTGGCCGGCACTCTCGAGTCCGGGGACATCATGATCCAGATAGGACCGGGTGAAGGCCTTCAGGTGGAGCTGCAAAGCTCCGTGGCCGCCCAGTTCGGCCGTCAGATCAAGTCGGTCATCACCGAGACCCTCCAGGGACTTGGGGTGTCCGACGCTTACGTTAAAGCAACGGATAAGGGAGCCCTTGACTGCACTATCCGCGCACGTGTAACCGCCGCCGCTGTCCGCGCCACCGGCAAAGATGTGTGGAAATAGTATGGAAAGGCTCAGGAGAACAATGATGTTCGTCCCCGGCAATAATCCGGGGATGATGGCGGATGCCCACATCTACGGTCCCGATTCGATCATGCTCGATCTCGAGGACTCTGTGACAATGGCTGAGAAAGACGCCGCCCGTCTGCTTGTCTACAATGCTCTTAAAACTATCGATTACGGTGACACTGAGATGGTTGTGAGGATTAACCCCCTCAATACCCCCTATGGCCACAAGGATGTTGAGGCCGTAGTCAAGGCCGGAGTCGATGTGATCCGTATGCCAAAGACCGAGACTGCTGATGAGGTCCGCGAGCTCGAGGCGGAGATCATAAAGGTCGAGGAGGAACTTGGCTGCGTGGGCCGTACCCAGATCATGGCCGCCATCGAAAGCGCCTTGGGTATTGTCAACGCCTATGAGATCGCCACCGCCTCGAAGAGGATGATGGGTATCGCCCTTGGAGCCGAGGATTACACCGCCAACCTCAAGACCCCCCGTACTCCGGAAGGTTCAGAGCTGCTGCTCGCCAGGGAGACCATAGTCGTGGCCGCCAGGGCTGCCGGGATCGCCTGCTTCGACACCGTGTATTCCAATCTCGACGACATGGAGACCTTCCGCAAGGAGGTCGAGCTGATAAAGAATCTCGGATTCGACGGCAAGTCAATTATCAATCCCCGCCAGATCCAGGTCGTCAACGAGGTCTTCGCTCCGAAACAGAAGGATATTGACAAGGCCCTTCGGATCATCGCCGCGATCAAGGAAGCCCGGGCCAAGGGCTCCGGCGTTATCGCCGTGAACGGCAAGATGGTTGACCGTCCGGTCGTGCTTCGCGCCGAGAGGGTTGTCGCCCTCGCGATCGCTTCAGGAATATTGAATGAGGAGGAACTGTCATGAGAAACACTAAAGTAGTCACTTTGGAGGAAGCCATCCGCCGCAGCGGCCTCAAGGATGGCATGACCATATCTTTCCACCACCATTTCCGCGGCGGTGATAAAGTCGTCAACATGGTTGTCGCGAAGCTGGCGGAGATGGGTTTCAAGGATCTGAAGCTCGCCGCTTCAAGTCTCTCGGATGTCCACGCCCCGCTTATCGACCACATCAAGAACGGTGTCATTACCGGGATATCCACTTCCGGATTGCGCGGTGAGCTGGCCAATGAGATTTCCCATGGCCTGATGGCCGAGCCGGTCGTGTTCCGTTCCCACGGAGGACGCGGAAGCGCCATCGCCAACGGCGAGCTGCATATTGATGTCGCGTTCCTCGGAGCGTCTTCCTGCGATTGCCTCGGAAATGCCTCCGGCTGCCCCCGTAGCGAGAACGCCAAGTCAATCTGCGGTTCGCTGGGATATGCCCTGCCTGATGCCAAATACGCTGACCATGTGGTCGTCCTGACTGACGATCTCGTTGATTATCCGAATGTTCCGAAGTCGATTTCGGCTTGCGACGTGGAGTCCGTTGTCGTTGTGGATTCGGTAGGTGACAGCTCCAAGATATCCTCCGGAGCTATCCGTGACTCCAAGAATCCCCGAGACATATTGCTTGCCCAGCAGGCCGCGAAGGTGATCATCAACAGCGGTTATTTCGAGGATGGGTTCTCGATCCAGACAGGTACGGGCGGAGCTTCGCTTGCTGCGGTCAAGTATATCCGCGAGAGCATGATCGAGAAGGGGATCAAGGCTTCCTTCGCCCTCGGCGGCATCACTGCCCACATGGTCAAACTCCATGAGGAGGGTTTGATTGGCAAACTCATTGATGTCCAGTCGTTTGATAAGGTTGCCGCTGAGTCCATCGCCTCTGACCAGGCTCACCAGGAAGTCAGCGCCGTTGAGTATGCCAGCGCCGACAATCCCGGGTCAGCGGTTCATGCCCTTGACATAGTTATCCTTTCGGCCCTCGAGGTCGATGTGGACTTCAATGTGAATGTTCTTGTCGGCTCCGACGGCATCATCCGCGGCGCAGTCGGCGGCCATCCTGACACCGCCGAGGACAGCGCCCTGTCGATCATCGTCTGCCCTCTGTTGAGGGGCAGGATCCCGTGCGTCGTCCCTAAGGTCACGACTCTTATCACTCCTGGCGCTGGAGTCGATGTGGTGGTGACTGAATATGGCATAGCTGTCAATCCTCGTCGTCCTGAGATCGCCGAGCGTCTTAAGGCCGCCGGGTTGAAGGTCGTCGACATCCATGATCTGGCCGCCAAGGCCACAAGTGTCATCGGTGTTCCGGATCCTCTGCCTTTCGGCGACAAGGTCGTCGGCATCGTCATGGACCGCCACGGCAAAGTCCTGGACAAGATCTACAACATAGTCGATTAAGTTGACTCTGGAAGAAATACTGAATAGCCGGGAGGTCAGGGTGGCGAGGCAGCGGGAGCTGCTGGAGGCCAATCCTGGCCTTTCGCTTATTTCTTTGACGGTACAGCCTCCTGGTCCGGTGAAAAGAAACGATGCTTCCTTGGTGATAGCTAGGGCCGGAGTGGAGGCCGTGCGCAAGGCTTTCAAAGTTGAGTATGAGGAGCTTCGGGACCTGGATACCGGTTTTGAGGGATTCTTCCTTGTGGATATGGATCCCTTCGATACCAAGCGCCTTGCATGTGTCATCGAAGACACCCATCCCCTCGGTCGCTTAATGGACATCGATGTCGTCATTTTGAACGGCATCTCCGTTTTATCGGCGGCAAGCGCCACCCATGTCTCGCTGCGCTTCGCGCCCTATCCGGGTAAATGCTCGCCAGGGGTGGCCTTGACCACCGAATGTCATCCTGAACGAAGTGAAGGATCTGCCCCTCTGCCGATCGGGCGGGAGGAACTCGGACTCGGGCCAAGAAAGTGCCTTCTTTGCGACCGACCGGCCAGAGAATGCATGCGGGCTCGGACTCATTCTATCGAAGAGTTGCTTGAAAAAATTCAAACTTTGGTCGATTCTTATTTAAAATTATAATAAAACCCTTGTAAATCTATAACGATTTATTACATTTGTAACGTTGTTCCACAGCAGGCGGAACCGGGAGTATTGGAAAGCTTGCAAGCAGGTGCAAATAGAAGGAAACATAACTGACATTCAACGAATCCCAATGGGATCTCCTCGTTTCAGGAGGCAAGTCGAGACTTTTCTTTCGGCTAATGCTCTCCGTCTGGAGTCCGTTGAGGATTATTTTTGTGTCCTTCGGGAAGATGGTTCCATCGCGGCTGGGGCTGGCCTGTCCGGAGATCTCATCAAATGTGTGGCAGTTGATTCCGCAGAGAGATCCAGGGGCCTTCTCGCTCCGCTTCTCTCCCACGTGATCTCATACGCTTCCGGAAAGGGCGTTTCCAATCTCAAAGTATTCACTAAACCGGAGAACGAGGCTATTTTCACCAACCTCGGCTTCCGCACCATAGCCAGTGCTCCTCTAGCAATCCTCATGGAGAACGGCCATGGCCTCGAGGAGTATCTCGCACGTGTCGCCTGTCATCCTGAGTGCGGCGAAGGATCTATAGGGGTGATAATCATGAACGCCAATCCGTTCACGTTTGGGCATAAGTATCTGGTTGAGAAGGCTGCTGAGCAGGTGGACAAGTTGTTTGTGATTCCTGTTAAGGAGGACTTGTCGTTGTTCCCGTATTCAGAGCGGCTTGAGATGATCCGCTTCGGCTGCGGCAGTTCGGCGACCGTCCTGGACGGCTCTGACTATCAGATCTCTGCCGCGACTTTCCCGACATATTTCCTGAAAGACCTTTCGGAAGCCTCTGAAACCCAGATGCTTCTGGATCTTGATCTATTCGGCCGCCATATCGCTCCAGCGCTTGGGGCGACGGTCCGTTTTGTCGGCTCCGAGCCTACTGACCAGCTCACGGCCCGTTACAACGACCTGATGAAACAAGTCCTTCCGACCTACGGCATCCGGGTCGTCGAAATTCCGAGACTGGAGTTCTCCGAGGTTGCCGTCGGGCTTAGGCCGCGCTTAGCCGCGGCAATCCGAGCTTCTGATGTGCGCGAAGCTCTGAAGGAGGGCAGTTTCCGCATGGCCGCCGCCCTGACGCCGCCTACGACCTGGCCATACCTTGTCGCCGAGCTGATGGCAAGGGCGCTCAGGATGGAGCTTGACACTCCTCTGAAGCCAGGACTCGTTGACAAAGACAGCAACGGAGCTCACTCCGACATGGATTACTCCCTAATGAGCGGAAGCATCGAGGTGATCCGCCGCTCCTTCATCCGCCACCTGCCAATGCTTTTGCGCTGGAGGAGTACCGCCGACTCAGACATGAAGTCAATCAGGGAGTTTGGAAGGGCGATTGAGGCGGATGTGATGGAATATACCGGGGGAGTGAACACCTACCGCGGTGCGATCTTCGCCCTCGGCCTCGCCGCCCTTTCAGCTTTGGATATCGCCCGTAATTCGCAACTTGGTGATTATCAGGACGATAAGCCAATGTGCCTGGTGGATAATAACCAGGCAGCATCAGCTAACTTATTGATTGATAGCTCTTTGTGTTTCACGGCCGTAAAGCTGTCAGACAGGATTGCTAATCTTTCCGGTCAGATAGCGCCGGGTAAAGACTCCCACGGTGCTAATGCTGTTAAGGAATACGGTGTCAAAGGTGCTCTCCAGCTCGCTCAGGAAGGCTACAGGCCGCTGTTTGAGGATTGGCTGCCGTTTTATCGTTGCGCTGAACTGGCCGCAAGTGCTGCCGGGCTTTGGCCGCACTCAGCTGAACCGTCCGCAGGTGCTGCCGGGCTAAGGCAGTGTACAGACGTACTGTCCGCAGGTGCTGCCGGGCTAAGGCCGCACTCAGCCGCAGCGAGCGAAGCGAAGCGAGAATGGACGCGGCCGTGCCCGGACGGCACTGCGGACAAAACACCGGACTGCACTGCGGACCAAACTCTCCAGAAAACGCTGCTGCGGATAATGTCAACCTTGGACGACACTTGCGTTATTCATAGGGTTGGATACGAAAGGGCCCAGGAGGTGAAGGAGGAGGCGAAAACCCTGCTTGAGGATTTCAGCGAGGATGGATTGAGAGAAATGAAACAGCGCTATGATGCCGAAGGAATCTCCCCAGGAGGAGCCGCCGACATGCTGGCGCTAACGATATTGATAGATTCATTAACTAATTAATATTCTTAAAACCACACAATTATGGTAGAACTGATTCCACACGGAGTGTATCTCCTAGACGGTCAGACGATTGTTGAAAACGCCGAAGGACTTCCCGGCAAAGACGAAGCCCGCGAGAACACTATCGCTTACAGCATCCTTCGCTCTCATGATGTTGAAGGTGGTAAAGGATCCAAGCTTAAGGTCCGTTTCGACGCCATGGCATCGCATGACATCACTTATGTCGGCATTATCCAGACCGCCCGTGCGAGCGGACTCGAGAAGTTCCCGATCCCTTACGCCATGACCAATTGCCACAACTCCCTTTGCGCTGTCGGTGGCACCATCAACGAGGATGATCATGTCTTCGGACTCTCAGCCGCCAAGAAGTATGGCGGTATCTATGTCCCTGCCAACCAGGCGGTTATCCACCAATATGTCCGTGAAGCCCTCGCGACCTGCGGCGGCATGGTTCTCGGATCTGATTCCCACACCCGTTACGGATCCCTGGGCTGCATGGGTGTCGGCGAAGGTGGCGGTGAGCTTGTCAAGCAGCTCCTCCACAACACTTGGGACATCAATGCTCCTGAAGTAGTCCTCGTTTGGCTTGAGGGCAAGCCCAAGCACGGAGTAGGACCTCATGATGTCGCCATCTCCCTTGTCAAGGCGACTTTCGAGAGCGGTTTCGTGAAGAACAAGGTGCTTGAGTTTGCCGGCCCCGGCGTCAAGGAACTTCCGATCGACTTCCGTAACGGAATCGATGTGATGACCACCGAGACCACCTGCCTCAGCTCGATCTGGATCACAGACGAGACAGTCAAGAAGCATTATGAGACCCATCGTCGTCCGGAGGCTTACAAGGAGCTCAAGCCCGGCAAGGTCGCATGGTACGACAGCATGATCCGCATCGACCTCTCCAGCCAGGAGAGCATGATCGCGCTGCCGTTCCATCCGTCCAACGCATTCACTATCCATGAATTACAGGCTGATCCTGAGGGCATCCTCAAGGCAGTCGAGGCTGACGCCAAGAAGCGTTTCGGCGACAAGGTGCAGATCGATCTCCTGTCCAAGATCAAGGACGGAAAGGTCTGCGCCGACCAGGCTCTTATCGCAGGTTGCTCCGGAGGTACTTATGACAACCTCTCCGAGGCCGCTTCCATCTTGAAGGGCAAGACCATTGGCAATGACTATTTCACCATGAGCGCCTATCCTCAGTCAACGCCTGTGTATCTCGCTACTACCCGTGAGCACATCGCCGAGGAACTCCTCGAGGCTGGTGTCGTGATCAAGCCCGCTTTCTGCGGACCTTGCTTCGGTGCAGGAGACGTGCCCGCCAACAATGGCTTCTCCATCCGCCACACCACCCGTAACTTCCCCAACAGGGAAGGCTCAAAGCCCGGACAGGGCCAGCTCTCCCTCGTGTCCTTGATGGATGCCCGCTCAATCGCCGCCACTGCCGCTAACGGTGGAGTCATCACCGCTGCCACTGACATTGAGTATGAGGACACCCATAAGCCTTACGAGTTCGATGACCGCATCTACAAGAGCCGTGTTTACAATGGCTTCGGCAAAGAGGACCTCAGTGTCGAGCTCCGTTACGGACCCAACATCAAGGATTGGCCGAAGATGTACCCGATGGAGGACAACATGCTTCTCGAGCTGGCCGCTGTTATCCACGATCCTGTGACTACCACCGATGAGTTGATTCCTTCTGGAGAAACATCCAGCTATCGTTCGAATCCTCTTAAGCTCAGCGAGTTCGCCCTCTCAAGAAGGGTTCCTGAATATGTCGGGATCTCTAAGAGGATCCAGGCCCAGGATCTCGAGCGTCGACAGGGTGAGGCCCCTTCGAATATCGCCATGACCCTCGCTAAGCTCGGTGTATCTTCCGTCAACACTTCCTTCGGCTCCTGCTTGTTCGCCAACAAGCCGGGTGACGGTTCAGCCCGCGAGCAGGCCGCTTCCTGCCAGAAGGTTCTCGGCGGTGACGCCAACATCTGTTACGAGTACGCCACCAAGCGCTACCGCAGCAACTGCATCAACTGGGGTATCCTCCCGTTCACGATCGCTCCGGAGACTCCGTTCGACTACGAGGCCGGTGACATGGTATTCGTCCCTGGAATCCGTGAGGCCATCCTTAACGGCTCCGAGGAGATTGACGCCAAGGTTATCACCAAGGCTGGTGAGATCAAGCCTATCCACCTCTATTTCAAGAACCTCACCGCTGACGAGCGCCAGATTCTCGCCGACGGCTGCCTGATGAATTATTACAAAAACCGCAAATAAAATGGAAAAAATCAAAATGACCACGCCGCTTGTCGAGATGGACGGCGACGAGATGACCAGGATCCTCTGGAAGATGATCAAGGATGAGCTCATCCTTCCCTTCGTGGATCTGAAGACCGAATACTATGACCTCGGCCTCCCCAACAGGGACAAGACCTCCGACCAGGTGACCGTGGACGCCGCCAACGCCACCAAGAAGTATGGCGTGGCCGTCAAGTGCGCCACCATCACCCCTAACGCTCAGAGGATGACCGAGTACAACCTCAAGGAGATGTACAAGAGCCCGAACGGGACCATACGCTCGATGCTGGACGGAACCGTGTTCCGTACCCCTATCACCATCCCTTCGATCCATCCGGCCGTGAAGTTCTGGAAGAAGCCTATCACGATCGCCCGTCACGCCTATGGTGATGTCTATAAGAGCGTGGATATCGTTGTGGATGAGCCTGGTACCGCCAAGCTCGTGTTCGAGGGAGAGTCCGGAAAGACCCAGGAGGCCATTATCCATAACTTCAAGGGAGCCGGTGTCCTCCAGGGCATGCACAACACGGACAAATCTATCCGCAGCTTCGCCCACTCCTGCTTCCAGTACGCCCTTGCCCTCAAGCAGAGCATCTGGTTCGCCACAAAGGACACCATCGCCAAGAAGTATGACGGTCGTTTCAGGGCCATCTTTGACGAGGTGTTCCAGGAATATAAGGACCGCTTCGCCGAGGTCGGCATAGAATATTTCTACACCCTCATCGACGACGCCGTGGCCCGTGTCATGCGTTCCGAGGGTGGCTTCATCTGGGCTTGCAAGAACTACGACGGCGACGTGATGTCCGACATGGTATCCACCGCTTTCGGTTCCCTGGCCATGATGACCTCCGTGCTTGTCAGCCCTGACGGGAATTATGAATATGAGGCCGCCCACGGCACTGTGACCCGCCACTACTACAAGTACCTGAAGGGTGAGGAGACCTCGACCAACCCGATCGCGACGATCTTCGCCTGGAGCGGCGCTTTCCGCAAGAGGGGAGAGAAGGACAACCTTCCTGAGCTCGTGGCCTATGCCGATAAGCTCGAAGCTGCTTGCCTTGACACACTCAACGAGGGCTATGCCACCAAGGATCTTGTGAACCTGATGGAAGGCATCACTCCCAAGATGCTGACTTCCGCCCAGTTCCTCGCCGAGATCCGCAAGCACCTGGAGAAATCCCTGTAGTTCAAATGCTTGGATAAAATGAGTCCCGGACCATACGGCCCGGGACTCTTTTTCTACCGTCCTTCGATCACTTCCTTCCAAGTCTTGCCGACTACGACAGGCGGGACATGGACAGGAGCTTTGCCATCAGTTTCCACTATGCTCCTGGTGGCAACCTTGCTCGGATGAGCCTTGTCCCAAGTGACGAAGGCATCGTAGTCGTAGTTCCAGGACGAACCCTCGGAGAGCTTCATGATCCTGGTATATATAATTGAGCGGCAGGGAGCGCTGAAGGTGGAATGATTATAGCTGTCATTCATGACGCTTTGCTCCGTAGGCCTCCAAATTCCGCTCCAGAATGTGAAGCCACCCTCATAGGCTCCGATGTTCTCGCTGGAGAAGTTCTTGTCGCCAATGAACTGGCTCCAAAGGACTTTCTTCGGATCGGAAGTGAAGTCGACGTTCAGATACCAGCTATAATTACTTTGTTCGTATTTCGTTAACTCGACTTCTTCCGCACTCATCATGCCTTGGTCTCGGTAAGCATATTCATCAGCCAGTTTAGCTATTCCGTGTCCTCCAAGCTCATGGACTAAGGTGTTTGCCAGGGCGGAAACGCCTCCTGTCACAGTCACATCCTTGTACGGGATCCAGCTTACGGACGATCCTCCGGCATAGACAGTCTTGTCCACTGGATACGTCATGTAGCAGGTGCCACCTTTCCGGAAGCTGTTCATAAGTACCAGGACGGCGACATTGTCCATCTTCGAGCTTCCGACTGCCTTCTGGGCATATTCGAGGACCTTCTTGTTGTTTCCTCCAACGGCAGATCCCTCCCCGAAGACTCCTTCAAAGGTTGTGGAACAGCCATTAAAATACTCCTCATGCTTTGACACGGCGTTGACGAAATAGATGTTGAACCTGTTCTTCATTGACTTGTAAGGCTCGACCGAGAACAGGTCCGCCACCGCTTGCTTGGCCGCCTTCTCGAATGTGCCACCACTTACCATCTCCCTGTCGGAGAACGCGTCGCCTGTGATCACAATGTCGATTCCCTTTCCGGTAGAGGCTGTCTGGTATTTGGTCACCTTCCCGTCTTGCGAGTAGCTCTTGGACTCGTAATGAGTGATGGTGGTCTTGAATACCGTCTGGAGATAAGAGATTGCGTTATCCAGATGGTCGCTTGACTGGTCGAGTAAGCTGGAATAGACTACAGTATTATCCGGGCCGAAGATAACAATGCAGTTCTGTATCCCAAGCGGATACATGTCTAAACCTTTCTCGGCATAGAACGGAGCCCCTTGTGGATAATCCTCGTGCATGTGTCTGATGAACGAATCCCATGTCGCTCCGGACTTACTCAAGCTTTCCTTGAATTGCGTGTCCATCTTGTCGATATTATCCGGATTATACGCGTTGTTGTCGTAATATGACAGGATTCCCAACCCTTTGCTTTTGTTTGTCTTGTAAAGTGCCGCGAGTTTAGAAAGAAAATCAGTGGCATTGCCATTAGGATACATTCTGAACAGAACCGTGTACTGGTTTTTAGAGATAAATTCGGTTATATCGAGTTCTTCCCCGGACAGCAACTGTATCTTTGGACTCAAAGGAGCGGGAACCTTGGAATTCTTGAGATTATCCATGGTGAAGTTGTTGTCTTGAAAGATTCTTGGCCAAAGTTTCCAGTAGTTATCCATCTTGGCTACCATCGTGGGAATCGGGCCAGAAAGTTTGTTTACGGAGAGATCTATTTTATTCAGGTTGATCAAACTTCCAAAAGAGGCAGGTATCCCTCCTGTCAATTGGTTATTATACAATTTGAGCTCCGTCAGTCCTGTCAGCTTACCTATTTCTGGAGGAATATTCCCAGTAAGGTTCATATGACCCAAGTCCAATAGAGTCAAATTTGTCAGATTGCCAATACTACTCGGAATCGGGGAAGGTCGCATATCCTCGCTGCCGACAATCCTTAAATGTTCCAGACTCTTAAGATTGAAAAGGGATTTCGGGAATGTGCCGTTAAGCGAGCAATTCTGAAGGTTCAACCGTTTCAGATTCTTCAACTTGCCAAGTTCTTCGGGCAGAGGTGCTGAAGTACCGGGAACAGGGTTTTTATTACCGATTGATATCTCTTCCAGTTCGGTAAGATCCGCTATTTCTTTGGGTATGCAACCTTTAACGTTATTTGCTTCGAGTATTATTTTGGACACATGTTTGCCGTCATCTGTCATCCTTATCCCATACCATAGCTCTAAAGGCATATCCGATAGCCAGTTATCCTTGTGAGACCAGCTATCGCCGTCATTGGCGTTGTAAAAAGCGATGAGTGCCTTCTTTTCCTTATCCACATAGTCTGGAGTGACGACAGTCACTTCGCAAATGTCAGTCACGAAGGCGCCTAAAATTACTTTTATATTGGCTGTCCCTTCTATATTGGCGTGGATCAGACCGTCGTCATCAACCCATATGCCAATATTGTCCGTGCTCCATCTGACGGATTCAACCTTGGCGTATTCCGGCTCGTAAGTGAAACTTAACCTGAGGGTGTCTTTTAGTTCCATCGTAATCTGATTCTTTTCCAGATGGACAGCCTTCGGACTGACAGGACTCACTTCAAACTCGCATTTAGCTTGCTTGCCTCCTGCCGCCGCTATGATAGTAGCTTTACCTTCACTGACACCTGTGACAAGTCCATTCTCATCCACTGTAGCGATACTCTCGTCGCTTGAGGACCATGTGATAGTCTGATCAGTCGCATCCTCGGGGTAAACGGTGGCGTTCAATTGGTACGTTCTCTTCATATCGAGACCCATACTGTCATGATTGAGCAATATGGACGTTACAGGGATTACGTTCTTACTGACTGTAACCTGGCAAGTCGCTGATTTGCTTCCCGCGGTGGCGGTTATCGTGGCGGTGCCTTCAGCCACGGCAGTGACGGTGCCGTTTGACACCGTGGCTACGGAAGTGTTTGAGCTCGACCATGTCACGGTTTTATTCGTGGCGTTTGCA